>CAZZVN010000001.1:0-38219 GCA_964657625.1 uncultured Steroidobacteraceae bacterium
CAACGCGCCGCGCAGATCCGACGAAATGGCGCGTCAGTGGACGCCGGCCGACAGCCTTGACGTCGCGGATGAAGGGTTGGTGGGCCCGCTCGGACTCGAACCGAGGACCAAGGGATTCACTTGCCCTCCCGTTTCCGGAAGGAGTGGACTATCTCTTCACCCCCGTCTTCGTAGTCAGGGGTGCGGGACGCTCTAGCCTGTCATTAAGCGCACTGCAGCGCTCAGGTAGTCTCTGCACCTTCCGGCGGTGTACCGCCGGCTTGGCTCAGGGTTGCCATCGGCCGAGCCGCTAAGGTTTCCCTGAATTCATCCCGTCCACTTCGCACCTTGCGATGCGAAGGCACCATTGTCGATGAGTCCCCTGCTCTAACCAACTGAGCTACAGGCCCGCCGGGTCGAATCGTACCACGCGCCAGGTGCGGTATCGTAGCGCCGCCATGCTCCACGCTCCGCCCCGCCTGCCCGTGCTGCCGATCGATGCCGTGTTGCCGGAGCTGCTGGCGGCACTCGAGCGGGGCACGCGGGCGCTCCTGCAGGCGCCCCCGGGGGCGGGCAAGAGCACCCTCGTCCCGCTGCATCTGCTGCGCGGGGAGTGGGTGGGTCGCCGGAAGATACTCATGCTCGAGCCGCGGCGCATCGCGGCCCGTGCGGTGGCTACACGCATGGCGACCCTGCTCGGCGAACCCGTCGGCAGGACGGTGGGCTACCGCACCCGGCTCGATACGCGGGTGAGCCGGGAGACCCGCATCGAGGTGCTGACGGAGGGCATCCTCACGCGCATGTTGCAGGAGGACTCCGAACTGCCGGGGGTGGCCTGCGTCGTGTTCGATGAATTTCACGAGCGCAGCCTGCATGCCGATCTTGCGCTGGCCCTGTGCCTCGAGAGCCAGCAGGCGCTGCGCGAGGATCTGCGGCTGCTCGTCATGTCCGCGACGCTCGACCTGCAGCCACTCGCCCGGTTGCTGGACGATGCGCCCATCGTGACCTCGAGCGGGGTCAGTTTCGAGGTCGAGACGCGGTACGTCGAGCGTCGCGCCGAAGCGCCGCTGGAGCAGCAGATGGCGCAGACCGTCCGCCGTGCCTGGGCCGCCCACGAGGGGGACATTCTGTGTTTCCTGCCGGGCGCCGCGGAAATCAGCCGTTTGCAGCGCGCCTTGGAAGCCGACCCGTTTGCGGCGCATACCCGCATTCTGCCGCTCTATGGCGATCTGTCCGCCGCGGCGCAGGACGCCGCCCTCGCGCCGGCACCGCCGGGCTCGCGCAAGATCGTCCTCGCCACGACGCTCGCCGAAACCAGTCTAACCATCGAGGGCATCCGGGTGGTCGTCGACGCGGGCCTGCGGCGCTACGCGCAGTTCGATCCAGCGACCGGCATGAGCCGCCTCGTGACGGCGAAGGTGTCGCAGGCCGCGGCGGATCAGCGCCGCGGTCGCGCCGGCCGTCTCAGTTCAGGGTATTGCTACCGCCTCTGGAGCGAGGGGGTCCAGGCCTCGCTGGCGCCGCAGACCGCGCCGGAAATCCTGCATGCCGACCTTGCCCCGCTGGCGCTCGAGCTCGGCTGCTGGGGCGTGGCCGACGTGGCGGCGTTGCGCTGGCTGGATGCGCCGCCCGCCGCTCCCCTGGCGCAGGCCCGCGCTCTGCTTCAGCAGCTCGCTGCCTTGGACGCCGCGGGGCGTATCACTTCCCATGGCCGGAGCCTGGCACGCATCGGTGCACATCCGCGTCTGGCCCACATGCTGATGCGTGCGGGGGCGCTCGGCGCGCCGCGGCTGGCCTGCGACCTTGCCGCGGTCTTGAGCGAGCGGGACATCCTGCGCGCGGCCTTCGGCGCCCGCGACGTCGATCTGCGCCTGCGGATCGGCGCATTGCGCGGCGACACGGGTGTTCTGCCGCCCGGCGTCTCGGTGGACCGGCGGGCGTTCGCCCAGGCCGAACGCAGCAGCGCGCAATGGCAGCGGCAGTTCGCCGGCGCGACCGCCGAGAGACTCGATCCGCACTCGGCCACCGGGATACTGCTGGCGCTCGCCTATCCGGACCGCATCGGCCGCGCCCGCGGGCAGAGCGGACGGTATCTGCTCGCGAATGGCCGGGGTGCGCGCTTCGGCGAACCTCAGGCGTTGTCGAAATCGGAATTCATCGTGGCGGCGGAACTCGACGGCGCAGAGCGCGATGCGCGGATTTTTCTGGCCGCACCGCTCACGCTGATCGACATCGAAAAGCTGTTCGACGCGCAGATCGTCGAACGCACGCAAGTCGCCTGGGATGAGCGTGTCCAGGCCGTCCACGCCCGCCGTGAACGACGTCTGGGGGCCTTGCTGCTCGACTCGGCGGAGCTCGACGCGGATCCGGCGGCGGTGCTGGCGGCGGCACTGGTCGGGCTGCACCAGCTCGGGGTGGCCGCGCTCCCCTGGAATGCCGAGCTTCGCCAATGGCGCGCACGCGTGGAGCTCATGCGGCGTCACGCGGTGACTGCGCCAGAATCTTGGCCGGATCTGACGGACCAGGCGCTCGACGCGACGCTGGATGAGTGGGCGCCGCCCTGGGTGCAGGGGATGTCGCGCCGCGAACATTTTGCACGCATGAATCTGCCTCATGCACTGCATTCACGATTAAGTTATGCGCAACAGAGCATCCTCGAGCGCGAAGCTCCCACCCACTTCACGGTGCCCAGCGGTTCGCGCATTCCCATCGACTACCTGGACGGCGACGTGCCCACCGTGTCGGTACGGCTGCAGGAGATGTTCGGGCTGACCGTCACCCCCAGCATTGCCTGCGGTCGGCTGCCGTTGCTGCTGAAACTTCTGTCGCCGGCCGGGCGGCCCGTGCAGATCACCCGTGACCTGGTGAGCTTCTGGAGCCGAGGTTACCACGAAGTCAAAAAAGACTTGAAAGGCCGCTATCCGAAGCATTTCTGGCCGGACGACCCGTTGACGGCCGTGCCCACCCGACGTGTCCGCCGGCGGTGAACATTGCATCCGTAACGTTCCACAGGTCGAATACCTTCAGGAGAAGCCCATGTCGTCCAAAACCGCGCTGAAAATACTGTTCTCCGGCATATTCCTGACCATGCTGGTCTATACCGGCTGGGCGGCGACACGCCAGCCCGTGCAGCAGTGGACAGGCCTGACCGCGGGGCAGGACCGTTACTGGACCATCGCGACGTTCATGGACGCCTATTTTGGCTTCCTGACGTTCTATGTCTGGGTTTTGTTCAAGGAGCGGCGGGCGCTGCCACGCCTCGCCTGGTTTGTGGCCATCGTGTTGCTCGGCAACATGGCCATGTCGGCCTTCGTGCTGTGGCACCTGCTGCGATTGCGTGCCGATGCGCCGGTCTCGGATCTGCTGACGACGCGCAGCGGCTGACAGAAGGTGTCCTCGATCTTTTTTTTGGTATAGGTTGCATCATGAACACCGCCGTCGAAACTCTTTCCCCCTCCCTGTCCATGCGCCTGCTGGAGCGGGATCTGCTGCCGGACTTTCTGGTGCGTTTCGGCATCCGCCGCTTGCTGAAGGCGCGGCTGGCCGAAGAGGACCAGGGCGATCCCGAGGCCCAGCAGAAGCATTTGATGAAATTGATCACGCGTCTTCGGCAGAGTCCGATCGCGGTCAACACCGCCGACGCGAACCTGCAGCACTACGAGCTGCCCTGCGAGTTCTTCGAGTTGGTGCTCGGCGAACATTTGAAATATTCATCGTGTTACTACCATACCGGCACGGAGAGCCTGGCCGAGGCAGAAGCCAGCATGCTGGCGCTCACGGCGGAGCGTGCACGGCTCGCGGACGGCGACCGGATATTGGAACTTGGCTGCGGGTGGGGCTCGTTGTCGTTGTGGATGGCGGAGCACTATCCCAACTCCAAGATCACGGTGGTGTCGAACTCGCGTACCCAGAAGCGTTTCATCGATGCGCGTGCGGCGGCCCGCGGTTTCAAGAACCTCGAGGTCGTCACCTGCGACGCCAATCATCTCTCGTTCGCGACGGGCACCGAGTTCGATCGGGTGGTGTCGGTGGAGATGTTCGAGCACATGCGCAACTACGCGAGCCTCATGCAGCGGATTTCCCGCTGGCTCGCGCCCGGCGGCACCCTGTTCGTGCATATTTTCACGCACAAGACCTACGCCTATCCCTTCGAGGTGCGCGACGAGAGCGACTGGATGGCGAAGTACTTCTTCACCGGCGGCATCATGCCGAGCGATGATCTGCTGCTATATTTTCAGGACGATCTGCGCATCGCCGAGCATTGGCAGGTGGACGGCCGTCATTACAGCCGGACCAGCGAACACTGGCTGGCCAACATGGACCGCAATCGAGCGCGGATCGAACCGATTCTGGCCGGGACCTACGGCGCGGAGCAGATGCGCCGCTGGTGGGTGTACTGGCGCGTGTTCTTCATGTCCTGCGCGGAGCTCTGGGGCTATGCGCACGGCCGCGAGTGGCTGGTATCACATTATCTGTTCAGCAAGCCTCCGCACGACGGCGCCTGAACTCAGGCGTGACAGCCATGTGCGCAGCGGTCACGCTCGATCTGCAGCGTCGAGTGGTCGATCCGAAACCGCTGTTTCAAGTTCGGCGTCAACGAGCCGAGCAACGCTTCTTCCGCCTCCCGATCGGGCACCACCAGATGCGCGGTGAGCGCCACGCTGGTGGTGCTGAGCGCCCAGATATGCAGGTCGTGAACGTCGGTCACGCCACGCTGGGCCGCAAGAAAAGACAGCACCGCCTTGGAATTGACGCTGGAGGGAACGCCGTCGAGCGACAGGTGCACCGAGTCGCGCAGCAATCCCCAGGTGCTCACCAGGATCACGCCGACCACGGCCAGACTCACCAACGGGTCCAGCCAGCTCCAGTGCGTCAGGACGATCAGGCCGCCTGATATCAATACGCCGGCGGACACCGCCGCATCCCCCAGCATGTGCAGATAGGCGCTGCGGCGGTTCAGGTCGTCGTGACTGCCGCCGTGCAGCAGCCAGGCGCTGAAGCCGTTGAGCGCGATGCCGAGCGCCGCGACGCTCATGACGGTCACCCCCGCCACGGGCGGCGGCGCGACCAGCCGGCCGACGGATTCCCAGGCGATGGCCCCGGAAGCCGCGATGAGCAGCACGGCGTTGGTGAGCGCCGCGAGCACGGAGGAGCGTCCGAGGCCGTAGGTGAACCTGCCCCCCGGGGGACGTTGCGATAGACGGATGGCCGCCCACGCACAGATCAACCCCAGCACGTCGCCCAGGTTGTGGCCCGCGTCTGCCATCAGAGCGACCGAGTTCGACACGAACCCGAATCCGCCTTCGACGACGACGAACACGAGGTTGAGCGCGACGGCAATTCCCATGCGGGCATTGATGCCCTCGGCGGTCAGCGCGTGCGAATGACCGTGGCCATGGTGGGCGCCGTGGCCATGGTCGCCGTGGTCGTGGGCGCCGTGGTCATCATGATCATGTGCGTCGTGGGAGTCGGCGCCGTGTTCGCCATGATCCCCGTGTTGGTGACCACCGTGACTACCGTGACCATGCGAATCGTGAGCATTAGGTTTCATCGACGGTCTTGTCCTTCAATTGCTCGAAAGTCTGCAGACGCCACAGCATGGGGAACAGCACCCCCGCCCACAGTCCCGCCACCACCAGAGTTGCCGCTCCGCCGAGCACGATCGCCGGCACCAGCCCCACCCAGGCGGCGGTGAATCCCGACTCGAACTCGCCGAGTTCGTTCGAGGCCCCGATGAACACCGAGTTCACCGCACTGACCCGTCCCCGGATCGCATCCGGCGTTTCGATCTGCACCAGCAACATGCGAACGAACACACTGACCATGTCGCCGACGCCCAGCAATACCAGGGCGACCAGCGCCACCCAAAATCGCGTCGTGAGTCCGAACACCAGGGTCGCCACGCCGAACAATGCCACGCCTGCGAACATGACCATTCCGACGCCACGCCGGATCGGCCTGAACGCCAGCCACACCGCCATCGCCGCCGCGCCGACGCCCGGGGCCGCGCGCAGGTAACCGAACACCTCCGGTCCCGCATGCAGCACATCCGTGGTGAAGGCCGGCAGCAAAGCCGAGGCGCCGCCGAACAATACCGCAAACAAGTCCAAAGAAATCGCACCCAATACCGTTTTTCGGCGCCACACGAATCGCAACCCCTCGAACAGCCCCTGCCAGGTCACCGCTCTGCGGAGGGTTTCTCGACGTCGATAACGTACCTGCCACATCATGGCCAGCGCCACTGCAAAGAGGGTGGCCGCGATACCATAGACCCAGTTGGCGCCGCTGTTGACGCCGCTCGGGGCCTGACCCAGGGCATACACGACGCCGCCGATGCTGGGGCCGGCGATGGTGGCCAGTTGATTCGACGAGGAGTTCAGCGCGATGGCGCTGCCCAGCGACTCCGCCGGCACGAGGTTCGGTACGAACGCCTGGGTGGCGGGCGTTTGAAAAGCACGCGCCACGCCGAGCAACGCCAGAACCAGGAAGATCGGCAGCGTGCGGCTCACCTGGTGGAGCGACAACCCCAGCAGCAGCAGCCCGCAGACGAGGTAAAGCGCCAGACACGACGCAATGACGCTTCTCCGGTCGTACACATCGGCGGCATGGCCCGCGAACAACGACAGGCACAGAAACGGCAGGAACTGCGACAGCCCGATCAGGCCCAGGTCGAGCACCCGGCCGCTCAGGTGGTAGACCTGCCAGCCCACCGCGATGACCACCATTTGCGTCGCGATCGAAGAAAAGAATCTCGCCCCGACGTAGAAAGAAAAATCGCGATGTCTCAACACCGCAAAGCCGTTGCTGCGCCGGATCGGACTCGAGGGTGGAACGGCGTCAGCGGCAGGTGGTTGCACGACAAGCCCGGGATGCGAAGGGATCCGCATAGTAGAGAATCCTGACATCCGCGGCGAGCGCATCCTCTCACCGACCGCAGCCTGGCGCCGACGCCTGCGCTGCGTTAACGTGCCAGGCCGCAATGGCTCCAGGAGAAACAGTGTTCAAGCGCTTGCACCATGGCGGATTGCCGACCCAGGACATGGCGCGGGCAAAAGCCTTCTGGTGCGACACGCTCGGGCTCTCCGTTTTCAAGGACAAGGACAACTGGCTGGGCTGGGACGGTCGCACGTTTCCCATTCACCTGATGCCGCCGGAGGAACAGCCTGCAGGCATGCAGCTGTCGAAACACATCGCGCTCGAGGTCGACACGTTGGAGGCAGTGCTCGGCCGTTTGCTCGATGCGGATCTTGCCCCTTTCCAGGTGTCGCTCACCGGCGAACGACGGTCGGTGGTGGACCGGGATCAGCCGCTGGATTTCGGCATTGGCACGTTGTTCGTCTGTGATCCGGACGGCAACGTCATCGAGTTCGTGCAACAGGGGCGCGGCATTTTCGCCCTCGGCGGTTGACGGGATGCGGTACGTGGCGCAGCCCGTGACGGGCACGGCTTCGATCAGTGAACTGGGCTTCGGCGCCGCCGGGATCGGCAACCTCTACCGTGCCCTCGCGGACGAGGAAGCGACTCTCGCCCTCGACGCCGCGGTCGCGGCCGGCATCACCTGGTTCGACACGGCCCCTTTCTACGGATACGGGCTGAGCGAGCTGCGTTTGGGACGTTTTTTGCGCGGCCGGCCGCGCTCGAGCTACGTACTCTCGACCAAGGTCGGCTGCGTGATGACGGCTGCAAGAACCGCAGCGCCGGCCGGTCCCTTCGTCGATCCGCTGCCCTTCACGCCGCTGTTCGATTACAGCTACGGCGGTACGCTGCGCGCCTTCGAGCAATCGCAGATGCGGCTGGGTCTGCCGCGGCCGGACATCGTGTTCGTCCACGATCTCGACCGCCGCAACCACGGCAGCGGCTTCGATCGGCAGCGCAGGATCGCCGCCAAGGGCGCCTTCGCAGCGCTGCAGGAATTGCGGCGCAACCGTGACATCGGCGCCATGGGCCTTGCCGTCAACGAGGCGGAACTCGGCGCAGCGCTGTTGCAGGACGCCGACTTCGACGTGGCGCTGCTGGCCGGGCGTTACACGCTGCTGGATCACAGCGCGCTCGATTCGTTTTTGCCGCTGGCGCAAAGCCGTGGCGTCGACATCGTGCTCGGCGGTGTGTTCAATTCCGGCATTCTGGCGACCGGCGCGGTGACCGGAGCCCGCTTCGACTATGCGCCCGCGTCGGCTGACGTCCTGCGCAGAACGCAGGACCTCGCGGCGGCGTGTGCCCGCCACGACGTGCCGTTGACCGCCCTCGCCCTGCAGTTTGCCCGCGCCCATCCCGCCGTCCGGTCGATACTGATCGGCGTCTCCCGCGCCGAGAGCGTTACCCGCAATGTTGCAGCCCTGGAATGGCCCATCCCCGACGCGCTGTGGCGGGAACTGACGGACCTTGAATTGATCCCAGCGCACGCGCCGCTGCCCGGCGGGCCGCGCCGCACCGCATAAAATCGGGCGCTCCGTGGCAAGTCCTGGCGCACGGGGTGCCGTAAGCTCGGGCAGGTACTCGACCGGAGCGCCGATGCAACCACCCTTTCGCGAAATCATCGACCTGAGCCACGAGATGACCGCCGGCATGCGCAACGGTGGCAACTGGACGGTGGCGTTCCCACCCATGGACACCTTTGCCCGGACGCGGCTCATGACCGGCGGCAAGGCGGCGTACGAAACCAACATGATGCTGTTCCCCGAACACTGCGGCACGCACCTGGATGCGCCGCGGCACTTTCATGAACCGGGCGACCCCATCGACCGTCTGCCGTTGGAACGACTGTTGCTGCCCGGCCATCTGCTGGACCTCACCCACCGCAAGGCGGGTGAGGCCATCACCTGCGATGATTTTGCGGCGGCGGAGGAGAAATCCGGCCGGCGCATTGGGCCGGACACCGCAACCGTTTGCTGGACGGGCTCGGACCGCTACTGGGGGCTGCCCGACATGAACAAGAACCGTCCCTATGTGCCGACGAAGACGGCGCAGTGGCTGGTCGAGCGCGGCATGAAACTCTTCGCCACGGACATGATCGGCATGGATGACCCCGCCGAATGGTGGGATCCCACGCATCAGGTGTGGATGTCGAACGACGTTTACATGCTGCAACAACTGTGTGGCCTGGAACGGCTCGCCGGGCGCGAATTCTTGCTGGTCGCATTTCCGATCAAAGTAGTCGGCGCCACCGGCTGCCCCGTGCGCGCCGCGGCGCTGATGAGCTAGCCACCGCGGTCGCGGCTGCGGGGCACTACGCCGGCAGGCCGCCAGCGCAAATCGCAGTACGCGCTCAGCCAAGACGCGCGCTCCAGGAAGGGTTAGCCTCTGCCCCGTCGACACATTACAGAACACGCGCAAATCAGGATGGAACCCTCGTCATGTTCAATGCCGTCTCCCGCTCCCTGCTGAACGATGCCTTCTTCGACAGTTTTTCGACCTCGGTGCTCGATTTCTCCGTCGCCGAATCGCTGCCGCCCGCCTGCTACGTCGATCAGGAGTTCTTCGCGTTCGAAAAGGAGGCGCTGTTCTTCAAGGAGTGGCTCTGCGTCGGCCGCGAGTCGTGGGTGCGCAACGCGGGGGATTACTTCTGCTCCAAGCACGTGGGCGAGCCGCTGGTCGTTACCCGCACCCTGGACGGCGAGATCGCGGCGATGTCCGCGGTGTGCCAGCACCGCGCCATGCTAGTCGCCGAAGGCAGCGGCAACACACGCGGCCTCGTCTGCCCCTACCATCATTGGACCTATTCGTTGACGGGCGAGCTTGTCGGTGCGCCCGCCATGTCGCGCACCTGTAATTTCGACCGCACACGGCACGGCCTGCCGCGGCTCAAGGTCGAGGTGTGGCAGGGCTTCATCTTCGTCAATTTCGACGCCGACGCACCTTCACTCGCGCCACGGCTGGCCGCCCTGGAGGAGGTCGTCGCGCACTACGGGCTGGCCGACCTCGACGGTCCCCGGCCGCGCGACGCCAGCCGCTACAACTGGAACTGGAAGGTGATGTTCGAGAACAACAACGACGGCTACCATGCCAACCGGCTGCACGGGGGACCTCTACACGATCCGGTGCCGAGCAACCTCGCGGCGTTCCCGGATCTGCCGGCCGACACCGCCGGTTACTATCGCACCAACGGCTCGACCCATCCCGACGCCAGCTTCAATCCGACACAAAAGGCGTTGCTGCCCATATTTCCGCAGCTGACCGATGCGGAGCGACATCGCGTCCTGTTCGTGAACCTTCCGCCGACGCTTTCCCTGGTCCTGAATTCCGACATGGTGCTGTACCTCATCCTGCAGGCCGAGGACGCCGATCATCATTCCATGGTCATGGGCTCCCTGGTGCTCCCGGACGCGATGCAAAACCCCATGTTCGACGCACTGATGAAGATCAACCAAGAGTCGGTCAGCGAGATCGTCGCGCAAGATCTGCACGTCGACGCAATGGTGCACCTGGGATTGAAGTCCAAGTTCGCGCCGCGCGGCCGCTACTCCTGGCAGGAGGGCGCCCAGCGCCAGTTCAATCTATGGCTGGTGGACCACTACCGTGCCGGCTGGCAACGAATGAGGGAGGAAGCCCCTTAGCCCGTCGGCATACCTACACCCCCGCCGGCATCCCCAAACCGCTCGTACGTCAGCGCCCGCCCACCCCGATCACCGGCTCGCCCTTCGCCCACAGCCGGTGCATCAGGCGATCGTACTTCTGATCGTCGTACAGGGTGCCAGTATGCAGCGTGCAGCGGTTGTCCCAGACCAGGACGTCACCCGCGCGCCAGCGGTGGCGGTAGACGAACCGGTCCTGAGTGATGAACCCGACCAGTTCGTCGATGAGGGCGACGGCCTCCGACTGCGTCATGCCGACGATGCCCTTCACCGTACCCGTGCTCGCCCACAGGGCGCGCCGGCCGTTCGCGGGATGAACCCGCACCAGCGGATGGAACACGTCCGGATTCTCCGCCTTGAGCTCCGCGCTCAAGGTCATCCGCCCATGCTCGCGGTTCTCCATGAAATGCTGATAGCTGTGATGCACGATCAGGGAGTCGAGCTCCTGCCGGCGCTGCGGCGGGAGCGCCTCGTACGCAGCGCACATGTCGGCCAGCAGCGTGTCGGAACCTTCCGGGGGCACCTCCACGGCGTACAACAGGGTCGCCATCACCGGGACCTCCTTGTACGAGTAATCCGTATGCCAGCCGACGCCGTCGTTGTGCGCGCCGATGGCTCTGCCGTCGACCTTCTTGTTCGACAAAATGTAGATGTTCGGATACCCCGGCAGCGTGTACTGCTGAAGGGTATGCCCCTCCGGCGTGCCGAACCGCCCGATCAGGCGCAGCAGATCGCCCGGCTGCATCACCTGATCGCGCAGCACCACGGCTCCGTGCAGATGAAATGCCTGCACCACCGCGTCGAGCGCGGCATCGTCGGCGCGCGCCGCGTCGAAACCTAGAATTTCGGCGCCGAACCCGTCTTTCAACCCGCGCATCTGCAATGACTCGGACATGGGAGCCTCAGTAGGGTTTGTCGCCGGCCACCGTGACACGGAACCCCGAGCGCACGTCGGGAAAATAATCCCATACGGCCTGGTGCCAGGTGCAACGGTTGTCCCAGAACGCGACCGCATTCGGGCTCCAGCGAAACCGCACGCTGAAATCGGGATTGGCGCAGTGTTGATACAGGTAGTTCAGGATCGCCGCGCTCTCGGGCTTCGGCACGTCGACGAGATGCGTCGTGTAGGAAGGATTCACGTACAGCAGTTTGCGACCCGAAACCGGATGCGTGCGCACCACCGGATGCACGGAACGCGGGTACTGCCGATCGCGATCCGGAAAGATGGCCCGGTAGACCGGTCCCGCATCGTGCACCGCCGACAGCCCGCCGAGATAGGTTTTCATGGGCGCGGACAGCGCTTCGTACGCGGCGTACATGCTGACGAACACCGTATCGCCGCCGTGATCCGGCATGACGGGAATGTACAAGATGCTGCCGAGCGGCGGCTCCGCATCGCAGGACAGATCCGAGTGGAAGGTCTCGCCCGCCACGAACTTCGAATCCGCGTCGGCATGGATGGCGACGATCTCCGGATGTTGTGCGGACAGCCCCGGCACGCTCGAATGGATGGCCAGCGGCCCGAAGCGGCGCCCGAACTCTTTATGCGCGTCGTGCGACAAGTGCTGGTCGCGAAAGAAGATCACCAGATGCCGGATCAGGGCGTCGTGGATGATCCCGAACTGCTCGTCGCTCAAGGGATGGCCGAGATCGATTCCGGCGATTTCCGCGCCGATGCGCCGCGTCAGCGGCTTTACTTCGATGGAGCGCGTCAGCATGATCCGCCCTGTGTGATTGATGATTCGAAGGATGGCACGAGCGGACCCTCCGCGTCTTGCCTGGGCACGCCTCCACACTTGCGGCGGCGGCCGGCGACCGCGGGTCGCCCGGCGTGCGCATGCTCAGCGTTCCTGGACACCGCACACTTCGAGCGCCGTCAACGCATACAGTTTCGCGCACGCAACCAGATCATCGATCCGCGGTCGCCAGCGCACCGGCCCCATGGTCACGGCAGGAATGCCGTTCATGTTGAACACATTGTGATCCCGCCACATGCTCGAGTACACCGGAGCACTCAACGCGATCGGTGCGCCACGCACGGCACGATGCGCCACGTCCAAGGCGCGGCGCAACGGCTCCACGGCACCCGCCTCGGCTTCGAAGCCATGCCGCAGTACGAAAGGCCGCAGCTCGACGTCACGGCAGTTCGCGTCGCGGAACAACGTACGCAGTTCGCGGTCCACGTCCGCGATGCGCTGCCGCGGCGTGAGGTTGATCTCCACATACAAAGAACACACCTCGCTGCCGGCCCCCAATGAGCGCGCGTTGCCACCGCGGATGGCGCCGATCTGCACCTTCGGAATGGCCGTGCCCCCCACCCCCTCGTAGCGGTGCCGTATTTCATAGCCACGCGCCCACTCCTGCAGCAAGGCGATCACGTGCGTCATGCGCACGATGGGATTGGGATGGTCCGCGAGACGTTCCGGATGCGTGAGCAGCGGCGTGAACACCGCCTCGCCGTACACCGTGATGCAGTAGTTTGCATAGCCGCATGCCGTCCAGTTCACGCCGAAATCGGTGCCCTCCGCCGCGATGACGAAGTCCGGCGCCACCCCGCCGTGCGCGAGCAGATACGCCGCGCCCACCTCTTTGCCGAGATACGCCGGCCCCTGATGCTCCTCCGCCGGCTCCGGCCCGATCTCGCCCGGACACGCCGACAGGTACAGCGTGCCAGCGAGCTCCAGCCCCGCACGTTTCAGCGCCCTGGCTGCGATCAGAAAACACGCCATCGGCCCCCGATCGTTGCCCACCGCGTGGCCGAAGAACATGTCACCCTCCAGCCAGGCACGCAGCCACTGCGGATCCGCCGCCGTCCCCGGCCGCAACGAATATCGGTCGTCCGGATGGTAGAGCGGACTCTCGGTGTCGAGGTGACTGGTGAACAACAGATTGCGTCCGGCCCCCACCATGCTCCCATCCGCCGCGACGCCCTCCACGCCTGCGGCGCCGCCGCCGCCGTACTCCCCGATCACGTTGAAACGCTCCGCCACCAGCCCGGCCTTGCGCGGCGCGAAGCCCTCGCGCGCCAGCCAGTCGAACACGAACTGCCCCGCCTCACCACCCGTGCCCATGGGCGAGGGAATGTTGCACAACTCGAGCACGAGCTGCACCAGTTCGTCGCGGTCGATGACGCGGTCGATGGCCGCCAGCCGCCCTTCCGCCGCCGCACCGGGTCGTGACGACATCAATGAGCCCCCTCCACGGTCGCAATCGCCATCGTCGTCCACCGTTCGCGCGGCGGCTGCATGCACCAACTGGCGATGGCCGCCGTGCCGCGGCGATGGCAGAGCACGGCCAGCACCCCGATCCTGCGGCGCATCAGCGGGCCACCGCGGACGCCGCGATGCGGTGCGGCGGAGGCCGCAACAGGGCGGCGGCGCCGGCGGCCATCAACAGCAGCCCGGCGCCCGCGGCAAACGATTCGTCGAAGCGCCCGGTGCGGTCGGCGATCACGCCCACCACGACGGGGCCGATCACCGAAATGGTGGTGAACAGCTGGTTGGCACCGAACACGGCGCAGTAATGGCGGGCGCCGAAGTAGCGCTCCAGCACCAGCGTCGTCGCCAGGAACACCGTGCCGTAGCCGCCGCCAACGCCCACCGCGAACACCAGCAGCGTGAGGCGGGAGGAGCCGAACGCCAGCGCCAGCATCCCGACGGCCTGGATTACGAGTCCGCCGATGAGCAGCCGCTCGGCGCCGACGCGCTCGGCGACGCCGCCCATTAGCAGCGGAAACGCCGCGTGGCAGGCGGACTGGATGCTGAAGGTCACCACCGCCATCGAGGTGGCGACGCCGATCAAGGAGAGATACGAAAACGTGAACGCGTTGACCGTGGAGGCGATGAGATACGTCGCCGCGATGGCGAGGCCGACCAGGTAGAACTGTCCGCTGCGGAGTGCTTCGAACAACGTCCACCCGTGCGAGGCGGCCACAGGGTCGGTCGTGATGTGGGCCACCGCCGGCCGCTCGCCGACCAGCGCCACGCAGGCACCGCCGACACCGGCCATCAGCGATACCATGAACCACCAATAACCGCGCCAGCCGCCGGTGGCAGAGATTACAGCCTCGACCAGGCCGGGCCACACCGCACCGCCCAACCCTCCGCACGCGAGGTAACAACCGAACACCACGCCCTGCCGTTGTCCTGCCCAGCCGCTCAACACGGTAAGGCCGGGTACCGCGCCGATCAGACTGAAACCCACCCCGAGCAGCAACGCACCCGCCTCGTACCCGGCGATGCCGCGGCACGTCGCCAGCACCGCGTAGGCAGCGGCGAGCGTCAAGGCACCCAGAGACATCGTCACCCTCGCCCCCCAGCGTCGGATGAGAGGCGTCGGCAGCAGACTCGACAGTCCGGCGGCGAGCCCCAGCAGCGTGAAGCCGGACCCCGCCTGCCCCCAGTTCATGTGAAGCGGCGCGATCATGTGCGGCAGCACCACTCCCAGCGAGGAGAACGTCGAGCCCATCATCATGAGATAAGGCACGCCCGTCGCGAGCAGCATCCTGACCGGGAAGACGGCCGGCGCCGGGCACGGATTGCCGGCCGGCGCGTTCATATCACCGGCCAGTGCTGCCGCACCGCGAGGCCCGCGCGCGCGACGATGGCCTCCCCGGCCGTTTGCGCATCGGCGTAAAGCTGCTCTTCGTCGAGCTGGGTGCTGTGGTAGTCCTCGACCACGCGCACGCCGTCCACCCACACGCTGTGCACGCCACGGCCGTCCGCCGACCACACCAGCTGGTTGACCACGTTGAACAGCGGGCGCCACTCCGGGCGATGCGTATCGTGCGCCACGAAATCCGCTTTCTTGCCGGGCTCGAGCGAACCGATCAGCGTGTCCATCCGCAGCGCCCGGGCACCGTTCAGCGTGGCACAGGTGTAGGCCAGCTCGGCGGGAAACAACGTCGCATCGCGGCGTGCATCCTTGTACAACCCCGCCAGCAAATACGTTGCCCGCATGAGGTCGTGGTAGTTGCTGTTGTTGTTGCCGTCCGTGCCGAGCGTGAGGTTGACACCCTGCTGGTGCATTTCCGGGAAACGCCCCACCGCGGTCGCCCCATACGCGCCCTTCAAGGCGCTGGTGGCGCAATGGGAGACGTTGGCGCGGGCGGACGCGAGCAACGCCACCTCGGCGTCGTTCACGTGCACGGCATGCGTCAGCATGACGTTGCAGTCCAACACACCGATCGCCGCCAGATGTTCGACCGGTCGCCGCCCGTGACGTTGCAGAAACCAATCAGGATCGGTCCGCACCGGGCTCATGTGCGCAGCGACGCCGACGCCATGCTGGTCGGCGAGCCGTTTGGCGGCGAGCCACAGGGCATCGCTGCAGGTCATGTGTCCCACCAGGAGCGGCCACGCAGCGATGCGTTTGTCGGTCTGCAGCGGATGGCGTGCAAGCTCGTCGCTGAGCACGCGAATGGCCGCGTCGGTGGCGGCGGCCGGATGCGATTGGTCGGCGGGATCGAAGTCCCAGGCCCACTGGCCCACACGGCCACGGATACCGGCCGTTTCGAGTCCGTCAACCACGGCATCCAGGAAGCGGATCGTGCCGGCCTCGAGGAAACAGGTGGTCCCCGAACGCAGCATCTCGAGTGCCGCCAGACGGCACGCCAGGTGTTCGTCCTCCTCCGTGTAGGCCTGGTGCACGGGCACCAGATAGCCGTACACATTCTCTTCGAACCCGGCATCGTCCGGTACCAGACCACGCGTCAGCGGCTCGCCCGTCACGTGCACGTGCGTGTTGACGAGGCCGGGGGTGATCACGAAGCGACGTCCATCGACGACCTGCCGGGCGACATAGCGGCTCTTCAGATCGATGGATTTGCCGACGGCGACGATCGTCGACCCCGTCACGGCCAGCGCACCGTCGACGATGATGCGGCGATCATCGTCCATCGTGACGAGCGTCGTATCCAGGATCAGCAGATCGACGGCCAGCGGATTCGCACCCAAGGTCAAATCTGCGGCTCCCCGCTGAGGGGCGTACCGGTTCCCGGGACGTCGCGACCGTGTGCGGGAGCGCTCATGATGAAGATCGGCAGGGAGAGCACGACCAGTATGCCCGCATAGATATGAAAAATCGGCGCGAAGGTGCCGAAGTTGTCAGCAATCATGCCGGCCGCCGGCGGCCCGGCGGCGGCGGCGGAACACAGCAGCCAGACCACCGACAAGATTTTTGCGCCGACCGTGCCGCCGAAGTAATCGAGCAGCGCCACCGTGCCGGCCACATAGGCGAACCCCCATCCTGCGCCGAAGGTCAGTGCACCGGCGTATTGCACGAGGGGCGTGGCAGCGTGGGCCAGCACCGCGCTGCCCAGGGCCTGCATGAGGAGACCTGCGCCGAGCACCGTGGACGAATGCACGGACTCGCAGAGGCGCCCCGCGCCGCCTTTGATGAAGGTGGCGGTGATGGCCATCGCGCCGAGCACCAGGGCCGCGCCGGCCGGGGTGGCACCCCGTTTGACCAGGTGCGTCACCATGACGCTCGAATAGGTCGTGACGCAGGCCGTGGTCATTGTCAGTGCCGCCGTCACGAGCACGAACTGCCACGTGAACAAGGCTCTACGCGCGCTCCATGCGCCGGCCTCCGCTCCCGCGCCCGCGCCCGCGTCGAAGCCGGCCGCGCCGGCGTCGGACGGAACCTGTCCCGCGGCACGCGCGCCCACCTGCGTGGCCGCGGGCTCGGCATCACGGACGAACAGCAGACACACGACACCGGTGAGCGCTGCCGCCAGCGCCATGATTCGCCAATGGGTGCGCCATCCCCCGACGCTCACGATGAACTCGACGATGGGCGGCCCGAAGGCCGCACCCAGTGCGCCGAGCATCAGATACAGCCCGATGACGCGCGACGTGCGGCCCTTGAACCAGCCGGCCAGAAGATAAACCCCGGGTACGTTGCCGGCGAGCGCGTAGCCAAGCCCCAGGAACAGCATCGCCGCGTAAAAGGCATACATGCTCTGTGCAACCGAGGCGATCGTGAACCCCACCACCAGAAGCAGGCAACCGCCACACAGCGTGACGCGGCCGCCCAACCAGCGCATGGACAAGGCCGGCAGTGGGCTCGAGAGGCCGCACGCAAGTCCCAGCACGGTGAAACATAATCCGGCCGCCGTAAGCGACCAGTGCAATTCGGCCACCATGGTGTAGAGCACCACCCCGAGCGAGGTGAACGTCGACAAATTGAGCAGAAAAAAAGCCAGCGAAACCGCGGCAAACACCGGCCAACTGCCTGTGCGCGGAGCGCCTCCTGCTGAGTTGTTCATGTCGTTCCGCCTCGAGGTTCGTGAATTCGATGGTGCGCAGGCCGACAACGACTTGTCTTGCTTCGACATGCACCGAGGCTGGCCACGACCCCGCGCCCCATCCCGGACCAGCGAGACAGCGACTACGCACTAATCGCACCTGGCGTACACCCTATATCGGGCAATTACCCGGGTGCAACGTGGTTTTCACGTGGCACGACTCTTGCTCAACTCTTGTCGATTAGCCGCCCTTCACAGCCAGACCCGCATCACCGGTCGATCGAGGTTGCCGATGCAATCCAGAAAATGGTCCACGGAGTCCTGTCGCGACGAGGATCGCGAAACCGTCTGGCGCGACGCACTCATGCAGATCTCTCTGCCCGGTGCCCGGCTGTTGGACCGGGACGGATTCCATGGCGACGTCTGCAGCGTGACCTCTCCGCTCGGGATCGAGTTCGCACGGGTTTCCTCCTCGGCGCAAACGCTGTCCGGCGTCTGCGTAACCCGCACCCCATGTCTATGGCTCGCGGTACCGCTCGACGGCGTATTCCTGGTCGAGCAGGGCGGCCCGCCGGTGTCGCTGCGACCCGGCGATATCTTGTACGGTCCGGCGGGCCACGCCTCTACGCTGCGCCTGCCCGATCACTTCGCGATGCTGTACCTGCGAATTCCCCAGACGCTGCTGCATCCGCGGTTGCTCAACTTGAAGGTGCTGTCGATCGGCACGCTGACTTGCCGGGCGGCCGTCAACCGCATCTTCGTCAAATTGCTGCAGTCCATCGTGAGCGAACTGGAAGAATTGACCGTTGAGCACATTCGCCCGATCGAGGTGGCGATTTCGGAATTCGTCATTTCGAGTCTCGCGGAGAGCTCCGCCCTCGGTTGCTTCGACGTCGCGGGCGCCAGCAACTTTCACCGCATCTGCCAGGCCATCGAACAACAGCTCGGCAACGGCGAGCTGACGCTGGAAGACGTGTCGCATCAGCAGCACGTGTCGGCCCGCTACATCCAAAAGTTGTTCCAACAGGCCAATCTGAGCTTCAGCCAGTATGTACGCAAGCGACGGTTGGAACATTGCCGCGCCGATTTGACCAGCGTCGCCCACCGCAAACTGTCGATCAGCGAAATATGCTTCCGCTGGGGATTCAATGATGCGGCCCATTTCAGCCGGTCCTTCCGCGCCGATTACGGCACCAGTCCCCGCGAGTATCGCCGGCAACGGGGGGGAGCCGTCGCGGCGGCGCACTAGGCCGGCCAAGGAGCGTTCTCCGCAAGAGCCGATGCGCGGCCGATCAAGACAGGCGCGGCACGCCGTCTTAAGCTCCGCACTGAAGGCTTTAGAGGGGAAGTCACGGTGTCGCTGAATCACAATCATCCGAACGCACGTCTGCGCACTCAGCCCGGCGCGCTGCATAAGATTGCGGCGACGCCCGGGACCGTGCACTGGGGCTACTTCGACGCAGGTCTTGCGCCCGCGATCACGGTGCGCAGCGGGGATCTGGTCCAGGCCGAGGCCATCACACATCACGCCGGCGACGATCCGGATCTGATGATCGACGCGGCGGTCGGCACGATCTTTCGCGACATCGGGCCCGAGGATCGCAATCCCGGCGTGCACATCATGACCGGTCCCATCTACGTCGAGGACGCCAAGCCGGGGGACATGCTGGAGGTGCGCTATCTCAGCATGATGCCGCGCTGCCGTTACGGATCGAACCTCGCCGCGAACTGGGGCTACCTCTACAAGGAGTTCGCCGAGACCGAGCGTGTCACCATCTACCAGATCGACGTGAACGGACACACCGCCCAGGCGCTGTACGCCTACCAGTTTCCCGGTAAATACCTGGTGCCCGGTACCGTCACGCGGTGTCCTGAATGCGACCGGCAGAAGGCGCTCGAGGGTGTGCGCATCCCCGTGCGTCCGCATCTGGGCACCGCCGGCGTCGCGCCCGACGTCGCCGGCCGGGTCAGCACCGTGCCCCCCGGCACACATGGCGGCAACATCGACAACTGGCGCATCGGCGCCGGCTCGACCATGTACTACCCCGTGCAGGTGGACGGTGCGTTGTTTTCCATCGGCGACCCGCACATATCGCAGGGCGACGGCGAGTTGTCGGGCACCGCGATCGAGGCCTCGCTCGACGTCACGTTCCAGCTCATCCTGCGTCGCGATTTCGCGTTCCCCTCGCCGCTGCTCGAGACCCCCAAGTATTGGATCGTGCATGGCTTCGACGAGGATCTGAACGTCGCGATGCGCAGCGCCTCGCTCGACATGCTGAATTTCCTGCACGACCACCAGGGACTCTCGAAGAACGACGGCTATTCGCTCATGAGCGTCGCCGCGGACTTCGCCATCACGCAGGTGGTCGACGGCCGGCGCGGCATCCACGTGCGCATCCCCCGTTCGATATTTCCGAGCGAGTAAGCCTCGCCAACTCTCAGGACAAACCCGATCGCGTCGTGATGTCCTCGGCGGCGCGCTGGGCGTCGGCGTACAACGCCTCCTCGTCGACGAGCGTGCACCGGTAATCGTCGACGACCCGTCGGCCGTCCACCCATACGCTGTGGACGGCGCGCCCGTCCGCCGACCAGATCAGCTGCGCCACGGGGTCGAGCAGCGGTCGCCATTCCGGCCGGTCGATGTCGTGCAGTACGAAATCCGCCTTCTTGCCCACTTCCAGGCTGCCGATGTCGTCCTCCAGTCCGAGCGCGCGCGCACCGTGCAGCGTGCCCAGGTCGAGCGCTCGTTGCGCATGAACGAGGCCGGTGTCGCGCCGTGCATCCTTGAAGATCGAGGCCGCCAGGGTCATCGCACGCATCAGGTCGGCGTGATCCGCGCCGTCGGTGCCGAGCATCACCGTCACGCCCTGCTGCAACATCTCCGGAAATCGTCCGCAACTCGACAGCCCGAACGCGCCTTTCAGCGCCGCACCGGGGCAATGCGTGACGTGCGTGTCGGTCGCGGCCAGCAGCGCCACCTCCGCCTCGCTGACATGCACCATGTGGACGAGGTTGACGCGCGGACCAAGCACACCCAGCGCAGCCAGGTGCTCGACGGGGCGGCGGCCCGCATGAGCGAGATACCAGTCCGGATCGCCCTCCGTCGGGCTCATGTGGGCCGAGATGCCGGCGCCGTGGCGCACGGCCAGCTCGCTCGCCGCACGCCACAACTCGTCCGTGTTGGTGCTGTGCCCGATCAGCAGCGGCCACGCCGCCAGACGCTGCCCGGCGCCGCCCGGAAAGCGTCGCAGTTCATCCTCCAGCAAGCGCAGCGCCCGGTCGGTGAGCGCCGCTTGCTCCTGATCGGGTGACGAGGCCCGATCGAGCACCCAGCGCCCGACCCGGCCGCGGATGCCGGTGGTTGCGAGGTCCGCGAAGACCTCGTCGAGCGCTAGGATGGTGCCCGCCTCCAGGAAGCACGTCGTGCCCGAGCGCAGCATGCTCACCGCCGAGAGCCGGGCGGCCAGGCACTGCTCGGCCGGTGACTGCAACTGGTAGAGTGGCACCGACCAGCGCCAGATGCCGTCCGCGAAGCCGACGTCCTCCGGGATGAAGCCCTTGATCAGCGTCTCCGTGGTGTGCACGTGGCCATTCACGAAGCCGGGCGTGATGACGAAGCGGCGTGCGTCGACCACCTCCCGCGCCGCACAGACCGGTGCTATGTCGCTGCGTGCGCCCACCGCGCACAGGCGGTCGCCGCGAATCGCCAGCGCACCGTCTCTGACGATACGCCGGCCGGCATCCTGGGTGATGAGCGTGGCGCCCACCAACAAGGTATCCGCGCTCAGGGGTGCCGCCGCCTCGCGGCCGGTCAGGACCATGCCGCCAGGACGGCAGCGCTATCCGTGAGCAGAGCGCAATTCTTGGCCAGGCCGTTGAGCGACCCCTCGTGCAGTGCCGGCTCGTAGGCGCCGCAGGCGTCGGTCACGACGAAAACGTTGAAATCGCGGTGGAAGGCGTCGCGAGCGGTGCAGTCCACGCAGCAGTCGGTGGTGAATCCCACCAGCACCAACGTGTCGATGCCGCGGGCACGCAGCCTCGCCTCGAGATCGGTGCCCGCAAACCCCGAATACAAGGTCTTCTCGATCTCGATGTCGCCCGGCTGGGGTAAGACCCGGTAATAGTCGGCGCCCGACGTGCCGGCCCGGCACAGCGCCACGGACTCGGGCGGACGCCCCTTGCGCTCATGCAGGGTCTTGAGTGCGGCCGAGTCGGTCTGCGGCCGCGTCACCACGCGCAGGTACACCCGCGCGACCCCCCGCGCACCGGCCGCCGTGATCAGCGCCTCGATCCGCTCGAGGGCCGGTTCGAACGCCGTGACGTCGCCCCAGCGCGCCGCGGCACCGTCGGGCGAGACGAAATCCTCCTGGATGTCGACCAGCACCAACGCCGTGGTGCCGGGCAGGATCATCGGCTGCAAGGCGCCGGCCGCGACCTTGGGCTCCAGCTCAGACGACATGAGCGTGGCCCGCAGGAAAGCGCGCCCGGATCTGCGGCAGGATTTCGGTCGCAAAAATGGGGATCGAATGTAGATAGTCTGGAAAAATCAACATCATGCCGTCGAGATGACAGCGCTCCAGCATGTCCATGAGCCGCGCCGCGACGGTTGCCGCGGAGCCCACGATGCGGGCGGCCATAAAGCTCGAACGCGCATTCATGACGAAGGCGTTCTCCTTGCCGATCTCCGCATCGAGAAATCCGTAGGCGCGCATCATGCCCTTGCAGGCTTCGAAATCGAAGCCGGCGCGAAAGTGCTCCGCCTGTGCCTCGGCCTCGGCGTCGGTGTCGCCGATGACCAAAATCATCATGGTGTAGGTCTTGACCGCGCGGCCACGCTCCCGGGCGAGCGCCTTGATGTTCGAGCAGATCTTGGCGAGCTCCTCGTCGTTCCGGCCGCCCGCGAAGATGGCGTCCATTTCGTCCACCGTGAAATGCATGCCCTTTTCAGACGTGCCGGCACACACCAGAAACGGTCGCTGCGGCGGCTTCGGCTCCGACTGACAGTCGATCATGGAAAAATATTTGCCGTGGTAGGTGACTGATTCCTCAACCCACAGCCGCTTGATGATGTCGATCCATTCCTGGGCAAGATCGTAGCGATCATCGTGATTGACGTCGTCGCGCCAGGCACTCATCTGTTCGAACTCACCCTTGTACGAGCCCGTCACCAGGTTGAGACCCGCCCGTCCATGGCTGATCTGATCGAGGGTGGCCATCATCTTGGCGGTCACCGCGGGATTTTGTAAGAGCGTGTGCACGGTGCAGACCACCCGCACGCGCCGGGTCACGGCCGCCAGCGCCGCCATCAAGATCTGCGAATCGAGCGACCGGCGCCAGTGCTGGGTGACGCCCCCGTATCCCCGCCATTTGGCCATCGACATGATGAAATCGAAACCATGTTTCTCCGCCGACAGTGCAACCTGCAGGTTATAGTCGTACGAGCCGTCGAGCGGCGGCGCATTTTCGGACAAGATCCAGCCGCCGTTGGCCATGGGCATGAAGACACCGAAATCTTTGCCGCCGGCGTCGGAGGGAAGGCCGAACAGTGCCGACGGGGATTGCGCTTGCGCGAGGTTGTTCATTTTTTTGTCTCCAACGATTGATGCGCTCCCGCTCACTGTACCGCGTGCGCCTCCTGCGAACTTGCGCATAGGCGCTTCACGGCTTGCCAGGCCCGCCACGAGCGCGGCCTGCGGCGGTAGCCGTCCGCAAACCATCACCGCACAATATTCTGTGCGCTGTAAGCCAAGAAAGTTCTCACCCGCGTGTGCATAGTAAATTTGACACTCAGGCGTTGCTTTTACACGACGTCATCAACCAAAGGGAATTTCCAGATGCCTGCACGCTCCTCTTCCAGCCCCGCAACACCGCCGCATCGTGGCGGGCTGCTGGCCGCGATCGGATCCGCCTTGGTGCTGTTGCCGCCCACGATCCGTGCCGAGACCATCGTCGACACCGGCACCGGGCAAGGCGGCGCCTTGGAGGAGATCCAGGTCACGGCGGAGCGTCGCGACACCGACCTGCAGAAGACGGCGCTCGCCATCACCACGGTATCGATGGACGCGTTGGACAAATCCAACGTCAACGACCTGGCCGGTCTCAACGGCATGGTGCCGGGCCTCGAGATCACCAAGAGCTCGGGATTCGAGACCATCACCACCATACGCGGCGTCGGCGACGAGACACCGGAGAACGCGCCGACCACCGTGCCCGGGGTGGCGCTGTTCGTCGACGGCGTCTACATCGCCAACACCATCTCGCTCGACCAGACCCTGTTCGACGTCGACCGGATCGAGGTGCTGCGCGGGCCGCAAGGCGCCCTGTACGGCGAAAGCTCCATCGGCGGCGCGATCAGCGTGGTCACCCGGCAGCCCGAACTCGGCAAGTTCAGCGGCTCGGGAGACGTCACCGCGGGCAACTACGGCCTGGCCCGCGAGCGCGCCGAGGTCAACATTCCGGTGGGCGACACCCTCGCCGTGCGCCTGTCGGTGCAGAAGTACGACCATGACGGGTTTACCCGGGACACCGCCATCCCCGACTACTATCTGGACGACGCGCACGATCAAGGCGGCAAGGCCGCCATCCTCTGGAAGCCCACCGATAATTTCTCCGCGACGCTCACCGGCCAGTGGTACCAGTCGAACGAGAATGGCGCGGCGCAGAAGAACGTCGACGATCCGAACTCCGATCCGCGCACGGTGACCCAGGATTACCCCTCCAAGTTCCGTCTGCACAACCAGCTGTTCCACCTGAACCTGGAATGGGACCTGCCCTACTTCCTGGTCAAGTCGATCAGCGCCTATCAGAGCCTCGACCACCGTCAGCAGGAAGACAGCTCGCGAAGCGCCATCTCGCTGTTCGGCTCGTACGACGACGTGGCGGCCTGGAACACCACGCTCAAGAATTACAACGAAGAACTCGACCTCCTCTCGCTGCCGGGCTCGAGGTTCGAGTGGATCGGTGGCGTGTTCCTGATGCGGCAGACCAGCACGCAGTTCGTCGCCGAATTCGAGGGCACCACGCCCACCCCCGACGTCACGCTGACGCCGGACATCCAGACCGCTCCCCCGGGGAACCTCGCCTACGGCAATTCGTCGACGGTGAGCCGGAAATCCTATTCGCCGTTCCTGCAGGGCACCTTTCACATCGCCGACGATCTCAGGCTGACCGCGGGCGTCCGCTACAACCATGACACCTACAGCGAGGACAGCCACAACTTCTCCCAATACGCGGTCGACGACGTGGTGCACGGCTACAGCGGCCACGCCACCACCGGCCGGCTCGAACTGGACTACGATCTGACGCCCGACGCGTTGCTCTATGCGAGCGCCGCGCGCGGCTACAAGCCGGGCGGCGTGAACGGCATCGCGAGCGCCGTGGTCGTGCCCAACACCTTCAAGCTGGAGACCAACACCGCCTACGAAATCGGTTCGAAGAACATGTTCCTCGACCGGCACCTACGCTTCAACGCCGCCGCGTTTTTCTACGTCTACCACGACATGCAGTACATCGAGCAGGATCCGGTTCCCTTCGACGGCGGCATGTCGAACATCCCCTCGGTACACGCCTGGGGCGGCGAGTTCGAGACGTCGTACGTGACCCTAGAGGACAAGCTGCGCATCAATGCCAACCTCACGCTCGAGGACAGCGCCGTGCAGGGCAACTACAGGACCATCGACTCGACGGTGTCGAACGCCATCGAGGGTTCCGCGCCGGCCTGCGCATACGGCGGCGCCTACTACAGCGCGGCGTGCTGGAACGCCGTGATCGCCTCGGCCAGGAACATCGGCGGCAACCAATTGCCGAAGATGCCGAAGATCGCGGGCTCGATCAACGCCGCCTACGCGGTCGCGCTGCCGTTCGGCGTCATCACGCCGCGCGTCGAGTACGTGTACCGCGGTTCCGAATGGGCGCGCGTCTTCGAGGAGGCGAGCATCGACAGGATCAAGGCGTACGGCATCTTCAATTTCAACGCCACGTACGTGCCGCCCGGCAGCCACTTCACCGCGGCGCTGACGGCCACGAACATCGCCAACAAGGCGGGCGTCAATTCCCAATACACCGACCCCTACGGCACGGGGCAGACCAGCGTGCAGTACATCGCGCCCCGGCAGGTGATGGCCACCGTCGGCTTCTCGTTCTAGGCACCCGCGTGGAGCATCCCAATACGCTGATCTTCGTCGACCTGGCGGCGGACGACCCGAGCGTCGCCGGGCAGTTCTACGCCGACGTCTTCGGCTGGCAGAACGACCCACGCCCCGAGGGGCTCTACCATCGGATGGTGCCGGGCGGAAATTTTCGCAACAAGGACGGCGGCGACAGCGGGATCGGTAACCTGCATCTGGGCATCTTCAAATCGAACAACGCACGCCCCCATCCACGGCCGGAAGGCGTGGAGCCGCGCGCCCTGAGCCGGGCGGGGCGCAAGCCGCGCGTGTGGATCTTGATCGGCGACGACGATTCGGCCGAACGCATTCTTGCGAGCGCCGAGCAGCGCGGCGCCACGGTGCTGTGGCGCAATCATTACTGGAGCGAGTTCAACGGCTACAACCACGCATTCCAGGACCCCTGGGGTAACGAAATCGTCCTGTGGGGCAAGGCCGGGGAGAATCCGCTGGTCCCCGCAGACTTTACCCGTGAGTAAGCTCGCTAGCGCACCGGCGGCACGATCACCGTGGGCGTCGCGCACGCTGCACGCATGACGTCCGCCGGGCACGGTCGTGCGCTGAGGTCGCGGTTCAAACACACGCGCAGTTCCTGCAGACGCGGTGCGCCCTGACGGCTGCAGGTCAGCACCATCGCTGAACTCGGCAGCCCGGGATTCGGGTTCGCGAACGCAGCGACGAGGGCCGCCGGCGCCGTCTCCACCGCGCCGGTGGGGCGGGTCAAGGCCGTCGGAATGACCACCGAGCGATAAGCGCGGCGCACCAGCGCAAAAAATTCGAGGGGCGGCAGACCGCTGCAGGTGCCGTGCGCCGACCACTCGTGGTAAACGAGCCCGCGCGCCGGCATGATGTCGGCGATGCCGGCCACCACCTCGTCCGGCACCGCGGCGCGGGCGGCGCAGTGCTCGGGCCAGCCGCGCTCGTTCTGCGGCCACAGTCCATGCGCGATGAAACCGAAGCGCCGTGCGCCGCCGCACTCGTCCGCGCCCGGCTTCGACAGGCAGTAGGCGGGGGACCACGACAGCGACAGCACGTAGAAGTCGAACTGACCCGGCGGGCCGCCGCCTTCCGAGCGGTGATGCCGCGCCGGCACCGGCGCGCTGCAACACAGCGCCGCCATGACCAACATCGCAAAGCGCGACGCCCGCGTCACCCTCCGCTCCCGACGCGTGCCGGCATGCAGGTGCTCCACGCGATCAACCAGAGCAACGCCCCCTGCAGCGGCAGGCGCGCGACGAGCAGCCAGTAAGGCACGTGGAACTGCTCGGCATGCTGCAGCATGTACACGTTCGCCGGCGTGACGGCGATGGTCAGCGCGACCAGGCCCAGGCCCGCGGCGCGCCGTGTCGGCGCATACAGCAACCCGGCGGCGCCCAACAGTTCGAACACGCCGCTGACGAGCACGGTGGCACGCGGCCAGGGAATGTAGGGTGGCACGATGCTCATCTCCAGGTCGGTGGCCGCAAAATGCGCGATGCCGCCGATCAGGAAGAACAGGAACACGAAACCCGTCCCGATCCGTTTCCCACGGGACGCCGTCATGGCGCCGGCTCCTCGGCGTCGTGCGGCGTGCGCCCCGGCAGATCGGGATCGCTGAACGCACGCCGGGCGCGCCGCCGCCGGCGCCAATACCACTGTACGCGCGGCGCGAGTTCCAACCACTCCGGCCGGAACCAGAGCGGGCTCGGTGGCTCGTCGTTGAGCAGCACGATCATCAATGTTCGGGTCTCTTTGGCCGCGTCGACGACGGTAGCCGGCACGTCACGCCAGGCGCCGACCGCCTCAACCGCGCGGTCCACCGCGAGTTGCAAGGTCGCCTGTGCACGCAGCGTGGCTGCGGCCCAGGCCAGCGGCGCCGGATCATCGGGAGGATCGTCCGCCGGCAACGCCCGCAGCAGCAGATGCAGCAACTGCTGCACCGCCTGGGTGGGGCTGGTCGGTGCCTGGGTCTGCGCCAGGGGCGGCACCGCAAGGCTGTCCTGCACGGACGCCGGCGGCAGGCCAAATTCAACGCGCACTTCCGACAGCAGGATTCGCAACGCCGCGGCAAGATGCAGAGGTCCGATGTCGACACGGTCTGCAAGCCCGGCGGCCGCCGTGGCTTTAGAGCCGGGGCCGGCGTCGGGCAGCACCCCCGGCGCAGCACCCGGCGCGGGCGCACCGCGCGCGGCCGTACCCGCCATCGTGGCAGCGGTTTCAGCCGTGGCAATGGCCGTGGCCGCAACCGTGGCGTCAGCCGTAGTTGCGGCGATGGCCGCGACCGTGGCCGCCTCAGGCGGGGCTATCCGGCTGACGTCCATGCTGGGTTACCTCACGCCCGGCCGCTCGTGCGCGGTCAGAAACCGCTCGACGTGTTCCGCGACCTGTGCCGCTTTTTCTATGTGCAGCATGTGCCCGGCCCCCTCCAGCGTGACGAGCTCCAGGCCGGGAATGAGGGCGCGCAGTGCATCGTCGGTGCCGTCCGCCCCCAGTCGGGCACGAAACTCCGATTTGGCGCCGAGCAGCATCAGGGCGGGCGCGCCGATCAGCCGCCAACATGCCTGAGCATCCTCGCGCTTGTAAGGAATGGGGTTGGTCCAGCGATGGCGCGGATCGCCGAGTATCGTGACGCGGCCGTGGGCGTCCGCGCAACCCCAGGCGCGGGCGAAGAATTCCACCTGGGCGGCCGAGAATCGTGGATAGCGGCCCTGAATGACGGCGCTCAGCTGCTCGAAAGACCGGTAATCCCGCACCGCGGGCGGGCTTCTCACCTGATCGAGCCAGGTCCGCAGCTGGTCGGGCGCGGCCGCCGGCTGCGTGCGCGGCATGCCGAACCCCTCCATGTTGACCAGACAGCACACCCGCTCCGGCCGCAGTCCGGCGTACAGGCTTGCAACGTTGCCGCCCATGCTGTGGCCGACCAGACTGGCCGGTCCGGGACCGAGCGCGTCCAGCAGGCTGTCGAGATCGGCAAGGTAATCGGGAAACCAGTACCCCTGTTGCGGCCATTCGCTGCGACCGAACCCACGCCAGTCGAGCGCCGCGAGCGGGCGCTCCCGCCCCAACGCATCCACCATGAACTGAAAAGTATCCGCCGTATCCTGCCAGCCATGCAGCAGCACCGTCACCGGACGCGACGCCGAAGCTGAGGGTCCCCAGCGGGTCAGATGAGCGTCGAGTCCGCGCAGTTTCAATACTTCGCGGCGCGGCTCGCGCAGCGGGCGGTACGCAGTCGCCAAGTCGCCGGTCTCCTCGGTCTTGCGGGCATGTCGAACGAGTCTTGATACACGCAACCGGGTTGCGCGCGCAAGGGCCCGCCGATGTGCGGTCACCCCGGCCCAGAGTATGCTGCGCAGCATGGCCGAGACACGCATAGGACCCTATCGACTATTGCACACGCTGGGGGCGGGCGGCATGGGCGAGGTGTTCCTGGCCGAACGCGCCGACGCCCAGTTCGAACAGAGGGTCGCCATCAAGGTGGTCACGGGCGGGAATTTCTCGCGCAGCGTGCAGTCTCGGTTGAAGGTGGAACGGCAGATCCTGGCGCAGCTGGATCATCCCAACATCGCCCATTTGCTGGATGGCGGCTCGCTGCCGGATGGCACCGCCTACCTCGTCATGGAATACGTGGATGGTCTGCCCATCGACGCGTATTGCGACGCCAACCGGCTCGACGTGGTGGCCCGGCTCAAGCTGTTCCAGACCGTATGCGCCGCCGTGCACTACGCGCACCGCAATCTGGTCGTGCATCGCGACCTCAAGCCGTCGAACATCCTGGTCAATGCCGCAGGGGTCCCCAAGCTGCTGGACTTCGGGATCGCAAAGCTGCTGGACGACCGTCAAGCGGTGCACAACACCGTTGCCATGACCCATGCCAATTTGCGGATCATGACACCGGATCATGCGAGCCCCGAGCAGGTTCGCGGACTGCCGATCACGACCTCCAGCGACGTGTACGTATTGGGCGTGCTGCTCTACCGGCTGCTGACCGGGGTGGGACCTTTCGTGATCGCCTCGAGCCGGCTCACCGACATCGAACGGGCGATCGGCGACAAGGACCCCCCCTTGCCGAGCCACATCGTGACCACCGGTGAGCCCGCGCAATCGTCGGCGCTCGCCGCGGCGCGCGACACCACGGCCGGGCGTCTACGCCGGCAGTTGAAGGGCGATCTCGACAACATCGTCCTGATGGCCATGCGCAAGGAGCCGGAACGCCGTTATGGTTCCTCGCAACAGATGGCCAGCGACATCCAACGCTACCTGGACGGCAAGCCGGTGATCGCGCGGCGCGACACCATGGCTTATCGCAGCACCAAGTTCGTGCGGCGCCACTGGCTGCCGGTGACGGTGGGCGCGAGCATGTTCGCGTTGATCCTGGCTTTTGCCACCACCGCCTATGTGCAGGCCGCCCGCATCGCTGCGGAACGTGACCGGGTCGCCGAGCAGCGCGAAATGGCCGAACGTGAACGGTTGCGTGCGGAGGAGATATCCACCTTCCTGGTCGATCTCTTCAAGCTCACCGACCTCGACGAAAACCGCGCCAACCAGGTCACGGCACGCGAGCTGCTGGACTCGAGCGCGAAGCGGCTGCGCGCCGGCCTGCAAAATCAACCGGCGTCGAAAGCGGCCCTGCTGGCCACGGTGGGCGCCGTCTACGACAGCCTCGGACAATTTCAGGACGCCTTGCCGTTGCTCGACGAATCCTTGCACCTGCAGCCGCAGGCCAACGATCGGGCGCGCATCGTCGTCCTGCTCGAGCTTGGACGTGCGCGGATGGGCGCCGGCGACCTGGCCAACGCCGAGGCGCCGTTGCAAAACGCACTGCGTCTCGCGCAAACAGGCTTCGGTGCCGGCAGCGAGGAAGCCGGCCGGGCGCTCTGGCAGCTCGGCCGTCTGCGCTTCCAGCTCGGCCAGATCGATGCCGCCAAACAGCTTTTTCAGCAGAGTTTGGGCGTGCTGGAAAAAAACCCCGTCCCGCAAACCGACCTCGCGGCCGTGCTCGACGATCTGGCGAAGGTCTACTCCCGGCAGCAACGGTGGACGGCGGCCAAGCAGGCCTATGAGCGCGCGCTGGAACTCGATCGTCACATGCTGGGGGAGGATCATCCCCGCGTGACGATGCATCTCAACAATCTGGGCGTGGTTGCCCAGAACATGGGCGAATTGAAGCAGGCCGAGGTGCTGTACCGGGAGGCGATCAGGCGCCATGAACGCGATCCGGGTGAGCGCCGTGCCGAAACCGTTCTGTCGAAGGGAAACTACGGCGTTTTACTGCAGCGGGAGGGCCGCCTCGTGGAGGCCGAGCCGCTGCTGCGCGACGCCGTCGCGGAAACCGTGTCGCTGTATGGAGCCGATCACTATGCGGCCGGTTACGCTCGGGTCAGCCTTGCGATTTTACTGCAGGAAAAAGGCGCGGCCGCCGAAGCGGAAAGCGAGTATCGACAGGCGCTCGCCATCTACGACAAGGCCCTGCCACCCAATCATCAATTTCGCGCCGCGGCCTTGATGCATCTGGCATTGCTGTTGGTCGATCGCGGCAGGGGCGGTGAGGCGCTGTCATTGAGCGAGCAAAGCATTCGGATCTGGTCCGCGACGTCGCCCGACACGAGCCCGTCGACGGCGCAGGCGCACTCCATCCATGCCTTCGCCCTCGCGCATCTCGGTCGGACCCGCGAGGCGGCGGACGAACTGAGCAGGGCGGTACCGCTGCTGCTGGCCGCGCGCGGACCCGACGACCCCGCCGTGCGGCTCGCCGAGGGCTGGCTGAAGAGCGTGCGCGCCGACCCGCCGCGGACCGCGAGCACGGCCGACTGAATCGCGGCGTCGTCAACCACCCAAAAAGATCTTGTAGGCGGCGTTGTCCGTCTCTTCGGTGTAGGCGAAATGCAGCGCATTGAGATGCGCGGCAAAATCCGCCTCGCTGCCGGCGTCGACCTGGATGCCGGCCAGCACCCTGCCGTGGTCCGAGCCATGGTTGCGGTAGTGGAACAGGCTGATGTTCCATCGCGATCCGACGGCCTGCAGGAACTCGAGCAAGGCACCGGGCCGTTCGGGAAATTCGAAACGATAGAGCCGTTCGTCGGACAACCCGTGCGCCGGGCCGCCCACCATGTAGCGCACGTGCAGCTTGGCCATTTCGTTGTCGGTCATGTCCCGCACGATGAAACCCGCTTCGCCCATGCTGTCGATCAAGGCCAGACGTTCCGCCCTGCCCTGCACCGCCAGGCCGACGAACACCTGTGCAGCCTTGAGATTGCCGTAGCGGTAATTGAACTCGGTGACGCTGCGTCTGCCCAGAAATTCACAGAATTTCAGAAAGGAGCCCGGTGTCTCGTTCAGCTGCACGGCCAGCAGTGCTTCGCGCTGCGCGCCCAGCTCGGCGCGTTCCGCCACGTACCGCAGGCGGTCGAAATTCATGTTGGCACCGCAATTGATGGCCACGAAGGTGCGTGCCGTGCAGCCCTCGCGGGCGACATATTTCTTGATGCCCGCGACGGCCAGTGCGCCGGACGGTTCGACGATGGACCGGGTGTCCTCGAAGATGTCCTGGATGCCGGCGCACAGCTGATCCGTGGTGACCAGCAAGACCTCGTCGACATACAGCTGCGCCAGCCGGAAAGGTTCCTCCCCCACGCGCCGCACCGCGACGCCGTCGGCGAAGATGCCCACGCGCTCGAGCGTCACACGGCTGCCGCAGCGCAGGGATTCGTACATGCCCGCGGCATCTTCGGGCTCGACACCGATGATCTTGATGCGCGGATACAGAGCTTTCGCGTAGGCGGCGATGCCCGCGATGAGACCGCCCCCGCCCACCGGCACGAAGATCGCGTCGATGACGTCACCGTGCTGCTGACGCAGGATCTCCATGGCGATCGTGCCCTGGCCCGCGATCACCTCGGGATCGTCGAACGGATGGACGAAGATCATGCCACGCTCGCGCGCGAGGACCATGGCACGCTCGTACGCTTGATCGTAGTCATCGCCGTGCAGGACGATCTGGGCGCCGAGCTCGGCCACCGCGCGTACCTTGATCTCGGGCGTGGTCGAGGGCATGACGATCAAGGCCGGGATGCCGCGTGTCTTCGCGGCGAGGGCGACTCCCTGCGCATGGTTTCCGGCGGACGCGCAGATCACTCCCTGCTGCGCGCCCGCCGTAGAGAGATGGGCGATCTTGTTGTAGGCGCCGCGGATCTTGAACGAGAACACGGGCTGCAGGTCCTCGCGCTTGAACAGGATCCGGTTCTCGAGGCGCCGTGACAGGCGCGGCGCTGCATCGAGCGGCGTCTCCACGGCGACGTCGTAAACCTTGGCTTTGAGAACCCGCTCTACGTAATTTTCTTGCATGGTCGGCCCGTACCCTGGCCGCCTACCTTAGCTCAAGCGGCGGGCGTTGGGATATGCCGCACCGCAAACGCGTAACATACCCGGATGCGTATATCGAAATGGTGGGTGCTGGGTCTGCTGTTGGCCGTGCGGACGGCGTTTCCGCTGGCCGGCGATGTCGTCGCCACGGCCAACGTGAAAGCCCGGTTGCTGAGCGAAGTGAGCTCGATCGGTCCGGGCCAGACCGTGTGGGTGGCTTTGGAACTGCAGATCCGCGAAGGCTGGCACACCTACTGGCGCAATCCCGGCGATTCGGGTCAGGCGACGAAACTGCAATGGTCATTGCCGGCGGGATTCGCCGCGGGCGACCTGGTGTGGACCACTCCACACCGCTTCGACCTGCCGCCGCTGGTCAATTATGGTTACGCCGGACACGTGCTGCATCTGGTGCAGATCACCGCGCCCCAGGATTTGAAAACCGGCGGCAAGGCCATACTCGCGGCCAAGGCCGCCTGGCTGGTTTGCTCCGACGTGTGCATTCCCGAAGAGGTGACGTTGCACCTGAACCTGCCCACCGGCCCCCGGGCGGGTACCGCCGATGCCGGCGCGGCGCCGGTATTCGCGGCGGCGCGCGCCGACCTGCCGCAGACCGCGCCGGCAGCGGTCGATGCGCGCGTGCGGGACGGGCAGCTGGTCCTCGCGTTGGGGCCCGCCTGGGGCGCGGCGCTGGCCCAGATCAAATCCCTGGCTTTTTTCCCCTACCAGGAAAACGGCATCGAATACGGCGCGCCGCAGACGTTGACGCGCGGCAAGGATACGCTGGAACTTGCGATGAAGCTGGGCAGCGAAGCGCTCGCGGGCCGCGTCGAAGGGGTGTTGGTAGCGACCGAACAGAGCGGCGGCGCCGACCTCGCCGTGCCGGTCGAGATCTCGGCCGCGGTGAGCCCCGCCGCATCCGCTGCCGGACAGCCGACCGCGCTTTCTGCGGTGTCGAGTGACAAGACGCTTCCGTCCGTCGTGAAGCCTGCTTCAGACCGGCCCGCGCTGCCCGTGCTGCTGCTGCTGGCGGTCGTCGGCGGGCTGATTCTCAATTTGATGCCCTGCGTGTTTCCAGTGCTGTCGATCAAGGCACTGTCTTTGGTCGAACAGGCCAGGAAACATCCCGCCGCGGTGCGCGGCAAGGGACTCGCATTCGCCGCGGGAGTCATCGGTTCCATGCTCTGCCTCGCGGCGGTGCTGCTGGCGTTACGGGCCGGCGGCGAGCAGATCGGCTGGGGATTCCAGTTGCAGTCGCCCCTGTTCGTCACGCTGATGGTGTACCTGCTGCTCGCGGTCGGTCTGAATCTGTCGGGGGTTTTCGAGGTGGGCGGCGGACTGGCGGGTCTTGGCGACTCGCTCACCCGGGGCGAGGGCTATCGGGCTTCGTTTTTCACCGGCGTGCTCACCACGCTGGTGGCGACGCCCTGTACGGCGCCTTTCATGGCCGCCGCCGTGGGGGCCGCCCTGACTCAGACACCGGCCGTGGCGTTGAGCATTTTCGCAGCCTTGGGCGCCGGGCTGGCGCTGCCCTACGTGCTGCTGTCGTTCGCGCCCTGGATGCGCCGGGCGCTGCCGCGTCCCGGTGCATGGATGGACACCCTGAAGCAGGTGTTCGCGTTCCCGATCTATGCCTCTGCTGCGTGGCTGCTGTGGGTGCTCGCGCAACAAACGTCCTCGCTCGGTCTCGGCGCAGCCCTGGCAGGCGTCATTCTCATCGCATTGTCGGCCTGGGCCTATCAAAAGACCCAATCGGGCGCCCGGGGCGCGCGGGCCGCCGCCTGGACCACCGTCGTCGTCGGCGTGGGACTGGCACTGTTTTTACCCTTGGAACTGGCCGGCGTGGGCGCGGCCGCCGCGGCCGGGACCGCGGCGGCCGTCGGCAAGGTGCCTGAAGGACGCGGCGCCCCGCGTTCCGACCCTGCAGCAGCCGCGGCGCGCGAGCCGGACGTCTGGGTGCCCTACGACGCCGGCCGCGTCGCCGAACTGGACGCGGCCGGGCGTCCTGTATTGCTCAACTTTACGGCCAGCTGGTGCCTCACCTGCCTGGTGAACGAGCGTAACGCCTTTGCCGATGCCGCGGTGGTCGATATGTTCCGCCGCAAGGGCGTAATCTTGATGAAGGGCGACTGGACCAGCCGGGATCCGTCCATCACCCGGGCGCTGGCCTCCTTCGGTCGTGCCGGCGTGCCGCTATACGTCGCGTACAACGCGTCGTCCGGATCACGGCAACCCTTGATCCTGCCGCAGCTGCTTTCTGCACGGGTCGTCCACGATGCGTTCGCCGCCCTGCCCGATCGTGATTTGAAATAACTGTCCCATGGGGCATGCTGCCCGGATGACACCGGCGAGCGAGTACGCGATCACCGTCAACGATTACCGCCGTCATCGAATGGCGCTGCAGTGGCATGCCGCCACCGGTACCTGGAGTGCCTGCGACACCATACCGCCGCTGGTCCACGGAGTCGCCTTGATCCGCGCGACGCAGCCCAACATCTGTCTGTACGGGCAGGGTGGTCAGCTGCATCTACAGATCGGCACCGATCCCTATACGTTGTCCGAACACTCGCCACGCATCAAATGCTTGCGCGGCACGGCGAGTTTCGGTTTCCGCCGCAACTTCGTGGTGGAATCCGCCGGTGGCACCCCGCTCTGGAGCCATTCGTACTGGACGGCGCAGGGAACCGATTTCTTCGTGTGGTTGGCGGCCCGCGCTCAAGATCCCGCATGGCGCGCCACCAATGCCCAGCGCTGGTCCGAAGGCGTCGAGCCGTCGGCGCTGCGGGCGAGCTGAAGCGCGGGCCGCTAGCGCGTCAGCATTTCCGCGCACTCCTGCGGCGTGAGATTGCGCCACAGTCCGCAGCCCAAGTCCCCCAGACGGATATTGATGATGCGTACGCGTTGCAGTCGCTGCACCCGGTACCCGAGCGCGGAACACATGCGACGTATCTGCCGGTTCAAGCCCTGGGTGAGGATCAGCCGAAAAGTACAGTCGTCTTCACGGACGACACGGCACGGTCGGGTCAATTCACCACGTATCTTGACGCCGCCGGCCATCATGCGCAGCGACAGTTCCGTGATGGGATGGTCGACCGTCACCACGTATTCCTTCTCATGGTTGTTCTCGGCACGCAGTATCTCGTTGACGATGTCGCCGTCGTTGGTCAGCAGGATCAACCCTTCGGATTCCTTGTCCAGCCGGCCGATCGGGAAAATGCGTTCCGCGTGACCGACCAGGTCGACGATGTTGTCGGCGATGTGGGTTTCAGTCGTGCAGGTGATGCCGACCGGCTTGTTGAGGGCGATGTAGACCGCTTCTTTCTTTGCGCCGATGAGGACGCCGTCCAGCCGGATTTCGTCGCCATCGTCGACCTGGGTGCCCAGTTCGGCACGCAGCCCGTTACAGGTGACCCGACCTGTCGCGATCCATTGATCCGCCACGCGCCGCGAGCAGGCGCCGGTGGCACTGATGTATTTGTTGAGGCGCATCAACCCTTGAGATAAGCGCCCAGGTGGCGCGCCAGCGTCTTCGGCGCCGCATCGAAGAGGTCGGCCGCATAATCCGGCAGATCCAAGAAGCGGGCATTGGGCAAGGCCCGTGTTCTCTCCCGCGACTCCTGCAAGTCGGGCTGGATACGCAGCACGAGGGCATCCTGCTGCACCGGTGCCGCCGGATCGGTGGCCGGTATGCCGAGCAACACCAGACGGCGGACCAATGCGGGTTCCGTCCTCGCCAATTCCAAAGCCACACCTGCGCCGAAACCATAGCCCAGCACGTCGAGCTGGCGCAGCCGCAGATCCCGCGCGAAGTCCACGACGGCGTGCGCCGCCTCCGCGCTGGTCAGCGATGGGGCTGCGTCTGATTCGCCGCAGCCGGGGAGATCCGGTGCATACACCGAGCGCTCCTCGGCGATCTCCGGCAGAAAACGCGCGAACGTACGGCTCGACTGCTCGCTGGGATGCAGGCACAGCAGAGGCACTCCCTCGTCGAATCCACCCGTGGTGGGGAACGCCGTCCGCACGTGCAGTTGCCCGAAACGACAGTCGAAATACGCCCTGCGCATCCGCACCGTCGTTGCCGATGGCTTGGAGTGCTTTGCCATGAAGTCTCCAATGGTATGAAAGTCGGCGCTTAGAATACGCGAAGTTTTCGGTCGCACCCGCGGGCCGTCCCCACCACCGGGCGGCTGACCATCCGCCCCCCCTCCTGATTATGTGAAATGTAGTTTTTTCGATACACAAATTTTTGCATTTCTTTGCAATATCACTGGCGCCGAACGCCCTCTGCGGATAGAGTGTTGCTCCGACGCAATAGGATTTTAGGGAAGTAAAAAAGGACCGATCATCGTTACTGCGCAAACATAAAGCGCTGCGATTAAGGCATGGGGAATTTCGAGCCGGGCTTTGCCCGGCTTTTTATTTTGGTGGATTCGATCCATTTGTTGTGGGAACACCACGACCGTTCGAGTTGGCCGCCCCGTTACCCGTCCGCTCGCCCTCGGCCTGCTCACCTACGGTACGATCCCACACTCTCGACAGGGTGTAGCCGGCGGAACGGCCCTTGAAGGCCACCACCTCGATGAGCCGCTGTCCGTCCTCCGTCACGCTGTAACGTCGTTCGGCGGGGGCACGGTCCTGATCCATGTCCCCGGCCTGCACCACCAGCGTCCTGCCATCCCAACCGCAGGGCTCAGGGGGTCCGTCTCCGCGTTCCGGCGAGTGCATGTTCCGATCACGAGGCCGCGGGTCATCGCCCGCCCGCGGGCGCCGAGGCGCTCGGTCGGCGATGCTCGGTTGATAGACCTGGTTGATGCCATCCGAGGTGAATACGACCACTCCTGCGAGTTGCTTCACCTGAAGCTGCTTGCCGGGCCAGCGCAGACCCGCGCTCAAGGTGCCCACGGCCGGCATGACCGCGCC
>CAZZVN010000001.1:38319-204833 GCA_964657625.1 uncultured Steroidobacteraceae bacterium
TGCCGGGCCAGCGCAGACCCGCGCTCAAGGTGCCCACGGCCGGCATGACCGCGCCGCCGCCGAAACCGCCAGGCCCTCCCGCTCCGGCCCCCCCCGGACCCGCGCCGCCAGGCCCACCAGGCCCGCCGCGGCCGCCTTGACCACCCCCGCGCCCCGGCGCGTTCACCTCAGGGACCATGCTCCCCGGCCCACCCATCTGGTTCTGGATCAAGCGTTGCGGATCGTCGCTCTCCGCGACGTTGAGCCGCCATTGACCGCTGAAATCCACCCCGGCCGGCGGCGTCAGCGACAGCTTCTCGCTCGCACACCCGGCCAGAACCAAGGCAAAAGCCGCCGTAAACCACCGCATGAACGCTCCTCTCTGAGGATAGTCTAGCGATTTTTCGGCCCTCAGGCGTTAAGCTAACGGGCTATGTATCGATACGATGTCATCGACCAAACCCTCGTCGACGAGCGGGTCATGCAATTCCGCGATCAGACCCGGCGTTTCCTGGCCGGGGAACTGAGTGAGGAAGAATTCAAGCACCTGCGCCTGCGCAACGGACTCTATCTCCAGCGCCACGCGCCGATGCTGCGGGTGGCCATTCCTTACGGCCTGTTGTCATCGGTTCAACTGCGCGCGCTCGGCTCCATCGCGCGACGCTACGACCGCGGCTACGGACATTTCACGACCCGCCAGAACATCCAATACAACTGGCCGAAGCTCGAGGAGGTGCCCGACCTGCTGGGAGAACTGGCACAGGTCGAGATGCATGCGATCCAGACCAGCGGCAATTGCATCCGCAACACCACGTCCGACCACCTGGCCGGCGTGACCCCCGACGAACTCGACGATCCGCGTCCCTGGTGCGAACTGATCCGGCAATGGTCGACGTTCCATCCCGAGTTCGCGTATCTGCCGCGCAAGTTCAAGATCGCCGTCACCGGCGCCCCCCAGGACCGCGCAGCCTCGCTGGTTCACGATGTGGGCGTGCATGTCGTACGCGGCCCGGACGGCGACCTCGGCTTCGAAATCCTCGCCGGTGGCGGCCTCGGACGCACGCCCATCATCGGTCAGGTGGTGCGCGATTTTCTCCCCCGCCGCCATCTGCTGTCCTATCTCGAAGCCATCTTGCGGGTGTACAACCTCGAAGGACGGCGCGACAATCTGACGAAGGCGCGCATCAAGATTTTGGTCAAGTCGCTCGGTATCGAGGAATTCCGACGCCGCGTCGAATGCGAATGGTCGCTCATCCGGGACGGGGGATTGGAGCTCGACGACGCCGAGATTGCGCGCATGCGTGGCTACTTTCGGCCGCCTCTCTACCGTACCCTCGCCGATGTCACCCCCGATGCCGGCAAGGAGGCCGCCTTCCAGGCCTGGTATCGCTACAACACCGTCGCACACAAGATCCCCGGCTACCGCGCGGTCTACGTTTCGCTCAAGAAAGCCGACGTCGCGCCCGGCGATGCCACCGATTCGCAGATGGAACTCGTCGCCGAACTTGCCGACCGATACAGTTTCGGAGAAGTGCGCGTCACGCACACGCAAAACCTGCTGTTGGCCGATGTCGAACAGCAGGCGACGCACGCGCTGTGGCAGGCATTGGCCGCGGCCGGACTGGCGACGCCCAACATTGGCACCCTGACGGACATGATCTGTTGTCCGGGCCTCGATTTCTGCAGTCTCGCCAACGCCGGCTCCATCGACGTCGCGAAGCTCATCAACGATCGTTTCGACGACTACGACTATCTGTACGATCTCGGTGAACTCGACGTCAAGATGTCGGGATGCATGAATGCCTGCGGCCATCATCATGTCGGCAACATCGGCATCCTCGGCGTCGACAAGGGTGGCGAGGAGTGGTATCAGATCACGATCGGCGGGACGGCCGGCGCGGACGCAGCGCTGGGCGCCGTCATCGGTCCCTCGGTCGCCAAGACTCAGGTTCCCGACACCATCGCCCGCCTGTTGTCGGTGTACGTCGAACAGCGTCGGCCGGACGAGCGCTTCATCGACACCGTGCGCCGGCTCGGCGTGAAACCCTTCAAGGAAAGAGTGTATGCCGCGCCGGCTGCTGCATGACGCACGCATCGTCGATGACGAGTGGCGCTACCTCACTGAGCTGACGCCGGGCAGCATCCCGGCCGAGCCCGGCGCCGGGGCCAGCGCCTCGGCGCTGATTCTCCCCCTGGATCAGTGGCTAGCCGACGAGGCCGCGTGGCGTGACTTCGCAGGCCGCCTGGGCGTGCTGCTAACGCCCGCGCACAAGGTGGAACAGATCGTACCGGACCTGGCCCGCTTCGCCCTCGTCGCCGCGGAATTTCCCGGCCCCAGCGAGGGTCGCGGCTACACGCAGGCACGATTGTTGCGTGAACGTCATGGCTTCACGGGCGAATTACGCGCCTCGGGCTACGTCCGTCGCGACCAGCTGTTCTTTCTTGCCCGCTGCGGCTTCAACAGTTTCGAACTGCCGGAGCACGAGCTTGCCGCCGCGGTCGCCACCTTCTCGACGTTCACGGCCGAATATCAACCCTCGAACGATGCCGGCCTGCCGGTCAGGTTGAGACACCGCTAGCCGCGGAAGGACCACCGGTCGCGGATGGACCAGCGGAGGCCGAGGCGCCGCCGGTCGCGGGATAGACCTGCCAACGGCGCAAACGCACGCCGACGTTCTGGCCATTGGCCACGGGCGACGCCTCGAAGCGTTCGCGGCTGATCTCCGCCTCCAGCGGCTCGTGTGCGGGCCGCCCTTCCAGGCACAATTCCAGACGCACCACGGGTCCGATCACCCGTACGTCGCGCACCAAGGCCGGCCAGCCCGCCGTGACGGGCACGATGTCGACTTCATGCGGACGGACCAGGGCGACCTCCGCAGCGCCGCTCCCGGCCGCTCCGCCCGCCGCCGCGGAGATATCCATCGGGCCGACATGGGGCCGGCCCTCGTGCAGGTGCACCGGCAGCTCGTTGACCTGGCCCAGGAAGCGATGCACGAACGCCGACGTCGGCAGGTCGTAGACTTCGCCGGGAATGCCGGTCTGCTCGATGCGGCCGCGGTTCAGCACGACGATGGTATCCGCCACCTCGATCGCCTCCTGCTGATCGTGCGTCACGAACACGCTGGTGAAGTGCAGCTCCGAGTGCAGACGACGCAGCCAGCGCCGCAGTTCGTGACGCACCTGCGCGTCGAGCGCACCGAAGGGCTCGTCCAGCAGCAGCACTTCGGGATCGACGGCGAGCGCCCTCGCGAGCGCAATGCGCTGCTTTTGGCCGCCGGACAATTGGGCCGGGTACCGCTCGCCCACCCAGCCGAGTTGCACCAATTCGAGCAGGGCCTGGACTTTGCTGCGGATCACCGCCGCCGTCGGACGCTCGCGCCGCGGCTTGATCTTGAGACCGAACGCCACGTTCTCGAACACCGTCATGTGCCTGAACAAGGCGTAATTCTGAAAGACGAAACCCACCTTGCGGTCCCGGATGGGCCACGACGTCGCGTCGCGCCCGTCGAACAGCACCTGGCCACGGTCCGGTGAATCGAGCCCGGCAATGATGCGCAGCAACGTGGTTTTCCCGCAGCCCGACGGGCCGACGAGAGCGATCAGCGCACCGCTCGGAACGGCCAGGTCCACGTCCTCCACTGCGGCGAACGCGCCGAATCGCTTGGTGACGCCACGCAACGTGATGTTCATACTTTCCGACGAACCCCGTGCTTGAGCTCCGGCTGACGAGCTTCGAGAAGACTCTTGCCCGCCAGCGTGAGCAACGCCAACAATGCCAGGAGCGAGGCGACCGCGAACGCTGCGGTGTAGTTGTATTCGTTGTAGAGAATTTCGACGTGCAGCGGCAGCGTGTTGGTCAGTCCGCGTATGTGCCCCGAGACCACGGACACCGCGCCGAACTCACCCATGGCACGCGCGTTGCTCAACAACACGCCGTAAAGAAGGCCCCAACGCACGTTCGGCAGCGTGACATGCCAGAACGTCTGCCAGCCATTTGCGCCCAACGACAGAGCGGTCTCCTCGTCGTCGCGTCCCTGCGCCTGCATGACGGGAATGAGTTCGCGTGCAACGAACGGGAAGGTGACGAACACGGTGGCCAGCACGATGCCGGGGACCGCGAACACGATGCGGATGTCGTGCGCCTGCAGAAAGGGGCCGAACCAGCCCCGCGCTCCGAAGATCAAGATGAAGATCAGCCCGGCGATCACCGGCGAGACGGCGAAGGGCAGATCGATCAGCGTGAGCAGGGTGCTCTTGCCGCGAAAATCGAACTTGGTCACCGCCCACGCCGCCATCACGCCGAACACCAGGTTGAGCGGCACGGCCACCCCCGCGACCAGCAGCGTAAGCTTGATGGCTGACCACGCCACGGCATCCGTGATCGCAGCCAGATAGAGCTGGGCGCCCTTGGCGAGCGCCTGCGTGAACACGACCAGCAGGGGCAGCACGAGGAACGCAACCAGGAACGCGAGCGCCGCGGCGATCAGCAGGAATCTCCCCCAGCGCACGCCACGCCGTGCTCCACGCAAACGTGGATCGACGGCGGCGGCCTCGAAGTCCGTGGACAAGGTCCGCGCCTCCATCAATGGCCGCCGTTGCGCGTCAAGGTCCACTCCTGCAGCGCATTGATCGCCAACATCATACCGAAAGACAATACCAGCATCACCACCGCGATCGCGGTGGCACCGGCATAGTCGTACTGCTCCAGCTTGGTGATGATGAGCAGCGGCGCGATCTCCGACTTCATCGGCATGTTGCCCGCGATGAAGATCACCGACCCGTACTCACCCACCGCACGTGCGAAGGCCAGCGCAAAGCCGGTCAACAGCGCCGGCCAGAGCGCCGGCAGGATCACTCGCACGAACGTCTGCCACTCAGAGGCCCCCAGCGTGGCTGCAGCCTGCTCCACTTCCCGGTCGAGATCCTCCAGCACCGGTTGCAGCGTTCTCACCACGAACGGCAGGCCGATGAACACCATCGCGACCACCACACCCAGCGGAGTGAAGGCCACGCGAATACCCAATGGCAGCAACGCATGGCCCAGCCAGCCGTTGGGCGCATAAAGCGCGGTCAACGCAATGCCCGCGACCGCCGTCGGCAGCGCGAAGGGCAGATCGACCATCGCGTCGATGAGCCGCTTGAACGGAAACGTGTAGCGCGCCAGCACCCAGGAAATGACGAGGCCGAAAACCGCGTTGACAGTCGCTGCGAACAGGGCGGCACCGAAGCTCAGGCGCAGCGAGGCGAGCACCCGCGGCGCCATGACCGCGGCCGCAAAATGGCCCCACCCCGATTCGAAACTGCGGATGAAGGCCGCCGACAGGGGGATCAACACCAGCAGCGACAGATACAGCATGGTGTAGCCGAGCGTCAGTCCGAAACCGGGCAGCACCGAACGATGGCGGCCCGCAGTCATCCGGATGCCGTTACTGCCCATAGATCCTGTCGAACGAGCCGTTGTCTGCGAAGTGAGCGGCCTGCGCGCGGGCCCATCCGCCGAATACACCATCGACGGTCACCAACGACATGAGGGGAAACTGCTTTGCATATTTCGCCGCCACCTCGGGGTCTCGCGGCCGGTAGTAATGCCGCGCGGCCAGCTCCTGGCCGTCTTTGGAATAGAGATATTTCAGGTATTCCTCCGCGACTTTCCGCGTGCCGTGTTTGTCGACCACCTTGTCGACGATGCTCACCGGCGGCTCGGCCAGGATGCTTACGCTCGGCGCGACGATGTCGAACTTGTCGGGTCCGAGTTGTTTGACGGCCAGGAACGCTTCGTTCTCCCAGGCCAGCAACACGTCGCCGATGCCCCGTTCGACGAAGGTCACTGTCGAGCCGCGGGCGCCGGAATCGAGCACCGGCACGTTCTTGTAGAGTTTCTTGACGTAGGCTTCCGCCGTGGCATCGTTGCCGCCGGGCTGCCTGAGCGCCCACGCCCACGCCGCGAGGTAATTCCACCGGGCGCCTCCGGAGGTCTTGGGGCTCGGAGTGATGACTTCGACGCCCGGACGCACCAAATCACCCCAGTCACGGATGTTCTTCGGGTTGCCCTTGCGCACCAGAAACACGATGGTCGACGTGTAGGGGGCGCTGTTCGAGGGCAGACGGCTCTGCCAGTTGGCCGGCACCAGGCCGCCCTGCGCTGCCAGCGCATCGATATCGTAGGCCAGCGCCAGCGTCACCACGTCGGCCGGCAGTCCGTCGATCACCGAGCGGGCCTGCTTTCCCGAGCCACCGTGGCTTTGATTCACCACGACCACATCGCCGGTTTTGCCCTTCCAGTACGCCGCAAACGCCCGGTTGTACTCGTCGTAGAATTCGCGCGTGGGATCGTACGAGACGTTCAGCAAGCTCACCGTCGCCGCCCGCGAAGCGCAGACGGCGAGCAACGACACGCACATCGCGACGGCGAACAACGCCGGGCGATGCCACCCGTTCAGTCCATTTTTTACGTTCATACTTTGTCCCGTGTTGGAATCTTGAGATCTTCGAGGACGCTGTCCACGTCTTCCTGCGTCTCCAGTTTTTCGGTTTCGCGTACGAGCTTGCGCGGCAGGTGAGGGGCCAGCAGCTCGATGAATTCGTACATGTAGGCCCGCAGCAGCGCGCTGCGGCGAAAGCCGATCCAGGTCGTGTGACCCTCGAACAGGTGCGCGGCGTCCAGCACCACCAGATCGGCGTCGGCCTTCGGGTCGATTGCGAGCCGGGCCAATATTCCAACGCCTAGACCGATGCGGACATAGGTCTTGATCACGTCCGAGTCCCGCGCCGTCAGTGCGACGTCGAGCGACAGACCCGCGGTCTCGAACAAGGCGGGCAGCGAGGAGCGGCCTGCGAAACTGAACACGTAGGTGACGATCGGATAGTCCGCGAGTTTCTTCAACGTCAGCTTGCCGCCGGTCGCGAGCGGATGCCCGCGCGGCACGACCACCGCACGATGCCAGCGGTAGACCGGCAGGCGCACCAGATGCGGAAACAGTTCTTCCGAACCCGTTGCGATGGCGAAGTCCACGCGGTCGCGTGCGACCATTTCCGCGATCTGTTCGGAAGTCCCCTGGTGCAGATGCAACCGAACCTTCGGATACTTCACCCGGAATGCGCGGATGACCTCCGGCAGCACGTAACGCGCCTGCGTGTGGGTGGTGGCGATCGACAAGGTACCTCCATCCGCCTTGCGAAGCTCCGCGGAGGTGCGGCGGATGTTCTGCATTTCACGCAGGATGCTTGAGGCACGCGAAATGATCTGCTCGCCCGCCGCCGTGGTCCGCGTAAGTGCCCGGCCTTCACGTTCGAACAACTGGAATCCGAGTTCCTCCTCCAGCAGCTTGAGCTGGCGGCTGACGCCCGGCTGCGAGGTGTGCAATTGACGCGCTGCAGCCGTGATGTTGAGCCCGCTCTCGTGCACGGCGACCAGATAGCGCAACTGCTGAAATTTCATGACGGCACGCGAAGGTCGGCCCGGCCGGTGAAACCGGGTCGTTTGGGGTAATGTCTGAGCATTCTTCTAGGATATAAGTTTAGGCACCTCGGCGTCAGATCTCGGCCTACATTGCACAGCACTAAAATGCATGTGCTCATAAGCGTTTGTTCGTTTCGCGGGCCAGCCCCCGGTTTTATGCTTGGCGGCCTGATGAGTACGCTGGCAACAGAACTTCCGAAGACCCTGCGCGATCGTGCCGAAGACACCATCACACGCCTGCGCGATGCGCAGGCCGAGTATAAAAATGTGTGCTACGCCAACAGCTTGGGAGCGGAGTCCATGGTGCTCACCGAGCTGATCTGGGGGTCGGTGCCGGAAATCGACATTTTCAGCATCGATACCGGTCGTATGTACCCCGAGACCTATGACCTGATCGAACGCCTCCAGCGGCGCCATGGTCGCACCCTCAAGCTGTACTACCCGGATGCCACCACGCTCGAAGACTGGGTTGGCACGAACGGCGTCAATGGATTTCGCAATGGCGTGGATGCACGCCGCGGATGCTGCGCCGTGCGCAAGGTGGCGCCGTTTCGCCGGGCCTTGATGGGAAAGTCCGCCTGGGTCACCGGGATTCGTCGCGGCCAGTCCGCGAGTCGCGCACTGGCCGCCCCGGTGGAGTGGGATGCCGAGTACGGCCTCCACAAGGTGAGCCCGCTGCTGGAGTGGTCAGAGAAAGAGATTTGGGAGTACATCCGCAGGAAGCGCCTTCCGTACAACCCCCTGCACGATGCTGGATTTCCGAGCATCGGCTGCGCGCCGTGCACACGGGCCGTTCAGCCCGGCGATGACGAGCGCGCCGGCCGCTGGTGGTGGGAACGGGCCGATTCGCGCGAGTGCGGACTGCATCCCAGGCGTCAGACCCCGGCGCACGGGGTCCCGAAGCGCTGACGCGAAGACGACGCGGGCGCCCCGTACCGCACTGCCCTGCCCCGCCTCCGTACCGTGCTTCCCGTACTGCGCTGCCGGTGCGGACCCGCTGCTGCGGCATGTCGGAGTGTGCGACGATTGCCGGGTGAAGTATTTTCCCGCGTTTTTCAATCTATCCGGACAGCAGGTGCTGGTGGTCGGCGGCGGCGACGTTGCCCTGCGCAAGGTGTCGCTGCTGGAGCGCACGGGGGCGGCCATCACCCTGGTGGCTCCGCGGATATTACCCGAACTCCTTGCACGTGCCACCGACGGCACCTTGCAGATCAGGATGCGCGAATTCGTTCCCGACGATCTGCAAGGGGCGCGAATGGTGATCGTGGCCACCTCGCAGCGGGAGGTCAATCGCTGGATCTCTCAACTGAGCGACGCCCGCGGCATTCCGGTCAACGTGGTCGATGACCGCGAGGCCTCCCGGTTCATCGTCCCTGCCATCGTCGATCGAGATCCGGTCCTGGTGGCCGTTTCGAGCGGGGGCGCTTCGCCCGTCCTGGCACGTCGGCTGCGCGAACGGCTGGAAGCCCTCATACCTCAGCGTTTCGGCGACTTGGCGCTTTGGCTGCGGAGCCTGCGTACTCACACCCTGGAGAGGCTGCGCAATACCGACGAGCGGCGGCGCTTCTTCGAAACCATCGTCGATGGTCCCGTGGCGCGACGGTTCATCGAGGGCGACCCCGATGGTGCCTGGCGCATGGCCCAAGAACTGCTGCAGGTCTGCGCGCAACAACCGCCCGCCGCGGGCGAAGTGACGTTGGTCGGAGCCGGACCCGGTGACCCCGAATTGCTGACGCTCCGGGCGCTGCGCGCCCTGCAGGACGCGGATGTCATTTTGTACGATCGCCTGGTGTCGGCCGCTGTGCTGGATCTGGCGCGGCGCGACGCCACGCGCGTATGCGTGGGCAAGGCATCGGGTGGAACAGGCACCGATCAGGACGAGATCAACCGGCTTTTGGTCGAACATGCGCGGCAGGGCAGGCGCGTGGTGCGTTTGAAAGGCGGCGACCCGTTTATTTTCGGGCGCGGCGGCGAGGAACTCGAAGCCCTCGTTCAGTCCGGAATCGCCTTCTCCGTGGTACCCGGCATCACGGCGGCGCTCGGTTGCGCCGCCTACGCCGGCATTCCTCTCACACATCGCGACTATGCTCACTCGCTGAGCCTGGTCACCGGGCATGCGGACAGGGCGGGCCGGGAGCCGGACTGGCGCGCGCTCGCCGCACCGGGCGTCACCGCGGTGTTTTACATGGGCCTCGCCCGCCTAGATCACATCGTGCGCCAACTTACGGCGCACGGCGCACCCACGGCGTTGCCCGCTGCAGTAATCGCCTACGGCACGACCGCGGACCAGCGCGTCATCGCAGCGACCCTGGGAACCATCCGCGAGGCAGTGACGCCCGCGGCGCTCGAGTCGCCGGCGCTGCTGGTGGTGGGAAAGGTGGCCGCACTGCATTCCACGCTGGCGTGGTTCCACGGCCGATCTGCCGCCGCCGAGCACGCGGCAGCCGCTCCACCCGCCGCCGCACCACCCCACGCCGTCTGAGCCGTCACCTGCAGCCGCCGCCTACAGCCGGTGCCTTCCGCGAGCGGCTTCAGCGGGCCCCGACACCCACGGCCGCGGAGAAGCCCCGCGCGACGATCCATTCAGGATTGAACAACCGCGACTGGTATTTGGCCCCGCCGTCGCACAGGATCGTGACGATGGTGTGCCCGGGGCCAAGCTGCTTCGCGAGCTGGTAGGCCGCGGCGACATTGATCCCTGCGGTGCTGCCGAGCAACAGTCCCTCCTCGCGCAGCAGCCGGTAGACGAAGTGCATGGTGTCGCTGTCGGCAACACGCATCGCATCGTCGATGGGGGCACCCTCGAGGTTGGCCGTGATGCGTCCTGTGCCGATGCCTTCGGTGATGGAAGAGCCGCCATCGGTTTTCAATTCGCCATCCTTGAACCAGTGGTACAACGCGCTGCCCGGCGGATCGACCAGCACGATGCGCACGGTGCTCGATTGTGATTTCAGGAAGGCGCCGACGCCGGCCAGGGTGCCACCCGTGCCGGTGGCCGCACAGAACGCGTCGATCTTACCGCCGGTATCGCGCCATATCTCAGGACCGGTGGATTCGAAGTGCGCGGTGCGATTGGCCGTGTTGTCGAACTGGTTCGCCCATGTCGCGTTCGGCAGTTCCGCGGCCAGCCGTCCCGCCACCTTCTGATATTGATTGGGATTGCTGTACGGGACCGCCGGCACCTTGCGCAGCTCGGCACCCAACGCCTCGATGATTTGATACTTCTCCGCCGCCTGATTGTCGGGCATCACGATCACGCACCGATAGCCGCGCGCGTTGCAAACGTGCGCGAGCCCGATCCCGGTGTTGCCCGCCGTGCCCTCCACCACGGTTCCGCCCGGCCGCAGCACGCCGCGACGTTCCGCGTCGAGCACGATCCACTTGGCGGCCCGATCCTTCACGGAACCCCCCGGGTTCATGAACTCCGCCTTGCCCAATATGTCGCACCCGGTTTCCGCGCTCAGACGCTTGAGTCGGATCAAGGGTGTATTACCGATCGCACCGGTGAAACCTTCACTGACTCCCATAACATTCATCACGGCCATAAATTACCTGCTGTTCGATCGACGATGGATTGTGGACAAATCCCGCGCGTGGGTCCATCGCGCGATTCGAAAACACGGCGACGACACGGGACAACTTCCAATATAGTTTCCGCCGCCGCCCATGATCCGGCAGGAGAAGAGAATGATCGAGCTTGCGATCGACCAGCACCGCCACGACCTGGGCGGCTTCGAGGTGGGCAGGGTGCTGCCATCCGCCAAACGTCGCATGGTCGGCCCCTTCGTGTTCTTTGACCACGTAGGACCCGCTGATTTGGCACCGGGGCTGCCGCGCAATGTCGATGTACGGCCGCATCCTCACATTGGACTGGCCACCATCACGTATTTGTTCGACGGCGAGATCATGCACCGGGACAGTCTCGGCACGGTGCAGGCGATCCGTGCCGGGGAAGTCAACTGGATGACGGCAGGCCGGGGTATCACCCACTCCGAGCGGTTCGAACGGGCACGTCACCAGGGCGACCGCTTGCATGGCATTCAGGCGTGGGTGGCGCTTCCCGAAGCCCACGAGGAAGCGGCACCCGCATTCGTGCACCGGTCGCTCGATGCGCTGCCCGCGTTCACGGACGACGGCCTGGTCGGACGTCTGGTGGTGGGCAAAGCCTTCGGCGCCGATGCGGGCATCGAGACGTTGTCGCCGTTGTTCTATGTGCATTGGGAACTGGCCACAGGGGCGGTTGCAAGCCTCCCTGCGGAATATTCGGAACGCGCGGCCTATGTGGCCACCGGCGAGATCGAGGTGGACGGCGAGCGCTGCGGTTCCGGAAAAATGTTGGTGTTCGGCGCGGCCGGTACGATCGTGATACGGGCGCTGCGGGCATCCACGGTGATGCTGCTGGGCGGCGAGCCCGTCGGCGAGCGCTTCGTCGAATGGAATTTCGTCTCATCGTCGCGCGAGCGCATCGCGCAGGCAAAGGCCGATTGGCGCGCCGGTCGGATGATGTTGCCGCAGGCGGATCACGACGAATTCATCCCGCTGCCCGGCGATCCGCCGGCCGCGGCGGAACCCCTGTCTTGATCACGGTCGGCAACCCCCCAAAAAAGAATCCCCGGACCAGCCGGGGAATTCGAGGGGAACAGGTGCAGGGTAAGAACCCCGCACGTCCGTCACTGGACGATACCCACCACAAGAGTGGCGATGCTCATCCTTGTATCAATTGTTGCGATGACGTCACGCGGCTTCCTGCCGGCGACGTCATTTACAAAACTTTACCACTAATCGCAGGAATATCCAATGGTTATGGACGAGAAATTTTAGTCGTGCGCTGCAATGCTGCAATTAATCTGTGGCGTACATACAACAGCTCGAAGCTGGTCGCATCCTATGGGTCCTCCGTGAGGACCGCTATACTTCCCAGGAACGACGAGGCAACGCCATGAAATATCTGCATACGATGGTAAGGGTCACGAACATCGAGCAAAGCCTGCGCTTCTATCGCGATGCGCTGGGCCTGCAGGAGTTGTCGCGCAAGGAGTCTGCGCAAGGACGCTACACGCTGGTGTTCCTGTCGGCGCCGGGAGATGAGCATGCCCAGGTGGAACTGACGTACAACTGGGATCCACACGCCTATGACGGCGGGCGTAACTTCGGCCACCTCGCCTATGCGGTCGACGACATCTATGCGGCATGCACCAAGCTGATGGAACATGGTGTCACCATCAACCGGCCGCCGAGGGACGGGCGGATGGCGTTCGTGCGCTCGCCGGACGACATTTCCATCGAGCTTCTGCAAAAGGGACCCGCTCTCGCACCGACGGCACCCTGGGTCGACATGGCAAACAGCGGCACCTGGTGACCCACGCCCGCCGCCCGGGGTGTGACCTAAAACATACCGGAGGCGTCGGGAGTGGTCGGGGTCACCGGCGTGCGCGATTCGATGTAATCGCCGGTGATCATCTGCTCGTAGGCGCTGCCCGGACCCACCATCGGATACACGCCGGCGTCCTGGTCGATCATCACCTCGAGGAACGCAGGGCCATCGAAGCCGATGAATTCCTCGACTATCCGCGGTACGTCCGATTTCCTGTCGAGGCGCACCGCATATTTGAACCCATCGGCCACCGCGGCCTTCACGAAATCCTTGGTGTGCAGACTCTTGTCACTGGCACTCAGACGACCCTTGAAGAATAATTTCTGCCACTGCTTGACCATTCCATCGCCGCAATTGTTCAACACGATCACCTTGATCGGCAGGTCGTAGGTGGTCACGGTTTCCATTTCACCGATGTTCATGCGAATGCTCGCATCGCCGTCCACGTCGATCACCAACCGGCCGCGCTGCGCGAACTGCGCCCCGATGGCGGCAGGCAGACCGAAACCCATGGTGCCCATGCTGCCAGACGTCAGCCAAAGCCGCGGGCTGCGAAAATCGAAATATTGGGCGGCCCACATCTGATGTTGGCCGACGCCCGTCGCGATGATGGCCTCGCCACGCGTCAAGCGATTGATCTCTTCGATGACGTAGTAGGGCTGGATCAGTTCGCTGTGACGATCGTAATTCATGGCATGCCGCGAACGCAGCTCGTCGCAATGGCGATGCCACGGTGACCAGTCGCGCGCAAAACCGTGCCTCCCGCCGTACTCCATCAATGCCTGCAGAGCGTCGGCCATGACCCCCACGTGGCTCCAATCGACCCGCTTGACCTTGTTGATTTCGGACGCATCGATGTCCAGATGCGCGATGAAGCGCGCTTTGCCGGCAAATCTCTCCGGATTTCCGGCCACCCTGTCGTCGAACCGTGCACCCAGCGCCAACAACCAGTCGCAATCGTCCACCGCGTAATTGGCGAAGGCGGCACCATGCATTCCCAGCATCCGCATCGACAGCGGGTGCGTGGTATCCACGGCGCCGATGCCCATCAAGGTGGTCACCACCGGAATGCCGAACGCACTCGCAAATTCGCGCAGGATCGACGCGGAACCCGCGTTGATTACTCCACCGCCGGCGTATATCAGCGGCCTGTCGGACCGTTTCAAGGCGTCGAAGAAATCCGCACAGGCGGCTTCCGGCAGCCGCGCGGCTTCCAGACGGTTCATCCGTTGCCGGTAGCCCGGAATGGGCAGCCTGCCGGCGCCGCGAAATACCCCGCGCCAGTTCTGCACGTCCTTTGGAATGTCCAGAACCACCGGACCAGGCCGCCCCGTGCGGGCGATTTCGAATGCAGTACGCACCGTGGCTTCCAATTTCTCCGGGTCCGTGACGAGAAAAACGTGTTTCGCCACCGCGCCCATGATGCTCGGCACCGGCGCCTCCTGGAACGCGTCGGTGCCGATGGCGGTGGTCGCCACCTGTCCGCAGACCACCACGATGGGAACGGAGTCGGCCAGGCTGTCGCGCACGGGGGTGACCGTATTCGTCGCACCCGGCCCGGAGGTGACCAGCGCCACACCCACCCGCCCGCTCGCCCGCGCAAAACCTGCGGCCATGAATGCCGCTCCCTGCTCGTTGGCAGGCACGATCAACGGCATCGCCGAGTGATGCTCCTGGTTGAACCGGAACACCGCGTCGTAGATCGGCAGAATGGCCCCGCCGCTGTAACCGAAGATCGTGTCCACGCCCTCGTCGGCCAGGACCTGCACCAGCATCTCCGCGCCGGTCATGGCAACCCCGGCCAGGGGATGGATGCTGTGGTCGAGCCTGTCGTCGCGGTGTTTCACGCGCGCAGCCTAGCAGTTCTCGCCCTGGCGCCCAAGTGGCCGGCATCTTATCCTTGTCGGCCAATGCGACACATCATAGCCATCATCCTCCAAAACGAAGCCGGCGCCCTGACGCGGGTAACCGGACTCATCTCCACCCGGGGTTACAACATCGAATCCTTGTCGGTGGCGCCCACTCAGGATGCGACGGTCTCACGGGTGACGCTGGTGACCACCGGTTCCCAGGAAGTCATCTCCCAGATCAACGCTCAGCTTCTGAAGTTGGTCGATGTGGTGGGTGTCGAGGATCTGACCAGCGGAGATCACCTCGCACGTGAGATTTTGCTCCTCAAGATGCAGCTGCCGGCGGAGCACATCGCGCCGGTCGGCACGCTGCTGCACCGGGTGGGCGGCAGGGTGTTGGCCGACAAGCCTTCGAGCTATGTCATGGAACTGACCAGCACCGAGACGGAGATCAGCGCGTTCATCGCCGAGGTGGGCGCCTTCGGCGACATTATCGAGGTGGTGCGCAGCGGCGTGCTCGGCATATCGCGGGCGAACCCCCGGCTGCATCTGGTCAAGTGATGCGCGGTGGCGCCAGCCCCGCCGCCGGCGCCACCGCCCCCCGGTCGTAGTCTGCGGCGTAAATCCTCCAGGCGGCGCCGCTGCGTTTTGCGGCGGCTGCCGCCAGCCGCTGTGCCGAATCCATCCATCCCCGGCCCGCAACATAGGCTTGCAGCGCCTCGGCGGATGCCGCCCCGTAATGGCCGCAGCCACGCAGATGTGCCCAGGCGGCGACCCGGCCCATGCCTTCGATGGCCTGGGTGAAACGGCGACGTTTATCATGCCACCGCGACAGGTCTAGACGATCGATCCGAGGCTGCAGTTCCTTGAGGACGAACGGACGTCCCTGCAGCGAAACAGCGTTCAGCAGTGCGGGTGGGATGGCTTGCGTGATGCGCTGGACGGTGACCACCCGGGCGGCCTCGTCGGGCCACTGCGGCTGGGCACGCGCGAACCATCGTGCCACCGCCGACGGCGCCGCCGCCTTGAGGTCGAGCACGAAGTTACCATCCGGCGAGCCCCGGCCACGTACCAACAGGCTGAATCGCGGCAGCCCAAGACTGCCGTTGCCCGCGATGCGGTGCGCCGCATCCAACAAGGCGTAGAAGCGCGGCGTGTGCGACTGCCCACGCACCCGCGCCACGAAATCCCGCAACAGCCGCGCCTCCCGCCCTTCGAGCGCGAACGCCCGCCGTCCATCCACCCGCAGGCGGCGTCTGCCGTCCTTGCACTTGGTGAGCCGGTCGAGGAGTTCTAGACGCGTGCGGCCCATGGTTCGACGCAACAACCTCCGAAACACGCCGTCGGCCAGGGAGCGTTCGATCCAACGCGGTTTGCCGTCGCGCACGGCAGCGCGGTACGCCTCCAGGAACTGTCCACACAGCCGGCGCGCCTCGGCCGGCTTCAGTTCCAAGCCCGGCGCAGCGACGTGCAGGCAGGCCAGAAAACGCACGATGTCCACCGTGAAGGGGGCGCGGCACGCTTCGTCGAAATCGTTGACGTCGAAATAGCACAACCGGTTGTCACCCTTGAAGGCGCCGAAATTTTCCAGATGCAGATCGCCGCTGATGAGCGTCGCGGGCGCGCGGAACAACGCGTGTCCGCGCGGTAGGAAACTCAGGAACAACGGGTTGGTACCGCGGAAAAAAGCGAACTCGTCGCGTCTGATCGCGGCCAGCTTCAGGGTCAACCGCGCGACGTCGCGCCCCTCGTTTTGCGCTAAAATTCGCGCGGTAACCGCATTGATTTTTTTCATCAGAGATACCTTCAGCATGACCGAGATCGAAGTCAAGCCAGAACACGCCGACGACCCCTACACGAAGGGGGTCGGAATCGTCGTGGGAATCGTCGGAATCCTCTTGTCGGTGGTCACCATCGCGTCGCATCGCGCCCATACCGAAGCCGTCATCCATCGCACCGAGTCGAACGACCAGTGGGCTTTTTATCAGGCGAAGAAGATCCGTGAAAGCACCAGCGACGTCGCGCTGCTGCTGCTGCAAGCGTTGCAGCCGGATCCGGCCCGGGCGCAGGACACCGCGCACAGGTTGCAGGAGGCGCGCGACAAATATGCCGAGGACGCCAAGGACATCATGAAGGAAGCGCAGTCCAAGGACGTCGAACAAAAGCTCGAAGAACGGCGCGCCCTGCGTTTCGATATCGGCGAAGGATTGCTGGAACTGGGCCTGGTGCTGTGCTCATTGTTCTTTCTGGCCAGAAAACATTTTTTCCCCGTGCTGGGCATCGTTGCGAGCCTGGCGGGCGTGGCGATGGGCATTGCGGGCTGGTTGCTTTGAAAGAGCGGCATCGCGCGGGCGTGGGCGGCGTCGTCGCCGTCATCGCGGCGAACATCGCCGTGGCGGCAACCCTTGCGGCGTCAGCTGTTGCGGCGGCAGCGGTGCGTGTCGAAGCGCATTCGGCCGGCATGCTTGCGGTGGGAATCGTTCAGCACGACGTCATGTCGGTGCATCTCAGCCGCCAGCTCGACAACGCTCCCGTGCGGAACGCCGTTCTCACGGTGCTGTTGCGCGGTGTGGTGCATCCGACGCTGGTCGAGGCGGACGGTAGCTACACCCTGCGTACGAAGGATTTGGAACTGCCCGGACCCGCGATGGTGCAGTTCGATGTCGTGGCGGACGGCGTGCGAGACAGCCTCAAGGGAAGCATCGATAATGCCGGCGTGGTCGATGCCGCTCCCCGGCAGGAGAACAGCGTCCGGCAGCTCGGATGGTGGGCTCTCAATTTCTCGGTGTGCATCGGCTTCTTGATGCTGATCTCGCGCCGCCGCAGGTCAGCCCAGAAGAGTTAGCCCCGCCCGCGACGACGTGCGTCGGCACGCCCCTCGGCCGGCGCGTACATTCTGCACATTTACAACGCCGCGTCGTCCGTCTCGCCGGTGCGGATGCGCAGCACGCGCAGGATGTCCGTGACGAAGATCTTGCCGTCCCCCACCTTGCCGGTCTTGGACGCCCCGACGATGGCTTCCAAGACCTGATCCGCGAGTTCGTTCTTCACCGCAACTTCGATGCGGGTTTTTGGCACGAAATCGACCACGTACTCCGCGCCGCGATACAGCTCAGTATGTCCACGTTGGCGGCCGAACCCCTTGACCTCGGTGACCGTCATGCCGGAGACGCCGATTTCGGAAAGCGCTGCGCGCACGTCATCCAGCTTGAATGGTTTGATGATCGCAGTAATCAATTTCATTCGAGACTCCGTTCAAAGTGGGGCTGTCGAAGCCATCCTCGGGCTATTGTACTCACCCCGCGCCAGTCTGCCACGAAACTCAGCAAGGCTGCGGGCGCGCGCTCTTTCGTGCGAGACCGCGAAGCGCTATAAGGGGTGCCGGATAACTCGAGGCCACACCATTTCGACCATCGTCATCGTCGGCGGCGGACAGGCCGGCGCCCAAGCCATCGACACCCTGCGCCGTGAAGGTTTCACCGGCCGTCTGGTGCTCGTGAGCGATGAGCCCTGCCTGCCCTACCAAAGACCGCCCTTGTCCAAAAAGTTTCTCTCCGGGGAGCTCGTTCTGGACCGGCTGTTTTTCCGGCATCGGAGCTTTTACGAAGATCATGCCGTGGAACTCAAGCTCGGCGTAGGCGCGACGCGGCTGATGCCCGGGTCGCGGCAAATATCACTGTCCAACGGCGAGACCCTGCTCTACGACCGTATCCTGCTGTGCACCGGTGCCGTGTCACGCCGGCTCAGCTGCCCCGGCGCAGAGTTGCCCGGCGTCCACTATCTGCGCACCGTCGCGGACGTGACGCCGATCCGTCAGGCCATGCTGCCGAACGCCCGGGTCGTCATCATCGGCGGCGGCTACATCGGCCTCGAATGCGCCGCCACCGCGCGCAAAATGGGCTGCACGGTCACCGTGCTCGAGATGGCGGACCGCCTCATGAGCCGGGTGGTGGCATCCAACGTCTCCGAATACTTCGCGCTGGAGCATCGTCGGCAGGGTGTCGAGTTCGTCTTCAACACCCGTATCGTGCGACTGGAGGGCAGTCAGCGGGTCCAGCGGGTGGTCTGCGCGGACGGCAGCCACCACGAGGCCGACCTGCTGCTGGCGGGGGTCGGTGCGCTGGGAAACACCGAGCTCGCCGCCGGCGCCGGGCTGCTCTGCGACAACGGCATCGTGGTCGATGAGTATTGCCGCACCAGCGACGAAGCGGTCTATGCGGCCGGCGACTGCACCAACCATCCGTCGACGCGCTTCGAGATGCGCGTACGGCTGGAATCAGTCGACAATGCGTTCGAGCAGGGCCGGACGGCCGCCCAAAATCTCCTCGGCCGCGCCGCGCGCCACGACCGTGTCCCCTGGTTCTGGTCCGATCAGTTTGACAATAAGCTGTTGATCGTCGGCCTGTCGCAGGGCCACGATCAACAGGTCACGCGCGGGGATCCGGGCAGCCGGAGTTTTTCCGTGTGCTACCTCAAAGGGGGAGAATTGCTTGCCGTCGAGGCGATCAATCATTCCAAAGACTACATGGCGGCCCGCAAACTCATCGCCGAGCGCGCCCGGCCGAGCCTCGACAAAATCGCGGATCCGCAGATCGCGCTGAAGGATTCGGTGTGATGGCAAAGATAGTCTTCATCGAGCCCGACGGCACACGGCGACAGATCGAGGCGTCCGTGGGCCTGACCCTGATGGAGGCGGCACGGCAGCACGGAATCCAGGGCATCGTGGCGCGATGCGGGGGAGCGTGTGCCTGTGCGACCTGTCACGTCTACGTCGCGCCCGAGTGGCTCGGCAGGCTCGCGCCGCGCGAGGACATGGAAGAAGCCATGCTCGAAATTGCCTGGGAGCAACGCCCGAACAGCCGCCTGAGCTGTCAGCTCGAGGTGACCACGAAGCTCGACGGCATGGAAGTCACCGTGCCGGCGCGCCAAAGCTAATCCAGCACCACCAACAGATCTTTGGCGTCCACCTGCAGCCCCGGACGCACCAGGATCTCCTTGATCACCCCGTCCCGTTCGGCACGCACCGTGGTCTCCATCTTCATCGCCTCCAGGGTCAGCAACACGTCGCCGCGGGCAAGCTTCTGCCCGATCTTGACCGGGACCGTGGTGATGGTTCCGGGCATCGGCGCGCCGATGTGGGCGGCGTTGCCGGGCTCCATTTTCCGCTGCGGCGGTCGCTTCGCCACCTGACTGCGGTCGGCGACGCGCATCGGCCGCGGCGTGCCGTTCAACTCGAAGAATACCGTCCGGGTGCCGTCTTCGTGAGCGTCGCTGGTGGTGACGAAGCGCACTATCAGCGTCTTGCCGCGTTCGAGGTCGATGTTGATTTCCTGCCCGGGCTCCATGCCGTAGAAGAACACCGAGGTCGGCAGCGTGCTCACGTCCCCGAACGCTGCCCGGTCGGCCGCATAGTCGACGAATACCTTGGGATACATGAGATAGGAGGCCAGCTCGAACTCGGTGATGGCACGCCCGATCTTTGCCTCCGCCGCTGCGCGCTCCCCGGACAGATCAGCCGGCGGCAACATGTGTCCGGGACGTACCGTGAGGGGTGTCTGACCGCCCAGCACCTTTTTTTGCAACGCCGGCGGGAAGCCGCCGAGGGGCTGCCCCAGATCGCCGTGGAAAAATTGCACCACGGATTCGGGGAACGCGATTTCCGTCGCCGGGTCGAGCACGGCCGTGCGGGTGAGGCCGCTGGTCACCATCATGATGGCCATGTCTCCCACGACCTTCGAGGTGGGCGTGACCTTGACGATGTCGCCAAACATCTCGTTGACCTCGGCGTAAGCCTGTGCAACCTCGGGCCATCGATGATCGTCGATGCCGAGCGAGCGGGCCTGCTCGCGAAGATTGGTGTACTGGCCGCCCGGCATGCCGTGCACATACACCTCGGATGCCCCGGAGCGGATGTCGCTCTCGAACGCCACGTAGCCGTGTCTGACCTGCTCCCAGTAACTCGAGATCACGCGCAGCCGGTCCGAGTCGAGCAGCGATTCGCGCGGCGAGAACCGCAGGGATTCGACGATGGAACCGAGATTGGGCTGGGACGTCAGTCCGGACATTGCATCGATGGCGCCGTCCACCGCATCCGCGCCGGCCTCGATCGCCGCGAGCACGCTGGCGGCGGCGATCCCGCTGGTGTCGTGCGTGTGGAAATGAATGGGCAAACCCACTTCTTCCTTGAGCGCCTTGACCAAAACCGCGGCCGCACGCGGCTGGCACAGCCCGGCCATGTCTTTGATGGCGAGTACGTGCGCACCCATGGCCTTCAGTTCCCTGGCCGTCTTCACGTAATAATCCAAACCGTACTTGGTCTCGCGCGGATTCGACAGATTGCCCGTATAGCAGATGGCGGCTTCGCACAGGCCGTCGGTCGCGCGCACCGCTTCGATCGCCACCTTCATGTTGTCCACCCAGTTCAGGCAGTCGAAGACACGAAACACGTCGATGCCCGCGCTGCTCGCCTGCTGCACGAAGTGACGTACCACGTTGTCGGGGTAGTTCGTGTACCCCACCGCATTGGCCGAGCGCAGCAGCATCTGCAGCAGCAGATTGGGCATGCCCTCGCGCAATGCCGCGAGCCGTGCCCAGGGATCTTCCTTCAAGAAGCGCATGGCCACGTCGAACGTGGCGCCGCCCCAACATTCCACCGAGAAGAGCTCGGGCAACAAGGCCGAATAGTAAGGAGCGATGACGGTCAGGTCGTGCGTCCGAAAACGTGTGGCGAGCAGCGATTGATGGGCATCGCGCATGCTGGTGTCCGTGAGCAGCACCCGCTTCTCGTTCAGCATCCATTCGGCGAACTTGTCCGGCCCGAGTTCGTCCAGCTTCTGCTTCGTGCCCGGCTGCGGCGGCGGCAGCGAAAGCCGCGGAGCCCGTGGAAATACGGGGGCCTTCGGCCTGGCCCGCGCCCGCACTTCAACGTTGCCGTTGACGATGACGTCACCGATGAAACCGAGCAGGCGAGTGGCCCGGTCGCGCTTGCGGGGGATTTGGAACAGCTCGGGGGTTTGATCGATGAACTTGGTGGTGTAATCCGCCGTGACGAAGCGCGGGTGCATGATGAGCTGGTCGAGGAAACGCAGGTTGGTCACCACCCCACGGATCCGAAACTCCCACAACGCGCGGTGCATGCGTGCAATCGTCTCCTCGGGCGTGGGCGACCAGGCGGTGACCTTCACCAGCAACGAATCGTAGAACCGCGTGATGATGGCGCCGGCATAGGCCGTGCCCGCATCCAGACGGATCCCGAACCCGGCCGGGCTGCGGTAAGCCGTGATCACGCCGTAATCGGGCACGAAGTCGTTTTCAGGATCCTCCGTGGTGACCCGGCATTGCAGAGCATGGGCGTTGATGCGGATGTCCGACTGATCCGGCACGCCGCTCTCCGGCGTGCCGATGCGCGCGCCCGCGGCGATCCGAATCTGCGCCTTGACGAGGTCGATACCGGTGATGCACTCGGTGACCGTATGCTCGACCTGGATGCGCGGGTTGACCTCGATGAAATAGAACTTGCCGGTGTCGGCATCCTGCAGGAACTCCACGGTTCCGGCAGCGCGGTAGCTGACGGCGCGGCCGATCTTCAATGCCGCCTCGCACAATTCGCTGCGCTGCGCCTCGGTCAGAAAGGCGGCGGGCGCACGCTCCACGACCTTCTGATTACGCCGCTGCACGCTGCAGTCGCGCTCGTACAGATGCACCAGGTTGCCGTGCGCATCGCCGAGGATCTGCACTTCGATGTGACGCGCGCGCCGGATCAATTTTTCGAGATAGACTTCGTCCTTGCCGAAAGCCGCCCGGGCTTCGCGCCTCGCCTCGGCCACCGTCGCGATGAGGCCGCTGTCGTCCTCGACGATGCGCATGCCGCGACCACCGCCCCCCCAGCTCGCCTTGAGCATGACGGGAAATCCCACCTCGTGCGCCATGGCGATCACTTGCGCATCATCGGTCGGGAGCGGAGGCGTGGCCGGCATGACCGGCACGCCGGCGGCGGCCGCCAGGTTGCGCGCCGCGACCTTGTTTCCGAGCCGCCGCATGGTGTCGGGAAGCGGTCCCACGAACACGATGTGCGCAGCCGCACAGGCGTCCGCGAATTCCGGGCTTTCCGACAGGAATCCATAGCCCGGGTGGATGGCGTCGACATGGGCCTCGACGGCCACACGGATGATGCCCTCGATGTCGAGATAGGCCTCGATCGGACCCTTGCCGGCGCCCACCAGATAGCTTTCGTCCGCCTTGGTCCGGTGCAGCGAGAAACGATCTTCGCGCGAGTGAATGGCAACCGTGCGCAGGCCGAGTTCCGCGGCCGCACGCATGACGCGGATGGCGATTTCTCCGCGATTCGCGATCAACAGACTTTTTATCGCGCCCGTTTTGAGGAATGGATTCATGTCCGATTGATGATAGCCTTGCGGTGGTCCAGCGACTAGAGCAACGAGACGCCGATGTTCGGATTAGCGATTCACGGTGGCGCAGGCACGCTGCCGCGTGCCGAAATGAGCGAGCATCACGAGCGGCAGTATCGCACCGGGCTCGACGCGGCGCTGGCGGCGGGGTATGGCGTGCTGGAGGGGGGCGGCAGCAGCGTGGACGCCGTCACCCGTGCCGTCGTCGCCCTCGAAGACAATCCGCTCTTCAACGCAGGCCACGGCGCCGTATTCACGCACGACGGACAAAACGAACTGGATGCCTCCATCATGGAGGGTCACACCCGCGCGGCCGGGGCCGTATGCGGTGTGAGCCACATTCGAAATCCCATTCTGCTGGCCCGCGCCGTGATGGACCAGGCGGAGCATGTCCTGCTGTGCGGCGCGGGCGCCGAGGAATTCGCCCTGAGCCGCGGTATCGAATTGGTGCCCAGGAGTTATTTCTTCACCGAGGCCCGATGGCAGCAGCTACAGCGCATCCGCGGCGGTGACACCCGCCTGTCCGCATCGACGATTTCCCACGTCGGTACCGTGGGGGCCGTCGCCCTCGACCAACGCGGTCGGTTGGCGGCCGCGACTTCGACGGGCGGCATGACCGGCAAGCGCTTCAGCCGGATCGGCGACTCGCCGTTGATCGGTGCCGGTACCTACGCCGACGATCGCTCATGTGCCGTGTCTGCCACCGGCCACGGGGAAATGTTCATCCGTGCAGCCGTCGCCCACGATATTTGTGCGCGCCTGCGTTTTGGAGGGCGCAGCCTCGAGCAGGCGGTGCGGGAGGTGGTGTTTGGAGAGCTGCCGGCGTTGAACGGCGAAGGCGGCGTCATCGCCATCGATACCCACGGCGAGATTTCGATGGAATTCAACACGGAGGGCATGTTCCGCGCCAGCCGCAAGGCCGGCGGCGAAGCCCAGGCCCACATCTACCGGGCTTGAGAGGCTTCGCTCTGGAGGGAAGTCTCGTTGCGCGCAGTCGTCGCGTCGTTGAGCGTCGTTCCCGTCGGCATCAGGGCAGTCCGGTGCGGGTCGGCGGGAGGAGCGGCTGCCGCCTGCTGGGCGTCCGGTTGGTGAACCTCGGCCCGCTGTCCGCGTCGCTTCTCGAAGCGGCCGGTGCGTAAAGCATGGTACTCGGCCTCCATGACGACCACGCAGTTGCGGCCCTGCTCTTTGGCGCTGTACAGCGCCTCGTCGGCGAGTTGAATCAGTCCCTCGTAGGTGCGTTTGATATCAGGCATGACGAAGGCTGCGCCGATGCTCACGGTCAGCCGGCTCGCCACCCGCGACGCTTCGTGCGGGATGTTCAGCTCGGCGATGGATCGCTGGATGCGCGTGATGACCTCGGCCACGTATTCGTGGCTCGCCTCGTACAGGACCACCGCGAACTCCTCGCCTCCGTAGCGTGCCACGAAATCCAGGGGCCGGCGGGCGCACTGGCTCAGGGTGATGGCGACGGCACGCAGACACTCGTCGCCGGCCTGGTGTCCGTAGCGATCGTTGTAATCCTTGAAGCAGTCGATATCGACCAGGAGCACGGCGACCTGCTCACCCTCGCGAACCGCCTGGTGCCAGGTGCGCTGGATGTGCTGGTCGAACATGCGGCGGTTCTGGATGCCCGTAAGACCGTCGCGGGCCACGAGCTCGTGCAGCAGGCCGGCTTCGAGAAAGCGCAGGCGGCTCGTTTTTTCATGCATGTAGACGATGGACGCGCAGAACAGGTTGACGACGGTCAACGACAACGCGTTGTAACCAAACTCCCTCGCGGGCAGCTGCAGTAACGTGCCGAGCGACAGGTATACGAAGCCGACCAAAAGATTTGCGCTCAATGCATAGTAGAAAATCAGACCGCCCATGAAATAGACGAATATGGCCGTCAGAATCAGGCACGGAAATACCACCGATATCCCGGCGCTGGAGGCGATGAATTCGATGGCAACCACGCTCAAACCCAAGACGACGCCGCCCACCAGGGCGAGAGGCGGATAAATCCGATGCCGTGACGGCGCGAAGCTCGCGCCGATGCCCAGCAGCAACATGGGCACGATCAACAGCATGTTGATCAGGCTCGGTATCCGGTTCAATTCACGCCCGAGCACCACGGCATCCACCGCCGACAACGCCACGGTTACGATGACGGCGAGGCACAGGTTAGCGCGCAGGTGGGTGAGATTCTCGTCGAGGTTGGCCTCGCGGAATTGTCTTTCGAGCTCAGCGTCGAACGTCAGCCATGGAAATCCTGCCTTCAACTGCCGCGCGTGCGGCAGGTCGGGCATATCTTCGACCGGGAATCGTTTCGGGCTGAACATCTCTCCCAAGGTACTCACCCTGGAGGGTAAATTAAGTGACCGAAGGCACACGTTCCCGCAAAATAATTTGGCGTCGGTCTCAGTTTTATGTCAAATGAACCGGCCGCGCCGCACCGACACCTAATCTGCGAGGTATTCCGCCAGATAACGGTCAAAATCGACGCGATCGCCGCGTTCGATGCGCTGCTGAGCAGCATGTGACTCTTGCGCCGCAGCTGAAAAATCGGCCAGACGCCGCTCGTTCGGCGGGTACAAACCCAGAAAATAGTCTTTGTGCGTTTTGGACATGCGCTGCGCCATTTCGAAGAACGTCTCGCCGCTGTCGCGCATGTCGGCGAGCAGGCGTGCAGAGGGCGTCCGTTCGACATCTTCGATCTTGGCACGCTGCTGTTCCAGGGCCGTGGTGTAGGGTCGTGCAGGCTCGCCGTGATCCAGCATCTCGCAAAGCCCCTGCATGGCATCCAGCAGTTCGCCGGCCCAGCCGGCCATGGAGGACTGCACCCCGTCGCGATTCAAGGTGAGCCCGGGCTCGCGGCCACGCCGCGCGACCTTGAGATGATTGGCATCGAGCTCGGTCTGCTCGCCGAGACTGATCGGCTCGCTCTCGCGCAGCAGGCACAGCGCCAGGAACGCCTCCAGAAAACGCAGCTTGTTCTGGTTTACGCCCACCGGATCGAAGGCGCTGACGTCCAGAGCACGCACCTCGACGTATTCCACGCCGGCCCGGTGCAGTGCCTTGGTCGGCCGCTCGCCGGAGCGCGCGATGCGCTTCGGTCTGATGTAGCTGTAATATTCATTTTCGATCTGCAGGACGTTGGTGTTGAGCTGCTGGTATTCACCGTTCACCTTTACGCCGATGCGCTCATACGGCGGATAGGCGGTGCCGATGGCGCGCGACAGATCGCGCACGTACTCGTCCAGACTGTTCACCGAGACGCTGACGGTGGCCTGGTTCTTGTTGCGGTAGCCGATGTCGCTCATGCGCAACGAGGTACCGAACGGCTCGTAGACCGTATCGGCATCGAGTTCGGGCAGCTCGAAGGCTCTTCCGGCGAAAAAACTCTTCGACACGGCCGGCGAGGTTCCAAACAGATAGAGCACGAGCCAGCCGAAACGACGATAGTTTCGCAGCACTCCGAAGTACTGCTCGGAGACGAAATCCTGCCGTGACCGTTGCGACTTGTTGACGTGTTCGAGCACGTCCCACAGGTAAGACGAGAATGAGAAATTGAAGTGCACGCCGGATATCGCCTGCATTATTCGTCCGTAACGCACACCGAGCCCGTGCCGGTAAACGGTCTTCATGCGCCCCACGTTGGACCTTCCGAACTGCGCCAGTGGGATGCTCGCATCGCCGTCGATACGGGCCGGCATGCTCGTGGCCCAGAGCAGTTCGTCGCCCAGGTGACGGTAGACGAACTGGTGCATGTCGCAGAGGTACTGCAGCAGTTCCCACGTCTCGCGGAAAGGCGGGGTGACCAGTTCGATGAGGGATTCGGAGAAGTCGGTGGTGATCTGTTCGTTGGTCAGGGCGGAACCCAGGGCGAAGGGATGCGGCGTTTGCACGACGGCGCCGTCAGGGGTGACGCGCAAGGATTCTTTTTCCACTCCCTTGCGGCCCCCGCGCAGCACAGCCCGTTCGCCGGAGTTCACCAGCCCCGCGAGCCGGCGCTCGAAATTCTTGTCGACAACGTTACGCATCAGGCTTGAAACCGCGAAAACACGCCGCGAAGCGCCAGTCGGCTAGGATAGCATTTACCCGGCTCAGGGCAGCTCGGCAATCACTTCGATCTGCACCAGAAAACCCGGGTCCACCAGACGCCGCACCTCCACCCAGGATGCAGCGGGCAGCCGCTCCTTGTCGTAGTACTCGAAGCGGATGTCGGACGCCTTCAGAAACGCATCCATGTTCGTGGTGTAGATGGTTTCCTTCACCACCTCGTCGAATGCCGAGCCGTGGGCCGCGAGCGTGAGCGCTACGTTCGAATAGGCTGCGCGGAGCTGTCCCGCCATGTCGCCGGGAGCCACCAGCCGTCCGACCGGGTCCGCTGCCAGTGCACCGGAAACGTACAGCGTCTTGTCGATCAGGACTGCCTGGGAATAGCCGAAGTCCTTCTCGTATGAATTCAAATGAAACACCTGCTTCATTCGCGGTGGCGGCGCGGGCGCGGCCGGTTCCTTCTCGCGGTCGCAGGCAACGAGGCCCGCCACCAGCACCAGCGGCAGCAGCAGCAGGCGTGCCGCCTGCATGCATTCCGAGAGCCCCGCCTCAGCCACGCCTTTGATCTTGTACGCTTTCAGCACGGGCGCGCAGCGCCCGCAGCATTTTGGGCAGATCGCGCTTCAACGCGACCTTGACGATTCAGCTCGGGACCCAAAACCCGGGCGACAGATGGACCGCATAATGCGCGACGGTGAAGTCCCCGTCGCTGGTCAAGGTCCACGACCCGTCCAGGGTTTTCAGGTCCCCCGCGATCCGCACGACCGACACCCGTCGCGGTTTGTCGTACGCCGCACGCAAATCGTACGTCAGACGGGGGGTGTACCAGGAGTAGTCCATGACATGCCGGATGATTTGCCAGGACTGATCGGGCGCGGTGCCCACCACCTTGCAGTCCATCAGACCGGGGACCAGCTTCAGCGCCTCCGGGCAGCTCGTGATCAGCGACCATACCACCTCGCGGCTGGCGCGAATTCTGACCCTGCCCAGCGCATTGCCGCTCTGTTGATCCGCCTCGAGCGCGACGCCCACTTCGACATCCCCGTGCAGCGCGGCTTCGTCGGCAAGCGAAGCGCCGCGCGCGGCCGCCGCCAGCCACACAAGAAAGAGCGGGAGAAGCAAGCGCATGACATCACACTCCCAATCATGGCACGGCGTCCATCCACCGCCTGAGCCGGCCCTCCAGCAGATCCAAGGGCATCGCGCCGTCGGCCAGCAGCTCCTCGTGATACGCCCTGACGTCGAACCGTTCACCCAGGCTCTGCTGCGCACGAGACCGCAATGCCTTGAACTCCATCTCGCCCACCGTACACGACAAAGCCTCGCCCGGCAGCGCGATGATGCGGTCGATCTTCTCGGCGGCGGCTGCTTCGTCGGCGGGAAACTGCACCCGAAGGTAGTCGAGCGCCTGGGGCCGCGTCCATCCTTCGGCATGCACGCCGGTGTCGAGAACCAACCCGGTGGCACAGTCGAGCTGCGCCATCAACAACCCAAACTTTGCCTGCGGAGTCACATACATTCCAAGCTCTTCGCCGAGCCCGGCGGCGTACAAACCCCACCCTTGGATGAACGCTGCGTCGCCCCCCCAGCGTCGAAAACGGGGAAGATCCGTCCGTTCCTGCTGTAGCGCCAGCTGCCAGTGATGACCGGGCAGCGCTTCACGCAGAAAGTCAGCCGTGACCGCGATCGCCGGCCGCGACTCCAGCCCGGCTGTGCCGAGGTACAAAATTGCCGCGTTCCGGCCGCTGGTGACGGCACGTACGTAGGACAGCGGAGGCGCCCCGGCCGCGCGGAAGGACTCGATCTCGCGGATCTCGAAATCCGCATGCGGGGACGAAGAAAATACGGCGGGAAGGACCGCCGAAAGCTGGGCACGCGCGTCCTGCACGGCAGCCGACAACTGCGGCGGGGTGGTGCTGCCGAACCGCGGGTCGCGCAGCGTCTCCATGAAGGCCACCGCATCGCCCGTGAAGCCTGCATCGGCGAGCACGCCCTTCATCAGCAGGTGCAGGCGCTCGACCTCCGCGAGGCCCTGGGCGTGCAGCGCCGCCGCTGTTTGCGAACCCCCGGTCTCGCGCTTGATGAGAAAGGCATACCACGCATCTCCCAGCGGCAGCGCGGAAAGTCCGATGCTTTCGCGCGCTCTCGGCAGATACTCGGTCTGCAGGAACTCGTGCAACGATCTGTACGCGGGCAGGATTTTGTCCCGCACGACGGCAATCAGCGCCTCGCGGCGACCCTGCTCCGCATCGCGCGAATTATCCGGTGGATACACGAGCTTGTAGAAAACGTTCGCCGTCGTATCCGCGCCGAGCGCCGCGAGCACCGGCAGCGTTTCCTCGACCACCACGCGCGGCACCGTGTAACCACGCCGCATCCCGTCACGCAGGTTTGCGATGGCATCGTGACTCCACTCCACGAAGGCATCCGCCCGCGAGTCCCAATCTTCCCGGCCCACGCCGCCCACGGCCGATGTCGAGGCCGCGAGCGCGAAGCGTTGCGCGACGCCGTCGAAGGGATTTACCGGCAGCAGTTCGGTCGGATACTTATAGCTTTCGACGGCAAGCATGCGTTCGCGTCGAAATATCTCGTAGGTCAGTCCGGCCTCCGCGTCGAGCCCCGCCCGGGGGATTGCCAGCACTTCGAGCAGATAGCGGCGCTCCATCGCCAAGGAATCCGCCAGCTTCTGCACGGCGATGGCGTTGCCGAGCGAATTACCAAACCGCAGCACGTCGCCCAGCACGGGATAGGGGGGGTTCAAATGCTGGTAATCGTCCCAGTAGCGGTCGACGATCCGCAACAACGTGTCGCGAGGCGCGATGTCCCTCCCCCCGGGCCCGGGCACGGGACTGGTGGCAGAGCCGCATGCAGCGAGCAGCGAGGCACAGGCGACCGCGGCTAGGGGTAAAAAGCGAAACATCCACCGATTATAGGCCGGCGGATGCAATCATGACTCCAGGCTCTGAGCTTGAGCGGGCAAGAATGAACGCGGTATCCTCTGCGGCCCTTACCTCCAGGACCACGTCATGGGAAAAAACATCGAGCTCAAGGCTTCCGACAGCCACACTTTTGGCGCCTATCGGGCCGATCCCGGGGGTTCGCCGCGTGGCGGCATCGTGGTGATCCAGGAAATTTTCGGCGTCACCCGCCACATCCGCGCCGTCGTCGACCAATATGCGGCCGCAGGTTACGTTGCCGTGGCGCCGGCGTTGTTCGACCGGGTTGAGAAGGATGTCGACGTGCCCTATACCGACGTGCAACGGGCGATGGGGTACATGAATGCCATGGACATTGACAAAGTCTTGCTCGATGTCGAAGCGGCGGTCGAGAAAGTGGCGTTCCCCGGCAAGGTGGGCGTCGTCGGCTATTGCTGGGGGGGCACGCTCGCGTATCTGGCGGCGGCGCGCTTGAAGATCAATGCCGCGGTCGCCTATTACGGCGGTGGCGTCAACAAGTACGCCGGCGAGAAGCCACGCGCTCCGGTGATGTTTCATTTCGGCGAAAAGGACGACCATATTCCGCTGTCCGCAGTGCAGGAAATGAAGGTCGCTTATCCGCAGGGCATCTATCATCTGTATCCTGCGGGGCACGGTTTCAACTGCACCGACCGTGCCTCGTTCGATGCCGCGAGTGCGAAGCTCGCGTTCGAGCGCACGCTGGAATTTTTTCAGCTCCACGTCGGCTGAGGTCGGATTCATGAAACTCAAAGATCCGCTGCTGTTCCGCGAACAATGCTTCATCGACGGGAGCTGGACCGGCGCCGATTCGGGTGCCACCGTTGCGGTGAACAACCCCGCCACCGCCGAGACACTGGGATCGATCCCCAAAATGGGTGCGGAGGAAACCCGCCGTGCCATCGAGGCCGCCGCTCGGGCGCTGCCGCTGTGGACGGCAAAGACCGCCAAGGACCGCGCCGTCCTCATGCGTCGCTGGTTCGATCTTCTGATCCAGCACCAGGATGATCTGGCCACCCTGATGACGGCCGAACAAGGCAAACCGCTGGCCGAATCGAAGGGCGAGATCGCTTATGCCGCCTCATTCATCGAGTGGTTTGCCGAGGAAGGCAAACGCGTTTACGGCGACGTGATCCCCGGTCACCAGGCCGACAAGCGCATCCTCGTGCTGCGCCAGCCGGTAGGCGTGGTCGCCGCCATCACCCCCTGGAACTTCCCGGCGGCCATGATCACGCGCAAAGCGGGCCCGGCGCTCGCGGCGGGCTGCACCCTGGTTCTCAAGCCCGCCACCCAGACTCCGTATTCCGCCTTTGCGCTCGCGGTGCTCGCCGAGCGGGCCGGCCTTCCCCGCGGTGTGTTCAACGTCTTGACCGGGTCCGCGGCCGCCATCGGCGGCGAGATGACCAGCAATCCGCGGGTGCGCAAGGTGACCTTTACCGGCTCCACCGAAGTCGGCAAGAAGTTGATCGAACAATGCGCGGGTACGGTGAAGAAACTGTCGATGGAGCTTGGCGGCAACGCACCCTTCATCGTGTTCGACGACGCGGATCTCGATGCCGCCGTGCAGGGCGCCATCGCGAGCAAATACCGCAACACGGGGCAGACCTGCGTGTGCGCCAATCGCCTGCTGGTGCAGGAGGGCGTGTACGAGGCGTTCGCCGATAAGCTCAAGGTCGCGGTCGGCAAGCTGAAGGTGGGCAACGGGCTCGACGGTCCTACCGATCAAGGTCCGTTGATCGACGCCAACGCCGTCGCGAAGGTGGAGGAACACATCGCCGACGCCGTGTCGAAGGGTGCCAAGGTGGCACTCGGCGGCAGGCGGCACGCGCTGGGCGGTACGTTCTTCGAGCCCACCATTCTCACGGAGGTGACGCCCGCGATGCTGGTGGCGCGCGAGGAGACGTTCGGGCCGGTCGCGCCCATGTTCCGGTTCAAGACGGAAGCCGAGGCGATCGCGATGGCGAACGATACGGAATTCGGTCTCGCCGCCTATCTTTTCACCCGTGATCTCGCGCGCAGCTGGCGGGTCTCGGAAGCGATCGAATACGGCATCGTCGGGCTCAACACCGGGCTCATTTCGACCGAGGTCGCGCCGTTTGGCGGCGTCAAGGAATCGGGATCCGGACGGGAAGGCTCGAAATACGGCATTCTCGATTACACCGAGCTGAAGTACATCTGCGTGGGCGGGATTGGCTGACGGCCGGGTTGCGAACGCCGCCGCGTCGCGCTTGGTCGTCTCTTAGTCGCGCCTAATAGGCCTCCGCGACGACCTTGAATCTGACGACGAGGTCGTCCCGCACCTGCAGGGCGCCCAGCATGATGCTAAACGGTTTGAGACCGAGCTGCGACTGATGCAGGACCGCCGTTCCCGTCGCGGACAGCTGCCCGCCCGAACTCTCGAGCACGAATGGCACGCTGAGCGTCGAGACGTGGCCTGCGACGGTCACGGACACCATGGCACTCAACGTCGTCGAAACGACGTTGGCCGCCGGGGCGGCAGCCTCCGACTCCAAAGACACGCTCGCCAGTCTTATCGACGGAAAACGGGCGGCATCGAGCACGGCATCGCTCAACATGTTGTGCAGCGTCCCCGCCCGCGCGTCGTCGGGCACCGGCTCGGCGAAATCCGCGCCCTCCTCGAATCGAAGCTGAGTCTCGTCCACCGAAAAATTCGCCGACGGCACCTCGACCGAGAACGATGACAGTGTCACCGGCTGCGCGACGTTTATCCAACCGCTCAGGGTACGGTTGACGATGACGTGATTATGTCCCAAAGCGGCCATCGGGCCGGCGCGATAGACCAGCAACCGCAGTTCGGATTGCGACGAATTGATGCGATACGGTTTGCCGGCGCCCGACGGGTGCAGACCCGTCGGTGGGGTCGCGTCGACGGCTCCCGCCGGCGGCGGTCGCAGCCGCGGTTCGGACGCGCCGCACGCAGCCAGGGTGACCGAGGCCAAAACCGCGATGGAACGTTTGAACACTGCCACTCCGCTGTTTTGTTAGACTGCCGTTCGTGCAGTTTGCACGTGGAGCCAAGTTCATGCCAACCTCGAATGGGTCGTCACGGTACGGCGGCGTAGCGCAGTTGTTGCATTGGCTGGTCGCCGCCCTGATCGTCACGCAATTCGTGCTGGCGTGGACGGCGGACGACCTCCCCCTGGGGATGCACAAGCTGGCACTGCTCGCACGGCACAAGAGTTTCGGCATGACCGTTCTCATGCTGGCGGTGGTGCGTCTGCTGTGGCGGTTCATGAATCCGCCGCCCCGGCTTCCAGAGGGAATGACGCCGCTCGAGCGCACGGTTGCGCAGCTGACGCACACCGTGATGTACGTGCTGCTGTTCGCCATGCCGTTGTCGGGATGGATGATGTCCTCCGCCAAGAATTATTCCGTGAGCTGGTTTGGACTGTTCACCTGGCCGAACCTCATCGGGCAGAATGAAGGCGCCTTCGACCTGCTCAAGTCCACGCATTATTGGTTGGGCAACGCTCTTTTTTGCATCGTCGCGCTGCATGTCCTTGCCGCGCTCAAACATCATTTTTGGAACAAGGACGACGTGCTCAGGCGCATGTTGCCCTTCACCCGATCGGAGAAGATTTCATGATGAGAACTGTCGCCTCGATTATCGCCGTTGCCGGCACCCTGCTGGCGTTCGCCGCCCAAGGCGCCGCGCCGGCGGCGTACACCGCGGATCCGGCCGCGAGCAAGCTGGATTTCGCGGGTGTTCAGGCGGGAGCCGAATTCAAGGGCACCTTCCACAAATTCGCCGCCGACGTCACGCTGTCACCCGACGCCCTCGCAGCGGCGAAACTCGATGTGACGATCGACCTCAACTCGGTGGATACCTTGGACAAGGATCGCGACAAGACCATGCGCGGCCCGGACATCTTCGACGTTGCGAAAAATCCGAGCGCGCATTACGTCGCGACCAGCGTCACCAAGACGGCTGCCGGTTACTCCGCCGTGGGCGCCTTGACGTTGCATGGGGTGACCAAGAATGTCCCCATCGACTTCCAGTTCACACCGGGTGCGGGTGGCGCGAAACTCGAGGGCAAGGCGACGCTCAAGCGCCTGGATTTCGGCGTGGGCCAGGGCGACTGGAAGAGCACTGAGTGGATCGCGGACGCGGTCAAGGTGTCGTTCTCGCTGTCGCTCAAAGCCAAGCCTTAACCCAGAACCGGTCGGAGCATTCGTATGAAGATCGGCGTTCCGAAAGAGGTCAAGATTCACGAGTATCGGGTGGGTCTAGTGCCGGCGGGAGTTCACGAACTGGTGAATGCCGGGCATGAGGTCTTGGTGGAGACGGGCGCGGGCGCCGGCATCGGTTTCGACGATGGCGCTTACGAAGCCGCCGGTGCGCGCATCGCCGCCACGGCACATGCCGTATTCAGCGATGCGGAACTGGTGGTCAAGGTCAAGGAGCCCCAGCTCGCCGAGTGCCGGCTGCTGAGCGGCGGCCAGACTTTGTTCACCTACCTGCATCTGGCGGCGGATCGCGCGCAGACGCTGGCGTTGCTGACGTCCAGCGCCACCTGCATCGCGTATGAAACCGTAACGGCGAAGGACGGTTCGCTGCCGCTGCTGACGCCGATGAGTGAAGTGGCAGGGCGTATGTCCGTTCAGGTGGGCGCACACTGCCTGCAAAAAGCGCATGGAGGATCCGGCGTACTGTTGGGTGGCGTCCCGGGCGTCGCACCGGCGCGGGTGGTGATCCTGGGCGGTGGGGTGTCGGGCACCCATGCCGCGGAAATGGCGGTCGGGCTGCGCGCCGACGTGACTGTGGTGGATCGCTCGGTGAAGCGACTGCGGGAGTTGTCGGCGCTGTTCGGCAATCAGCTCACCACCGTCTACTCGACGGCGGCCACGATCGAGGCATTGGTGCGCGAAGCTGATCTGGTCATCGGAGCGGTGCTGATCGCGGGAGCGGCGGCCCCCAAGCTGGTGACCCATGCCATGGTCAAGGCCATGAAACCGGGCAGCGTGTTGGTCGACATCGCCATCGACCAGGGTGGTTGTTTCGAGACCAGCCGCCCCACCACCCACGCCGAGCCCACGTTCGAACTCGACGGCGTCATCCATTACTGTGTGACCAACATGCCGGGCGCGGTGCCGCGCACCTCGACGTTCGCCCTCACCAACGCCACCCTGCCATATGTTCGCGCACTCGCCGATTTCGGCTGGCGGGAGGCACTTGCCCTGGACCACGGTCTTGCCCAGGGGCTCAACGTGCACGACGGCACGTTGACCCACGCGGCGGTCGCCAGCGCTCTCGGTATGGAATACCAGGCCTACGGCGCAGGCTAGCCCGGAGCGTTGATCCGATATTGGGCGAGGCTCTGCTTGAGCTGGCGCAGATCGCGGAATTGCAGCAGTTCGGCGTCCACGCTCCGTACGAGTTCTTTCAAAGCCCGTATGTCCGCCTCGAGAACACGTTGTACCGCGTCCGTCGTGACCTTGCCCGTCGTCGGATCACCGACCACCCGCGCGAACGGTTCAACGACCTCCGTCAATTGCTCGCGCAACCGCCGCGACTGTTCTTCCAGCACGAATATGTAATGTTTCAGCCGCTCTTCCGCCAATCCGAGCAGGGCGGCTGAATCTATCTGGTCGATGCTGAGTTGCAGCTCCAGGAGCGCCAGCAGATCGCCGGCCTTGTACGCCTGGTTGACCTGTTGCATCAAGGCGGTCTTGCGCAACTGCTCCGCCGGATCCGTTTCTCGGTCCGGATGTAATTCGCTGGCCAGTTTGCGGAAGACTTCGCGCACCGCGCGGGTACCCCCCTCCGCGGCTTGCGCCCTGAGCGACGCCCGTTCACCGCCGCGGGCCTTGCCCCCTGCGTCCGGGGTTGGATCGACGTCCGCAGCGGCGCCTCGGATCCGTTCCTTGAGCCAGGCCGCGAGATCTTCGGGCGTCTCCTCCCCGCGGTACGCGCCCATATCGACACCGAACTCCTCCTTCGCCATGGCTCGGAGCACAGCAATTTCTTCCCGCCTGCCGTCTGCGTAGGTCGAATCGGCGTACTTGTCGTAGAGGGCGACGAGCGGAGCATCGGCAGACTCCTCGAGCAGCTCGGCAACCGAACGCACCAACAGATCGCGGAGCTTGTTGCGGTCGCGTTTGGAAAACGCCTCCCGCTCCATCGCCCGATCGAAGAGCTCGACGAGAGCAATGCGCCGCTCGCGCAGACGCACCGCCAGCGGCTGATAGCGTTCGGTCAGCTGCTGTTGGTAATGCCGGTCGAACGCCTGCCATGACTCGAGCTCGCGTCGCTGCCCGCCCAGTCGTTCGACGAGCAGGTTGAATTTTCGCTGGGCGCGCGTCAATGTCCTGGGGCCGCCGACCTCGGGTACCACGGAAACGGCGTTCGAGCCCGGCGTCAAGGCGTCTTCGTCGCGGGAGGGCATGATCCGGATTCTAAACGATCCAGCGCGGGGCCGGCGCACGCTATGCTTGGGGCACATAATGACAGGGGATGCGTGCATGACGACGAAGCGTTCAACACCGAAATTTCGGCGCACGGCGCCCGCGCTTCGGCGCGAGGCGCTGGTCGAGGCCACTTTGCGCTGCCTCAAGGAATTCGGACACGAGGGCATGTCCATAAGGCGCATCAGCGCGGCGGCCGGCGTGTCGATCGGCTTGATCAACCATCATTTCCCGAACAAGTCCTGCCTCGTCGCCGAGACCTACGAAGCTTTGACATTGTCGCTGCAGGGCTCCATTCGGGCCCACATGGCGGACCAGGACGCATCCCCGCGCGATCGGCTGAGCGGTTTCTTCAACGCATTTTTCAGCCCTGAAATCCTCGATCCGCAGGTGTTCCACGTGTGGCTCGTATTTTGGAGCATGGTCAAACATTGTCGGATGATCCGCGCGGTGCACGATCGCACTTATGGAGCACACCGCGCGATGCTCGAATCCCTGCTCGAACAGCTCGTGCTGTCGGGCGTCGCTCCCGCATTTCAGCTGCGACCGGCCGCCATCGCCCTGTCCGCTCTGCTCGACGGATTCTGGGTCGAGCTGAGCCTGAGTTCCACGACGTTCGATGCCGGCGAAGCCATCGAGTCGTGCGAGGACTGGGTGGACGCACTGTGTGCCGGCAGCTTCCCGCGACTGCTGCAGGTTCAGGCCGACTCGGAGCCCTGCCCGGACAGAAACCCTGCCAACCGTGCGGCATCCACGTTGCCGCCGCTGACGACGATGCCGACTCGCTGACCCGCCAGACGTGTGCCGAGCGCACGCGCTCCTGCGAAGCCCAGACAGCCGGTGGGTTCGACCGTGATCTTCATGCGCTCGGCGAAGTAGCGCAGGCTCTCGAGCAGCTGCGCATCGGTGGCGGTCAACACATCCTCGACGTCCCGCTCGATGATGCCAAACGTCAGTACGCCGAGCGCCTGGGTCTGCGCGCCGTCGGCGATGGTTTTGGGAACGTCGATGTGGACGATCGAGCCCTGCCGGAGGGACCGCTGTCCGTCGTTGCCGGCCGCCGGCTCGACGCCATATACCTTGCACGCCGGTGCCAGGGCCCTGGCAGCCAGCGCGCAGCCGCCGAGCAGACCGCCTCCGCCGAGACACACGAACAAGCTGTCGAGCGGCCCCACCTCCTCGAAAAGCTCCAACGCCGCAGTTCCCTGCCCGGCGATGATCAATGGATGATCGAAGGGCGGTATCACGACCGCGCCCCGCTCGGCCGCGAGCTGCCGCGCGATGTGCTCACGATTCTCAAGGTGGCGATCGTAGGTCACGACCCGGCCGCCGTAGCCCAGCGTCGCCAGCTTCTTCGACTCGGGAGCATCGTGGGGCATGACGAGGGTGGCCTGGATGCCAAGGATACGCGCCGCCAGCGCCACGGCCTGCGCATGGTTGCCCGATGAAAACGCGACCACGCCGCGGGCCCGCATCGCGTCGTCGAGGCAGGACAACGCATTGAAGGCGCCGCGGAATTTAAACGAGCCCGTACGCTGGAAATTTTCGCACTTGAAGAACACCGTCGCGTCGAGTTCGGAATCCAGACATCGGGATGTCAGGACGGGTGTTCGATGCGCGTGCCCCAGCAGCCGCCGTGCGGCGGACTGCACATCCGCGAATTCCGGCACGCGACGTCAGCCGAGCGGCGAGACGCCGAACAAACGAAGATGCGCCCAGCCGACGAAGAAGCCGTACAACAGCAAACCCAGCACCACGGCGAGCGCATCGTTGAACCTGCGCGGCGGGGCCGTGTGGACGGGCGATTGCGGCCGGCGCTTCACGGAGATGCGGTCCACCACCGCCCAGACGAGAAATCCACCGAACAACAGCAGGTCCGCCAGCATTCCGTTGGCGAGCAGATGAGCAAAGGCCCAGAGCTTGACCGCCACCAGCATCGGATGTTTGGCCGCCGTCCTGATGCGTCCCGGCAGGTAGGCGGCGAGGAGCAGCGGGAATACCGGCAGCATCAGCAGAAAGGTGACATGCCGCATCCAATGGGGCGGGGTATACAGCACCACCGGTTCCTGACGGGCGAGACCAAACCCGTACACGATCAAGACGAAGCCTGCGATTGCGACGAGGCTGTAGACCCCCTTCCAAGGGCCATCGCCGACCGCAACGCGGGCACGGGCGCGGGCCGCGGGCGCGAATACGGCGAACGAATGCACGCCCAGAAAGACCACCAGACCCAAGATCAATGTGCCCATGGAACCTGCCTACTTCTTGCCGCGTGGTTGGCGCTTGGCGGCTGTCGCGCGCGAGGCCGTCTGCGGCCGGCCGCGGGTGACCGCCGACGCGGCCTTGCGCGGCGATGATACGCGTTTTACTGCGCGTGGCGCCGCCGAAGCTTCACCGCGCAATTGATCGAGTATCGCCGGATTCTCGAGGGTCGACACGTCCTGGGTGATGTCCTCGCCGCGGGCGATGGAACGCAACAGCCGGCGCATGATCTTGCCGGACCGCGTCTTCGGCAGGTTCTCCGTGAGCCGGACTTCATCCGGCTTGGCGATGGGACTCAATTGTGCGCCCACCCAGGCACGCAGTTCATCGATCAACTGCCGCTCGGCAGGCCCCTCCGGCCGGTCGACGTTGAGCACCACGTATGCAAACACGGACTCGCCCTTGATGTCGTGGGGCTTGCCGACGACGGCCGCCTCGGCGACGCGCGGATGCGCCACCAGGGCAGATTCGATCTCCGCCGTCCCGAGCCGGTGTCCCGCCACGTTGAGCACATCGTCGATGCGCCCCATGATCCAGTAATAACCGTCGGCATCCCTGTTCGCGGAGTCACCGGCGACGTAGTACCGGCCATTGAACTTCCCCCAGTAGGTCGCCAGGTACCGTTCGTTGTCTCCCCAGATCGTGCGCAGCATCGATGGCCACGGGCGTTTTATCACGAGATATCCGCCGACGCCTGCAGCGGTCACGGTGTGCCCGTCGTCGTCGACGATGTCCGCAAAAATACCGGGCAGCGGTTTCGCGCAGGATCCCGGCTTGGCAGCGGTGACGCCGGGCACGGGGGTCATCATGATGGACCCTGTCTCGGTCTGCCACCAGGTATCCACGATGGGACAGCGTTTTTGACCGATCACCCGGTGGAACCACAGCCATGCCTCGGGATTGATGGGCTCACCGACGCTGCCGAGCAGGCGCAGCCGCGTGAGGTCGTATTTCGCCGGCAGCGCATCTCCGAGCTTCATCAGCGCACGGATGGCCGTGGGCGCGGTGTAGAAGATACTGACGCCGTGTTTCTCGCATAGGTTCCAGAACCGTCCGCCGTCCGGGAACATCGGACTCCCTTCGTACATCAGCAGGGTCGCACCTGCGGCGAGCGGCCCATAGGCCACATAGGTGTGGCCGGTCACCCAGCCGACGTCGGCGGTACACCAGAACACATCGCTGTCTCGAAGATCGAACGTCCAACGCGTGCTGAGTTTCGCGTTCAGCAGATAGCCGCCGCTCGAGTGCTGAATGCCCTTCGGTTTGCCGGTGGAGCCGGACGTATAAAGTAAAAAAAGTGGATGTTCGGCGTTCACCCATTCCGGCGTGCACGCTGTGTCCTGACCGGCCGTCACATCCTGCCACCAGACATCGCGGCCGGCGGTCATCGGACAATCGCCGCCCGTGCGGCGGTAAACGATTACGGTGCGGACGGTCTTGCAGCCGTCGGCGAGCGCCATGTCGACGGCGCCCTTGAGATCCACCGCATTGCCGCCGCGCCATCCGCCATCCGCCGTGATCACGAGTTCAGCGCCGGCATCCTCGATACGGTCCTTGATCGCGTTCGCCGAGAACCCACCGAACACCACCGAGTGCACCGCGCCGATGCGTGCACACGCCTGCATCGCGATCACGGCTTCAGGGATCAGCGGCAGGTAGATGACCACACGGTCGCCCTTTTTGACCCCGCCGGCCTTGAGCGCATTGGCAAAGCGGCAGACCTCGGCGAGCAGTTGCGAATAGGTGAGGGTGCGTACGTCGCCGGGTTCGCCTTCGAACACGATCGCCGGCTTGTCGCCTGCCGTCGCGACATGCACGTCGATGCAATTGTAGGATACGTTGAGCTCGCCGTCGGTGAACCAGCGGTAGTTCGGAGCGTCGGTGTCGTCCAGTGGAATCGTAAAAGGCCGCTGCCAGTCTATTTCCGATACCGCGAGCTCCGTCCAGAAACCTATGTAGTCTTCCGCCGCCCGTCGATGCAGCCGGGCCAGCTCCGCAGGCGACACTCGTGCCGCCCGCTTGAACGGCGGCGGGGGCGGGAACACCTTCCCGGCAACGGACACGGACTCGTTCTTTTTCTTGGGCACTGCATTACTCCCGGTGGGCTTCGCGAGAGTTTAGACAGTTGTCGAAACGGCCGCGATACGCCGCGCCTGCTGGCGCAGGATATTTCCAAACCCATGGAGGTCGAAAAAGGCGTCCAGTCGGACCGTGTCCGGGCGGCGCGGCCGCAGATCGTCCATCGTCACCCGCATGGGAATGTCACACACGATGCCCGTCAATCGGCGCGCGAGGTACGCCGTCTCCTTGTGCGCGACCAGCCGCGCCGCCACCGCAGCGGCGCCCCTCATCTTCATTCCGGACACCCGGTGCAGATTCGCGTACAGCTCGTCGAGCGAACCGAATGTCCCGAAAAGCTCGGCGGCGGTCTTCCTGCCGATACCCGGCACACCGGGAATGTTGTCCACCGAGTCGCCCGTCAAGGCCAGAAAATCGGCGATAAGTTCCGGGATCACGCCGAACCGTCCGCCGATGTCATCGTAGTGGTAGCGGACATTCCCGCCATAGTCCCAGAACACGTCGCCGTCGCGTATCAGCTGCGACAGATCCTTGTCACGCGTCACCAGCACATTGCGCAGCCCGGCCGCGCGGGCCCGCGCGACCAGGGTGCCAATGATGTCGTCCGCCTCGTAGTCCGCGTGCGCAAACTCCGCAAGTCCCATGTGCCGGCAAAATTCGCGGCACAGGGCGAACTGGCGGCCCAGATCGGCCGGCGGCGCCTCACGGTTCATCTTGTACGCGGGGTAGATGCCGTTGCGGAATGCGGTTTCGCTGCGCAGACACTGATCGAATGCGACGCCGATGCGCTCGGGCCTCACCCTCTCCAACAGGTCGCAGATGAAACGCGCGAAGCCGTACAGGGCGTGGGTCGCATTGCCGTCGCCGTCCGCCATGTCGGAGGGCATGGAGTGATAGGCGCGGAATACGAAGTAGCTGGCATCGATGTGATAGACCATGCCGGCCGCGCTCGTTACGGGCGCCGGACCCGCGTGCAGAGGGCCGTACACCGCATCGGCATATGCCGAGTCCGGCATGAACATGTCGGTCACTGCATCGGCCAACGTTGCATGCGCTCGTGCAGAGGGCTCGAGCGTGGGAAGTGGGCGATCAGATATTGCATCTGATCCGCCAACACCCGGCGTCCTTTCAGGAAAATGTATTCTGCATAGGTGGGTGTGAACGGCACGGCCAGAAGCTGCATGCCGGCCTGCTCCGGGGACCGGGAGGCCTTCGCGTTGTTGCAGCGACGACAGGCGGAGACTACGTTGCTCCAGATGTCCTTGCCCCCGCGGCTGAACGGCGTGACATGATCGCGGGACAGCAATCCGTAGGGGAAGCGTGCACCGCAATACAGGCACAGGTACGCGTCCCGTCGGAAAAGCGTTTGATTGTTGAGCGGCGGGGTGTACGTCGCACCGTGCAGATTGCCCGGATTGCCCGTATGTCCGAGCGTGGCGATGATGGAATTCACGTCGACGACGGTACGCAGCCCGGTCCGTGCGCACGTGCCGCCGTAAAGGCGGTACAGCAGGGTGCCGCACGTGTAGGCAACCTGTTCCGTGTGATAAAGGCGTGCCGCCTCCTTGTAATCGACCCATTCCAGAGGCATCCCGGAGACGTCCGTGCGCAAGATCTGTTGGGACAATGGATAGCTTTGTTCGACCATCTCGAGGTCGTCCCGCCAGTCCACCGGGTGTGCCGTATCGTGTGTCATCAGGCTCATAACAATACCTAAAGATAGACGACTCTTATGCCATAATTCAACGTTTGGGGAGATAACCATAATGGCGGTCGTCATCGGTGTCCTAAGGGAAACCGCTGCCAACGAGACCCGCGTGGCAGTCACGCCGGAAGTGGCGTCCAAGCTCAAGGCTCTGGGATTGCACGTCCTCATCGAGAAGGATGCCGGGGAGTCGGCCCATTTTCCGGACGCCCTGTACGGCGACGCCGAATTCGCCGACGCCGCGACCGTGTTAAAAACGGCCGACGTGCTGCTCAAAGTGCAGCCGCCGAGTCTGGCCGAGATCGCCGCGATGAAAAAGGGAGCCGTGGTGGTGGGCTACATGCAGGCCTATACGCGCGCCGACCTCGTGCGCGCCCTCGAGGATCGGGGCATCACGAGTTTTGCGATGGAGTTCGTCCCGCGGATCTCGCGTGCTCAGTCCATGGACGCGCTGTCCTCACAGGCGGCGGTGGCCGGCTACAAAGCCGTGCTGATCGCAGCCGGCGCACTCGAAAAGTTTTTCCCGATGTTGACCACCGCGGCCGGAACCATACGCCCCGCCGCGGTGCTGGTCATCGGCGCCGGAGTTGCCGGCCTGCAGGCCATCGCCACCGCCCGCCGCCTGGGCGCCGTGGTCGAGGCATACGATGTACGGGGTGCCACCCGTGATCAGGTCAAGTCGCTGGGCGCCCGTTTCGTCGAAACAGGGGTTTCTGCCGAGGGTACCGGCGGCTACGCGCGCGAACTCTCCGCGGAGGAGACGGCGAGGCAGCAGGAAGTGCTCGATGCGCGCATCGCCGCGAGCGACGCCGTGATCAGCACCGCCTCCGTTCCCGGGCGCGCCGCGCCGCGCATCATCGGCCGGGCCGCGGTGGAGCGCATGAGGCCCGGCTCGGTGATCGTCGACATCGCCGCGGAGCAGGGCGGCAATTGCGAACTGACCCGGCCGGGCGAGACCGTCGTGCATGGCGGCGTCAAGATTTTGGGGCCGCTCAATCTGCCCGCTTCGCTGCCCTATCACGCCAGCGAGATGTATTCCCGGAATCTGTTCAATCTGTTGAAGCCGGCGCTTGCGGGCGGTGAACTCGCGATCGATTGGAGTGACGAGGTGTTCGCGGGCGCGGTGTTGACCCATGACGGCGAGATAAGACATGCGGCAACGCGCCGGGCGTTGGCGGGAGTATCGACATGATCGATGGCGTCATCGCACTGTATATTTTCATGCTGGCTGCCTTCACCGGTTACGAAGTGATATCGAGGGTGCCGGTGATCCTGCACACGCCGTTGATGTCGGGATCGAACTTCGTGCACGGGATCGTGCTGGTGGGCGCCATGGTTGCCCTGGGTGCGGCCGACGGGACGTTGCTGCGCATCATCGGCTTTGTGGGCGTGCTGCTCGCGGCCGGAAACGCCGTCGGCGGCTATGTAGTGACGGAGCGTATGCTAAAGATGTTCGTGTCGGCGGGCGGCAGGAAGAAAGGGCCGGAATGATGTTTTCAACCCCCGCCGTCCAGACCTTGACGCAGTTGTCGTATCTGATCGCGGCGGCATTGTTCATCCTCGGCCTCAAGCGCATGAGCTCGCCGGCGACCGCGGTGAGCGGAGTACGCTGGGCGGGCGCGGGAATGGTGCTGGCCACGCTCGTGACGCTCGCATTCATGGGCGCCTCGCCTCTCAACATGCTGCTGATCGTTGCCGCCATCGTCCTAGGCGGCATCGTCGCCTGGATCAGCGGCAAGCGCGTCGCCATGACCGACATGCCGCAGATGATCGCGTTGTACAACGGCATGGGTGGTGGGGCGGCGGCGGCGATCGCCGCCGTCGAACTGTACCGGGGCACCGAGACCAACCTCGTGCATCTGACCATGGCGAGCGTGGGCGGCTTCATCGGTGCAGTCTCGTTCAGCGGCAGCCTGATCGCGTTCGGCAAGCTTCAGGGTCTGATCACCAGGTCGGTGCGCTTTGGCGGTCAGAAATTCGTGAATCTCGCCGTGCTGCTCGTCACCGTGGCGCTCGGCGTGATGGAAGTTTCCGGCCTTCATGCCGGCACGGGAACCGTTACCGCATTTTTCCTGTTCGCCCTGCTGCTCGGCGTGGCGATGACACTGCCCATTGGTGGCGCGGACATGCCGGTCGTGATTTCGCTCTATAACGCGCTCACCGGGCTGGCGGTGGGATTCGAAGGCTTCGTGCTCGACAATGCCGCCATGATCATTGCCGGCACCGTCGTCGGCGCGGCCGGCACTCTGCTGACCCAGCTCATGGCCAAGGCCATGAACCGGTCGCTCGGTAATGTCCTGTTCGCCAATTTTGGTGAAAGCTCGGGTACGGGCGCCGCCGGAGTCGCCGGCACTCAGAAGGCCATCGAGGCGTCGGACGCCGGCGTCATGATGGCTTATTCGCAGAAGATCATCGTCGTACCGGGATATGGCCTCGCCGTGGCCCAGGCGCAGCACAAGGTGTGGGAGCTCGCCCAACTGCTGATCGACCGGGGCGTGAACGTGCGGTTCGCCATTCACCCGGTGGCCGGCCGGATGCCGGGGCACATGAACGTGCTGCTGGCCGAAGCCGGCGTCCCCTACGAGCTGATCGCCGATCTCGACGAGATTAACGCCGAATTCGAGACGGCGGACGTTGCCCTGATCATCGGCGCCAACGACGTCGTCAATCCCGACGCACGCGTCAACAAGAGCAGCCCCATCTTCGGCATGCCCATCTTGAACGCCGACAAGGCCAGAAACGTCATCGTGGTCAAACGCGGTCAGGGTCAGGGGTTTTCGGGCATCGACAACGTACTGTTCGGACTCGACCAGACCCGCATGCTGTATGGCGACGCGCAGGCGGCGGTCAATCAACTGATCCAGGCCGTCAAGGCAGCAGGCTGATGTCGATGTGCCGCCGCCTCGTCGTCAACGACGTGGAGGCGAACCGCGCTGAATCGAGTGGCGCTGTTCCGGGCTCATCTGATGCCACTGACGGCGCAGTTCCATGCGGCGTGAAGGTGACATCTGTCTGAAGCGCTGGAAAGATTCGCGCACCCGCTGTTGCTGCTCGGGGGAAAGACTGTTGAATTGCCGCCAGCGCTGGCGCAGCACCTGGCGCTGTTCCGGCGGCATGGAACGCCATTCACTGAAACGTTGCAAGGCGCTGGAACGCTGCTCCGGAGACATGTCCAACCAGCGTTGACTGCCGTGCACCAGTGCCTGCTGACGCTCCACGGGAAGACTGTCCCACTGACCCTGATATTTCTGCAGCACCTGTTGCTGCTCGGCCGACAGGGCGGACCACGGCTCGGCGGCCGCCGGCTCGGGCGACGTGATGGGCGCAGGAGCGGTGGCGGCGGGAGGCTGTTGCGCAGTCTGGGCCACGCTCGACTCGACGGCGGCGATGACGAGGATGGCAGCTAAAAAAGGCCTGATCATTGCGTTGCGTCCTGCGGCGGCGGCTCGGATGAATTTTCCTTGCGCGGCATTGCCCTGTTCAAAAAATCCCACCATGCGGGGTCGTCCACATCCTCGACGCCCAAGAATTCGATAAAGCCATCTTCCGGCACCGCGGCATGCGCCGCCGCCGGAGTTGCCGGCGGCAAGGCGTCACGCTGCACCGGCGGCTGTCCCGCCGATGCAGCCGAGCTGAGTAACGCGCAAAATATCGTCCATGGACGCGCGGCCCTCAACGACGCCCCAATTCAGACCGCCGGTTCCGTACCGGCGGCCCCGTCCGCGAAGTCGTAAAAGGCGAGGTCATCCTGAAGCAGGTCCATGGCATCGCCGGACCCATCGCTCGCGGCGACGATATCGAGATCCTCTAGGCCCGGTTGATTGTCCGGCGCCACGGTCCCGTGATGGATGAACGGCGCACCGGCGGGGGAGCCCGCCCACAATGTCACGCCAAGGACGACGGCAGCGGCCATTCCGCCCAGGGGCGCCCAGAACGCCGGCCGAGAAAACAACGGGCGCCGCCCCGATACGGCCGCGGCATCCAGCGCCGCACGACGCGCCTGGTTGAGACGCGAACACATGGGCATGTTGAGGCCGTCGACGCTGTCGTTGAACAATTCGAGACTGCGGCGTTCCACCCGACTCTGCAATACGTCCTGAGGCTCGCTCATCACCACACCTCGCCGAGTTGAATGCGCAGCGCATGCACCGCGCGTGAATAATGAGTCTTGACGCTGCCCTCCGAACACCCCATGGCACGGGCCGTGTCCGCGACATCCAACCCCTCGAAGTTGCGCAGCATGAATGCCTCGCGCTGTCGTGCCGGAAGGGCCCGCAGGCTGGTTTCGAGCTTTTCCATGGCCTGATCCTGCATCAGCAATTCAGGTACGTCCGGTCCAGCCGCGGCCACCTTGTCGAGCGGGTCTTGAGCTTCATCCTCCGGATCCTCCCGGGTTCCCGGAATCCAGACCATGAATTTCCTGCGCACGCTTCTACGGCGCTGCAGGTCGCGAATCCCGTTCTCGAGAATTCTATAAAACAACGGCCGCCATTCCGCGCTCGGTTTCGAGCCGTAATTACGCGCGAGTTTCAGCATGGCGTCTTGAACCACGTCGAGGGCATCGTCCGGATCGCGCAAGGCAACCTGTGCCATGCGGAACGCGCGCCGCTCGATGCCGGCGAGAAAGCTGTCGAGTTCTCTTGTTTGCTCCAGAACCGCCCCCTTCAGCGCCGGGACGGCTCCATCCAAGTCGGCCCAGCCAAACTGAAGAATATCAAAGCGCGGCATAGCTCGCTCCCGTAACGTCGACGCCCGAATGCAATCAGGGTATAAACGCCTTCCCGTCGCTGCGGTTGACGTTGCCGATCGCAGGATCAGAGACTTACGCACATTCGTCAGTGGGGCTTTGCAACATTTGCAGCCGACACCTCGGCGCCACCTCTAGAGGGTATGGCAACTCCTTGAAAAGCTTGCCTTCCAGTCAATTTCGCATAGTTTTCCACCATTTTGGAAAGGACTCGAAACAGAACGGGCACTTAGGGTCCCTGGACGATACTTCTCAACAGACTTATCCACAGTTTTTGTGGACAAGAAAATTGCTTTGATACTCCAGATTGCGCTCGATACACCCCTGCGGCGCGTGTTCGATTATCTGCCTCCCATCGAGGTCCCAGGCATGCCTCGGGCCGTCCCCCTTCCCGGGGTTCGCGTGCGCGTGCCTTTTGGCCGCCGGCGCTTGATCGGAGTCCTCATGGCGGTGGTGGGCGACTCGGCGGTCCCCGGGTCCAAGCTCAAAGCCGTGTTGGAAATCTTGGATGATCGGCCGGTGTTCGATCCGGTGACCTTCGATCTGTTGCGATGGTCGGCGCAGTACTACCACCATCCTATCGGCGAGGTGGTTGCCGCTGCGCTGCCGGTGAGCCTGCGCGAGGGAGCGGCTGCATACGACACGGTCGAGACCTGGTCCCTGACGGCGGCCGGCTCGAGCGAACTGACCCTTCCCGTCGCGCACAGGGCACCGCGACAGCGTGCACTTCTGCAGTGGCTGGCGTCGCATCCGGGCGCGACCACGCCGGAGCTGACGACGGCGTTCAAAGCCACGACTCTCAAATCCTCGACACTGCGCGGCTGGGTCGAGCGCCGGCGCGAGCCGTTGGTGCGCCAGAGGTTCGAGGCGCATTCCAGCCCCGTCGATCTCACGGCGGCTCAAAACGAGGTCGTCGAAGCCGTCGCCGCCTCGTTCGGCGCATTCGCTGCACACCTGCTCTATGGCGTGACCGGCAGCGGCAAGACCGAGGTGTATCTACGCGTCATCGCCGCGGCCATCGCCCGGGGCGGCCAAGCTCTGGTGCTCGTGCCGGAGATCGCCTTGACGCCGCAGCTGGTCGAACGCTTTCAGGAGCGCTTCAGTGCGGGGGTCGTGGTGATGCATTCGGGACTCACCGGCAGCCTGCGCCGGGACGCATGGCGCGCCGCCCACGGGGGAGACGCACGCATCCTGATCGGAACCCGCTCGGCGATATTCACCTCCCTGCCAGAGCTTGCACTGGTCGTCATCGACGAGGAGCACGATCCCTCGTACAAGCAACAGGAAGGTTTTCGCTACTCGGCACGGGACCTGGCGGTGTGGCGCGCGCAACGCCGCCGGATTCCCATCATTCTGGGGTCGGCGACCCCTTCCCTGGAGACGCTGGAAAACGTTCACCGGGGGCGCTACCGACAGTCACTGCTGCCGCAGCGCCCGGGGACCGTCCAGGCGCCGCGTCTGTGCCTGGTCGACCTGCGCCGGCATGCGAGCGAACAAGGGCTGTCGCAGCCGGTACTCCAGGCCATGCGCCGACACCTCGACGCCGGCGGCCAGATCATCGTGTTCCTGAACCGGCGTGGCTTCGCACCCACGCTGTTTTGCAACGCATGCGGCTGGGTGGCCCCCTGCGCGCGCTGTGACGCACGCATGACGGTGCACCGGCGCGCCGCAGAGCTGCGCTGCCATCATTGCGGTGCTCACAGCGACATACCGTCCGTCTGCGCAGCCTGCCATCAGCCGTTGCAACCCGTCGGTCAAGGTACGGAGCGGGTTGAAGAAACGCTGGCAAGACTGTACCCGGACGCGTCGATCGCCCGGCTCGACCGCGACACCGCCACCGCCGGCCGCGGCGCGCTCCAGGCAGTGCTCGACGAGGTCCGCAGCGGCGCGGCGCGTATCGTCGTGGGCACGCAGATGCTCACCAAGGGGCATCACTTTCCGGACGTGAGTCTGGTGGTGATCCTGGATGCCGATCAGGGCCTGTTCGCGACCGACTACCGTGCCACCGAACGGCTCGCTCAGACCATCACGCAGGTGGCCGGGCGTGCCGGCCGGGCAGCGCGTGCCGGCGAGGTGCTGATCCAAACAGAATTCCCGGAGCATCCACTGCTGAAACGGCTTATCGACGGCGGCTATGCGAGCTTCGCGTCCAGCGCATTGGCGGAACGACGCGCAGCGGGATGGCCACCCTTCTCCCGCCTGGCGCTGCTGCGCGCCGAGGCGAAGGACGTCTCAGCATTGGATGGATTCTTGAAGGCCGTCGCGGCGCAGGGCCGCGCGCTCGCGGAACCGGCCCTGCGGATTCTGGGGCCGGCCAGAGCGTTGATGGCACGGCGCGCGGATCATTTTCGCGCCCACCTGCTCGTCGAGAGCGCAGAGCGTGCGTTACTGCAGCGTTTTTTGGATTCCTGGCTCACTGCGATCGAGACCGTGGCCAAACCGCCGGGGCTGCGCTGGTCGATCGATGTTGATCCGCTGGAAGTCGATTGAGCGAACCTCACGACCGCGCGCGGTTGCGCGCGCAACGGTAGACTCTGGCTCATGTATGGCACGTGATTACAAGACCAGACGCAAGCCTTCCGGCACCTTTCCGGGGTGGCTGGGCGTGCTGCTCGGGTTCGCCCTGGGGCTGGGCGTCGCCGTCGCGATCTACTACAAGGATCACCGTCCCGATGCGCCTCTCGCCCGCACGACCAAGACCGAAAAACGCAAGCTGCGCAACACCGAGAGCGCGGACAATGAAAGTTCCGAATCGGGAACCGTCGAGGAGCCTGCGCGCTCGTATGATTTTTACGATCGCCTGCCGAAATTTGAGGTCGTGGTGCCGGAGAAGGACAAGGACGTGAAGCCGGACGTCAAGGCCGTCCCCGAGACCCGACGGGGGACCTATGTCTTGCAGGCCGGCTCGTACAAGAATTACACGGATGCGGACCGGATCCGGGCCCAACTGGCTCTGCAGGGAGTCGAATCGAAAGTGCAAAAAGTGACCGTGGACAACGACACCTGGCATCGCATCCGCATCGGTCCCATCTCGAAACTGGATGAATTGAACCGGCTGCGCACCATCCTGCGCAAGGCAGACGTGGACGTGCTGGTCATCCGCGTGGGTGACTGAGCCGCTGCCAAGGTCCTGGCATCAGTCGTCGCCCAACTGACGGAAATCCACCCCCAACGCACGCAGCTTGCGATACAGATGCGTGCGCTCCATGCCGACCCGCTTGGCAAGCTGGCCCACCTTGCCGTTGCACAGCAGGAGCTGCTGTTGCAGGTAGGCCCTTTCGAATTGTTCCCGGGCCTCGCGCAACGGCAGGGCCAGCAGATCCTGTTTCACCAGAGGCTCGTCGACGGCGAGTTTCACCGCGAGTTCACGCTCGATTTCCTCCAGCCGGATCTCCTCGCCGGCGCCGAGGATCAGCACGCGCTGGATCAGGTTCTTCAACTCGCTGAGATTCCCGGGCCAGGGATAGTTGCGCAACCGGTTTTGGGCCGCGACGCTGAACCGTCGTAACGGCAGGTGTTGGTCGTCCACCAGCCGATCGACGTAGAAACGCAGCAGATCGGGCACGTCTTCCGCATACTCGCGCAGCGGCGGCACCTTCAAGGTGATGACGTTGAGCTGGGCCAGCAGGTCGCGTCGGAACGGTTCGATCGTGTTGCGCGACTCGAAGCCTTCCTGCGCCGAACATATCCAGCGCACGTTGATGGGCACACGCTCCCGGCCGCCGACCCGCGTGTAACTTTTCTGCTCGATGGCACCCACCAGCGCGCGCTGCGCATCGCCGTTCAAGTCTTCCAGCCCGTTGACGTAAACGGACCCGGCGGCGGCCTGATCGAGCGCACCCGGCTCGAGCTTGCCGTCGCGTTCGCTGCCGAACAGGGCGGGCGTGGGATCGCCGCTCAAACTCGCAGCCACGATCATATGGAACGGTTTCGCGGCCCGCGCGCTCAAGGAATGCAGATAACGGGCATAAGCCTCACGCCCGGATCCGAGTTCTCCCAGAAACAGCACGGGCGACGAGCTGCCGGCCGCGTTCTGGATCTGGTCGCGCAGGGCCTGCGTGATTTTGGCTTTGCCGATCGGCACCGCCAGGCTCGCGCCCTGCGAGCGCTCGGACAGGCGTTTGCGGCGCCCAGCGTCCAGTGCGCGTTCGACGGTGCGCAGCAGCTTGGTGAGGGAGAGCGGCTTTTCGACGAAATCAAAGGCGCCCAGCCGGGTGGCTTCCACGGCCGTCTCGACGGTTCCATGCCCCGACATCATGACCACCGGGCAGTCATAGCCATCGGTCAGTGACCATTCACGCAGCAGCGTGATTCCGTCCGTATCCGGCATCCAGATGTCGAGCAGCACCAGATCGGGAACATGGACGGTGCGGGACGAGCGTGCCTGGGCCGCATCCGCCGCGATGTCCACTTCGTAACCTTCCTCGGACAAGATCTCCTTCAAAAGCCCGCGGATGTCCGCCTCGTCGTCCACCACCAATATTCTCGAAGCGGTCATACGCGTTCTCTCCTGGTTTCACTTCTACGCGGTTCGCGTCCACTCACGGAGCGGCCGCCTTCGCCCAACGGCAGAAGAATCCGCACACGTGCCCCGCCCGTCCGCTGATTATCCGCTTCAATTCGTCCGCCATGCTCTTCCACGATCTTCTTCACGATCGCAAGTCCGAGACCGGTGCCCTTTGGCTTGCTGGTGACATACGGATCGAACACGGTGCCGATCAGATCGCGTTGAAAGCCCGGCCCGTTGTCCGTGACCAGGATCTCGACTACCTGTTTCGGACCATCATCCGCGGCATGAGTTTCGATTTCCACGCATGCGCCGGGCCTTCCCTCCAGCGCTTCGAACGAATTGGTCACCAGATTGTTCAATATCTGCCGAATCCGTATCCGGTCCGCGACCACGGGGGCGAGCTGAGTACCAAGCTCGAGCTTCAGTTCGACCCCGCTGGCCTGCACCCGGTACAGATCCATGACTTCGGTGATGAGCTGGTTGAGATCGAACCGGGAGAAATGCAGGTCCGGCGCACGCGCATATTCGCTGAAGGCGTTGACCATCTGTTTCATGGCGTCGACCTGCGCCACGATGGTGTGGGTGGCGCGCTCCAGGATCTGTGCGTCGTCGGGGCTCATGCTGCCCGAAAATTTTCGTTGGATGCGCTCGGCGCAGAGCTGGATCGGCGTCAGCGGATTCTTGATTTCATGCGCGAGCCTGCGCGCGACCTCGCCCCAGGCGGCGTCGCGTTGCGCCTGCAGCAGCGTGGTGATGTCGTCGAACACGAGCACGACGCCGACGCCGCTGCCTGCGTCGCTGGGAAGCGCCGTGCAGGCGCACATGAGCACCCGTTTGCCCGAATCCGCCAACAGCTCGATCTGTTCGCGCCAATCCTGCTGATCCGGCCCCACCCGCTGCTTGACGGAATTCAGGAACTGCGTGAACAGGGCGGCGTCGCTGATGGTTTCATCGAAACGCGAACCGATCGCCGCCTCGAGGTCCACGCCGAGGATGGCGCTCGCGGCCTGGTTCGCCGTGCGCACCGTGAGATTGGGCTCCAACGACACCACCCCCGTCGACAGTCTGGCCAGAATGACGGCGAGGCCGGCGCGCTCGGCCTCGACGGCCTGTTGGCTGCGCCGGGTTTCCTCGCGGGCGCGTCCCAGGCGTTTGGTCATGTCGTTGAAGGACGTCACCAGAAATCCCAGTTCGTCGCGCGAGGGCATCGGCAGCTTGGTGTCGTAGTTGCCCTTGGCCACCGCACGGGTGCCCGCGATGAGATCCTGCACGGGCTGAACGAGGCGCTGCGCCGCGAAGAAGGCGCCGTACACCGCTGCGATGAGCGACATCAGTACGACGAAGCTCAAGATGAGCACGAAGGTGGATTTGAGCGGCTGCCGCAGCTGCACTAGGTTTGCGTACTGGGTGTAGGAACGCTGGACGGTGTCGGCGAGCTGGGACAACTGCTGTGGCACCGGGTACAGCGCGATCAGCACGCGCGGTGCCGAACCGCCGCCGCCGTTGCCTTCGAGCTGCGCGGCGGCCCGGAGGACGTAGCCGCCCACGGAATCCGTATCCAGGCTCACATAGGGCCGGCCGCGGCGCACCTGCAGGATCATTTCGTCGGTGGCCGGCACCGGCAGCATGTCCATGGGGCGATCCGAGCTCGTCGCGATGATGCGGGTCTGGGCCCCCATCACGGTGAACTCCAACGCCGTGCTCTCGCGCCGTTCGCGGTCGAGCGTTCCGATCAATTCGAAGTCCGACAGCGGCGAGAGCTCGTGTGCGACCACCTGGGTGTGTTGAAGAAATTCGCGCACCCGCACTTCGAGCGCGGCATGTGACAACTCGCGCGTATCCTTGAGCCCCTGGCTGACCTCCAGTTCGAACCAGCTGTCGATGCCGCGGTTGATGAACTGCAGTGAGAAGTAATAAACGATGAGGATGGGCGCCACCGCGAGCGCACTGAAGATGGCGACGGTGCGGGCTTTCAGACGCGATCCAGGCACATGCCGGCGGTAATCGCGCACGAGCCCCGTGACCTTGACGGCAAGCAGTACGAACAGCGTCAACAGGCCTGCGATGTTGATCAGCAATATCCAGGGGAGCCACCCCTCGAACTGCGCCGAGTTCTGCGCCGCAGACCCCAGCAGGTACAACGCCACCAACCAGAGCACCAGCCCCGAGGTGCCGAGCACCGTAGCGCCGTGCTTGCGGACTACCGCTGCAGCGCCCACGTGTACCAGTCGCTCTCGCGATGCCATTCGTTGACCCAGAACATCAGCATGCGCAGGGAAAAAGGCACCGTGCCGTAGTCGACCTTGGCGCGCACGTTGGCCTCGTAGCGGCGATCGGCGGCGATCAGCGATTTGTCGAGCACGGGCAGATTGTGCACGTCGGACAGCGATTCGAGCGCCGCGTCGATCGAGCCCGAGGACTCCTGCTGCCCGCTGTTGTCGTTGCGCACGATATAACGCGCGCTGACGGCGTTGTATTGCAGGTGATACCGCTGAGACAGCTGCGCGACGCGCGAATTCGGCAGCAACTGGCGCACGTGTTCTATGTCGATGTCCAGCTCGAGGATCAGCGGCACGCCTTCCGCCAGCCCACGGCGGACGGCGTCGCTCACCGGCATCACCAGCCGCGCATTGAGCTGATAGACGTTGTCCTTGAGCTCGAGTTCGGCGGAGCGCACCTCGAAGGGTCCCTCGAGGCCGTCGGCCGGGCATGAGGCCGACCACCCGGCGAGCACAAGGCCGGCCCACATCAAAAGCCCGCATCGACGCATCGTCGTACGCCTCGGGAAAACCGCTGCCCGGGGCCCGGCGCTCATTGCCTGCTCAGCGCAGCATAATAAAAGCCGTCCGCACCCGCCTCGCCGGGCAGAATCTGCATGCCGCCCACCGCGTCCGCCTCACCGAATCCCGGCCAACCGGGCCAGCCTTGCGCAGTAACGACGCCGGCATCCGGAGTGCCGGCGAGGAACGCGGCAAGCACATCACGATTTTCGCTGCGGGTCACGGTACAGGTCGCATAAACGAGCCGGCCGCCCGGAGCCAGCATGCGCCACGCGGCTGTCAGCAGCCGCGCCTGCAGCAGCGGCAGCTTGTCGATCTCGGCGGGGGACTTTCGCAGCCTGATGTCCGGATGACGGCGGATGACGCCCAGCGCAGAGCACGGTGCATCCAGCAAAATCCGGTCGAAGGGCGTGCCGTCCCACCAGCCGGTGGGATCCGCCGTGTCGCCCGTGATGAGGTCCGCCCGCAGGGCGCCGCGCAGCAGATTTTCCCGCACCCGGACGAGCCGCTGCGGGTCGATGTCCACGGCCAGCAGCCGGGCGAGCCCCGGCTCGCGTTCCGCCATCAACGCGGTTTTTCCGCCCGGTGCCGCGCAGGCGTCCAGCACCCGCTGCCCCGCCGCGAGGTCCAGCGGGAACGCGACGCATTGCGCGCCCAGATCCTGCACCGATACCAGACCGTCGGCGAAACCGGGCAGCACGTGCACGTCGCAAGGCGCGTCGAGCACGAGGGCTCCGGGCACGCGCTCTTCGACCCGACCGCCGATGCCCGCCGCACGCAAGGTGTCGAGATATGCGGACGCCGTGGAACGTCGGCCGTCGACCCGCAGCCACATCGGCGCCTGGGTGTCGCCCGCCGCCAGCAACTGCGTCCATCGCACGGGCCAGTCGGCACGCAGCCGGTCGGCCAGCCAGATCGGAGCGGCGTGCCGCGTGGCGGGGCTGCGGGCAACCTCGGTATCCACTGCCTTGCGTTCACGCAGATAGCGGCGCAACACCGCGTTTATCAGGCCGCCGGCACGTGACGCGTCAGTGGCTTTCGCCGTTTCCACCGCAGCATCGACCACGGCATATTGCGGAGTACGCGCATCCTCCAGTTCGAACAGCGCCACGGACAACAGTGCACGCACCAGGGCATCGAGCGAACGCACCGGTTGAGACAGCAGCCGGCCCAGGATGGCCTCGTGCCGGAAGTAGCCGCGCACCGCACCATAGCTCAAGGATCGCACCGAGGGTGCCAGCGTCTCGGGTACCGCCACCAGGGCGTCCTTCAAGGCGGTCTCCAACGTGACCCCTTCGCGCACGATGCGGGCTACCGCATGAGCGGCGAGCGAGCGGGCACTGGCAGCAGTACCGCTCATGGGCTTGTGAACGTCGCCCCGTCGAGCGGCATGGCCTTTACGAAGTCGCCGGCCTGCATCGCCTTGCGACCGGCGAGCTGCAACCGCCGGATCCGCAGGCGGCCGCGTCCGCAGGCTACCTCGATGCCCGAGGCTGCAGCGGCCAACACGGTGCCGGGATGTTCCCGGACGTCGTCGGGCGCGAGGTCCGCCTCCCAGATGCGAAGCTGCACCCCGTCCAGCCGGGTTTCGGCCACGGGCCAGGGATTGAACGCCCGCACCTTGCGCAGGATGTCCGCTGCGTCCGCAGTCCAATCGATGGCCGCCTCGGCTTTGCTGAATTTCTCCGCGTACGTCACGCCCGCAACGGCCTGAGGGATTTCCCGACTGGTGCCGCTCGCCACGTCATTGAGCGCTTGGACGAGCAGAGCGCCCCCCATCGCCGCGAGTCGGTCGTGCAGCGTCTGTCCGGTGTCCTCGGACGTGATGTCGGTTTCTCGCATCGCCAGCACGGGGCCCGTGTCAAGGCCGGCCTCCATGCGCATGATGGTGACACCGGTCTTCGCGTCGCCTTCGAGGAGCGCCCGCTGGATGGGCGCCGCGCCGCGCCAGCGCGGCAACAGCGACGCATGCACGTTGAAACAACCCAGCCGCGGCAGAGCCAGCACGTTGGGCGGCAGCATCAGGCCGTATGCCACGACCACCAGGGCGTCGAGGTCGAGCCCGCGTAGCAACGCCTCCACGGCCGCGCCCCTGCAACTGGCCGGTTGGTGCACGGGAAGGCCCAACGTCAGGGCCCTTTGTTTGACCGCGCTCGATTGCAGCACGCGCCCCCGCCCTGCCGGCCGGTCCGGCTGCGTCAACACGGCACCGACGATGTGCTCGGAACGGACCAGCGCATCGAGCGCGACGACGGCAAAGGCCGGCGTGCCGGCGAACCCCAGCCGCAGGGATCGTGCAGCGTCGCGCAAGGCTCTACGAGGCCGGTGCGGAAGCGCGGACATCGCTTCCGGACGAACGCTGCCTGCGCTCTTTTTCGAGGCGCCTGCGGATCAGCTGACGTTTGAGTTCAGAGAGGTAATCGACGAACAACTTGCCTTCCAGATGATCCATCTCATGCTGGATACAAACGCCCAGCAGGCCATCCGCGTCCATTTCGAAGGGGAGACCGTCCCGTCCCAGAGCGCGCACGCGGATCCTGGCCGACCGCTGTACCTTGTCGTAGATATCCGGCACCGACAGACAGCCCTCCTCGCCCGGCCCACGCCCCTCGGCACGCAGAATCTCCGGATTGATCAGCACCAGCGGTTGGTCCCGGGTGTCGCTCACGTCCAGCACCAGAACGCGCCGGTGTACGTCGCACTGCGTCGCAGCAAGGCCGATTCCTTTCGCGGCATACATCGTCTCCAGCAGATCCTCCACCAGTCGACGCACCGCATCGTCGACGCGCTCGACGGGTCGGGCCGTTTTGCGCAGACGGGGGTCGGGGTACTCCAAAATTGCGAGCTTGGTCATGGGAGTTGTGAGATCGATGTCGTGTTTTGGGCCGGCGTTAGTTGCTAAAGTTCCGCCGCTGCTTAACTTAATGCCAATTTGGCAGTGCGTCGAACGCGGGTTTGCGGCGAAAACGGGCGCCGCGTCCCAGTCTTGGACGGCGGGTCGGCAGTATACCAGCCAGCCCGGCAACATAAGGGAGTACTCCACGGAGCGAACTATGCAAGGCCATCATCTAACAGCCCTCTTCATCGCGGCGACACTGGTCGCGGGTTGCCGATCGGACCGGCCCCTTGCAACTCCTTATGCGCTGAACAACCAAGATTCCATCCCGGACGGCGCCGTCGTCGGCGACGACCGTACCGCCATGGAAGCGGCCACCGCCGTTGCAATGTCCCCGTCCTCCGCCGGTGCTGCGACCGTGGCGCCGCAGGGCACCCTGAGTCTGGCGGCTCACGCGCCCGAGAGCTACGTGGTCAAACGGGGGGATACATTGTGGGCCATCTCCAAGGTGTTCCTGCGCGACCCATGGTTCTGGCCCGAGATCTGGCAGGTCAACCCGCAGGTGCAGAATCCGCACCTGATTTATCCGGGAGACACCTTGCGCCTGGTGTACATCGACGGCAGGCCGCGCGTCACCGTGCAGCGCGGTAGTTTGGAACGGGGCGACGAAGCCCGCGCCACGCCCCGTGTGCGCAGCCAGCCGCTCGCAGCCGCGGTCACCACGATTCCGTACGAAACCATCGCGGCCTTCATGTCCAAACCGTCGGTATTGTCCAAGGAACAGATCAAGGCCGCTCCCTACGTCCTCGCGACTCGGGACAACCATGTCGTGATGGCCGACGGCAACACCGTATACGCCCGCGGCTTCGCCGGTCCGGTCGAACTGGGCACCCACTACAACGTGGTGCGCGTGGGCGATCCGCTGCGCGACCCCGAGGACAATCGCCTGCTGGGCTACAACGGCGTCTACACCGGTTCCGGACATGTGACCCGTGACGGAAATCCCGTGACCCTCGTCCTGACCGACTCCAGCCGCGAAACCGTTCCCGGCGACAAGTTGTTCGCGGGAGCGGTGGACGTGCCTTTGGACTTCATCCCAAGCTCGCCGAAGATCCGGATCGACGGCCAGATCATGGCGGTTTCCGACGGCGCGAGCATCATCGGCCAATACCAGGTGGTCGTCATCAACCGGGGTGCCCGGGACGGCTTGGCGCCCGGCAACGTGCTGGCGGTGTTCGACTCCGGCGCCGTGGTGCGCGACACGGAAAACGATGGCTTTCTGTCGGGGATGTCGCGCGTGTTCACCAAGCGGGTCACTCTGCCGGACGAACGTACGGGCACGTTCATGGTGTTCAAGACCTTCGACAGAATGAGTTATGGCCTTATCATGGAGGCTAAGGACATCATCCACATCGCAGACCGGGTCGCGAACCCTTGACGCCCCCCGCGCGGTGAATCTCACCATAGCCGGCAGATCCGTCTGCGGCACGGACGTGTGCGCTCACCCATACTTCTCGGCATGTCCGGGAATGATGAACTATTCGCCTGGGTGACGCTCGCCCGGGTGCCTCGGCTCGGGGTCGAGGTACTATCATCGGCCCTCGAGTTGTTGGGCGGGGCCGCGGAGGTGGTCCACGCATCCTCCATGGCGCGCAGAGCCGCCGGCCTGTCCGTGACGGCATGCGCCTATCTGGACAGCACCGCCGCGGCGCCGAGCAGGCTCGAGAGACGATGGTTCGACGGCGCAGACCATCACCTGATCCCGTTCAACGATCCGCGCTTCCCCAACCCGCTGCGGGAGGCGTCTGGCTGCCCCGTGGCTCTGTATGTGGCCGGCAAGATTTCGCCGTTGTCACAGGCACAGATTGCAGTGGTAGGCAGCCGCAACCCCTCGCCTCAGGGCCGCGCGACGGCGGCCGCATTCGCCGAAGTGCTGGCATCGAGCGGCTTAGGCATCACCAGCGGGCTGGCCGAAGGCATCGACAGCGCGGCACACATGGGAGCGCTGCGCGCGGAAGGCACCACGCTGGCCGTGCTGGGCAACGGCCTTGATCTGGTTTATCCACGCTGCAATGCGTATTTGAGCGACCGAATTCGCCGGAGCGGCGCCCTGATCAGCGAATTTGCACCTGGGACGCCGCCCCGTCGCAGCCACTTCCCACGTCGCAACCGGATAATCGCGGGCTTGAGTTTGGGCACACTGGTGGTCGAGGCGGCCAGGCGCAGCGGTTCCCTGATCACGGCGCGGCTCGCGAATGAGCGTGGGCGGGACGTGTTCGCGGTACCAGGATCGATCTACAACCCCTTGAGCCGGGGCTGCCACGAGTTGATCCGATGCGGCGCCAAGCTGGTCGAAACGCCCCAGGACATCCTGGGCGAATTGAACCATCCCGCCGTATGGGGCCCGATTTTCGACGATGCCGCCGCCCCTGTGGCCGCTCCGCCGTCGGCCGGAGGCATGGACAAGGATCGGAAAATCTTGTTAGATGCGCTCGGCTTTGATCCCGCGGACCTCGACGTGTTGGTGGTGCGTACCGGACTCAAACCAGAAGCCGTGTCCTCGATGATGCTGATCCTCGAGCTAGAAGGCCACGTACAGGCCGCCCCCGGGGGCCGCTACTCCCGAGTCGCCAACAGGAGAGCCGGAGGTGAAAGATAACGTTCTCGATTTGCTCATCTATCTTTTCGAGAATTACATGAGCGCCGACGATGAACCGCGGCCGGACCGGGCGACATTGAAGGTTGAATTGGACAAGGCTGGTTTTGCCGAACCGGACATCGAGCGGGCGTTGGAATGGGTGGACGGATTGTCCGGCGAACAGCTGGGTAAGGTGGCGGAGGCGACGGCCCGCGCCGTGCGTATATTCAGCGGTCAGGAGCTGCTGCGGCTGGACACCGACGTGCGCGGCTATCTTATGTACCTCGAGAACGTGCGCATCCTGTCGGCCACCCAGCGTGAACTCGTCATCGACCGGCTCATGGCGCTCGAAGCGGATGAAATCGACATCGAACAGGTCAAGTGGGTCGTGCTCATGGTGCTGTTCAGCCAGCCCGGCCAGGAATCGGCCTACGCGCAGATGGAAGACCTGGTCTTCGAAGAGCGCTCCGACGCGTTGCACTAGACGACTTTGAGCACCAACCTCGTCATCGTGGAGTCGCCCGCAAAGGCGAAGACCATCAAGAAATACCTGGGTCCCGACTTCGAGGTGCTGGCCTCTTACGGTCACGTACGCGACCTCGTCCCCAAGGAGGGGGCGGTCGATCCGGACCATGATTTCGCAATGAAATACCAGGTGGTCGAGCGCAATCAGAAGCATGTCGACGCCATATCCCGGGCGCTAAAGAAGGCAAAGTCGCTGTTCCTGGCGACGGACCCCGACCGCGAAGGCGAAGCCATTTCCTGGCACCTGTACGAACTTCTGAACGCGGGCGGACAGCTCGAGGGCAAGGACGTGCAGCGCGTCGTGTTCTACGAGATCACCAAAACCTCGGTCCGCGCGGCGATGGCCAAGACCCGCGCCCTCTCCGTGGACCTCGTCAATGCCCAGCAGGCGCGTCGCGCGCTCGATTTCCTGGTGGGGTTCAACCTGTCGCCCCTGCTGTGGAAGAAAGTTCGTCCCGGCCTGTCGGCGGGCCGCGTACAGAGCCCGGCATTGCGCATGATCTGCGAACGCGAGGATGAGATCGCCGCTTTCGTGGCACGTGAATACTGGACCATCGACGCCCAGCTCGAACATTCCGGGCAGAACTTCCCGGGCAAGCTGGTCGAATACGCCGGTGCCAAGGTGGAGCAGTTCAGCTTCGTGAACGAAGCACAGGCCCTCGCCGCCGAGAGCGCCCTGCGGGAGGCGTCCGGCGGCGAACTGAACGTCGTCGGCATCGACCGCAAACAGCGCCGCCGCAACCCCGCCCCCCCCTTCACGACCTCGACGCTGCAGCAGGAGGCCGCGCGGAAATTGAGCTTCAGTGCGCAGAAGACCATGCGGGTCGCGCAGCAGCTTTACGAAGGCGTGGACATCGGCGAGGGCGCGGTGGGTTTGATCACCTACATGCGCACGGATTCATTGAACCTTGCCCAAGAGGCGGTGGGGCAGATCCGCGACGTGATCGTGAAGCTCTATGGCAAGGAGGGTCTCGCCGACGAGGTTCGTGTCTACAAGACGAAGTCGAAGAATGCGCAGGAGGCTCACGAGGCGATACGCCCGAGCGCCTCCGAGATCGTGCCGGCGGACATTGAGAAATACCTAGAGCCCGATCAATTCCGGCTCTACTCGCTGATATGGAAACGCACCGTCGCCTGTCAGATGGCGCCCGCGGTGTTTGACACGGTGGCGGTGGAGATGCAGGCGGGGGACGCCGCGCATAGCCGGACCGTGCTGCGCGCCAACGGTTCGACGTTGGTGAAGCCCGGGTACATTTCGGTGTACCAGGAAGGCATGGACGACGTCGTACAGGACGACTCCGATCACGTGCTGCCGCCCATGAAGGAAGGCGATCTGGTCAAGCTGGTGGGCGTGATTCCGACACAACATTTCACGGAGCCCCCGCCGCGTTTCTCGGAGGCATCCCTGGTCAAGGCATTGGAGGAATACGGCATAGGCCGTCCGTCGACCTATGCATCCATCATCTCGACGCTGCGCGATCGTGAATATGTTGACATCGAGAGCCGTCGGTTCACGGCGACCGACATCGGCAAGATCGTCAGCCGGTTTTTGACCCAGTATTTCACCAATTACGTCGATTACGATTTTACGGCACGGATGGAGGATTCCCTGGATGCCGTGGCGAGCGGCGAGCAGGAATGGGTGCCGCTGCTCGACAAATTCTGGAAGCCTTTCATCGAACTCGTCACGCACACGGAGACTTCCGTGAGCCGGGAAGAGGTGGCGATGGCGCGCGATCTGGGCGCCGACCCCGTCAGCGGCAAACCCATGACCGTTCGAATGGGCCGCTTTGGACCTTTCGTGCAGATCGGCACCAAGGACGATGAGGAAAAACCACGTTTCGCGGGGCTGCGCCCCGGTCAGAAGATGGATCTCATCACACACGCCGAGGCACTGGAGTTGTTCAAGCTGCCGCGCAAGCTCGGCTTGACTGCGGGCGGCGACGAGATCACGACCAACGTGGGGCGGTTCGGGCCCTACGTCAAATACGGCGCCAAGTACGTGTCCCTCAAGACGGACGATCCTTACGAGATCACGCCGGAACGTGCGCTCGAGGTCATCCGGGAAAAAGAGATCGCGGATGCAAACCGCCTCATCCTGGATTTTCCGGATGCCAAGATCCAGGTGTTGAACGGCCGCTACGGTCCTTACATCACGGACAAAGAGCGCAACGCCAAGATCCCCAAAGACAAGGACCCAAAGAGCCTGACGTTGGAGGAATGTCAGACGCTGCTCGCTGCGGCGCCGGTCCGTACCTTCGGCAAATGGGGTCGCAAGAACGCCAAAGGCAAGACCGCGGCGGGCAAGCCCACTGCGGGCAAGACCGTCCGCGGCAAGGGCGGTCCCGCGGCGCGTACGGGTGCATCCGAGGGCGCGCCCGCAAGCGCGGCGCCACCGGATCGGCGGCTGGCGGCGAAGCGATCGAAGACCGCCGCCAACAAGAAAGCGCCCGCGACGCCCGCGCCGCTGTCTGCGAAAAAAAAGAGTTCCCCGCGTAAAAAAACCTGAGGGGTCATGACGGACTCACCGGCAATGGCGACTGACTCGATGAACCCGGATGCGTCGCTCGTAGGAGCGTATCTCCGCGGTCTACACGACCGGATCACCACGGCCGTCGAGGGCATCGACTCCGCGAGGTTTCGACGCGATGTCTGGCAGCGTCCTGAGGGCGGCGGCGGCGAGAGCCGTGTCCTGTCGGACGGCTCGGTTTTCGAGCGTGCCGGCGTGTCGGTGTCTCATGTGTTCGGCGACAAGATGCCGCAGTCCGCCTCGACCCTGCGCCCCGAGATCGTCGGAGCGCCCTTCGAGGCCATGGGTTTGTCCTTGGTGTTCCATCCGCGCAACCCGTACGCGCCGACCACCCACTGCAACGTCCGCTTCCTGCTGGTGTCCCCTTCGAACGCGCCTCCCGTATGGTGGTTCGGAGGCGGCTTCGACCTCACCCCCTACTACCCGTTCGACGAAGACGTCCTGCATTGGCATCGCACCGCACAGGCGGCGTGTGCGCCGTTCGGAGCCGATCGCTATGCCGCCTATAAAGACTGGTGTGACCGCTATTTCTTTCTGCCGCATCGCAATGAAACGCGCGGTGTGGGCGGCATATTCTTCGACGATCTAAATCAAGGCGGTTTCGCGCATTCGTTCGGTTTCATGCGCAGCGTGGGCGATCATTTTCTGACCGCCTATCTGCCGATCTTGAACCGCCGCACCACCCACCCCTGGGGGGACCGCGAACGGGATTTTCAGCTGTATCGCCGCGGCCGTTATGTCGAGTTCAACCTGGTCTACGATCGCGGCACCCTGTTCGGTCTGCAGTCGCGTGGACGCACGGAATCGATCCTGATGTCCATGCCTCCTCGGGTCCGCTGGGAATACGACTGGCAGCCGGTGCCGGGCTCGCCGGAGGCACGCCTGTACTCCGACTTTTTGCAGCCCCGCGACTATCTCAACGAGCTGCTGTCTTGAACGAACACCCGGACGTGCGTCAGCGCGGCACGAGTTCGATTTTTTCGATGACGCTTGGATGAGTGTCTGTGCCCATCGACAGATAAACATGGCCTGCGGAGATGGTGAGCGCGAACGCCATGCGTCTCTCGAGCCGGGCCGCGATCGCGGCCAGCCAGTCGGGTTCTAGGGCGTATAGCTCGAGCGCCTCGCTGCGGTGGATGCGCTCCCTGCCCAGGCGCGCTGCGAGCGCATGGGGATCCTTGTGCGTATAGACCACGACGCGGGGCGCGGCTTTCGCCGCGCGGTGCAACCGCGCGGCCTCGGGCGCACCGATGTCGATCCAGGTCGTCAACCTGCCGGTGAGGTCACGGACCGCGATGGCCGGATCGTCCGGGTTCGACAACCCGTTGGAAAAAGCGATTCCCTCCGTATGTTCGAAGCAATAGGCAAGCACCCGGGCCAGCAAGTGGTCTTCGGACTCGGAGGGGTGCCGAGCCACGCGCAATTCGAGCGGGAGGTAGACGCCACGATCCGCATCCGCCAATTCGATCTCGAAGACATGCAGGGTGGAACCGAGGGCCATCAGAGCAGGCGTTTCTCCATGACGTAGTCGTCCATCACGTAGCCCTGCCCGATGTCGAACACTGCTTCCTCGCGGACGACGAAGCCAGCCCTCTCGTAGAACGCGATGGAGCTGCCGTTCTGCTTGTTCACCTGCAGCATGAGGGTGCGGCACCCCAGTGCCGACGCCCGGACTTCGACATGTTTCAACATCTTGTAGCCCAACCCTCGACCCTGCCGCTCGGGCGAGAGATACAGCTGTTCGAGTTTCATTTCGCGGTCCGTCGCGGCCGATGCGTAGCTCGTGAAGCCGATGGGTTCGCCGCTCGCGCGCAACACGTCCAGCCATGGGTCACGCGCCGGCAGGTAGCGGCGCAGATTCTCCGGCGTGAATCGCTGCCGCATCATGTAGTCGACCTGGTCGGCGCCGATCAGCGGCACGTAGTGTTTCAGCCAAATCGATTTCCCCAGCGCGATGAGCGGCTCTAGGTCCGCCTCCGTAATCGGTTCGAGGCTGATCGTGCGGTCATCGGCGATTTGCATGCCTCGACTAGACGCGCACCCTGGCGTGCTGTCAACCGTCGCCGTGACGTCCTGCTTCGACGCGGCACCCTGGACAAGGGCACAATGCCGCCATGAACTACAGGCACATCTACCACGCGGGTAATTTCGCGGATATCGCCAAGCACGTGGGGCTGCTCTACTGTCTCGAGGCGCTGAAGCGCAAGGACGCGCCGTTTTTTGTCCTGGACAGCCATGCCGGTCGCGGCTTCTACGACCTGCAATCGCCGGAAGCCCACCAGTCTCAGGAGGCGGAACGTGGCATACAGCGACTGATCGAGAAGGGTCTGGCGGCGGCGCCGTTGGCGGAATATTTCGGCGCCATACACGCCCGGCGCGGCAGACGCCTCGCCCGCTACCCCGGTTCGCCGGCGTTGATCGCCGCGGGCTTGCGCGTCCAGGACCGGGCCTTGTTCGTCGAACTGATGCCGGCGGAAGCACGGGCCGCGGAGCGCGAGATCGAGTCGACGGGGAGGGTGCGCACGGAAATCGGCGACGGTTATGCCGCTCTGAAGGCGTTTCTGCCTCCCGACGAACGTCGCGGACTGGTCCTCATCGATCCACCCTACGAGAGCATCGACGAACTGAAGACCATGCTGCGCGCCTTCGCAGAAGCGTATCGACGCTGGCCCACGGGCACCTATCTGCTGTGGTATCCCATCCGCAGCGCCATCCAGCGCAGCCTGGTCCACGGACGCTTCGAGGCACTGCGCATCCCGAAGATGCTGTACGCGGATCTGGCCATCCATCCCGACGATGCCGGGGTAGGTCTGGCAGGCAGCGGTCTGATGATCGTGAACCCGCCGTTCGGGGCCGACGCCCATCTGCAGGCGGCGTATGACTGTATCCACGGCCACGTCGCAACGCCCGGATCGGGCTATGTGGACGTGGCGCGCCTGACGCCCGAACGCATGGCACAATGATGTTCTTTCGCTCGGAGCTGCATTTAGCGTGTATAAGTCTGCAGCAACAAGAGTGGTTTCAGTGGGAGTCACAGCGCAGATGACCGGCACGGCCCCTGGTTCATTTCCGGCGATCCGCATGCGCCGCATGCGCCGCGACGAGTTTTCGCGCCGCTTGATGCGCGAGACGCAGCTGACCGTCGACGCCCTGATCTATCCACTGTTCATGGTTCCCGGCACCAACCAACGCCAGCCGGTTGCGTCCATGCCGGGGGTCGAACGACTATCGGTCGATGAGTTGCTGCGCGAATGCGCAATCCTTTGCAGGTTGCGCATTCCTGCCATCGCCCTCTTCCCGGTCGTCCCCACGGAGAGGAAATCCCTGGACGCGCGTGAATCCTGGAACCCCGACGGCATCGCGCAACAAGCGGTGCGGGCGGTGAAGAAGGAATTCCCCGAGCTGGGAGTGATCACGGATGTGGCTCTCGATCCGTTCACCACGCATGGTCAGGACGGCCTGATCGATGCGGCCGGCTATGTACAGAACGATCTGACCGTGGAGACACTGGTGCGCCAGGCGCGCTCGCACGCCGATGCGGGCGCGGACGTGGTGGCGCCGTCGGACATGATGGACGGACGCATCGGCGCCATCCGTGCTGCGTTCGAATCCGGTGGCTTGGTGCACACCCGGATACTGGGCTACGCCGCCAAGTACGCCTCGAGCTTTTACGGACCGTTCCGCGAAGCCGTCGGTTCCGCGGGCCAGCTCGGCAAGGGCAGCAAGGAGACCTACCAGATGGATCCGGCCAATTCCGACGAGGCTCTGCGCGAGGTTGCCCATGACATCGCGGAGGGAGCCGACATGGTGATGATCAAGCCGGGGCTGCCCTATCTGGACATCGTGCGCAGGGTCAAGGACGAGTTCGGCATGCCAACCTTCGTGTATCAGGTGAGCGGCGAGTATTCGATGATCATGGCCGCCGCCGCGAACGGGTGGCTCGATGAACGCTCGGTGGCGCTCGAGTCGCTGGTGTCCATCAAGCGTGCCGGTGCCGACGGGATACTGACCTACTTTGCCAAACGCGCGGCGGAATGGCTTCGGCAGTGAGCGTCGCGCACGAAGCGGGCACTCCTGATCAATACGGCGTCGCCGGCCATCCCGTCACCCATAGCTGGTCACCCTTCATTCACGGCATGTTCGCCAAGGCCGCCACCCAGAATCTCGTCTACCGGCTGTTCGACATCGCCCCGCAGGATTTTCGGGGCGAGGTGCTGCGGCTGTTCGCCACCGGCCTGAAGGGCTTGAACGTCACGCTGCCGCACAAGCAGGCGGCGGCAGAACTCGTGAACGAACTCACGCCGCGCGCCGCGCGCGCCCAGGCGGTGAATACGATCGCCTTTTTCGAAGACACCACGCTGTTGGGGGACAATACGGACGGCCTCGGCCTGACCGCGGACCTCGAACGCAACCTTCTGCTCGATCTTGCCGACAAGAGGGTGCTGATCCTGGGCGCCGGGGGCGCCGTGCGCGGCGTGCTTGCGCCGCTGTTGGAACGAGAACTGCGCGAATTGGTGATTGCCAATCGCACGCCCGCAAAGGCAATCCGGCTCGCGGCGGAATTCGAAGACCTCGGCGAAATTCGCGGCTGCGGGTTTGCCGACACGCAGGGCCCCGCCTACGATCTCATCATCAATGCCACATCCGCCGGCCTGAGCGGAGAAATGCCACCGTTGCCGGAAGGGCTCGTGGGGGAGGCGACGATCTGCTACGACATGGCCTACGGACGGGCGCACACGCCCTTCACCCGTTGGGCGGATGCGTCGCATGCCGCGCGTGCCATCAAGGGATGGGGCATGCTGGTCGAACAGGCGGCGGAATCTTTCCTCTTGTGGCGCGGCATCAGGCCCGATACCCGGGAGGTGCTCTCGGCACTGGCGGAGCACGCCTAGGCATCTGGCGCGACCGGACATCGCCGCCACCCGGCATCATTGCGCTCGCGCGCCGGTCCACTCGCTGCGGTGGCGATCCTTGACCTTCACGTAGTTCTGGGCGCTGTAGAGCAGCTGTTCGATTTCGCGCACGGACAGCTCCCGCACCCTTCGCACCGGATTGCCAAGATACAGACCACCCGATGCCAGCCGCTTGCCGGGCGGAACCACCGACCCTGCGGCAACGATCACTTCGTCCTCGATGACCGCGCCGTCCAATACCACCGCCGCCATGCCGATTAGGCAGCGGTGGCCGATGTGCGCCGCATGCAGCATCGCCTTGTGGCCCACCGTGACGTCGTCACCGATCACCAGGGGCAGGCCGCCGGGAGAAAACGGGCCGTCGTGCACCACGTGCAACACGCTGCCGTCCTGAATGTTGGTACGGGCGCCGATCTCGATCCGGTTCACGTCGCCGCGTGCAACGGCAAACGGCCAGATCGAAGCATCGTCGCCGAACGTCACATGACCGATGACGAGGGCAGTCTCATCCACGTAGACACGCTCGCCGAGCACGGGATTGGCACCTTCGTAGCCGCGCAGCGCCATCGCTCAGCGCATGGTGACGAGTTCTTCCGAACTCGTCGGATGGATCGCAACCGTGTCGTCGAAATCCTGCTTGGTCGCGCCCATGCGGATGGCGACCGCGAACCCCTGCATCATCTCGTCCGCACCGCCGCCGATGACGTGGCATCCCACGATCTTCTGCTCGGGGCCCACGCACACCAGCTTCATGTCCGTGTGCGACTTGCGCACGGTCATGGCGTGATAGAGGGGCGTGAAGTCGGACACGTAAACCTTCACCGCATCGCCGTGAACGGCGCGCGCTTCCGACTCGCTCATGCCCACGGTGCCGATCGGAGGGTGCGTGAACACGACGGTGGGGATCATGTCGTAATCGAGGCGGCGGTCGGTCTTGCCGCCGAACAGCCGGTCGCTCAGCCGCCGGCCCGCCGCGATGGCCACCGGAGTGAGCGCTGCGCGCCCGGTGACGTCACCGATGGCATACACGCCGGCGACGCTGGTGTTTTGAAAATCATCGGTGATCACGTAATGATTGCGATCGAGGGCCACGCCGGTCGACTGCAGATTCAACGGCGCCACGTTCGGATTGCGGCCGATGGCCCACAGCACGCAATCGTAACCGGCAAATTCACGGCCGTCGCTCGCCAGCAGGGTCTTCGAGCCCGACTGTTCGGTCAATGCGGCCGGCACCACGTGTTCGTGAATGAGGATGCCCTGCGCTCGCAGCTCCCGCATCAGCGACTTGCCGAGCATCACGTCGAAATGGGACAGGACATGATCTTTGCGGATGAACAGATCCACCGCGCTGCCAAGTTCGTGGAAGGCGCCGGCCAGTTCGCACGCGATGTAACCGCTGCCTACCACGGCCACCCGCCGGGGACGGGTTGCGAGCGAGAAAAATCCGTCCGAGGTGATGCCGAGATCCGCGCCGGACAGGACGGGCAACGAGGGTACGCCCCCCGTGGCGATCACGATTTTTCCCGCCGTCATCCGTCGCTCTCCCACCTCGATGGTGTGATCATCGACGAAGCGGGCCTGGCCCTGCACGTGCAGGACGCCTTTCGCGGACAGGTTGCGTGAGTAGATGCCGTTGAGGCGCAGTATGTAAGCGTCGCGCTTCTGCTTGAGCAGCGCCCAATCGTTGTCCCCGACACGCAGGTCAAAGCCATAATCCGCCGCGTCAGCCAGCGACATGGCGACACCGGCCGCGTTCCACATCACCTTCTTGGGAACGCAGCCGACGTTGACGCACGTGCCCCCAAGGCGATGGGACTCGATGACGGCCGCCTTGGCGCCGTACTCGGTGGCACGTTGCGCGCAGGCAAGACCGCCGCTGCCGCCGCCGATGGCGATGAGATCGAAAGCTTCGATTGCCGGTGTCAAAATCGTTTCCTGTCCTCGAGAGGTACATCATATACCGCACTGCGCACCGACCGGCCCGTCAGATGGATGCCGGCCCTGCGTCTGTTAGGATAGCGCACGTGGAAAACCCATTACTACAGCTCGATTCACTGCCCGCGTTCGATCTGATCGACGCGTCGCATGCCCGTCCCGCATTGCAGACCGTGCTGGCAGAAAACCGCGCCCGGCTGTCGGAACTCACCGCCCAGCCAGCGCCGACCTTCGCCTCGCTCGTACTGCCCGTCGAGGAGCTTGGTTACCGCCTGGGTCGCGTATGGAGTCCGATCGGACACCTGAACGCGGTGGCGAACTCCGCAAAGATGCGCGCAGCGTACAACGAGTGCGTGCCGCTGCTGACGGAGTATTCGTCCGAACTCGGCCAGAACGTCGAGCTGCAGGCCGCCTATGCCTACGTGCTCGAGCACGAGCAATCGACGTTGGATCCGGCCCAGCGGAAAGTCGTGGAGAATGCGCTGCGCGACTTCCGGCTGTCGGGCGTCGACCTGCCCTCCGCACAGAAGGATCGATACCGCGTGGTGGCACAACGTCTCGCCTACCTGGGCAGCAAGTTCTCGGAGAATGTGCTCGACGCCGCACGCGCCTTCACACGCCACATAACCGACGAGGCAGAACTCGCCGGCCTGCCGGCGAGCATCATCGAGCGGGCCGCGGTCGATGCCCGCGCCGCGGGCCACTCGGGTTGGTTGCTCAACCTGGATCAGCCGACGTACATGGCCGTCATGACCAGCGCGCGCGACCGTCAGCTGCGACGCGACATCTACGAGGCATGGGTGACGCGCGCCTCCGAGGCAGGACCGAGCGCAGGCCGTTTTGACAACACCCCCATCATCGCTGAAATATTGCCGCTGCGGCACGAACTCGCGCGCCTACTAGGGTTCGACAACTTTGCCGACTACGCTCTCGCGACCCGCATGGCCAAGAGCACACGTCAGGTCCAGGGTTTTCTGGAGGATCTGACGCGCCGCTGCCTGCCTGCCGGGAGGCGGGAGTTTGCAGACCTGGAGGAATTCGCCGGCGCGGATTTGTCGGCGTGGGATGTCGGCTTCTACAGCGAGCGGCTGCAGGAAAGTCGCTTCGACGTGTCGCAGGAAGCGATCCGCCCTTATTTTCCCCTGCCGAAGGTATTGTCCGGGCTGTTTGAGCTGACCCGTCGTCTGTACGGGATCACGGTTCGCGAACGCCTGCACGTCGCGGTCTGGCACGCGAGCGTGCGCTACTACGACCTCGTCGATTCCGCGGGCGGCGTCACGGCGGGCTTCTACCTCGATCCTTATTCCCGCACCGAGAAACGCAGCGGCGCCTGGATGGATGAATGCGTCTCCGCGAAGGCGTTGCCATCGGGCACGGCGTTGCCCGTCGCACAATTGGTATGCAACTTCTCGGCACCCGTCGGCGACGCCCCTTCGCTGCTGACCCACGAGGAGGTCACCACGCTGTTTCATGAATTCGGCCACGGGCTCCACCACATGTTGACGCGGGTGGCCTATCCCAGCATCGCAGGCATCAACGGGGTGGCCTGGGACGCCGTGGAGCTGCCGAGCCAGTTCATGGAAAACTTCGTGTGGAGGCGCGAAGTGCTGCCGCTGATTTCGGCGCACGTCGACACCGGTGAACCGCTGCCCCTCGATCTGCTGCAGCGGCTGCTGGGCACGCGGACCTTCAATGCCGCGCTCGACACCCTGCGGCAGATAGAACTCGCCAGCTTCGATTTCGAGCTCCACGCGCGGTTCGACCCGGCGATCGGTGCGCAGGTGGCCGAAACGCTGGCGGGTGTGCGTGCGCGCGTCTCCGTGATTCCCCCCGCACCGTTCAATCGCGTGGCGGCGAGCTTCGCGCACATCTTCGCCGGCGGTTATGCGGCGGGCTACTACAGCTACAAGTGGGCGGAGGTGCTGGCCGCGGATGCCTTCGAGGCATTCGAGGAATCGGGCGTCTTCGATGCTGCGACGGCGGGGCGGTTCCGCGATTCCATTCTCGCCCGCGGGGGCGGTGTCGACGCCATGGACGCCTTCGTGGGGTTTCGCGGCAGACCGCCGGACGTCAGACCACTGCTCAGACAAACCGGGATCGCGGCATAGGCAAAAGGAGAACCAGGTCCGTGGCGCCTGGGCGCCCGAAAGCTTACCATTGCGCCGATGCACGATCTTCGCCGTAACGATTACGACGTTACGAACTCAGTACAGGTCAGTTCCACCGCAGCAGTCACTGCTGCGGTGCGGGTATTGTTTTTGTCCGCGTGGCCGGCCGAGTCTTTCGAGCGCCTGGAGCAGGCCTTCGATGAGTTCGACAAGTTGTTCACGGGCCGGATGCCGGGCTACCACGGCGTCGACACCATCTATCACGACCGTCAGCACTCGCTCGACATGACGTTGGCGACGGCCCGCCTGCTGGTGGGTTACGAGACCGGCGTCGGGGCCGATGCCCGATTTGGCGCCGACCGGGCGACCATGGCGCTGGTCACGTCTTTGTTTCATGACGCCGGTTACATCCGCGAGTTCGATGACCGTCAGCATTTGAATGGCGCCGAGTTCACGCTCTACCACGTGACGCGCAGTGCGCGTTTCCTGGCGCGCTTTCTGCCCAGCATAGGCATGGAATCCTGGGTGCCGATCGCGACCCGCGTGGTGCATTTCACCGGCTATGAGGTGCCGCTCGACGACATCCATCTGTCAGACCCTCGCGACCGCAAGCTCGGCCATCTGCTCGGCACCGCGGACTTGATCGCGCAGATGGCGGATCGCTGCTATCTGGAGAAGTGTCGCGATCGCCTGTATCCGGAGTTCGTGCTGGGGGGCATCGCCGCCGGCCTGGGTACCGACGGCGAGATGCAGGTGCGGTACAGTTCCGGACTCGACCTGCTGCGCCAGACTCCCCGCTTCGTACGCGAGACCCGAGTACGCCGCCTGGAGGGTGAATTCGAGCACGCGTACCGCTATCTCGAGCCCCTCTATGCAGGCCAGAATCCCTACCTCGAAGCCATCGATCGAAACCTGCGCTTTCTCGACCGGGTGCTGCGTACTGAACGTTGGCCGCTGCTCAGGCGGAATCCACCGCTCTTCACGTCTGAGGACAATCAGCTGGGCGAAGTGCGCGGGTTGATGCTGGAGCGGCTGAAGGCGATCTGGGCCTGACCGCCGGGCTCGTCACGGCACGGTGGCCGCCCGCGCAGTCGTCAGTCCAATAACCTGGTCGAGGGTGCGCGCAAGGATGGCGGGCGTCTGGGCACCCGACAACGTGTATTGACCGTTGAAAACCAGCGTGGGAACCGCAGCGATGCCCAGCGCATTCGCATGACGCTGCGCCGCGACCACGCCATCCTGGCCTTCGCGCAATATCAAGGCCCTGCGTGTCTCGTGTTCCGGAAGTCCGAGCTCCACCCCGAGACGCACCAGTTCTTCGACGTCGCCGATGTCGCACCCCTGCTGAAAATAGGCGCGCATGATGCGCTCCATGGCCTGTGCCTGAAGTCCCCGGCGGCCCGCATGCCATATCAACAGATGTGAACGCCGGGTGTTCGGCACGCGTTGGATGAGATCGAATCGGAACGTCAGGCCGAGCGCCTCGCCCTGCTGCTCCCAGCTTCTCTCCAACGCTGCGAGCCGCACCCCGCCGCCGAGCTTGTCCGCAAGGTAACCTTCGCGTGCCATTCCGTCCCAGGATATGTCCGGATGCAGTTCGAAAGCCCGGAACGTCACGTCGGGCCTGTATTGCGGGCGCTGCGCGAGCGCCTGCTCAAAGCGCCGCATGCCGAGGAAGCACCATGGGCAGACGGTGTCAGAATATATGTCGATTCGCATTGACGGGATCATGGTAAAGATTGTACCGGGGCCTTCTGGGGTTTTGCATGAACGCGTATCATTCTTCGATGAAGCCTTCCGACAGCGCGGTGTGATCGTGGCGCGCAGCCTGAAAACCAAATATCTGCTGATCGCCCTGGGAGTGGACGTCGTTCTGTCCCTGTTGCTCGGTGGGTTTGCGTATTACGAGCACCGCATCGACACCGCCGACATCAACCAGCTGACCTATACGGCGGTTCAGCAAAAACTCGAAGCGGAACTCGAGGCGCGTGCCGACTCGCTCGGCAGGATCACCACCAAGCTGCTGGCGGCGCCGATGTCGGCCGGCGACAAGACCGCGGTTTCCTCCATAGCCCAACGGTTGCTCGAGGAACGCGATATGGAACGGGTGGAGGTCAAGGATGCGCATGGGATGATGGTGTTCAGCGGGAGCAACGCGCTGGGCGAGGAGGACGGTCGCGAGCCTTTCGTATTGCAGAGCGACATCCGTCCGACGATCACACCCACGGCGCAACGCGGGGGCGGCACCCTGCAGATCTGGCTGAGCCGCGTCAAGATGCAGGATACGCTGGCCAGCATAAGATCGCAGATGGAAAGCCGCCAGGGTCATCAGGTCCGACGCATGCGGGGCGTACTCGTCGGCGTCACGCTGCCACTCTTGGCGCTGGGTCTGCTCGGGGCCTGGTTCATCGCGCGTCAGCTCGCCCGGCCCATCAACGTGCTGGTCAAATCGGCAGATCGCATCGGCGAGGGTGACTACACCCGGCCTCTCGCCGTGCTGCGCCGGGACGAGTTGGGCGAGCTGCAGGGCGCCTTGGAACGCATGCGGCAGAATCTCGCCGAGACCACCATCACCAAGAACTATCTGAATACCGTGCTCAACAGCTTGAGCGATGCGGTGCTGGTGACGGGGCCCGACGGCACGGTCAAAAGCACCAACGAGGCCACCCGACGTCTGCTCGGTTACGAGGATGCAGATCTGCTGGGCAAACCGCTCACCAGTTTCATCGACGAGGTGCACCGGGATGCCTTCGATCCGACGCACTCGGCGTCCGAGGCGCGCGAGACAGTATTGCGCACGGCCAGCGGTCAGACCATCCCGGTGTCAATGGCTGCCTCGTCGATCACCTCCGAAGATCCCCAGTTCCAGGGCAGCATCTACGTCGCGCGCAACATCACCGAACGCAAGCGTGCGGAGCGGCGTATCCGCTATCTGGCGCGCTACGATGCCCTGACAAAAATGCCGAACCGCATGGCATTTCAGCACCTGCTTCAACAGGCCATCGCCCGCTCGCGCCGCAACCAACGTTCGCTCGCGCTGCTGTACATCGACCTCGACCACTTCAAGGAGGTCAACGACACCTTCGGCCATGCTGCGGGTGACCGGACCCTCGAAATCTTGAGTGAGCGGCTCACCCGCAAACTGAGCAAGGACACCGTGATCGGCCGTCTTGCGGGCGACGAATTCGCGATGTTCATCGACGATCTCCCCGTCGGGGTGGACAACCGGCCCACGCTCGCCGCCCTGGCACGAACCCTGCTCGACGAGGTCAGCCGGACCTTCTACGTCAACCAGCAGGAGGTGTATCTCACCGCCAGCGCCGGCATTGCAATCTGCCCCTACGATGCTGAAAACGTCGTCGATTTGATCCGTAACGCGGACGCAGCGATGTATCACTCGAAGCAGAACGGTGGCAATTCGAGCGCGTTCTACGTACCCGACATGAACGCTGCGGCGGTCGAGCGGCTCATGCTGAAAAGCAAATTGCGCCGCGCCCTGGAGCGCGACGAATTGGTGATCCTCTACCAGCCGAAGGTGGACGTGCGCGACGGCCGCGTCGTGGGTGCAGAGGCGCTGCTGCGGTGGCGCCTGCCGGGACATGGCGACATTTCGCCGTCCCAGTTCATCCCGCTGGCGGAAGAGACCAGCCTCATCATGGACATCGGCGAGTGGGTGTTGAATCGGGTCTGCGCAGATTATCGGGAGTGGCAGAGAACCGTTCCGGAACCTGGACGCATCGCAATCAACCTGTCGCTGCGGCAGCTCAAGCAGACCAGTTTCATTGCCCGTTGCCGCAGCATTTTCCGGCGTCACGACGTCTCTCCCACCTGTTTCGAACTCGAGGTCACCGAAACCACGTTGATGACCGATCCGAAGCGGACCATCGCGCTTCTCAACGAACTGCATGCGATGGGCCTGCACCTGGCCATCGACGATTTCGGGACGGGTTATTCTTCGCTGTCGGCGCTGCAACAGTTTCCCATCGGCACCCTCAAGATCGACCAGTCTTTCGTGCGCAACGTGGCCGTGAACTCTGACGACGCGGCCATCGTGCGCACCATCATCGACATGGGCAAGAGCCTCAATCTGCTGGTCATCGCAGAAGGGGTCGAGGCGCCCGAACAGCTGGAATTCCTACGCCGTCACGGCTGCTTCTACGTGCAGGGGCGGCTGTTCGCAGACGCCATGGAGGCCAGGACCCTGCTTGCCATCCTCGCAGCGCAGATGCACGGCAAACCCTGTCATGCCGCACTGTGTGCGCCCTCCGCGCTTCGGTCGGCGGCGGCATCGTGAGAGAGAAACAGCGGGAGGGACCGCCTCCCGCCGGCTTCCAACATGTTATCGGCTCGTGACCTGACGCTGCGCCGCGGCTCCGCGCCGTTGTTCGAGAACGCTAATTTCACGCTGTTTCGCGGCCAAAAAGCCGGTCTCACCGGCGCCAATGGCAGCGGCAAATCGTCGCTGTTCGCCGCAGTGCTGGGGGTGCTGACCGCGGATCGAGGGGACATAGAGCGTCCGGCGGAGCTCAAGATCGCCCATGTCGAACAGGAGGTCGCCGCCAGCGACCGCGCCGCCATCGAGTTCGTGCTCGACGGCGACGTGGAACTGCGGCGCATCATGGCGGCGATCGACGCTGCCGAACGGAGTGACGCGGCGCTGGAACTCGCCGAGTTGTATGCATCCCTGCAGGCCGTCGACGGCTATCGGGCGCGGGCACGCGCGGCCGCCGTCATGCACGGCCTGGGATTCCAGACCGCGGATCACGGCAAGGCCGTGGCGGAATTCTCCGGTGGCTGGCGGGTGCGCCTGGCCATGGCCCGGGCGCTCGGCTCCCGCACCGATCTGCTGTTGCTTGACGAACCGACCAATCATCTGGATTTGGACGCCATCGTTTGGCTGGAGGAGTGGCTCAAGGCCTACCCCGGCACCCTGTTGATGATCTCCCACGACCGTGAGTTTCTGGATGCCATCATCGACCGCGTTCTCCACATCGAGAACCGGACCATCCGCGCCTACAGCGGCAACTATTCACAGTTCGAGCAGAAGCGCGCCGAGGAACTCGCCCAACAGCACGTCCTGCAGGCAAGGCAGCAGCGCCGGGTCGCCGACATAACCTCCTTCGTGAACCGTTTTCGCGCCAGTGCCACCAAATCCCGCCAGGCGCAGAGCCGTTTGAAAATGCTGGCGCGCATGGAGCGCATCGTTCCCGCGCATGTGGACAGTCCGTTCGAGTTTGAGTTCGGGGTGCCGCTGAAGATCCCGCGACCGCTGATCACCCTCGAGAATGCCGCTTGCGGCCACGGGGAGCGCCGCATCGTCTCCGGCATCAACGTGAGCATCGGTCCCTTGGATCGCATCGCCCTGCTCGGACCGAACGGCGCCGGAAAATCGACGCTGGCCAAGATGCTGGCGGCCGACGACGGGTCGGTGCCCCTCGCGGGACGGCGCATCCCCGCCGCGGATCTCGCCATCGGCTACTTCGCACAGCAGCAGATGGAGCAGCTGAATCCGGACTGCGACGCTTTCTGGCACGTGCGCCACGCGGGCGGCCCCGATCACTCTCGTGGCGACGAACAAACCGTACGCGACCATCTGGGTCGATTCGGCTTCGAAGGTGACCGGGCTTTCACGCCCGTCCAGCGGTTCTCCGGCGGCGAGAAAGCCAGGCTGACCCTGGCGCTGATCGTGGCACGGCGACCCAACCTGCTGCTGCTCGACGAGCCGACCAATCACCTGGACATCGACATGCGGCATGCCCTGACCGTGGCACTGCAGGGCTTCACCGGGGGTCTGGTGGTCGTGTCGCATGATCGTCATCTGATCAAGACGATCGCCGATACGCTCTGGCTGGTGGCGGACGGCAAACTCACGGTATTCGACGGTGATCTGGACGATTATCAAGGCTGGCTCAAACAGCGAGCGGCCAGGACCCCGCGCAAGGCACCCGCCAAGACTTCGGCTCAGAGTTCCATGCTTGACCAGTTGCGGCGCGAATTCGTCCAGATAGAGCGGCGGCTGGCCAATATCGCCGCTGAGCGAACTCTGCTGGAGGCGCAATTACAGAAGCCTGCCGTCCATGGCAAACTTCACGACAAGAGCATCCGCCTGATTCGCGACACGGAATTGTTGGAGGCACGCTGGATGGAGGTGGGCATCGCCCTCGAAGCCGCCGAGGGACGGTCTTCGGATCCTGGATGATCGTTTGGCCTCCCACGAACAAGGCTCGTTTTGATATGTCCGATGGTGACCGCAGCGCAGAGTATTCCATCAAGGCGGTCGCGCTGGCTACGGGACTTACCGTCGAAACTCTGCGCGCCTGGGAGCGTCGCTATCGAGTCATCGAGCCCAAACGCAACCTGAGCGGGCACCGCGTTTATTCGTCCAGCGACGTGTCGCGCCTGCGGCGGTTGCGTGAGACCGTCGAAAAAGGACACACGATCGGCAAGATCGCTCACTTGTCGAACGACGACCTGTCCGGTCTGCGCGCGGTACACGCCGAGCCGGCGATCGAGGGCAGCGCCGCCGAGAAGCTGGTGTCCCGCATCCTCCAGGCCATCGAGAACTTCCTGCCGGACGAATGCGATCAATGCGTCGCCATGGCGTTCGCGCTGCTGCCGCTCGGCGAGGTGATCCAGAATGTCCTGACGCCGGTACTGAGGGAGACCGGTGTGCGCTGGCATCGCGGCGACTTCAGCATAGGTCAGGAACGCCTGATCGCGAGTGCCGTGCGGCATCACATCTGCAGTCTGCTCAACACCTACAACCGCGTGTCCCGGGGCGCGACCGTCGTCTTCGCCACGCTCAGCGGCGAGCGGCATGAACTGGGCATATTGATGTTCGCCGCCTTCGCGGCGAGCCGGGCCGTGCGTGTCGCCTACCTGGGGGCCGACATGCCGCCCGAAGAGGTGGGGGCCTATGCCAGGCGGGTGGGCGCCATCGCGGTCGCCATCAGCCTGGTCCTGAGCGAGGACAAGGACACACCCTTGAGCCAGCTCGCGATGCTGCGCCAGCATCTGCTGCCCAGCATGGAAATTTGGATAGGCGGCGCAGCCTCGCTGTTGCTGGACCCCGCCGGCTATCCGTCGTCCTGCTTCAACATGTCCGAGTTCGACGACTTCGAACACCGCGTCGAGCTGTTGACGATGACTTGACCTGCGGAGGCCACGCATGCATAGCGACCCGCTGCTTCAGATATTGATATTGCTGGCGGCGTCGGTTTGCGTGGTTGCGGCCGTGCGCAAGCTTGCCCTCCCGGCCATTCTCGGATATCTCGCCGTCGGCATGTCGTTGGGACCCCATGCCCTGGCCGTGGCCGTGGACAACGAGACTACGCAGTTGCTGGCGGATTTCGGCGTGGTGTTCCTGGTGTTCACGCTGGGTCTGGAGTTCTCCCTGCCGCGGTTGGTGGCCATGCGATGGGAGGTGCTCGGGGTGGGCGGCGCCCAGGTGTTCGGCACCACCGGCATCATCGCGGCCGGCGGCATCTGGCTGTTCGACATCCCCCCGGCCGTCGCGCTGGTCGTCGGTGGCGCCGTCGCGATGTCCTCCACCGCGATCATCATCGCGCAGCTGACCGAGCAGTCGGAAAACAATCGGACGCACGGCCGGCTCGCCGTCGCGATCTGTCTGTTTCAAGACTTGAGCTTTCCGCTCTTCCTGGGTCTCGTCTCGGCGCTCACGGGCGGGGATGCCACCAACGCAGCACATCTTGCCGCCGCCATCGGCCTCGCGGTGCTCGCTTTGCTGGTGGTGCTGGCGGCGGGGCGCTGGCTGCTGCGGCCGCTGTTCCTGCTCATCGCATCGGTGCGCTCGGCGGAGTTGTTTTCCCTCGCCGTGCTGCTCGCGGTGTTGTCCTCGGCGTGGGCGACGCACGCGGTCGGCCTGTCACTGGCGCTGGGCGCATTTCTTGCCGGAATGATGCTCGCAGAGACGGAATTCAAGCATCAGATCGAAGCGTCGATCCGCTCCTACCGCGACGTGCTGCTGGGACTGTTTTTCATCACCGTGGGCATGCTGCTCGACATCCGGCTTTTGATGCGTGATCTGCCGCTGGTGCTCGCCATCCTGGCCGGCATGCTGCTGCTCAAGGCTGCCCTGGCGGCGTTGGTTGCCCAACCCGCCACCAAAAACTGGTTCAAGGCATTGCGCACGGGGGTGGTGGTCGCACAGGGCGGAGAATTCGGCTTTGCATTGCTGACACTGCTGCTGCGGCGGGAACTCCTGCCGGCAGCCGTCGTCCAGCCGTTGCTCGCGGCGACGGTGTTGAGCATGGTGGTGTCGCCGCTGCTGATCCGGCACAACCGGCGCATCGCGCGCTCGCTGCTGCGTGAATCCGGGCCTCGGCAGCCGACCGAGGCGATGCGCGAAACGCGCGCCACGCTCGCCGTGGCAGGGCGTGCACACGTGATCATCTGTGGGTATGGCCGTGTAGGGCAGAACATCGCCCGGGTTTTGGAGCAGACCGGCTTCGAATACATCGCCGTGGATCTCGACCCCTATCGCATCCGCCTCGGCCGGCAGGCCGGCGATCCCGTCATCTACGGCGATGCCGGCGAAACCAACGTGCTCGAGAACGTCGGCCTGGCGCGGGCCAGCTGCGTGGTCATCACGTTCGCGAATCCCGAGGTGGCTCTGCGCATACTGCGCTCCATCAGGGAATCACGCGACGACGTGCCGGTGCTCGTGCGCACGCAGGACGACAGCAAACTGGAGCAGCTGCAAAAAGCCGGTGCGACGGAGGTGATACCGGAGACCTTGGAGGCGAGCCTCATGCTGCTGTCCCATCTGCTGCTGGTCTTGAAATTGCCGGTGACGCGGGTGATCCGCACCGTCAACGACATCCGCAGCCATCGTTACGAGATGCTGCGGCAGTATTTTCCCGCGGCGGGTGCCGAATTACTGGATGACACGCATGCATTTCGTGAGGAACTTCACAGCGTCATACTGCCTCCCCATGCATGGGCCGTAGGCCGGACCGTCGCCGAGTTGTCGGCACGCGGCTCGAAGGCGACGGTAAGCGCCGTTCGCCGAGATGGCATCGTGGGCCGTGAACCGGGACCGGACATGCTGTTCAAGGTCGGCGACGTCGTCGTGGTGTGCGGCACGCCTCAGGCGGTCGAACATGCGGAGACGGTATTGCTGATGGGCTGACGAAATTTTGCTTTACACCGCACGGCGATGCTCGCATAGTAATCCCACTGTTTAAGGGCAAACCCGCCGAAAGGTGGGGACGCAAAACCACCGGTCTAATGGGCTACGAAGCCAGACGATAGCGGGGTCGCCAGTGTCTTGTCACCCATGCGCTTCCTGCGCCTGCGGTTTGCCCCTGACAGCCGGTCTCAAGCTCGTTGTCGATTCGCGGGGTCATCATGGTTTCAAGAACAACTCGTTCACCTGGCGCCGATGCGTCCGGTCTCTACCGTCGGCCACGCCTCGTCGTGCGCGCGAAACGCTTCGAAGAGATCGCCGCCATCCTCACCCAGACGAGTGCCTATCCCACGCCGGTGCGCATGGTCGGCGCGGATTATTCCCAGACCCGTTGCGTGGGCGGGGACGGGGGCACCACGGTCGATACCGGCAAACTCGACAAGATCCTGCAGTTCGGAGAAACGAGCGTCCGCGCTCAGGCCGGTGTGAGGGTGAATACGCTGGTCCATGCACTCGCCGAGCGCGGCCAGGAGCTGCCTCTGACACCGGAGATGGGCAACATATCGCTGGGCGCGCTGGCGGTCACCACCTGCCCCCAAGCCTCCTACGTCCCAGGTGTAGCCCAGCTGTCCTCCCTGGTCACCGAGCTCAAGCTGATCACGCCACAGGGCCGGCAGATGACCGTCACGGAAAAGGAACGGGATCTGATGCGGGTGTTGCGCTCGAGCTTCGGACTGCTCGGCGTCGTGCATGAAGTCGTGCTGCGCGTGCAGCCCCGAACGCCCGTGAAAATCGATTACCTGGATCTGACGCTCAAGGAATTTTCCGCTCGGTTCGTCGAACTGACCGGATTGTCCGGTGCGATGCGGCTGCACATCTCGCCCTTCAACGATCGCATCATCGTCGAACGGCGCACGGTCGATGAAACCGCCAACATGTCCCGCTCGGGAATATGGCAGATCCGCAATTCCGTGATGCGCAACGTACTGCCGGCGTTCGGTGCGACGGTCGGCAGCGTACTGGCGACCCCGGGCGTGCGCGCGGCCGTCGTATCGGGCATGCAGCGCGCCCTGCTCGCGACGGCGGGTCGGGCCGCCCGCGGCGTCGTGTTGTATGCGAACGAATGGATGCGCGAATTACCGCGGGAAGCCTGGAAGAGCCGCCACACCTACAGTCTTTGGGCATTCCCGCAGGAGGACTTCCCGCGGCGGCTCGCGGAGTATTTTTCCTTCTGCAAGGCGTATTCGCAGGAACACGGGTATCGATGCAATGTAGTGAACGGCGCGAGCCGCCTGCATCAGGATCGTGGGTCCCTGTTCAGCGTGAGCTACACGGGGCCCATGTTTACGCTCGAACCGTCTTCGACCGGAGAGCAGGGTTGGGATGACTTCCTCATCGACTTCAACGACTTTGCGTCGGCACTGGGCGGCACACCCACCTTCAATCAGACGCGGGCCCTGCAACCCTGCCACGTGCAGAAGGCATTCGGCAATCGCAGCAAGTTGTTCCGCGCCTTGCGCCGCCGCAGCGATCCGCTCAACCGGCTGAACAACAGTTATTTTTCCTATCTGCTCGGCTGACGCCGGCGCCGTACTACACCTTTTCCTGGAGATGGGCCTCGACGAACCACAGATATTTGTCGATGTCGCGGGAAATGCCGACGAGCAGGTTCTGGCTGTCCGCGTCGCCCAGGCGTATCGCCTCGTCGATCGCCGCACGCGATGCCTTGCCGAACGTCGACAACTGCGTCGACAAATAGAAGAGGTGATCCTTGCCAGCGGTGAGGCTCAAGGGATAATTTTTCAACTTGCTGCGCTTGGCGGCCACCGCAACGGTGCCCTCCACCGTGATGCCCAGACTCGCAATGCGTTCCGCGAGCGCGTCGATCTGCCCGAGCAGGACGACTGAGATTCGGGCGAACAGGTCGTACAACGCCAGGAACTGGGGACCTTTGACGTTCCATTGCGCCTGCTTCAGCTGGCTTTGCAGGTCGATTGCCTCGGCCAGCCGCTCGTTCAAGATCGCTGCTACGCCGCGGCGGGTTTTGTCCGCCAGGTCTATTTTCGTTTTGTACATCCGCCTATTCTGCACGCGCCGTTCGCGAATCCCAAGTCTGCGGCACGGCCGGCGTGCCACGATCAGGCGTCGGTGCGCCGCAGCCGCAGTTGGATGGCGACGAATACCAGTGCGGCGCCGAATGCGGCGCCCAGCCAGGTCGCCGGGCTCGACAGGAAGCCGACCGGGTCGAGCATGCGCCACACGCTTTCGGGGAGGCTGATGGTGTCGTTGTCCACGATCGTGCTGACCCAGCCGCGGCGGTCCGAAAAATCGTGAAACGCGCGGGGGATGTATCCCAGCGTGCGGTCGACCAGCTGCGTCCCGACGTAATGGGTGCCGAAGAACCAGCGTTCGAGCAGGTACACCGCCAGCAGCGGCATGACCGACCAGAGCATGACGGCACGCCGGGCCCACGCCGAGACCACGATGAGCCATCCCGCGAAGGGCAGATACCAGATCGCCGTCGTGACGATCAGATAAGACCACAACGCCTGCAGCTGCAGCCATACATCGGGCTGCCACAGGGCGCTGGCGAACGAATTCCGGGCGCGCACCGAAATGATGAACGCGATCAGAAGGGTGGTGACGTCGGCGGCTAGAAAATATACCAGCGGGATGACGATGAGGCCGGTGCACAATTTGGCGAGCACCGAGGCCGTATCCGAGATCGGCAGCGATTTCCAGAACAACACGCTGCGGTCCTTGCGATCGGCATACAGGCAGTCCAGCAGATACCACGTGGAGTACAACGACATCACCGCAAAGAAAGTCACGCCGAACGCAAACAATACGAAGCCGCCGACGATCCGGGTCTGCTCGGGTGTGGTCGACGCGACGACGTCGACCCGGCCGAAAAGGGCACCCAAAATGAGCGCGGCGCCGATTCCCGCCGGCAACGTCCAGATCGCGCGGTTCTCCCAAAACTCCCGCCGTATCAGCCACGCAAAGGTGTTCAAGGAACGTCGCCCGAGAGCTTGGCCACGAACAGGTCGGCGACGCTGGGAGTGGACAGCTCACCGAACATCGCCAGACGTCCGCGATCCGGCTGGTCGAAATACAGCACGGTTTTGCCGAGCGTACGCCGTTCGAAAAACGGCCGCTCGGCGCGCGCGGCGCCGATCTGGTCGTCGGTGACTGAGACCGCCGCATAGCGGGTGGCGATGTCTGCCAAGGATGCATCGAGGACGATCCGGCCACGATTGATGAAAATTACGTCGGTCAACAGATTTTCCACCTCTTCCACCTGATGCGTGGTGATGAGGATGGTCCGGGTCTCGTCCATGTAATCGTTCAGCAGGGCATCGTAAAAACTGCGGCGGGCCAGTATGTCAAGACCGAGGGTCGGTTCGTCCAGCACCAGGAGCTTCGCGTCGATGGCCATGGTCAATGCCAGATGTACCTGCGTCTTCATGCCCTTGGACAGCTGGCGCAGGCGGTGCCGGCCCGTGATGCCGGTGCCGGCCAGCAACGCCGCCGCACGGTCGCGCCGGAAGCGCGGATGGACGCCGGCCACGAAGTCGATCGCATTCTCGACCCGCAGCCACGCCGGCAGAATGGCGACATCGGCGATGAAGCTGGTGTCGCGCATGAGTGCCGCGCGTTCGGCAAAGGGCTCGCGACCGAGCACCCGCAGATGCCCCTGATACGGCATCAAGCCGAGCATTGCACGCAGAGCGCTGGTTTTGCCGGCACCGTTGGGACCGATCAGCCCGACGATACGCCCGCTGCCGACGCGGAAACTTGCATGGTCGAGCGCGACGTGCGAGCCGTATTTCTTGGTGAGTTCACGAGCTTCGATGAGGGGCATGGTTTGATTCATTCCGAAGGCCCGCCGCGCGCCGGCGGCGGATGTGTGACGGCGGGAACTTGCGCGAACAACTCCGTCGCCGAAAAGCCCAGCCGGTGGATGACGGCGAGAGTCTGCGGCCATTGCTCGCGCAGGAAACGCTCCCGTTCACCGATCAGCAACAAGCGGCGCGCTCCGAGCGTCACGAACATGCCGAGACCACGGCGTTTTTCTACCAGGCGTTCGTCGACGAGTTGTTGGTAGCCCTTGAGCACGGTGAGCGGATTCAATCGATAGTCGGCGGCGACCGCACGCACGGAAGGCAGCGATTCGCCTTCCTTCAGCGAGCCTTCCAAGATGAGGGCCACCATCCGATCCCGCAGCTGGCGATAAATGGGTTGGTGATGATTCCAGTCAGAATGCATGAACGTCGGTTGCAGCGTCTGCACAAGGCGTGGTTCGGTGTGGTAGCTCAATATAACACCTACCGAGGGCCATCCCAAGCCCCGCCGCACCAGTAGTGCTACCATTGCCCGCTTTTGCGCCTGGAGCCAGTCATGAAGAAGCCAGTAACTGTCACAATCACGGGAGCCGCCGGGAACATCGGCTACGCACTCGCCTTTCGCGTCGCCTCCGGACAGATGCTGGGCATCGATCAACCGGTCAATTTGAACCTGCTTGAGATACCCGCTGCGAGCGCCGCGGTACAGGGCGTGGTGATGGAGTTGAACGACTGCGCCTTCCCGACGCTCAACAAGGTCTCTGCGACGCACGACGCCCAGGTAGCCTTCAAGGATTGCGCCTTCGCACTGTTGGTGGGCGCACGACCCCGCGGTCCCGGCATGGAGCGCAAGGATTTGTTGCTGGAGAATGCCAAAATATTCTCCGCCCAGGGCAAGGCGCTCGATGCGGTGGCGAGCCGGGACGTGCGGGTCCTGGTGGTCGGCAATCCCGCCAACACCAACTCTCTCATCGCGCAGCGCAACGCCCCCTCGTTGTCGCCGAAGAATTTTACCGCGATGACGCGGCTCGACCATAACCGTGGGCTCGCACAGCTGACGGAGAAAACCGGCTCGTCCCTGAGCGAGGTCAGGAAAGTGATCATCTGGGGGAACCACTCGGCTACCCAATATCCCGATCTGCATCATGCGACCGTGGGCGGCAAAGCCGCCCTGTCGGTGGTCGAGGAGAGCTGGTTCAAGGACAGTTTCATTCCCACCGTACAGCAGCGCGGCGCCGCCATCATCAAGGCGCGTGGCACGTCGTCCGCCGCTTCTGCGGCATCCGCGGCCCTCGACCATGTCCACGACTGGATGCTGGGCACGCAGAGCGGTGACTGGGTGAGCATGGGGATCCCCTCGGATGGCAGTTACGATATCCCGGAGGGCGTGATCTATTCTTATCCGGTAACCTGCAAAAACGGCGAGTACACCATCGTGCAGGGTCTCGGCGTGAACGAATTCAGCCGCGCAAAAATGCTCGCGACTCACCGCGAACTGTTGGAGGAGCGCGACGGTGTCAAGGATCTGATTTGAACGAACGGAGCCGCCAATGAATCGTCTTCTGATGGGTCTGGGGATTGCACTGCTCGCCACCGCAACCTTTGCGCAAGAACCGTCCGCGCCGGCGGCGGGTGCCGAGGTCTATGTCGTCTCGCCTGCCGACGGCGCCAAGCTACACGGTCCCGTGACCGTGCGGTTCGGATTGAAGGGCATGGGCATCGCGCCGGCCGGAGTCAAGTTCGACGGCACCGGGCATCATCATCTTTTGATCGATACCGACGTCAGCGAGTTGAAATTGGACGTTCCGCTGCCGGCGACCGACAAGATCGTGCACTTCGGCAAGGGACAGACCGAGACGTCGCTGACGCTCGCACCAGGCAGGCACACGCTGGAATTGATCTTCGCGGATTACCAGCATCTATCCTTCACGCCAGCGTTGCACTCCAAGAAAATCACCATCACCGTGGAATGAGATGGGGCGGGACGACGACGCCCGCCACGACGGTGTACCGGACGTCACGACGGAACCCGATCGTCGTTACGGTTCACGCACCATCCTGCACGTCGACATGGACGCGTTCTATGCGTCGGTCGAGGAGCGCGACAATCCGGAACTTCGCGGCAGGCCCGTGATCGTCGGCGGCACCGGCGGTCGCGGAGTCGTTGCGGCGGCCAATTACGAGGTGCGCCGCTTTGGCGTCCATTCCGCGATGTCGATGGGGGAGGCCCTGCGCCGCTGTCCTCACGCCCTCTGCATCTCTCCGCGCATGGCCCGATACCGGGGAGTATCGTCGCAGGTGTTCCAGATATTCCGTGAATTCACCCCCTTGGTGGAGGGTCTTTCGCTCGACGAGGCTTTTCTCGACATCACGGCGAGCCGCCGGCTGCTCGGCGACGGGGAGATGATCGCGACCGCCGTCAGACATCGGATCCGCGAGCGCACCGCGCTCAGCGCCTCCGTGGGAATCGCTCCGAACAAGCTGCTGGCCAAGATCGCGTCCGATCTCAACAAACCAGATGGCATGTGCCGGATCGGACCGGATAATTTACGGGCGATCCTGGACGATCTGCCGGTGCAGAAACTGTTTGGCATCGGGGAAAGATCCTTGCCGGCCGTACACGCGGCTGGCATCCGGACCTTTGGTGATCTGCGCCGCGCCGACGACGTCACCGTGTGGCAGGTTTTCGGCAGGCACGGCAGGACCCTGCGCGATCGCGCCGCCGGCATCGACGACCGGCCGGTCGAGCCTGAACGCGAGGAGAAATCCATCAGTGCGGAAGAAACCTTTGCAGTCAATATCACCGACGTCGCGGAGCTACGACGGCAACTGACCCGGCTCGTCGATCGCACGTCGACGCGGCTGCGCGCTCATGAACTGGCCGCAGGCAGCGTCACGGTGAAGATCCGACGCGGTGACTTCAAGACCTTCACCCGGCAGCGTCCCGCGCAGCCTGCCACCCGCGATACGGCGGTCATCGCCACACTGGCCCAGGCCCTGCTCGCGCAGTGGCTGGCCGCGGAGCCGGGAGCGTCGGTGCGGCTGCTGGGAGTGGGCGTGAGCGACCTGCAGGTCCTGCGGCAGGGCGAGCTCTTTGCGGGCGACCTCCGCACCGAGTCCCAGCTCGACGACGCCGTCGACGGCATTCGTGGACGCTTCGGGGCAGGTCTGGTCACGCGTGCGAGCCTGCTGCCGCGGGCACCGGGACGCGGCGGTCCACGCCGGACGTAGGCGTGGTATACCTGCGGCAGCCATGTACACCCGCTTTTTCGGTCTCAGCGAAAAGCCGTTCGCCATCACACCGGACCCGCGCTACCTCTACCTGAGCGAGCGGCATGCCGAAGCTCTGGCGCACCTGCTCTACGGCATCAATGAATCCGGGGGGTTCATCCAGCTGACCGGTGAGGTGGGCACGGGCAAGACGACCGTGGTACGCACCCTTCTCTCGCGGATACCGCACCACGCCGATGTGGCGGTGATCTTGAATCCGCGCGTGACCCCGGTGGAATTTTTGCTCACCATCTGCGAGGAGCTGGGGGTGCCCGTCGCGCCGGCGGACCGCGACAGCGTCAAGCAGATGGTCGACGCTCTGAATCAGAAGCTGCTGGGTGCGCATGCCGAGGGGCGCAGGATCATCGTGATCGTCGACGAGGCGCAAAACCTCTCGGCCGAAACCCTGGAACAGGTACGTCTTCTCACCAATCTGGAAACACCCACTCAGAAGCTCCTGCAGATCATCCTGATCGGTCAGCCCGAGCTGCGCGAGTTGCTGGATCGCACCGATCTGCGCCAATTGGCTCAGCGCATCACCGGCCGCTACCACTTGGAACCGTTGTCTCGCGAGGAGACGCAGGGATATGTGCGCCATCGGCTGCGGGTGGCGGGAGCCGCGGGCGAGATCTTCACGTCGGCGGCGCTGCGCGAGGTACACCGCCTGTCTGCCGGCATTCCGCGCGTGATCAACGTGACGTGTGACCGCGCGCTGCTCGGCGCCTACACCCAGGAGATACGGAAAATCACGCCGGAACTGGTGAGGCGCGCGGCCGGCGAGGTGTACGGCCGCCGTTACGCACCACGATGGGCGGTGTGGTCGGGCGCTGCACTGGGGGTCTGTGGCCTCGTCGCGGGTGCAACGTTGGGCTGGCGCGCATTGCCGAGGAATGCTGTGGCCGCCCGCAGCAGCGAGCCGGCGGTTGCGATCGCCGGCACAGACCTGGGAACGCGTGCCGGGGCGGTCGTGGCGAAACCGGCGGACTCCGTCGACACGTCGGTCACACGAGCGGCCGTGCCGCAGGCGACCATGTCGCTCAGTGCGCTGCTTGCGGCCAATGGGGCAACCACGGGCGATGCCACCGCCTTCCGCCGGCTGCTGTCATTGTGGGGTTCGGCCATGACCGACGACCGCGATCCATGCGGCCAGGCAAAAAAGGCGGGCCTCGCCTGTCTCGAACAAAAAGGCTCCTGGGCGCAGGTACGCGCACTGAACCGTCCCGCGATCCTGACCTTGACCGACGATCATGGGCAGCGTTACCGCGTCGTGCTCTCGGCTTTGGATGATCAATTCGCCACACTGGCCCTTGGCGAGCACGGCGAGCGGGTGCCCCTCGACGAGGTCTCCAAATACTGGTTCGGCGACTTCACCGTGGTCTGGAAGCCGCAGACCATCCATACACGCCCCCTCTCGCTCGGCATGCACGGCGACGAGGTGCGATGGCTGCGCCGCAGCCTGAACGCGTTGCGCGGCGATGCGGCGCCCCTCGAGCACGGCGACATCTACGATGATCAACTGGCCGTCGCCGTGCAAAATTTTCAGCGCGAGCACCGTCTCAATGTCGATGGCATCGCAGGCTTGCAGACGCAGGTAGTGCTCGACACGGCGCTCGCGGACCCGAGCTCCCCACAACTTCTGTCCCCCCCGCCGCACGGTTAAGATGACGCCATGTCGTTTATTCTAGACGCCCTCAAAAAATCGGAAATCGAGCGCCAACGCCAGAGCGTCCCCGGCCTGATGGAGGCCGGCATCGCGCGGCCACGCAGACGCTTGCCGATATGGGCCGTGGCCCTCGCGGTATTGCTGGCCGTCAATCTGATGGTGCTGAGCTTCGTGCTCGTGCGCAACGGCGCGCCGGCATCGGTGGTGCATACGACGGCTCCCGCCGCTGCGGCCCGTGTCGAGGATGGGGGCGCCTCGTCGGCGGTCAGCACGGGGCCTTTCAGCCCGCTCAGCCCGACGCCGGACTATGCGCCCGAAATTCCGGTGGATGACGCAGCCGGCGTCGTGCCCACCCGCCCCGAAGCGGCGAAAACTTTGCGCCGGCGCGACCCGAGGCTCACCGGATCAGGCTCGACTCCCCAGCCCTACGGTACCGTCAAGCCGGACGCGGCCCTTCGCGAGACCCGGGCAGCGCCGGACGACGAAGTGTTGCCCACCATCAACGAGTTGAGCACCACGGGGGCTCAGGCACTGCCGGAACTACACCTCGACGTACACGTCTACGGAACCCGCTCCGCGGACCGCTTCGTATATGTCAACAACCGCAAATATCACGAAGGTAGCACCCTGCAGGAAGGTCCCACCGTCGAGAACATCCGCCGCGACGGCGTGGTGTTGAGCTACCAAGGGATGAGATTTCTGTTGCCCCGGCAGTAGGGGCCGATAGCCGGCCAGGCGGGTGCCGGACGTCAAACGAACCCACTCATTCCCTGTTTGCCAACCGCTCGAGCGCGGCGCCGGTGATCTGATAATTGATCCAGGCGGATTTGGGCATCGCGCCCAGCGCCTCGTAGAAGTCGCGCGAGGGCTGGTTCCAGTCGAGCACCGCCCACTCGAAACGTCCACAGTCGAGTTCGACGGCGAGTCTCGCCAGATGAGAGAGCAGCGCCTTGCCGATGGCACGCCCGCGAAACTTCGGCCGCACGAACAAATCTTCCAGGTACAGACCCCGTTTGCCGAGGAAGGTGGAGAAATTATGGAAATACAAGGCGAATCCCGCGACCTCGCCGTCGACCCGGGCGAGCACGGCGGCAGCGGCGGGCGGCGCTCCGAACAAGGCGTCGTGCAGCGCGTCGGCCGTGGCCACCACCTCGTCGCGCAGCTTCTCGTAGTCGGCAAGTTCGCCGATCAACTGCAATATGATGGGGATATCCGCATATTCAGCAGGTTCGATGCGTAATTCGGTTGCATGCATAGGGGCGACAATCCATCGTGCGTATCATGCGATGATACCGACATGCGAAAGATCTTAGCGCTGTTCATGAGCGGTTTGGTGACCGTACTGCCGCTGGCCTTGACGGTGTCAGTGATCTGGTGGTTGGTCAACACGGTCGAAGGCTGGTTGCAGCGGGCGTTGATCGGCCTGGGACTCGTGAGCCCTGCGCACTACTGGCCCGGGCTCGGATTGCTGGCCGGATTTTTCCTGCTGCTGGCCGTGGGCAGCCTCGTCAACGCCTACGCCGGGCGTATTTTCCTCAAGTATTGGGATGATTTCCTGGGTCGTATTCCCTTCGTCAAGACCCTGTACGGGGGCTTCCGGGATGTGTTGAGTCTGCTGCCCTCGGGGAGTGGCGAGAAGCGGGATCTGCAGCGAGTGGTATTGGCGCGCTTCGCCGATGTACGTGCCATCGGTTTCGTCACGCGTGAGGACGTGCCCGCCGCCCTCCAAGCCCATGGAGGACGGGATTGGGTGACGGTTTATTTTCCCATGAGCTACGCCTTTGGCGGCTACACGTTGTATCTGCCGCGCGACCACGTGCAGCCGCTCGACATTTCCGTGGAAGATGCCATGCGGCTCGCCATCACCGCCGGGCTCACTGCCGCGAGCAACCGCACGAGAGTCTCCTAGCCGCCTGCTCGGCCTGGGTCATGGTCAAGCCGCGTATCGCCATCGTCGCTCTGGGGGCGTCGCTCCTCGTCGGGCAGGTCAACCCGAGCCAGGCAAAAGCCGGCATCGGAGCGGAGACCGACCGCGATCAGAATTGGCGCGCCGCGGCGGCACAAGTACTGGCGACGCGTGCCGATGCCGGCTCGCTGGCAACCGCCGCAGCGCTGACTTATCCTCTTTCCGGCGGCCGGGCGCGGGCGGATACCGCGAAAGCGGCGGCGGCCGCTCTTGATCTGATCGTGAGAGCCGGTGAGTTCGCGCCGGACAAGGTCACCTGGAGCTGGTTGCGTCTGCAATTGTGCGTGGGCGTGCCTGCCTGCGACGTACGCGACGCCGCGACCACCATGCGCTGGGTGGACGCCGACAACGGCGCCGTCTGGATGGCCACCCTGGCCTCCGCACAAAAAGACAAGGACGCGACGGAAATCGACCGGGTGCTGGCGGACATGGCGCTCGGAAACCGTTTCGATCTGTACACCAACCGCACCGCCGTTCTGTTCTACGACTCGCTCAATCGCGTCCGCGACAAGCTTCCCGGCGGGTACCTGCCTTCGGATCTCGCGCGCCTCAACGAAGCCGTTGGACTGGCCACGGCCGAGACAATTCCTTCCTTCTCGCCGCTGATCAATGCCTGCCGGGATGCGTCGAGCACCGAGCGGCGCGACGACTGTCTCAAGCTCTCCAGGACGCTGCAGCGGGCCGACACCGTCATGGCACAGCTGGTGGGCCTGGCCATCGCCCGCCGTCTGGCACCCGTCGACAGCCGGGAATTCCACGCCCTCGGCGAGCGCCGTCACGCCCTGGAGTGGCTGGTCGCGACGGCCAACGAGATCGATTCGCCGCTGCTGCCCTGGATGAAGAACGCGCGCGCCCGCGCCCGCCTCGCTAAGATGCGTGCATTGCCGCGCGAAGAGGATGTCGACATCGCCCTTTTGCGGGAGCACCATTTGGCTCTACAACCCCCTGAGGATCGCCGATGATAGACCTGTATTACTGGCCGACGCCCAATGGCCACAAAGTGGCCATGTTTTTGGAAGAAGCGGCGCTTCCCTACAAGATCGTCGCCGTCAACATCGGCAAGGGTGACCAGTTCAAAGCCGATTTCCTGGCGATTTCGCCCAACAACCGCATGCCCGCCATCGTGGACCATGAGCCGGTGGACGGCGGCGCGCCGATTTCGATATTCGAATCCGGCGCGATTCTTCTGTATCTCGCAGAGAAGACGGGGTTGTACATGCCGGCGGACCTGCGCAGCAGGACGCAGGTGACCGAATGGCTGTTCTGGCAGGTCGCGGGCCTGGGACCCATGGCAGGTCAGAACCACCACTTCGCGCGCTACGCGCTGGAGAAGATTCCCTACGCCATCGACCGCTACGTCAAGGAAACGAACCGCCTGTACGGTGTCCTCGACAAGCGTCTCGCGGATCATGAGTTCGTCGCCGGCGCCTATTCCATCGCGGACATGGCCGCCTATCCCTGGGTGGTGCCGCATGAGGCACAGGGTCAGAGCCTCGCGGACTTTCCGAACGTGAAGCGCTGGTTCGAGTCGATCAAGCGACGTCCCGCCACGGTACGCGCCTATGAACTCGCGCCCACCGTCAACAGTGCCTACGGCCAGCCGATGAACGCTGAAACGCACAAAACGCTCTTCGGCCAGACCGCCCAATCGGTGCAGGCCAAATAGCCGCCGGCAGCCTCATGCGGGCGGCTTCGAACGGGCCGCCCAGCAGTGGCGTTGATGCTCGTCGACCATGCCGACCGCCTGCATGAAGGCATGGCAGATCGTCGTCCCGACGAAGCGGAAGCCTCGAAGTTTGAGTTCTTTGCTCATGACGTCGCTGAGCGGCGTCGACACCCGGATGTCGGCCAGTGTGAGCGGGCGTCGCCGCACCACTCTGCCGCCGGTGAACTGCCAGAGATACTCGTCGAAGCCGCCGGGCTGATTGCAGATTTTCAGGTAAGCCTGCGCGTTGCCGATGATGGCCTCGATTTTCAGGCGGTTTCGGATGATCCCGGCATCGAGCATGAGGCGTCTGCGCTGCCGGACACCGTAGCGGGCAATTTTCTCCGCGTCGAAGCCATCGAACGCAAGACGAAAATTGGCGCGTTTTTTGAGGATGGTGAGCCAGCTCAAGCCGGCCTGGGCGCCTTCCAGGCACAGCATTTCGAAGAGTCGTGCATCGGCATGCAATGGCACGCCCCACTCGCGGTCATGGTATTCCACGTACAAAGGATCGTCAGAACACCATGCGCAACGTCGCCTGCCATCCGCATGCCGCCGCGCCGACATGCCTCCACGAGCAGACTCGGACACCGGAGGTTAGTGCGATTTGACCGCGATCACCTCGATCTCCACGAACGCCCAGGGCGCGGCGAGCGCGGCGACCTGAAAAGCGCTGCGTGCCGGTTTGTTGGGCTGCTCCTTGGTGCCGAAGAATTTGCTGTAACTCGCCATCATCCCCGGGAAGTCCATCTTGTTGCCCTTCTCCGGATCGGCTGCCAGAAAGATCGTCATCTTGACGATGTCGCCCATCCCGAGGCCGAGCTTTGCCAGAGTCCCTTGAATGGAAGTCAGGGCGCTCAAGGTTTGAGTTTCGGTGTCACCGAAGACCGGCGGGGTGCCCTTCGGCGCATCCTTGTTGGTGGGAGAGGCCAGAGCACCGCTCACGTACACGGTGTCGGTACCTGCCTTCACCGTGACCGCCGAAGAGATCGGAAAGGTACTGCTGTCCGGCAGCGGAGTGCGGATCACACCCTGCGCATGGGCGGGTCCGAGAAACGCGCCGACGATGAAGACCGCGGCGGTCAGCAGTGTGCCGCGCGGATGTGAATTGTCGCCCATGAATCGATACCTCGTTGATGTCGGATTGCGGTCCGGTACGAGGATCGCAATTACGTCGCCTCGCTGTCCAGGTGTTTCTGCGCCAAGGGGGCGGCTTCGAGAGCCGGCGCATCTTCCTTTAGCGAAACACCGCTGAGTCGAAGCTGCCGGGCGCGGGTCATCAGCCACTCGAGCTTGTCCGCCGCTGCGGCATAACCGAGTCCATCGGCATGGATGTTCGACAGACAGTTGCGTTCGGAGTCGCGTCGACCGATCCGGGGGGCGTGCGTCAGGTAGATGCCCAGGCTGTTCGGCACGGTCAATCCCGGCCGCTCGCCGATCAACACGACCACCAACGAGGCCTGCATCGCTGCGCCGACGGCATCGCCCAGCGCGACCCGCGCGTGTCCGGCCAGCACCACCGGACCCAGACACCAGGTTCGCAAACGCAGCATCATCGCCTCGACCATGGGCGCCGCATGAGTCTGGACCGCCGCCGCCGACAAGCCGTCGGCGATCACGAATACGGCGTCGTAGGGTCCTTTGGGTAATCCGGCAGCCGATGTCTCGTCGAGAATCCTGCCGAGGTCCGGACGGCGCAGATAGGCGGCCCTGTCCGGCACCGCCGAATGCACGCGTAACACCGGCAATGGCGCCAGCCGCGCCGCCAAGGCGGTGAAGTCCACGTGCGCCAGCGCGGCGTCGCGGGCACAGGCATGGGCATAGGCGAATTCCAGGGAACGCGCCGTCGGCAATGCGTCCCCCGCACGGCCGAGGGCGATGCGCGCGCGCGTCACGCTGGTGAACCGACGCCATGACCGGTCCGTGTCGTGGCCCACGGCGTCAGGCCAACAGGCCGCGGATCAAGGCGTTCACCCCGGACGGCGGCGCGAGACGCCCCCGGTCGTCGAGCAGAGCCATGCGCGACAGCCACGCCTCGAATTCTGGCGCGGCATGCAGGTTCATCAGATGCCGCAACCCGAGCACGTCATGAAAAGACAAGCTCTGATAGTTGAGCATCACGTCGTCCGCTCCGGGAACCGCGATCAGGAAATTGACCCCGGCCACGCCGAGCAGGGTCATCAGGGAATCCATGTCGTCCTGATCGGCCTCTGCATGATTGGTGTAGCACACGTCGCACCCCATCGGCAGCCCGAGCAGCTTGCCGCAAAAATGATCCTCTAGCCCGGCACGGATGATCTGCTTCGAGTCATAGAGATACTCCGGACCGATGAAGCCGACCACGCTGTTGACGAGCAGCGGCCGGAACGCGCGGGCCACGCCATACGCACGGGCCTCCATGGTCTGCTGGTCGACGCCATGGTGTGCGCCTGCCGACAGGGCACTGCCCTGTCCTGTTTCGAAATACATGACGTGATCGCCGACGGTTCCGCGATGCAGCGATTCGGCGGCCGCACGACCCTCCGCCAGCAGCGCAAGATCGATGCCGAAACCGCGGTTCGCGGCCTCCGTGCCCGCCACGGACTGGAAAACGAGGTCGACGGGTGCGCCCTGCTCGATGGCGCGCAACGTGGTCGTGATGTGTGCGAGCACGCAGCTCTGCGTGGGTATGTCGTAGCGCGCGCGGATGGCCTCCACCAGGTCTAGCAGGGCGACCGTGCTCGCCACGTTGTCGGCGGCCGGGTTGATGCCGATCACGGCATCACCCATGCCAAACAGCAGTCCGTCGAGGATCGAACCCGCAATGCCGTCCGGATGATCGGTGGGGTGATTGGGTTGCAGGCGGCTGGCCAGCCGCCCCGGCAGCCCCAACGTGCTGCGAAAGGCGGTCGTCACCCGGCATTTGGCCGCCACCGCGATCAAATCCTGGTTGCGCATCAATTTCGACACTGCCGCGGCCATTTCCGGCGTGACCCCCGGTGCGAGCGCGGCGAGCGTCGCGGTATCCGCTGCGTAGGACAGCAGCCAGTCCCGCCATTCCCCGACCGTCATGTGTCGTATCGGGGCAAACGCAACCGGATCATGGCCGTCGATGATGAGACGTGTCACCTCGTCGCTTTCGTAGGGAATCAACATGTCGTCGAGAAATGTCGTGAGCGGAATGTCCGCCAGCACGTACCGGGCGGCGATGCGCCGGGTGTGGGTGTCCGCTGCGATCCCCGCCAGTTCGTCCCCCGAACGCAGCGCCGACGCAGCCGCCAGCACCGACCGCAAAGAATCGAACACATGCCGTTCGGCGCCGAGCATCTGCGCGTACCGCGCCATCGACGCTAGCTGTTCGAGCGCATCGCCGGGCGCTCTTTGTATAGCACTTCGATACGGTCGACCCCGCGGGTACGGCGCGCGGCAGCCCGTATTTCATGCATCAATCTGAGCAAGACCGTCGGATTGGCATCGATCGAGGCCTGCAGTCGAGGCTCGACCCCGAGATGAAGCACGACGAAACGCTCGCGCGCCAGACGGGCGAAGATCGCGACGCCGAGAGGGCGTCCCGCCGCCGACACGGCGAACAATGTCTGGCCGTCCAAGTCCCCTACACGGATACGCAGCCACCCGTCCTGCTCGACGATTTCGGGAGTCCCATACGCTTCGATGGACTGCTGGATGCCGACGCGGACACGATGTTGGTTGACGTTGAAGAACACGAGCTGTTCCAGAGCCGCCCGTTGCTTCGCAGGAAGCCTTGACGTGACGTTGATCGTGTCGCGCATGCCTGCATCCTATCCCACCGCCGCAAAGACCGTGCGGCGGTCCGCGCCGCGCTACTTGCCGGCTGCCGCCGCCTCACGATCGCGGCGCTTGCGTTCCGCGATCTCTTCCCGATCGACCGCGACGTCACGCGGAGCCTTAATGCCAATTCTGACCTGAGTGCCGTTGACGGCCATCACGGTCACTTCGATATCGTCGCCGATGCGCAGAGCCTCGCCGGCCCTGCGGGTAAGGATGAGCATGACAGCCGTTCCCCTCGTTAAGCAGCCTTAAAATTCATGTGTTTATGCTATTACTTACGTTCCCGGAGCAGATACCCATAGATACGTCGACCGGGTGTAGGACGGGGGAGGACACCTGGCCGCCACGGTCGCGGTTCGCTCCAGGCCGGCTCCCGATTCGCTCATCGGACGGACCGCGCAGAAATCAACCGCAGCAGATGTCGCCCGCCAGGAAGCCGCATCACCCAGAAAACCCGTCGCCAAAACCCGCGTGCCTTGTCATCGAAGCGCGCGAGCGGCAGCGCACCGAACACCTCGCCGGCCGGTTCATGGCACATCACACTGTGCGCCGCCATGCTGGTTTCTCTACGCTCCGCGACCAGCACCAGCGTGACACCCCGCGCCCGCCACTCGATCGTCACCGCATCGAACTCCCGGCCTCGCAACGCAGCGGCGGTGCCGGGCTCGACTCCTCTGACATGGACCTCGTTGCCACCGCCACCGGAGGTGAAAGACCAGACGCCCCCGCCATGATCCACCGTCGCAAAAGGCCCGACGACGCGATGTGGTAACTTAAGTTTCATACCATTTCACCCGGTACCCTCGGCGGACGTTGACGATGCCGTCCAGAATTTCCCCATCATGCTGCCCGGTCAAGCGCTGACCTCGGGCGGCCGGCCCCGGCTCGATTACGTCGCGGTCGCGCGGCTGGCCTTCCCGTTCATGTTGAACAGCGCCGTACAGGCGATACTCAACGCCACCGACACCTGGTTCGTCGGTCGCCTGTCGCCGACGGCCATCGCCGCGATGGGTGCAGTTTACTTCCCGGTTCTGGTGTTCGTACTGCTGTTCGGCGGCGTCGGCCTGTCGGTGCAAACCCTGGTGGCGCAAGCACAGGGTGGTGGCCGCTATGCGCGCGCCGCGCAGGCCACCTGGACGGCGGTGTGGGCGTCCGTATTCAGCGCACCGATTTTCGCTTTGCTGGCCGGCAGAGGCGCCTGGCTGTTTGGCGCCTTCGGCATCCCGCGCGACACGCTCGAGATGGCGCTCGCTTATTGGTTTCCGCGCATGCTCGGCGCTCCCCTCGGGGTCGCGCTCTGGGCGGTGCTCGGGTTCTTCAACGGCGTGGGCCGGCCGACAATCACCTTGCGCATCACCGTGAGCGTGGCGCTCGCCAACGCTCTGTTCAACCAACTTTTCGTGGTGACACTGGGACTGGGGGTGGCAGGCTCCGCGTGGGCCACCAACGCAGCCCAGCTATTGGGGCTGCTGGCCGCGCTGCACACGTTTTTGCGCCGTGACAACCGCAGGCGTTACCGCTCGCACCTCACCCGCCGCCTGGACCTCGGCGCTCTGCTCCGGCAGCTGAAGATTGGCGTTCCCATGGGACTCTTGTATGCGGCCGACATTCTCGGTTTTGCCTTGTTCCAGCTGATGCAGGTCAAGCTGGGCACAGTGGACGGCGCATCCACGCAGATCGTGATGATGCTGACATCCTTCTGTTACATGCCGGCCGTCGGCATTGCGATGGCCGGCACCACGCTCGTCGGACAGGCCATCGGCGGCAGGACGTTGGACTGGGCCGGCCAGGTGGGCAACGGGATCATTTCCATCACCGTGGTCTACATGGGCTTGATCGGTATCGCCCTTGCCATCGTCGGCCCCTGGTTGCTGCCGTCATTTACCAACGCCGCGGATCCCCGGTCGGCACTGGTCGTCGCCGAGGGAAGCCGGCTGCTTTGGATCGCCGCCGGCTACCAGTTGTTCGATGGTTTGAGCATCAGCGCCAGTGCATGTCTGCGCGGTGCGGCGGACGTGCGGCTGCCGGCCATCATGGTCGTCGCATTGTCCTGGCTGATGTTCGTGCCGTTGGCGCACAGCTTGTCGTTCCAACCCGGGACGGGATGGGTGGACTGGCTGCCCCAGTTCGGTTTCGGTGCGGTGGGCGGGTGGTTTGCAGCACTGACGTATATCTTCTGCCTCGGCATCATGTTGTTTCTGCGCTGGCGCTCGGGTGCATGGCGCCTCGAGAACCGTGCGCAGTCACGTTAAACTGTTCGAATGCGTGCTCCTTCCTTCCACACCGCAGTCCTGCTTCTGCCAGTCCTGATCGGTATGGGCGGGCTGCGAGGTCCGCCGGTGGCCGACGCCGCCATTCCTGTCCCCGGCGCCCCCCCGTCCGTCGTGCACACCATGGCTGCGCAGCACATTCCGGCAGGTTCGGTCAGTTTTGCCATCGTCGACGTGGAGACGGGACGCGTGGTGGCCAGCCAGAATGCCGACGTTGCACGCAGCCCGGCCTCCACCATCAAGCTGGTCACCACTTTCGCAAGTCTCGACCTGCTGGGACCGGCCTATACCTGGCACACCCAGGCTTTGTTGCGAGGCGCCCTGCACGATGGTGTGTTGGAGGGAGACCTGGTGCTCAAAGGGGGCGGAGACCCCTACATGACGTTGGAGCGCTGGTGGAGCTTCGCCCGCTCGCTGCGCGACAAGGGTCTGAAGACCATCCGTGGCGACATCGTCATCGACGACACAGCGTTCGCACTGCCCGCTGCCGATCCGGGCGCTTTCGACGGGCGGCCCAACCGGTCCTACAACGTGATGCCGGACGCCCTGATGGTGAATTTCCAGTCCGTGGAATTCCGCGTGGCGCCGAATTCGAGCACCCACCGCATCGACATCGTCGCGACGCCCGCGCCGGTCAATCTGGTGGTGGACAACCGGGTGGCTTATGCAGCCGGGCGTTGCGCGGGCAAATCGGGGCAGGTCGATTTCGACGTGGCCTCGGACGGCGCTGACCGAGTGATCTTTACGGGCGAATTATCCGCAGCCTGTGCCGAACGCAGTTTCACCCGCGTGCTGCTCAAACCGGCCGAGTACGCCTACGGCACCTTTGTCGCGCTGTGGCACGAACTCGGCGGCGAGGTGGGCGGCAGGCTCAAGGTGGCGGCGACGCCGCCGGACGCCCAACCATTCCTGGTCTACGACTCGCTCAGCCTGGGCGAGATCGTGCGGCTGACCAACAAGTTCAGTAATAACTTGATGGCCCGGCATCTATTGCTCACCGTCGGGACGAATCGTTTCGGTGGTCCAGCGACGTTGGAGAAGGGGGCCTCCGCGCTCGGCGAATGGAGCCGGGAACGCGGCCTTTCGCTCGACGGGATGGATATCGACAATGGCTCGGGCCTCTCGCGTGCCACTCACATCTCCGTCCTGCAGATGGCCCGGGTGCTGAATGCAGCCTACCGCAGCCGCTATGCACCCGAGTTCATCGCCTCGCTGCCGCTGGCAGGTGTCGATGGCACGCTGCGCAACCGGATGAAGACCTCGCCGGCGGGCTCGGTGCGCATGAAGACCGGACATCTGGACGGTGTGAGCGGCGTCGCGGGCTACGTCACCACCACCGCCGGCAGGACCTTCGTGCTGGTGTCGCTCATCAACGATGCGCGCACGGACTACGGCAACGGGGAGCCCGTTCATGCGGCCCTGGTCAGCTGGATGCAGGCCAACCTGTAGCGTCGGTTCGTCTGTCGCGCCGTCGTCAGGACGCTCGTTCCATGTCCCACAGCAGGGCCGTCACGTCCTTGCGCAACCACAGCCCAAAACCCAGGTAACGGAATTTCCGCCTCAGCCGCCGCCGGTACCATTCACCGTTGCGCAGATGCACCGCTCGGTCCGTGAGTGTCCGGTCGCAGTTGTCGCGCCAGTCCTCGCGCGTGAGCGCCGACACGTACAGCACCGCCCGGGTGAGCGCCGCGAGGTTGGCGATGGCGCGTCCTGCTGCGCGATCGTCCAGGTATTGCAGCACGTCGTAGCACACCACCAGGTCGCTCGGCCTGCGCGGCACGAAATCAACCACCGAACCCCGCGTCCAGCCGAAGCGGGTGCAGAGATAGTCGCTCACCTCGAGCCCCGTGTACCGAGCCCGCGGCAGAACCTCGGCGAAGGGCTCTTGCAGCAGTCCGATACCGCAGCCGGCATCGAGGATGGAGCGGACGGGAATACCGGCCTGGGCGACGACGGCGCCGATCAGGCGGGCGCGCGTGCGCATTTCGCCGCGGGTGGTCACGCGGGTCGACGGATCGAGATAAAACTTGCGAAAGTACGCGAGATCGAAATGGCTCGTCGGCACCGGCCTCACTCCACCGTCAAACTCTTCGCTAGGTTGCGCGGCTGGTCCACGTCCGTGCCTTTGAGCACCGCCACATGATAGGCGAGCAGTTGCAGGGGCACCGCAAAGATGACAGGCGCCTGCAGGGCCGTGACCCGCGCCGGCATGTGGATCACCGTGACGCCCTCGGCGGTTTCCATGCCGGTCTGCGGATCGGCGAACACGAACAGCCTGCCCCCGCGTGCGCGCACTTCCTGGAGATTTGATTTGAGTTTCTCCAGGAGCTCGTTGTTCGGGGCGACCGCCACCACCGGCATGTCCTCGTCGACCAACGCCAACGGACCATGCTTGAGTTCGGCGGCGGCATACGCTTCGGCGTGGATGTAGGAAATTTCCTTGAGTTTCAAGGCACCCTCCATCGCGATGGCGTGCAGCGGTCCGCGGCCCAGAAACAAGGCGTGACGACGGTCGGCGAAGCGCTCGGCCAGCGACCGGATGGTGTCGTCCAGCCGCAGGGTCTGCTCCACGAGACCGGGCAGCTGCAGCAGCTGAAGGGCGAGGTCACGTTCCTGTGCCGCCAACGCCGGCTGCTGTTTCAAGAGCGCCACCACCAACATGCCGAGCGCGGTGAGCTGGGTGGTGAAGGCCTTGGTGGAGGCGACGCCGATTTCCGGGCCCGCGCGCGTCAGCAGCTTGAGGTCGGACTCGCGGACCAGCGAGCTCTCCGCCACGTTGCACAGGGTCAGCGTGGACAGGTAGGGCAGGCGCTTGGCGGCGCGCAGGGCCGCCAGCGTATCGGCCGTCTCGCCGGATTGAGACAGGGTCACGAACAGCGTGTCCGGCGTGATCACGGGATCACGATAGCGGTACTCGCTGGCGATTTCGACGCGGGCCGGAATGCGGCACACCTGCTCGATGAAGAAACTCGCGACCAGGCCGGCGTGGTAGCTCGTCCCGCAGGCCGTGATGTGGACGGCCTTGACCCGGCCGAAGAGTCGATGCGCGGGTGGACCGAAGGCCGCATCGAGCAGCTTTGCTCCGGCCACCCGGCCCTCGAGCGTGTCGGCGATGGCCCGCGGCTGCTCGTGGATTTCCTTCAGCATGAAATGACGGTACTGTCCCCGTTCGACCGCATCGGCGGAGATGTCGCTCTCGCGTTCCTGCCGGATTGCCGCGATGCCCTCCGAATCGACGATCCTGATGGTCTTGCGCCGCACTTCGGCGACGTCACCCTCCTCCAAGAACAAGAACCGGCGCGTCACCGGCAGGAGCGCCGCAACATCGGACGCCACGAAGTTTTCTTCCAGGCCGAGGCCGATGACGACGGCACACCCCGCGCGGGCGACCACGATGCAGTCCGGATCGCCTTCGGACATGACGGCGAGCGCATAAGCGCCGTCGAGTTCCGCCACGGTCCTGCGTACCGCCTCGAACAACGTCGCGCACGCCGTGCGGTGATGGTGGATGCGGTGCGCGACGACTTCGGTGTCGGTCTCCGATTCGAAGCCATAGCCGAGTTCGAGCAGACCGGCACGCAGGGCCTCGTGATTCTCGATGATGCCGTTGTGCACGACGGCGATTCCGTCCCGGGACACCTGCGGGTGGGCGTTGCGCAGGGTCGGCGTGCCATGGGTGGCCCAACGGGTGTGTGCGATGCCCACGTGGCCGGCGACGGGCGCCGCATCCAAGGCTTCCTGCAGCGTCTTGACCTTGCCCACACTGCGCAGCCGGGCGAGCGAGTGGTGAGCGTTCAACACCGCCAGGCCGGCCGAATCGTAGCCTCGGTACTCCAGCCGCCGCAGGCCCTCCATCAATATGGGCACGGCATTGCGTTCCGCCACGACTCCGACGATTCCACACATGGAAGGCTACCCGGCCTGTAAAGGGGGTCCTAGTGTGCCCGAGCGCGGGCACAAATGGGACGAGAGCGGCCTGGGGCACGAGCGCGGGCCGCTGCCGCTGGGCCGTGCACAGCGGGCCTGCCCGCACGGCCTTTCTTTGGGTCGGTCCCGGCTCTAACGTCGTGCCGTCGGGGGAATGGGCGCCACCGAGCCGCCCAACGCCTGAAAGAGGGCGGCCGTATCGGCGTAGCGGCTGGCGCGCGCCTGGGCAAGGGACACCACCGCGTTCTGGTAGGTCTGTTCCGCGCCCACCAGCGCAAGATAGCTCACCGATCCCAGCGTCAATTGGCGCCGTGCCACCCCCAGACTTTTTTGCGCCGCGGCTTCGGAACGGGCCGCCGCATTCAGTGCCTCGGCGTCGGCCGCAAGGGCGTGCAGGGCATCGGCCACGTTCTGGAACGCCGTCAGCACCGTCGAGCGATACTGGGCGGAGGCCTGCTCCAGGGCTGCATCGGCGGCCCGCTTCTTGTGCAGCAGCGTACCGCCCGAAAACAACGTTTGCGTGGCATTTGCGCCGATGCTCCAGAACCCGGTGCCCGGCTTGAACAAATCAGAGAAGAGCGAGGCCGTGCTGCCGATGTCGCCGGTGATGGTGATCTGCGGGAGCATGCTCGCAATGGCCACGCCCACCTGGGCCGTGGCCGAATGCAGCTGCGCCTCGGCGGCCTGCACGTCGGGACGGCGCTCGACCAGCTGCGATGGAACACCGAGCGGCAGTTCCGTGGGCAGCACCAATTGTTCCAGCTCGAAATCGACCGGCGTGTAATTGCCCGGCAGATGCCCGGTCAGGATCGCCAGTTGATCGCGTGCCTGATGACGTTGTTTGTCGAGGGGCGGCAACGTGCCTTCCAATTGTGCGAGAGCGGCTTCCTGGGCGAAGACGTCCGCTTCCGCGATGGCGCCCAGCTCGAGTTCACGGTGCATGACGTCGAGCGACTGTCGTTCCAGGTCGATTACGTGCCGGGTGCCGGCGATCTGCGCACGCAAACCCGCTTCCTGGATGGCGGCCGTCACCACGTTGGCGGCGAGCGTGAGGTAGGTCGCGTCCAGTTGAAAACGGCTCGCCTCGGCCTGCGCCGCCAGCGACTCGACCTGCCGGCGGTTGGTGCCGAACACATCCGGCGTATAGCTGACCGTCACCTGCGGCGTGAACAGATTGTAAAGCGGCGTGCCGGATTGCAGCGTCGGTTGCACCACGCCCGTCGCGTCCCGATTGCGGCTGCCGTCGAACTCGCCTTGCACCGTCGGAAAATAGGAGCCGCGTTGCGCGGCGGTGAGTTCCTGAGCCTGTCGCAGGGCGGCCTGTGCCGACCGGACGTCCGGGTTCTCACGCAACGCCTCCTCCACGACCGCATCGAGTTCCTTGGAGCCGAACAGCGTCCACCAATTCTTGGGCACCTCCTGCTGTTCCAGAAAGCGCTGAGCGGCGCCTCCTACGCCGACGGCGGACACCGTCTCAGGCGGCAGTGGGGTCACGGTGAACCGGTCGACCTGGGGCGGCGCGGGCCTGTGAAAATTCGGGCCCACGCACGCGCACAACGTCAGCGCCGCGCCCACCACCCACTCGCGCTTCATTCGCCCACCTCGACGGCTTGGCGCGCCGCTTCGGGCGGCAATTCCCGAGCTCTCGAGAACTTCAGGATCAGCACCGGGAGCACCACCAGAATGAGAACCGGGGCGAGCAGCATGCCGCCGACCACCACCAGGGCCAGCGGCCGCTGCACCTGCGAACCTATGCCCGTCGACAGCGCGGCCGGAATCAGACCGACGCACGCGACGATGCAGGTCATCATCACCGGGCGTAACTGTGTCCGGCAGGTCTGCAGCATTGCAGTGGCCCGATCGAGACCCGAGTCCAGACTCAGGTTGTAATACGACAGCACCAGGATTCCATCCATGGCGGCAATGCCGAACAGCGCCACGAAGCCGATGGCCGAGGACACGCTGAAAGCCGTGCCGGTCAGCCACAGCGCGAAGATACCGCCTAGCAGCGCCATGGGAATGACGCTGGCGGCCAGCAGCGCATCGCGCAGGCTGCCGAAGTTCAGGTACAGCAGCAGTACGATGAGTGCGATCGAGAACGGCACGGCGACGCTCAGACGTGAGATTGCCTCCTGCAGGTTGCCGAACTCGCCGACCCACTCCAAGCGATAGCCGCCGGGCAACAGGACCTTCGACTCGACCTCGTGTTGCGCCTCGAGAACGGCGCTGCCGAGATCGCGTCCGCGGACGCTGAACTTGATGGGCACGTAGCGTTGCTGCTGTTCCCGGTAGATGAACGCCGCTCCGGACACCAGACGCACGTCGGCCACGTCCTCGAGCGGCACCTGGATGATGCCGCCACCGTTGGCGGCGGGTGCCGCGATCGGAATGTGCCGTATGGCGTCCAGATTTTGCCGGTAGGGAAGACTCAACCGCACCATCATGGCGAAGTGCCTGTCGCTGGTCCCTTCGTACAGGTCCCCGGCACTTTGCCCGCCGATCGCCGCCTGCACGATGGAGTTCACGTCACCGGGTGCCAGACCGTAGCGCGCTGCCCGGACACGATCGACGTCGATGCGGATGGTCGGCTGGCCCAGGGAGCGCAGCACCGCAAGATCGGTGATCCCGGGCACCTTGGCGAGTACCGCTGCGATTTCGTCGGCCGTCTTCTCCAGCGTATCCAGATCGTTGCCGAACACCTTGACCGAATTTTCGCCCTTCACCCCCGACGCAGCCTCCTCGACGTTGTCCTGGATGTACTGCGAAAAATTGAAATCCACGCCGGGAAATTCCTGTGCCAGGGCGTCGGTCATCTTTCTGGTGAGTTTCTCCTTGTCGATGCCGGCCGGCCAGGTGTCGAACGGCTTCAACGGCACGAAGAACTCGGCATTGAAGAAGCCCGTCGCATCCGTGCCGTCGTCGGGCCGCCCATGTTGCGACACCACGGTCTGCACCTCCGGATATTTGCTCATCAGCACCCGCATCCGATTCACGTAGTCATCGCTGTCCTCCAGCGAAATCGATTGCGGAAAAGTCGCACGGATCCACAGGTTCCCCTCCTCGAGCTTGGGCAGGAATTCCAGCCCGAGGGATCGCACCGCCACCACGGCCACCAGACCGAGCAGCGCCACGCCCGCGAAGGTCACGATGCGGTTCGCCAGCACGAACTCCAGGGTGGGTTCGTACACCCGGCGCAGCGCCCGCACCACCGGAGTTTCGCGCTCCTCCACGGCGTCCGGGAAAAACAGCAGGCTCAGCGCCGGCGCGATGGTGAAGGTCGCGATCAAACCGCCGGCGATGGCGTAGGCATAGGTCTTCGCCATGGGTCCGAAAATGTGGCCTTCGATGCCGGAGAGCGTGAACAGCGGCACGAAGCCGGCGATGATGATGGCGGCCGCGAAGAATATCGACTGGCTTACCTCGGCGGCGGCGATGGATACGGTGCCCATCTTCCCGCGAAACCCGCTGGGCGGGCGCATGCGATGCAGGGTGCTCGGTCCGTGGCCCAGATGCGCGGACGACTCGGCCAGATGCCTGAAGATGTTTTCGACCATGATGACGGTGGCGTCCACCACCAATCCGAAATCGATGGCGCCCACGGACAACAAATTCGCGGATTCGCCGCGCAACACCATGAGCCCGATGGCGAACGACAGCGCGAACGGAATCGTCATCGCCACGATGACGGCGCTGCGCACGTTGCCGAGAAACGCCCACTGCAGCAGGAAGATGAGCACGATGCCCTCCACCATGTTGTGCAGCACGGTGTGGGTGGTCACATTGATCAGGTCACTCCGGTCGTAGATGCGCTGAATGCTCACACCCGGCGGGAGAATGTTGCCGTGATTGATCTTGTCCACCTCCGCCTCGACGCGTTTGATGGTCGGCACGCTTTCAGCGCCCCGGCGCATCAACACGATGCCCTGCACCATGTCGTCGGAGTCATCGATGCCGGCGATCCCGAGCCGCGGCACGTTGCCGATCGACACCTTCGCCACGTCCCCCACCACCACGGGGGCGCCTTGATTGTTGGCGATCAAGGTATGGCGGATTTCGTCCGCGGAATGTATCAGGCCGACTCCCCGCACGACGGCCGACTGCGAACCGAAGTTCACGGTCTGACCGCCGACGTTGATGTTGGCATTGCCGAGAGCCGTCAATACCTGCGGCAGCGACAGGCCGTAACCGGTCAGCTTCTGCTGATCGACCGCGATCTCGTAGGTCTTCGTCTTGCCGCCCCAGCCGGTCACGTCGATGACGCCGGGCACCGCCTTGAAACGCCGTTCCAACACCCAGTCCTCGAGGGTCTTCAGATCGGTGATGGAGTAGTTCGGCGGCCCGGTCACCCGGTAACGGAATATCTCGCCGATGGGACTGGTGGGCGAAATCTGCGGCTGCGCCCCGTTCGGCAGCGCGGCGAGCTGCGAGAGCCGGTTGGTCACCCATTGCTCCGCCTGCTGGTAGGTGAAGTCGTAGGTGAACTGCACCTTGACGTCCGACAGGCCGAACAGCGAGATGGTGCGGATCGCCTGCAGGTTCGGTATCCCCGCCATCTGGATTTCGAGCGGAATGGTGATGTAGCGCTCGATCTCCTCGGCCGACTGTCCCGTGCTCTGGGTGACGATGTCGACCAGCGGCGGCACGGGGTCGGGATACGCCTCGATGTTGAGCGTGATGAAGCTGGCGACACCGGCGCCCAGCATCATCACCATGAGCACCCGCTGGCGCAGGGCGAAGCTGACCACCGCGTTCATGTCGAGGTCGGTACCGCGGCTTGATCGATGAACAGACCACCCTTGGTGACGATCTTGTCGCCGGCTTTCAGCCCCTCGAGCACTTCGACGAGGCCGTCGTTGCTGCGACCGGTGCGGATGGCGCGGTAGGCGAGCAGCCCGTCGCCCGCAACCAGCCAGACGTGGGCCGCGTCGCCCTCATAGATGACGGCCGGCTCCGGTACCGCCGGCGCCTGCGACGCGGTGCTGGTGAGGATGCGGAAGGTCGCGAACATTTCAGGCTTGAGTGCGGCGTCGCGGTTGTCAATTTCCGCGCGTACCGGCAGACGGTGCGTCGCCGAGTCGACGACCGCGGCGACATACGTGACGCGGGCCGTGAACACGCGTTTGGGATACGCCGGCACGTGCACTTCCATGGTCTGACCGAGCGCAACCTGTCCGGCATCGGACTCCCGCACGTTGGCCAGCAGCCACACGTTCGACGGATCGGCGATGGTGAATACCGGCGTGCTGCCCCCCGCCTGCAGGTATTGGCCCGGGCCGACCTGACGATCCACCACGATCCCGCCGATCGGCGCGACCAGCGTCGCCTCGGGCGTGATGCCATGGGCCGACTCGAGCGCCGCGATTCGCGCCTCCGATTCACCCAGTATCTTGAGCCGGTTGCGGGCCGCACTCAACGTGGTCTCGGCGGCGACCAGGTCGGCCTGCGACTGTTGCCAATCCTGCAGGCTGCCGCCCTTGGCATCGTACAGGGCATGCTTGCGCGTCTCGTTGATGCGCGAAAGTTTGACCTGCGCCGCCGCGGTCGACAGATCGTTTTGCGCCTGCACAAACTCGGATGCTTGGACCGTGGCGAGCGGCGCACCTTTCTTCACCGTATCACCGAGTCCAGCAATGACGCGTGTCACGCGGCCCGAGTATGGCGAATACAACGGCGTCGCCCGGTCACCGTTGACAGCAATTTTACCTTCGGTCAATTCTTCACTGAAGAAAGGATGCAGGCCGACCTCTTCGACCGTGAAGGTCTTGAACTGCTGCGAAGTGGCGCGAAACGTTCCCGGTGGCGACGGCGCGGCGGCCACCGGCGTTTCCGACTTGCCGAACAGGCGCCCGCTCATCCAGATCACCAATATCGCGGCGATCACCCGCACCGCGGCGATCCCCGCGACACTGTACTGCCGGCGCTGTGACCAGGCGCGCCGGTCGATGGTGTCCTGCCCCTTGGAGGGGGGGCCGGGATCGCTCGTCACATTACTCATTCATGAACCCCATTCAACACATCGATTCCATGACCAGGTTACCGACCCGTTTTTTCGCGCCGCACAGTGTGCCATAGGGACCCGTCCCGATCCCTCGGCGTGACGCAGATTTTTCCGTAAAAATGCCGGTGATACACCTGGATCTTTACAGCAATGATACGGCGTCCGTGCTCTCGGAGTTGAGCACGGACGCCGCCTGACAGGAGCTGGCGGCCGGCGATCGTACCCGGCCCGCCGGATGCCTTCGCTCACCGCCTGCCTTCGCTCAGAAGTGAATGACGGCGTCCATCGCGATCATGGCTTGCGAATTCCGGCCGGCGCCCACCGTGGCGGTCGGATTGTCGTAGGCATCCTGGTCTCGCGCATGCTCGAAGCGCAGCTCCGGACGCAATTCGATCGTATCGCCGATCCAATGGGTGTAGCCGAGATCCCATTCGTAGTAACGCGTTTTGAATCCCGTGCGCTGTCCCCGTGCGTCGTTCATGTAGTCGCTGCGGAAGGTCGCGATATCGCGCGGCCCGATCTGGTAATTGATGTAATTGACCAACGCCCAGGCATACGCGTAACAGGTCACGAGGCCGGGGTTGCATTGGGCTCCGGCGGGCGCCCCGTAGTTAACATACGAGTAACGCTGACCGATCATCGCCAGACCTTCTGGATTTTCGACGTTCGGGGTATGACTCTCCCACATGTACCAGCCCTCGGTGTCCATGTGCCATTTTTCGTTGAACTTGTGGTACCAGGTGGTCACCGCATGCTGCACGTTGTTCCAACGCCAGTTGCCGTCGTTCAATCCGTTCATGCAGGGATAGATCATGTCCTTGCCGGAATTGGAGGTCCAGATCGCGCACACGGCTGGCGTGAGGTGTCGTTCGCTCTTGATCCAGGGCGCGACGTCGTTGCCGGCGGATACCTCCGCTTGAATGGACCAGTTCTTGCTGAGCCTCGTCGTCGAGACGATGCCGTTCTGCGTATAAGGATCGTAGGTGTAAAGCAGCGAGTGGCTGTAGGTGATGTTGTTCGGTGCGAGCTGGGCCTCGATGTCCGGGATGGATATGTAGCGGCCGACGCGTACGTTCATGCCGTCGGCCACTTTGGGGAACCAGAAATCGAGGTAGTACATGACCGGGTCGAAGCCGTACTGTTTCGCGCTGTTCAGATACTGATTGCTGAAAATCCCGTTGCTGAAGGTGTACTTGTAGTCTGTTCCGTACAGCGCCGTGAAGCGGCCGCCCCAGTCGAAATGATCACGCTGGATTTCATCCGGCGTGCGCTCGAAGTAAATCGCCACCTGGTCCAGTTGCAGCGTGTTCGGCTGGTATGAATACGCCGCAGGGTAATTGCCGCCGGTGCCGGTGGCATAGTTGAAGCGCTTGTTGGACGTGCTGAGATTGGCGCCGGGCTGCACCCACCCGTAGATCGTGAAGCGGCTGTCTTTGAGTTTCTGGCCGCCCTTGCCGCAATACAAGGCGTCCATGAACGCGTTGTAATACATGTTCTCCACGCCGATGGCCTGTGAGCCGCCCACGTTCCACGTCGCGTAAGGCCATGGCGGGTTCGACTCGGGGACCTCGGCGCCGCCCACCACCTTGGTTGCCGGCGCCGCGGGGTCGCCGCCATCCCACGCGAGGTGGGAGGCGTAGCTGTCCTTCAAGCGCTGATAGAAGCCCTCGTTCTGCGAGTCCTTGGCGCAGTTCGCCACCGGACCGTCGGGGTCGGCGGGGACCGGGGCGGCGGCAGGCACGTTCGGCGCGTCGTCGGCGAATACCGGCATCATCGGGCCGAGCACGATGGTGAAAAAACACGCGCAAATTTTCGACGAATGGCGAAGCATGTTGGTGACTATCCTTTTCTGATTAGTTATGGATCGAAGCGCTGTCAGTTTACGGAGCGGCTTAACGGGAGTGGTGCGAGAGGCTGTTAAAAAACGCCGCCGCTACATAAGGATCGTGTTAAGAAATAACGACGGAGCGCTAACCGCGATGCCTGTTCTTCATCAGGGTGGTCACTTCCTGCAGATGTGCGGCCGCGGACGTTTCGTCCCCCTTTGCACAGGCCTCGAGGATCACCTTCATTTGTCCCTTCATCCACAAGGCCTCGCCGGCCGGATACTCCGAACCGTCCGATGCGAAGACACGCATCTGGCCCACCTTGTCCGGCCGCAGCGAATCGATGATCCGTTCGGCGCTGACGATCTGCTCGCTCAGCGCCGGTCCACACTTGGCATGGACGGTGCTCGTCGATGCCACCAGACAGACGCAGGCGGCCAGAGACATGAATGACGTTGACATGAGAAGCTCCTGACGATTTGTTATAGTTTTCATACTACGGAAGGGACGGCGGCGTGAAATACCGGTTGCCGTTAAAAAACACGGCATGCCATCCCACCGGCAGCGCAACTGTCGGGAGCGGATCAGTTCAAAGAATCATCGACGTCGGCCTCGGCATCGATCACCAGGCGATAGCCGATCCCGAGTTCGGTGAGGATGTGTTCGGGCCGGCTCGGATTGAGCTCGAGCTTGCGGCGCAGGCTGCCGATGTAGACGCGCAGCGACCGGGAATCGTCGCGGTGGGGTCCCCACACCTCCTTGATCAGCGCCCCATGCGTCACGATGCGTCCGCTCTGGCGTGCGAGCGTTTCAAGGATGCGGTGTTCGAGAGGCGTCAATCGCACCTGACTGCCGTCGCGGCGGTGCGCCACGCGGCTGCTCAGGTCCACCGACACGTCGCCGAGTTCGAGCATGCCCATGGGCATGTCGCCCCGTACGTGGCGCCGCACGCTGGCGCGCACGCGCGCCAGCAGTTCCGGGGAACTGAACGGTTTCATGATGTAGTCATCCGCACCGCGCTCGAATGCCTCGAGGCGCTGCGCTTCCGCCGTACGCGCGGACAGTACGATGATGGGCACGGCCGACCACGCGCGGATGGCGCTGATCACCGTGATACCGTCGCGGTCCGGCAGTCCGAGGTCTATCAATACGACGTCGGGTCGGTGTAGTTTCGCATCGCGCTCGCCGCGTGCCCCCGTGTCGGCGATTACGACCCGAAAGCCGTTTGCTTCGAACAACATGGAGAGGATTTTCTGGATGCTATGATCGTCCTCGACGATGGAAACCAGATGCATGGCGTCCGTCATGAACTGCCCGCTCCGGTAGCGTCCAGGCTTTCGACGAGCGGCAGGGTGATCTCGAATCGCGATCCTCCCGCCTCGACCCGGAGCGCACGAATCTCTCCCTCGTGCAGCCGCGCCACCGCCCGGCAGATGGCGAGCCCCAGTCCCACGCCGGCGACGTTGCTTTCCGAGCGGCCACGCTCGAATTTGTCGAACAACCGCTCGGGATCGCCCGGCGGAAATCCGGGACCGTTGTCCTCGATGGCGACCAGCAGCGTCCCGTCCCGCACGCAAGCTGAAATGGATATGTGCGTGCCAGGCGCGGTGTACTTGGTGCAATTTTCGACGACGTTGCTGAGCAGCTGAACCATCATCGTGGCTTCAACGAACACCAGCGGCAGGTCGGCGGGAAGATCGACGAACACCCGCCATTGCGCCAGTTCCACCTCGTTACGCTGCAGCGTGGTGGCGATCAACTCGTCGAGTGAATGCCACTCGCGTCGGGGGGCGAGTGATCCCGTCTCTAGCCGCAACAGCTCGAGCACGTTTGACAACACCTCGGTCATCTCCAACGCCTTGTCCTCGATCAATAGGCCGAGCGTGGCGCAGCGGTGCGTATCCAACGGAAAACTCGTCAGTGCCAGCATGCTGCCCGCGCCGGCGATTGCCGCCAGCGGTGTGCGCAGATCGTGCGAGATGGATGCGAGCAGGGTGTTCCTGAGTGCGGTGCGCTCGGCCACCACGTGCGCGGCTTCGGCCAGTTCGCCGAGACGGACGCGCTCGAGCGCCAGCGCCAGTTGACCCGCGAGGGCCTCGAGCAGACGCGCCTGCTCGGGAAGCAGCGCATGGCGCGGATCGTCGGGTCTCACGACGAGCACCCCGCGCACTTCGGGGCCTCCGAGCAGCGGCAGGTAAATGGAGCGTGCCATGCCGAATTGTGCGGTGCCGAGTCCGGCGCGCTGGCGGTTCTCCACCGTCCAGCGGGATATCTCGGGGTCTAAAGTATGGCCGCCGACATTGCCGCTGCACAGTGCACCATCCTCGTCGCGGACCAGCACGGCCACCGAGCTGCGCAAGACTTCGGCGATGTGCCGCTCCGCGACTGCAGCCATGGTATGGGCGTCGCGGGTCACCGCCAGTTCCCGACTCATCGAATACAAGGCGTCGGTCCTGCGCTCGCGGCTCGCAGCGGCAACCGTTTGCCGGCGCACCGCGGAGACGAGGTTTGCGATGACGACCGCGACGCCCAGCATCACGCCGAACGTGACGAAATAGTGCGGATCCGTGAAGAAGAAGCTGAAACGCGGCGGCACGAAGAAGAAATCGAAGGCTGCGATGTTGGCGACCGAGGCGCAGATCGCCGGGCCCCGGCCGAGGCGCAGCGCCGCGAAAGTGGCACCGAGCATGTACACCATGACCATGTCGATGAGGTCAAAGTGATCCAGCATGGGCAGTGCGACGACGGTGCACAGCACCGTCAGGCACAACGCCGCGGCGTAAAGCGCCATGCCCCGTTCCCGCCACGGGGCCGCGGCGGAACGGGCGCCGTGCTCGGGGTCCGCGCTCGAACCGGTACGCGCCACCACGATGACATCGACGTCCGGACAGCCGCGCATCAGAGTGGCGGCCGTCGATCTGCGCAGCACCTTGCCGGCGGCGCGCGGCCGGGGCGCGCCCAAGAGGACCACCTGCACGTCGCGTTGTCGTACATATTCCTGCAGCGCCTCCGCCGCGGAGGCCGCGACGATGTTCGTTCGATCCGCTCCCAGCGCTTCGGCAAGCCGGAACATGTCGATACGGGTATCCTCGCGCCGCTTCGCCGCCTCCAGGAAAGACGGCGTTTCCACGCACATCACCGTCCAATCGACACACAGTGCCTGAGCATAACGGTGGGCGGAGCGCAACAGTTGTTCGGCGGCGCCGGGATGCTCGTCGGGTGCGATGGCGACGAGCATGCGTTCTCTGCCCTCGAGGCCCGGCACTCAGCGGACGGTGCGGGTCGAACCCCGTCTGACACGTAAAGGGCCCACCGCCAGGCAATGCGCCCAGCTGCTCAAACCGGACGCATCCAAGGGAGCCCACACCTCTATTCCCGAGGACAACACGACATCGATATCCCGCCAGCATTGCCCAATGATGCGCCGCACCTCGCGTTCGGCCACTCCTTCAGATCCAGACCGCGTGTCGACCAACAGCAACGTCGGCCGGCGTTGCACGATCAACTCAGCGTCCAGCCTGCCACCGCAGGCTGACACCCCGCGGACAGGAACCTCGTCCATATCAACCAGTGGTCCGGGCCAGCCGGCATCGGTCAGGGGGTCGAGGATGTTTCGATGCAATTGCGCCAGCAGCACGCCGGCTTTCGGCGTATGGCCCCCGCGCGCCGCCGCGAGCATGGCCGATATAGCACTCCTGCCTCCGGCTCCCCCGAAAAACAAACGCAGGTTACCGCGTGGCGGATGAAAGGACGGCGCGCGCGCGCGCTCTGGAATGAAAGTGGCCATGGGCTGCCGGCTCGGACAGGAATTCTGTCACAGGAAGCATAGGCAACATGCGCATTGGAATGGCGTTAAAAAAAGGGCGAGCTGAGCGCTCGCCCTAGGGGCGCGGAACGACCGCCGATCTAGAACTTCAACACGGCTTGCGCGGCGAAGCCGGTTTGGCTGTCCGTGTAGTAGGCCTCTTCCGCAGTAGTCGCCCGTACGAACGTGGCCCTGCCGGAGCGGTCGTAGCGGGCCTCGAGACGCAGCTCGAAGTACTTGGTCGGATCGTAACCCAGCGTGACCGTGCCTTCCTTCAGCTTCTGATCGTAGCCGGTGACGAATCCGTCCTTGTCGTCCAGGTATTCGCCACGTACCGACACGCGCCACTGATCGGAAATCGCGTAGTTGGCGTAGGCGGCGACGCCGCTCCATTTCAGGGCGGTCAGACCGAAGCCCGACTGATCCTGCTGACCCCAGTCATAGCTGAGGACGAAACTCAACGAGTCCGTGGCGTTGTAGGTGCCCACGAAATCGATGAATTTGCGCTCCGCGTCGTACGCCTCCGCCTTGCCGACGTACCCCTGCGCAGTCACCGCGAACATCTTGTTGGGCGTGTAGGCCAGTCCCACTTCGCCCGTCTTGGATCCATATGACGTGGAAACCGTGTTCCAGCCGTTGTTGACGCCGGCGATGACGCTGAGCGTGTCGCTCACCGCGTACGTGGCGCGAACGCCCGTGTGGGTCAGCGGTTCGGCATAGAACAACAAGGAGCGTGAGAAGTTCGTGTTGCCGATGGGGGCGATCACCTCCGCACCCGCGAGCGTGACGTATTTGCCGGCGATGACCGTGACCGGGCCGCCGATGTATTGGGCATAGGCTTGGATCACGTCGAAGCTGTTGCTGTTGCTGCCCTCGGCCGCATTGAGGATTTTCATGTCCTCGCCTGCGGCGATGTTGACGAGACCGCCGAAACCTTCTTTCGGTTGATACGCGATGGTGGTCGCCGCCTGATCCAGCTGGAAGGTGTCGTGTTGAACGTCGAACTGATGGTAGGTGTTGTAGCCGTTGGAATGGTAGTACGACGCGGCGACATAACCCGTCGCCGTGATTCCCGAGGACGTCAAGATGTCGGTCAGGGTGGGCCCGGCGGGAACCGTTGCCGCGGCGGCAGGTGCCTCGTCCGCATGGGCGAGGCCGCCCGCGGAAGCCATCACCACGAATGCCGCGGAAGCAATGATCAAATAGTTTTTCATGTAAATCCATCCTTGATGAGAAAGATAAAGGCAAAGCATTCCCTGTTCCGCACGCCTTCGATGGGTGGCGGAATCCGGGGTTCCTTGAGCGGGAGATGAAGAAACAAGGCCGGCGTGCTGTCGACGCCGGCCTCCGGGAGAATCCCCTATTCGACGGCCTCTCCATGCAGCGAGATGTCGAGACCTTCGCGTTCTTGTTCTTCCGTCACGCGCAGGCCGATGGTCATATCGATGACCTTCAATATGATGAAACTCATGATGAAGCCGTAGACCACCGTCGTGCCCACGCCCAACAGCTGCGTCATGAAGGAACCCTCGACGCCGCTGATTTCCTTGCTGGCGAACACACCGGTGAGCAATGCGCCGATGATGCCGCCGATGCCGTGCACGCCGAACGCATCCAACGAGTCGTCATAGCCCAGTGCGGACTTGAGCGACGTGGCCGAGAGGAAGCAGATCACGCCGGCAATCGCGCCGATGATCACCGCCGGAGTGGGACCCACGAAGCCGGACGCCGGCGTGATGGCCACCAATCCCGCCACCGCGCCGGAGGCGATACCGAGCACGCTGGGTTTGCCCTTGAAGACCCATTCGGCAAACATCCAGGCCAGTGCCGCCGTCGCCGTCGCGATCTGCGTGGCCATCATGGCCATTCCAGCGCGTCCATCGGCCGCCACCGCGGAGCCCGCGTTGAAGCCGAACCAGCCCACCCACAACAAGGACGCGCCGATTAGCGTGAGCACCAGGTTGTGCGGAGGCATGGGCTCCTTGCCGTAGCCGAGACGTTTACCGAGTACGAGACAGCTGGCGAGGCCCGCGATGCCGGCGTTGATGTGCACCACGGTGCCGCCGGCGTAGTCGAGGACGCCCTTGGCAGCGAGCCAGCCCGACGGCTCCCACACCCAGTGCGCGATCGGGGAATACACCACGAGCGACCACACCGACATGAAAATGAGCATTGCGGAAAACTTCATGCGGTCGGCGAAGGCGCCGCAGATCAACGCCGGGGTGATGATGGCGAAGGTGAGCTGAAACATGGCATACACGGATTCGGGTATGGTCAAGGCAAGGTGCGACACCGTCAGCTTGTTCGCATCGTGCATGAAGGACATGCCATTGAACAAAGCGCGGCTCGTGCCACCGAGGTAGGCGCTGCCGGGGGTGAAAGCCCACGAATAGCCGATCAGCCACCAAAGCAGGGTGACTACGCAGGTGATGACGAAGCTCTGCATGAGCGTTGCGAGCACGTTTTTCTTGCGCACCATGCCGCCGTAGAAAAGAGCGAGGCCCGGAATGGTCATCATCAGCACCAACGCCGTCGAGGTCAGCATCCAGGCGGTGTCGCCCGAGCTGATCTTGTCGGTGCCGACCACCTGTGGTTCGGTGGGTGCCGGTGCCGCCGCAGCATCGCCGGCCGCGACCGGGGCGGCCGCGTCGGCCGGCGCGGTGGCCGTGGCGGCGGGGGCGTCAGGCGGGGGGGTGTCCCCCCACCCGGCGCAAGGGGCCACGCTCAACAGCCCCAGCAACATCAATCTGGACAATTTGATCATCGTTGTTAATTCCTTGATAAAAACTAAATTGCGGCCGCGTCGCGCTCGCCCGTGCGAATTCGCACGACCTGCGCAAGATCGAAAACGAAAATTTTGCCGTCGCCCACCTTGCCGGTCTGTGCAGCCTTCATGATGGCCTCGATGACCTGTTCGGCCAGCGGTTCGTCGACGGCGATTTCGATCTTGGTCTTCGGGACGAATTCGACGGCGTATTCGGCACCCCGGTAAATCTCGGTATGACCGCGCTGCCGACCGAAGCCGCGGACCTCGGTTACCGTGACTCCCTGGACCCCGACATCGCTGATGGCTTTGCGCACATCATCGAGCTTGAAAGGCTTGATTATGGCTGTGATGAGTTTCATCGATTGTCACCCCTCCTTTGGTTATGGACCGCCGCGGCCGAGGCCGCGATTAAAAACTGCTCTGCGGTGAAAGCACGTGGCGTGCCACCGGCGAGAACCGTTTTGATTTCAGTAGGTTGATAGAAACTTGTCGTCTGATCGACCAAGTTTTTGCACTATAAAGGCGCGCAAGCACTCGAGCAGTGCATCATTTAGCCACGTGGTGAACCAAGTTGTCGTGATAACGCAACGCCTAATGCGGGTGCAAGACGCTACTTTTAGCTTTTTACGCCACGCCCGGGGCAGCGAAGGATACGGTCTCAGGTGTTTTTCGGCGCGGATTTGCGCGCCAACAGAGCGGCCCGCTCGGATACGCCCAGGCGTTCACGGCGCCGCCATCCGTCGATGGTGACCTGCGGCGCGCGAGTCAGCGTCAGCGTCTCCCGTGGCGCGCTCGAGGTGACGGTGGAGCCGGCGCCGACCGTGGCCCGGGCTCCGATGGTCACGGGCGCCACGAGCATGCTTCCCGAGCCGATGAATGCGCCGTCGTCGATGACGGTGGGCCACTTGTTAGCGCCGTCGTAATTGCAGGTGACGGAGCCGGCACCGACGTTGACCCCCTGCCCGATCACCGCGTCTCCGAGATAGCTCAGGTGGTTGGCCTTGCTCCCGGCGCCGACCAGCGTTTCCTTCAATTCGACGAAGTTTCCGATGTGAACGGCCTCGTGCAGCACCGTGCCGGGACGCAGGCGGGCATAGGGTCCGACCCTGCAATCGTGGCCGATCACCGCCTGCTCGATGAGGGAGTTCGCGAAAATCTCCGTGTCCGCGCCGATCACCGCATCGCGTATCACGCAGTTCGGTCCAATCCGGACCCGGGCGCCCAAGGTCACCGTCCCGATCAGCACGGCATTGATGTCGATGAACACATCGCGTCCGGCGTGTACCTCGCCGCGCACGTCCACCCGCGCCGGATCCACCAGGGTGACTCCCGCCAACATGAGCTCGTCCGTGCGACGCCGCCTGTAGGCCGCCTCGGCCTGGGCCAGTTGCCGCTTGTCGTTGACGCCCAAAACGTCGAGGGCGTCTGCCACGCCGACGGCTTGGACGTGGATGCCTGAGCGAACGGCACCAGCGACGACGTCCGTGAGGTAGTACTCGCGCTGTGCATTGTGGCGATCCAGCTCGTCCAGCCAGCCGCGCAAACGAACCGCCGGTGCGGCCAGCAATCCGGTATTGGCTTCTCGGATGTTGAGTTCTGCCGATCCGGCATCCTTGTGCTCGACGATCGAGCGGATCTGCCCGTGCGCATCGCGCACCACGCGCCCATAACCGCTGGCGTCCGCGAGTTCGACGGACAACAGCGCGAGAGCGTCGCCGTCCGCGACCGCAACCAGGCGGCGCAGAGAGTCCGCACCGACCAGCGGTACGTCGCCGTACATTACCAGTACCGTGTGGTCGTCGGGAATCACGCGCATGGCCTGGATGACGGCATGGCCGGTGCCGAGCTGCTCGGCCTGCAGCACCCACTCGATCGGCTGGCCTACGCAGGCGGCCTGGACTTGGGCGCCGCCGTGGCCATGGACGACGTACACGGCGGCGGGGTTCACTGCGCGCGCGGTGCGCAGCACATGATGCAGAAGCGGCGCGCCCGCCAGCGGCTGCAGCACCTTGGGCAGGTCCGAGTGCATGCGCCTGCCCTGGCCCGCGGCGAGGATGACCACGGAAAGCTGCATGCCGGCCTCCAGCGCCATCGTCAGCGCTTCTTGCGTAGGTTCTCGATCGCCCGTAATTGTGCCATGGCGCGCGCCAGTTCTGCCTGCGCCTGCGCCATGTCCAGCGTGTCGGTACGGCCGCGCATGGCTTCCTCGGCGCGCTGCTTGGCCGCCTGTGCGGCCGCCTCGTCCAAATCACGCGCCCGCGCGGCCGTGTCCGCCAGCACCGATACCTTGTTGGGCTGTACCTCGAGCGCACCACCGCCCACGTAGAAGCTCTGCTCCTCGTGGCCCTCGCTCTGTACCCGCACGACACCCGCGATGAGCGCGGTCAACAGGGGCGCATGGCGCGGTGCGACACCTATCTCGCCCTCCACGCCCGGCGCGAACACCATGGTCGCCTCGCCGGCGAACAGCTGACCCTCGGGACTGACGATATCGACGTGGATAGTGTGCGCCATGCGTGTGCTCCGCGTTGCCTATTGCAGCGTCTTGGCTTTCTCGACGGCCTCTTCGATGCCGCCCACCATGTAGAACGCCTGCTCGGGAAGATGATCGTACTCGCCGGCGATGATGGCCTTGAAGCCACGGATCGTATCGGCCAGCGGCACGATCTTGCCGTCCTGGCCGGTGAACACCTTCGCCACGTTGAAAGGTTGCGACAAAAAGCGCTGAATCTTGCGCGCGCGATACACCGAAAGCTTGTCCTCCTCGGACAGTTCGTCCATCCCAAGGATGGCGATGATGTCCTGCAGCTCCTTGTAGCGCTGCAGGATCGCCTGGACGCCACGCGCGGTATTGTAATGATCATCGCCGACGACCAGAGGGTCGAGCTGCCGGCTGGTCGAATCCAGCGGGTCCACGGCAGGATAGATTCCGAGCGAGGCGATCTGCCGCGACAGTACGACGGTGGCATCCAAATGGGCGAAGGTGGTGGCGGGGGACGGATCTGTCAAATCGTCCGCAGGCACGTAAACCGCCTGCACCGAGGTGATGGAACCGGTCTTCGTCGAGGTGATGCGTTCCTGAAGCACGCCCATTTCCTCCGCCAGCGTGGGCTGGTAGCCCACCGCGGAGGGCATGCGGCCGAGCAACGCCGACACCTCGGTGCCTGCCAGCGTGTAGCGGTAGATGTTGTCGATGAACATCAGCACGTCGCGGCCCTTGCCGTTTGCCTGCTTCTCGTCGCGGAAGTACTCCGCCATGGTCAGACCCGTGAGAGCGACGCGCAGACGGTTGCCGGGCGGCTCGTTCATCTGGCCGTACACCATCGCCACCTTGTCGAGCACCCCGGAATCCTTCATCTCGTGATAGAAATCGTTGCCCTCACGCGTGCGCTCGCCGACCCCCGCGAACACCGACAGGCCCGAGTGCTGTTTCGCGATGTTGTTGATGAGTTCCAGCATGTTCACCGTCTTGCCGACGCCGGCACCACCGAACAGACCCACCTTGCCGCCTTTCGCGAACGGAATGAGCAGATCGATGACCTTGATGCCGGTGACCAGCAGCTCCTGGCCGCCGGTTTGCTCGTCGTAGGCCGGGGAGGGCCGGTGAATCGGCCAATACTCCTTCGCCTCCACCGGACCGGCCTCGTCCTGCGGCTCACCGAGCACGTCCATGATGCGCCCGAGTACGCCGGTGCCCACGGGCACCGAGATCGGCTTGCCCGTGTTGGCCACGGACAGACCACGCCGCAGACCCTCGGACGGCCCCATGGCGATCGTGCGTACCACGCCGTCGCCGAGCTGTTGCTGCACTTCGAGCGTCAGCTTCACATCGTCAAGTTTGAGCGCGTCATAGATCTTGGGGATTTGGTCGCGCGGAAACTCCACGTCGACGACCGCTCCGATGATTTGCACGATTTTTCCGCTGGACATGTTGACTTCCTCTCAACGGGGTTGCATCGCAACTCCGTAAACTAGCGGCGCTACGCGCCGTCAAAATAGAACTAGACGGCTGCAGCCCCGCCGACGATTTCCGACAATTCGGTGGTGATCGCGGCCTGACGCGCCTTGTTGTAAATCAGTTGCAGCTCCGATATGAGATTGCCGGCGTTGTCCGTCGCACTCTTCATAGCCACCATGCGCGCCGCCATCTCGCTGGCGACGTTTTCGACCGCGCCCTGGTAAACCTGGGACTCGACATAACGCATCAGGATGCCGTCGAGCAGCTCCGCGGGACCGGGCTCATAGATGTAATCCCAGCGCTCCTGAAGTTCGCCCGCACCGGTGACCTCCACCGGCAGCAGCTGCAGCACCCGGCCTTTCTGGCTCATGGTGTTGACGAACACGTTGTGCACCAGCACGAGCCGGTCGATGTCCCCGGCACGGTAGGCATCGAGCATGACCTTGACGCTGCCGATCAGCTGCGCAAGCTCCGGTCTGTCACCGAGATGCGCAGTCGACGCAGCCACCGGCAGCGTGAGCCGGCGGAAGAATTGGATGGCCTTGGTGCCGATCAGACATAGCTGTACCTTCTCGCCCCGACCTTGCGCCTCCTTGATCGTGGTCAGCGCAGCCTTGAACAGATTGATGTTCAGACCACCCGCAAGCCCACGGTCGGTGGCAATGACGATGACGCCGACCGCCTTCACCGGCCTGTCGACCAGGAACGGATGCTTGTAGTCGGGATTGGCCAGCCGCAGGTGCCCGATGACCTCTCGAAGCTTCTCCGCGTAGGGCCTCGCGAGCCGCATGCGCTCCTGAGCCCTGCGCATCTTGCTCGCCGCCACCATCTGCATGGCCTTGGTGATCTTCTGAGTATTTTTGATACTCGAGATCTTGGTGCGGATTTCTTTTGCGCCGGCCATGGGTCAGACCGTCGCGAAGAATTCTTCGCAGGCCTTTTTCAACGCGGCTTCGACGTCCTTCGAAAGGTCCGGCTTGTCGATGATGGTCTTCAGCAGGTCCCCATAATTGGTGCGTGCGAACGACTGCAGGCCTGCCTCGGTCTCCACCACCTTGGCACGATCCACCTTGTCGAAGAAGCCGTTGTTCGCCGCATACAGGGACAACGCCATTTCCGCAACCGACATGGGCGCGTACTGTTTCTGCTTCATGAGCTCGGTGACGCGGATGCCTCGCTCGAGCTGCCGGCGGGTGGCTTCGTCGAGATCGGAGGCGAATTGAGAGAACGCGGCGAGTTCCCGGTACTGTGCCAGCGAGAGACGGATGCCTCCGCCCAGCTTCTTGATGATGTTGGTCTGCGCGGCGCCGCCGACTCGGGACACCGAAATGCCGGCATTGATCGCCGGCCGGATGCCCGCGTTGAACAGATCCGACTCGAGGAAGATCTGGCCGTCGGTGATCGAAATCACGTTGGTCGGCACGAAGGCCGTGACGTCACCGGCCTGGGTTTCGATGATCGGCAGCCCCGTGAGCGATCCGGTCCTGCCCTTGACCCGGCCGTTCGTTGCACGTTCCACGTAGTCCTCGTTGACACGCGCGGAGCGTTCGAGCAGGCGCGAGTGCAGGTAGAAGACGTCGCCGGGATACGCTTCGCGGCCGGGAGGACGGCGCAGCAGGAGCGAGATCTGCCGGTAAGCCACGGCCTGCTTGGACAAATCGTCGTACACGATCAGCGCATCCTCGCCGTTGTCCATGAAATACTCACCCATCGCGCAGCCGGCGTAGGGCGCCAGGTACTGCATGGCGGCCGGGTTGGAGGCCGAGGCGGCCACGATGATGGTGTGGGCGAGCGCGCCGTGTTCCTCGAGCTTGCGCACCACGTTGGCGATGGAGCTTTGCTTCTGCCCGATCGCGACGTAGATGCACTTCACGCCGGTGGTCCTCTGATTGATGATGGTGTCGAGGGCCACGGCCGTCTTGCCGGTCTGGCGGTCACCGATGATGAGTTCGCGCTGACCGCGGCCCACGGGAACCATGGAGTCGATGGCCTTGAGGCCGGTCTGCACCGGCTGCGAGACGCTCTTGCGGAAGATCACGCCGGGCGCCACACGCTCCAGCGGCGCCTTGGCCGTGGCGGTGATGGGCCCCTTGCCGTCGATCGGCACGCCGAGCGCGTCGACCACGCGGCCGAGCATTTCCGGACCCACCGGCACCTCGAGAATGCGTCCCGTGGTCTTCACGGTATCGCCCTCGACGATGCTCTTGTAGTCGCCCAGCACCACGGCACCCACGGAATCTTGTTCCAGATTCAATGCCAGCCCGAAGGTGTCGGCGCCGAACTGCAGCATCTCGCCGTAGCGCGCATCGCCCAGGCCGTGCACCCGCACGATGCCGTCCGTCACGCTCACCACCGTACCCACGTTGCGGTCTTCCGTGGCGGACTGGAACTTATCGATTCGCGCCTTGATCAGGTCGCTGATTTCAGATGCCTTGATGGACATGGATTAGCCTTGCTTGGTTTAACTGCCTAATTCGGCGGACATGCGCTGCAGACGTCCGCTGATCGAACCGTCGATCACCAGGTCGCCCGCGCGGATGACCGCACCACCCAACAGCGCCGGGTCGACGGTCGCACTCAGCCGCACGTCGCGTTTGAAGCGTGTCTTCAGCGCCGTGGCGAGCTTTGCGCGCTGCGCCTCGTCCAGCGCGACCGCCGAGGTCACCTGCACGTCGAGTTCGTTCTCGAACCTTGCGCGCAGGCCGGCGTACTGCGTCGCGATGTCCGCCAGCACGTCGAGCCGTTTGTTCCGGCTCAACAGCCGTATGAAATTCTGCCATTGCAGATCGATTGCGCCGCCGCCGAGGCCTGCGAACATCGACACCACATCGTCACTGCCGAGTTTCGGACTGCCGATCAGGTCCGCGATGCGCGCGTCCGCCACGAGTCCGGACGCCGCCTCGAGGGCGGTCGACCAGGCCGGCAACGATCCCGAATCGCGGGCCGCCATGAATGCCGCCTTCGCATACGGCCGCGCGATGGTGGCGGACTCAGCCACCCGCAATCTCCAATTCGAGCTTGTCGAGCAGCGCCGCGTGCGTCTTCGGGTCGATCTCCCGCTCCAGCAGGTGCGCGGCACCCTGTACGGCCAGGTTCGCCACCTGCTTGCGCAAGCCTTCGCGCGCCTTCGTGGTGTCGAGCGCGATTTCCTCGTGGGCCTGGGTCACGATGCGCTGACCCTCGGCGAGCGCCGAACTCTTCGCCTCCTCGATGATTTCGGCGGACCGTTTGCCCGCCTGGTCGACGATCTGCACGGCCTTGTCGCGCGCCTCGCGGATGATCTGCTGTGCCTGAACCCTGGCCTCGTCCAGATCCTTCTGCGCGCGGGTGCCGGCGGCCAGCCCGTCCGCGATCTGCTTCCGCCGCGTCTCGATCGCCGCCATGATGGGCGGCCACCCGAAACGCATGACGATCAGGACCACCGCAAAGAACGCAATGCCCTGAATGATGAGCGTAACCGCTATGTTCATGCCGTAGGTCTCCTGAGCGGATGCTGCTTACTTGGCGCCGATGGTCGCCAGGAACGGATTGGAGAAGATCAACAGCAGGGCGATGGCGACGCCGATGATGGGCACCGCATCGAGCAGACCGGCGACGATGAACATCTTGGTCTGCAGCATCGGCGTGAGTTCCGGCTGGCGGGCCGATCCTTCGAGAAATTTGCCGCCGAGCAGCGCGAAGCCGATGGCGGTGCCGAGTGCGCCGAGGCCGATCAGCAGGCCGACGGCCAGCAGGGTGTAGCTCATCACTTGAGCGACTAAGGGTGCGTTCTCCATCTATGTCTCCAGGGTCTTAAAGGTCAGGGTGAAAACGATCAATGCTTCTCGGCGGCCATGCTGAGATAGACGATGGTCAGCATGCCGAAAATGAAGGCTTGCAAGGTGATGATGAGGATGTGGAACAACGTCCAGACCGCATCGGCGACGAGCTGGATGATGCCCCAGACGTAGGTCGAAAAATGGGCGGCAGATGCTTCGAGCGTGAGGCCTGCGATCAGGACGAAGATCAGCTCGCCGGCGTACATGTTGCCGAACAGTCGCAGCGACAAGGACAGCGGTCGCACCAGCTCTTCGATCACCCGCAGCAGCAGGTTCGGAAACGCCAGGAGCAGCCGCGGCAGAAAGCCATGCGCATGGAACGGCGCCGACACGAATTCGGAAAAGTAGAGCGCCGGACCCTTTTCCTTGAGTCCGATGTACCAGATCAACAGAAACACCGTGATCGACATGCCGAGCGTGGTGTTGATGTCGGCGGTGGCGACGACGCGCAGATGCTCGACGCCGAACTTTCCACCCACCCAGGGCAGCAGATCGACCGGCAACAGATCCATCAAATTCATCAAAAAGACGAGCACGAAGATGGTGATCGCCAGCGGCGCGATCAGTCGGCTCTTCCCGTGAAAGGTCTCCTTGACGGTGCCGTCGACCATTTCGACCAGGATCTCGACCGCAGCCTGCAGCTTGCCCGGCACCCCGCTGGTCGCGCGGCGCGCGACCAGGACGAAAATGAGGACGAAGATGAGTGCCAGACCCGCAGTGAACGCGACGCTGTCCAAGTGAAAAGCCCAGAATGCGCCGTGACCCTCGTTCACGGTCAGATGGGTCAGGTGGTGCCCGATATACTCGGTCAGGCCCCCGGAACCGCCCTCAGACGCTGCCATTCACTTTCCCTCTTGCCATTTTCCCTCGCTTCGAACCGACGAGACCCAACCAATACCCGAACTGTGCCCCGACCAACCCCGTCATGAACGGCAGTGGTGCAAGCCTCCATCGTGAAAAGGCCATCCACACCGCGAGCACAACCCAGCACCATTTCAAAGACTCCGCCGCGAACAGAGCCCGGTGCAGGATCGCCGCAGACGCGATCCCAGGTGCGAACATGCGCCACCCGAACAGCGCGCTGCCGACGGCCACCACGAGGCCGCCCGCCAACCCCGCCCGCGCGGCCGCAGCATCCGCGAACCCCCAGAACAGCAGTCCGGCAAGGGCTGCGCAGCCCGCCTGCAGGAGCACGACCCGAGCGACGAGCCGCTGTCCCACACCCATGACGTTGTTCATCGCAAGGGGAGCCGACGTGTGACCGGCATGCGGCAGAATCTCCAGAGCCCAGGCCCGTGGGCCACCATTCGCCGGCGCGCTGCCGTTTGAAGCCGCCGCATTATAGTGAGCCTTGCCCAGAGTCACAAGGCGATGATCGAGCTTGGATTTTTTTGGCGCAGCCTTTTTGACAATGTCACCTCGAAAACCGGCAGCCCGGGTCCGCGCCGGTCACTGGATGTGGGTGAGAATGCCTTCCAACTCGTCGAGACTGTTGTACGAGACGACCAGCTTGCCCTTGCCTGAACTCGTGTGTTGGAACAGCACCCGGGCGCCCAGCTTGTCGGCCAGCTCCAGCTCCAGACGCCGGATGTCGGGATCCACCGGCCGCGAGGGTGCGCCCGCTGCCGGTGGCGGTGCCAGCAGGCGCCGCACCAGAGCTTCGGTGTCCCGCACCGACAACCCTTTCTTGGCCACCAGTGCCGCCACCTCGACCTGCTGGCGGCGCCCGCTGAGTCCCAGCAATGCCCGGGCATGGCCCATTTCGATGCGGCGCTCCTCCAGCAGATGTTTCACCTCGTCGGCGAGTTCCATCAGACGCAGCAGATTGCTGACCGTCGCGCGCGACCGGCCCACCGCTTCGGCGGCGGCTTGATGCGTGAGGCCAAATTCCTGGATGAGTCGCGACAGTGCGCCCGCCTCTTCCATCGGGTTCAAGTCCTCGCGCTGTATGTTCTCGATGAGCGCCATGACCACGGCAGCCTCGTCGGGCACGTCGCGCACCACGGCAGGGATGTCGGTCAGGCCCGCCAGCTGAGCCGCACGCCAGCGCCGTTCGCCCGCGATGATCTCGTAGCGGCGGGATTCGCCCGCGACGGGCACGCCCAGCGGACGCACGAGTATGGGTTGCACCAGACCCTGTGCCTTGATGGAGTCGGCCAGCTCCTGCAACGATTCCGGTCGCATGTCCACCCGCGGCTGGTACCGGCCGCGTTGCAGGAGATCGAGGGGTAGATTCACCAATCGGTCGCCGGATTGAAGGACGGACGGCCCAGCCTGCGGCGCGGGCGGTTGAGTTCGCTGCGCCAGCAGCGGACTCAACTCCGCGAGGCCGCGCCCCAGGGCCTTTTTACCGGACATGATGTATACCTGGACTTGAAGAGGCGAAGATTATAAGGTCGCCGCCGCCTCGTCGCGGCGAATCATTTCGCCGGCGAGCGCGAGGTAGGCAAGGGCGCCGCGCGATTCCTTGTCGTGAAACAACACGGGCCTGCCGTAACTCGGCGCCTCGGCCAGACGCACGTTGCGCGGAATCAGGGTTCGGAACACCTTGTCGCCGAAGTGCTGAAGAAGCTGTGCAGACACCTCGTTCGCCAGGTTGTTGCGCGGGTCGAACATGGTGCGTAACAGCCCCTCGATCTGCAGCGTCGGATTGATGGAGCTGCGGATCTGATCGACGGTCTGCAGCAGCGCACTCAATCCCTCGAGAGCGTAGTACTCGCACTGCATGGGAACCATCACGGAATCCGCAGCGACCAGCGCATTCAAGGTCAGCATGTTGAGCGAAGGAGGACAGTCGATCAGGATCACGTCGAAATCCCCGCGCAGCGGCCCCAGAGCATTGCGCAGCTTGAACTCCCGGTCCGCGTCGAGCGTCAGGAGCCGCACCTCGGCCGCGGTGAGATCCGCATTCGCCGGCAATAACCGGAAGCCGCCGTATTCCACGGACACGAGCGCCTCGCTCGCCGTGCAATCGCCGAGCAGCACGTCGCAGGCCGTTCGCACCAGCGCGTTCTTGTCGATGCCACAGCCCATCGTTGCGTTCCCCTGCGGATCGAGATCGACCAGCAACACGCGGCGGCGGGTCGCCTGCAGCGATGCCGCGAGATTCACCGCCGTCGTGGTTTTGCCCACACCCCCTTTTTGATTGGCGACGACGATGACCTGATTCATGGACTGCCCGCGGCGCAGCGCGGCCTGGAGGCACGGGCCGGTGAGATTTCCACCAGATGCCGCTCGTCGTCGAGTCCCGGCAGATGCAGGCGGTGCACCGCCACCACGCGAAACGACCTGGGTAGCGCCGCGAGTTCCTCGTCCGGACGTTTGCCCTTCATGGCCAGCAGCCGGCCCTGCGGCGCGCAAAGATGCCCTGCGCAGGCGACGAAGTCCGCCAACGACGACAGCGCGCGCGCCATCACGGTGTCGAAGGTCTGCGCGGGCCGGTAGCTTTCGGCCCGCGCATGCACCACCTCGACATTGCTGCATTCGATGCGCCGCGCCGTCTGTTCTACGAAGCGCGCTTTTTTCCCCGTGCCCTCGATCAGCGCAAAATGTCGGTAGGGATTGACGATGGCAAGCGGCATGCCCGGAAAACCGGCGCCGGTCCCCACGTCGGCAAGCCGGGAACCCTGCAGATAAGGCTGCAGACTCAAGCTGTCGAGCAGATGTTTGCGCACCATGCCCGGCCGGTCCCGAATTGCCGTCAAATTGAATTGAGCATTCCCCGCCTGCAGCTCGTCCACCAGCCGCAAGAGCGTTTCGGCCTGCGCCGCACTGAACGTCACACCCAGCTCCAGCGCACCCGCCGCCAAACCGGCGAGTTCCTCGTCACGGGTCATGGTTCGAGAGGGGTGTCGACGAGCGCGATGGACAGTCGCATCGCCGTATCGACGGACGCCGGTCCAAGCAGGCCCGAAAAAGACAACCGACCTTCCCGGCCCGAGCAAGGAGCCCCATCCGACACGGGAGGCGACCCCGCCGGACGCGACGCGGGCGATTTCTTCATCCATGCGCTGCAGACCTGGGCAAACAGCGCGGCCGCCTGTGCCGACGGTACATCGACCGAGGCTTCGATTCGCCGCAGATGATCGTGCGTGAAGCAAAGCCGATATTCGTCGGAGCGACGACCGACGAAGCGCGGCGGTTGCATCTCGAGGGCATAGCACTCCTTGCTCTCGACCTCGACGCCCGGCGCGGATCCGTCCCGAAACAGCAGCACTTCGTGCAAAGCGATGGGACTGTCCTTCAACAGCATGCCGAAGGGCACGATGATCAGACTGTGCCAGTCGTAGGACGCGTCGGCCGTGACGGGTGCGACGGACGCTGCCGGGGACGCCGCCTGGGCGGGCGGGCGCGTGGCATTGCAGGCGCTCAATACGCACACCATCCCCGCGACCGCGGCGCTCCACCGACATGCATGTGCCGCTCTCATCCGGGCGTCAGCCGGCGTTCGAGCTCTTCGAGCTCCACGGCGGCGTCCGGCGCCGCGGCACGCCAGTCTGCCGCGGCCCGCCGCAGCGCAGCCGCCGCCGTGTCCTGGATGCGCGCACAGGCGGGACCGTGATGAGCACGCCAGTCTGCGATCAGCTCCTGTTCGAACTCCTTGTAATCTCGATCGTGCACGACGGCGTCGAGCACCATCGCACACAAACCCAGCTGCTGAACCCGCGGCCAGGACAGCACGGGACTGGAGATACCCTCCGCGAAACAACGTCGAAGATACGCCGGCGGATCGGCGCTCGCGATCTCGTCGAGCAGATCGCCGACGTCGTACGCTTGCAGGAGATGTTCGAATGCTGCCATCGCCGCCATTATCCCCGTCGCGCGGGAACATAGGAATGATGGCGCGATATTATCTGCACGGCCGCCGTGCAGGGCGTCGGCGGGCGGCCTTGGCGTCTATCTGCTGTCGGTCTTCGCGGTGGCGAGCGGCGACTCCTGGCTGGCAAAGTACGCGGCAACGATCTTGACGTCTTCGTCGCTTTTCAAGAGCTGGGCCATGCCGTCCATGACCACGTTCTTGCGACGGCCGTTGCGATAGGTCGTGAGCGCCTGCTCAAGGTAGTCGACGTGCTGCCCGGCCAGCACCGGCGGCTTCGGATTCATGGTCGCATCGACGCCCTGGCCGTTTTCACCATGGCACGCGACACAAGCCGCCACCTGGGCGGGCGCCTTGCCGACGACTTTCGCGCTGGGGTGCACCGGCTCGCTGCCCTGCAGGTAGGCCGCGATGTCCTCCATATCCTGATCCGACAGCGAGGAAGCCTGCGCGTGCATGGTGGCGTGCGGTCGTTCTCCCGATTTGTACTCTTGGAGTGCCGAAATGATGTACGCCGCGTTTTGATGACGCAGCCGCGGAACGTTGTAGTCAGGGTAGGCGTTTTTGTAGTTCTCGATCCCGTGGCAGCCGACGCAGGTATAAAACTTCTTCTGGCCGATCACCGGATCGCCGGCGGCGTGCGCCACGTGCGAGACCGTCGAGCCGACCACCATGCCCGCCAGCAAAACCAGGCCATTCAATCGCGAAAGCATCTACTTCTCCGAGCGTATACGGGGGCCAGACAGGATGGGATGTTAAAGAGTGAGGCGCCAAAATACCACCGACATGTGTGCCGGGCCGCCTCTCGGATTCGGCGCGACGTCGGGCCGGGCGCGCCCTCAGAGCGGTACTCGCTCGGTCTTGGCGAGATCGCGGCTGTAAACGACGTTCAAGGCGTTGTTGCGCCAGCCTTGCACGCTGCCGGCGACCAGGTGCCTGGACACATAGAAGAACAGCGGTATCAACGGCTGGTCGCCGAGCATCAATGCCTCCGCTTCCTGCAATGCAGACCGCCTGCCAGCCGTGTCCGGAGCGGCGGCCGCGCGCGTCAGCAATGCGTCGTATTGCGCGTTGGCATAATGGGGCAGGTTGATTCCGAAGCCGCTTTGCAGCAGCTGCAAAAAACTGAATGCATCGTCGTAGTCGCCGACCCAGCTCGCGCGAAACATCTGAACAGCATCGCCGCGGTCGATGTCTTCCAGAAGGACCTTGAATTCTTCCGCAACCAGGGTGGTTTCGATCCCGAGTCCCTCCTTCCACATCCCGGCCACCGCTACCGCGATCCGATCATGCAGGCCGCCGTTGTTGTAACGCAGTTCCAGCACGGGCGGATGATCGGCGAAGCCCGCCTCGGCCAGCAACCGGCGCGCGGCCGCGATACGCTCCGCCATGGGCTGGGTCGCATAGGCCGGCGATGCGGGGGAATAGTCCGGCACCTGCGGCGGCACCAACGCATACGCCGCCGTTTCGCCCGTTCCGGTGACCGAGCGCACCAGCTTTTCGCGGTCTATCACCAGTGACAACGCCTGGCGCAGCGCCTGAGAACCGGCGAGCGGCGCCTTGCGCAGATTGATACCGAGGTAGTACACAGCGAGTTGCGGCGCGACGTGCAGCGCGGCGCCCAGATGCTGCCGCACCCAGGCAAACTGCGCCGGCGGAATGCTGCTCGTGATGTCGAGTTCGCCCGCGCGAAAGGCGCGGAACTCCATGGCAGGATCTGCAAACGAGTAATATTCCACGCCATCCAACCGCGTATTCGCGTCGTTCCAATATCGCGGATTGCGGGTCGCGACCAGGTGCGACCCGAAATCCCATCGGGTCAGCACGAACGCCCCATTCGACACCATGACGCCCGGTTTGGTGAAACCGCGACCGTGCGCGGCAAGCGCCGGCCTGTTGAGCGGAAAGGTGGCGGGGAGGGCGAGGATGCCGAGGAAATAAGGCGTGGGGTTCGTCAACTCGACGGTGAGATCGTCGGCATCCTCGGCACGCACGCCGAGCGTGCCGGGCGCCGCCGTGCCGCGCGTGATGGCCGTGGCCCCCCGCACCACATTGAACAGGTCCGCATACTGCGCACCCGTGCGCGGATCGACCAGACGCCGCCACGCCGCGGTGAAATCCTCCGCGACCACCCTGTCGCCGTTCGACCAGCGCAAGCCTGCACGCAGGTGGAACCTGTAGGTTTTGCCATCGGGTGATACGACGCAGCGGTCTGCCGCGGCGAGCACGGGCTCGCCGTCCGCCCCGATGGCGGTGAGCCCTTCGTAGAGGTCGCGCAGCAGGGTGAGCGCTCCTTCGGAGCGCGCGAGCTGAGGATCGAGACTCTCGGGTTCCGCGCCGTTGCCCCGCCGCAACACGATTTTAGGGACGGGGGCGGCTTTCTCGTGGACGACGTGCCAGGTCGCGGCCGCTCCGGACACGATGAAACACAGACCGGTCAGCACGACCGCCCGTCTTCCAACCCTCGTCAAAGCAGTCCGTCAGGCAGCGTGATCGCGTTTTCTCAGATGCACCAACAACAGAGAGATGGCGGCCGGGGTGAGTCCTGGAATCCTCGCCGCCTGGCCGACCGTCCCGGGACGCACGTCGCGCAGCCGCTGCCGTGCCTCATTCGACAGCCCCCCCACGTCCGCGTAGTCGATGTCGGGCGGCAGCGCCATTTCTTCGTGGCGAACCTGACGGTCGATTTCCTGCAACTGGCGCTTGAGGTATCCCGCGTACTTGGCCTGTACCTCGACCTGAAATTTAACCTGCCCGGCCAGGCGTTCGTCGTCACGCCAGTCGCGCGCCGCGCCGCCCTGCGTCACGGTGGCATCCTCCTCGCCGGGCGACGCGATCGACGCCACGTCCTCGTAGCTCAGTTCCGGCCGCCGCAGCAGTTCGATCGCATGCGTCTCGCGCAGCAGGGGCTGGCCCAGCTTGACCCGCAGGGCGGCATCCACCTGCGCGGGATGCACGACGGCCGCCGACAACCGCTCGAGTTCCCCCGTCACGGCAGCGCGTTTGCGCAGATAAAAATCCCAGCGGCCGTCGTCCACCAATCCCAGCGCGCGGCCCTGCTCGGTCAGACGCAGGTCCGCGTTGTCTTCGCGTAAGGAAAGCCGGTACTCGGCGCGGCTGGTGAACATCCGGTAGGGCTCGGGGGCTCCGCGCGTGATCAGGTCGTCCACCAGAACACCGAGATAGGCATCGCTGCGCTTCGGACACCAGGCATCGCGTCCCTCCGCCGCGAGCCCGGCGTTGGCACCGGCGAGCAGACCCTGGGCGGCCGCTTCTTCGTAGCCCGTGGTGCCGTTGATCTGGCCCGCGAAGTACAGCCCCGCGATCGCCTTGGTCTCCAGGCTGGGTTTCAGATCGCGCGGATCGAAGAAGTCATACTCGATGGCGTAGCCCGGGCGCGTGATGTGCGCGGACTCGAATCCCTTGATCGAGCGCACGAACTCGTATTGCACGTCGAAGGGCAGGCTGGTGGAGATGCCGTTCGGATAAATTTCATGAGTGTCCAATCCCTCGGGCTCGATGAATATCTGGTGCGACGTCCGCCCGGCAAAGCGCACCACCTTGTCCTCGACCGACGGGCAGTAGCGCGGGCCCACCCCCTCGATCAACCCGGTGAACATCGGCGAACGCGCGCTCGCGGCCCGGATGATGTCGTGGGTGCGCTCGTTCGTGGCCGTGATGTGGCAGGGCAGCTGGCGAGGCTGCTGTGCACGGGTGCCGAGATAGGAAAACACGGGTCGCGGCTCGTCGCTGTGCTGCTCCATGAGACCGGCGAAATCGATGCTGCGGCCGTCGATTCGCGGCGGCGTTCCCGTCTTCAGCCGGCCGACACGCAACGCGAGGTCGCGCAGCCGTGACGCCAGGCGATTGGACGGCGGATCGCCCGCCCGTCCGCCGGCGTGGCTTTCGAGCCCCACATGGATTCTGCCGCCCAGAAACGTGCCGACGGTGAGCACCACGGAACGCGCCGCAAACTCGATGCCGCCCTGCGTGACCACGCCTGTCACGCGCCCACCCTGCAATACCAGGTCGGCGGCTTCCTGCTGGAACAGCGACAGATTCGACTGAGTTTCCAGTCGATGCCGGATCGCACGTTTGTAGAGCTGTCGGTCGGCCTGGGCGCGGGTGGCCCGCACGGCCGCACCCTTGCTCGCGTTGAGGGTACGAAATTGGATGCCAGCTGCGTCGGTAGCCAGCGCCATCGCCCCGCCGAGCGCATCGATCTCTTTGACGAGATGCCCTTTGCCGATGCCGCCGATGGCCGGATTGCAGCTCATCTGGCCGAGGGTCTCAATATTATGCGTCAGCAGCAGCGTCCTCGCGCCGATGCGCGCCGCCGCCAGCGCCGCCTCGGTGCCGGCATGGCCGCCGCCGATCACGATGACGTCGAACGCCGTGCCGAAGCGCACGGCTACGCGACCGTCACGGCGATGCCGGCGAACTTGCCCGCCCACGCCCGGGGTCCGGTGTCGTGGACGGACTCACCGGCGGCGGTAACGGCCACCGTCACCGGCATGTCGCGCACTTCGAACTCATACACCGCCTCCATGCCGAGTTCGGGGAAGGCCACCACGCGACTGCTGCGGATGGCATTCGATACCAGAAAGGCGGCGCCACCCACGGCGATGAGATATGCCGAGCGATGCCTGGCGATGGACGCGACGGTTTCCGGCCCGCGCTCCGCCTTGCCCACCATGGCGAGCAGACCGGATTTGCCCAGCATGGTGTCGGTGAAGCGGTCCATGCGATTCGCCGTGGTGGGACCCGCGGGCCCGACCACTTCGCTGCCCACCGGATCGACCGGGCCCACGTAGTAGATCACCCGGCCGGTAAAATCCAAGCCCGCCGGCAGTGGCTGGTTCGCATCGAGCAGGGCACAAATCCGCTTGTGCGCAGCATCGCGGCCGGTCAGCAACTTGCCCGACAGCAGCAGACGCTCGCCGGATTTCCAGCGCCCGATTTCCTCCCGCGTCAGGCCGTCGAGCGACACGCGGCGCGCGCCGGCATCGGCGACCCACTGTACCTTGGGCCAGGAATTCAAATCCGGTGGGACCAGCACCGCCGGCCCCGAGCCGTCGAGCGTGAAATGAATGTGCCGCGTGGCCGCACAATTGGGGATCACCGCGACGGGCAGCGACGCCGCATGGGTCGGATAGTCCAGCACTTTGACGTCGAGCACCGTGGTCAGGCCGCCCAACCCCTGCGCGCCGATGCCGAGCGCATTGACCCGGTGATAGATGTCCAACCGCAGCTCCTCGAGCGACGTGTTCGGCCCGCGCGCGATCAGGTCCCCGATGTCGATGGGATCCATCAGCGATTTCTTGGCGAGCAGCAGGGCTTTCTCCGCACTGCCGCCGATGCCGATGCCGAGCATGCCGGGCGGACACCAACCGGCACCCATTTCCGGCACCATCTCGAGAACCCAGTCGGCCACCGAGTCGGACGGGTTCAGCATGGCGAACATAGATTTGTTTTCCGACCCGCCGCCCTTGGCCGCCACGGTGATTTCCACGTGCTCGCCCGCGACCAGTTCGGTGTGTATCACCGCGGGGGTGTTGTCCCGGGTATTACTGCGTTTGAAGGCAGGATCGGCAACGATCGATGCGCGTAATTTGTTGTCGGGGTCCTGGTAGGCACGCCGCACCCCCTCGTTGATCATGGCCTCGAGATCGCGTTTCGCGTCCCAGGTCACGCCCATTCCGACCCGTACGAACACCACCACGATGCCGGTGTCCTGACAGATGGGGCGGTGGCCTTCGGCACACAGCCGCGAATTGGTCAAAATCTGTGCAATGGCGTCGCGCGCGGACGGACTCTGCTCCACCTCGTAGGCACGGCCCATGGCCTGGATGAAATCCGGGGTGTGGTAATAGGAGATGTACTGCAGCGCTGCGGCCACGCTGGCAATGACATCGTCTTCGCGAATCACGGACATGGGAGGTACCTGGGCTTAAGGCGAACTGGGACGCAAATCTACCAAGTCGCGGGTGTGCGTGGGTAGCGAATCGATACACTGGCATCGTGATACGGACAATCGGGATGCGGCTGGTGTGGATGGCGCTCCTTGGCGGCGCCTTGTGCGCGGGCGGCCGGGCGCCGGCGGCCGGGGCGTTGTCGCTGGTCGAATGCCGGCTCGAGCATCCGTTGCGTTTGAGTTCGACCGCGGCACGCTGCGGCACGTTCGCCGTGCCGGAAGATCCGACGCGACCCGACGGGGCCAGGATCACGCTGCGGGTGGCCGTGGTACGCGCACTCGATCGCCGCTCCACGGCGGCACCCCTGTTCCTACTGGCCGGCGGACCGGGACAGGCGGCGACCGATCTGTATACGGGCAATGCGGGCGCTTTCGCCCGGGCGAACCGCAGCCACGACATCGTGCTGGTCGATCAGCGCGGCACAGGAGGCTCCTCACCGCTCGACTGCCCGTATCCGGACGACTGGCAGGAAATGGCCGCGGGGTTGCCCGCGCTGCTCGATGCAACGCGCAGCTGCCTGACGAAATTCGGACCCCGTGTACGCTTCTACACCACCAGCGTCGCGGTCGGCGATCTCGATGCGGTGCGGCGCGCACTGGGGTATGCCCGGATCGATTTGTACGGTTCGTCTTATGGCACCCGCGTGGCACAGTTGTACATGCGCCGCCATCCGACCGTCACCCACGCGGTCATCCTGGACGGGGTCACCTATCCCGAGCAGGTCATCGGCCCCGACACCCCCGCCGATGCCGAGCGGGCGCTCGGCCTCATCGTCGCGCGCTGCCGGGAATCGGCGGCGTGTGCCGCCGCCTTTCCCACCCTGACGCAGGAACTCGAGAGTCTACGCCGGCGCTTCGGCCCGCAGCGCCAGAACTTGGAATTCAGCGATCCCAGCAGCGGCGAACCCATGACGTTCGAGTTCAATCGCAGTGTGCTCAATGCGGCGTTGCGTTTCCTTTCCTACAGCGCAGCCGAGGCCTCGCTGCTGCCGGCGTTGATACATCAGGGAGCACAGGGTCATCTCGAGCCCTTGGCGGGCCAGACCGTGATGCTGGCGCGCCAGATCGGCGGTCAGCTCTCGAGCGGCATGCAGAACAGCGTCATCTGCAGCGAGGATGAACCGCGATTCGCAGGCTTGGTCGACCGCCCGAGCCTGCAGGGGACCTATCAGGGTGCGGATCAGCTGCAGGCCTTCGCCGCCATCTGCCGGATCTGGCCGCGCGGTCCCGTGGATGCCGACCTGCACGACGTGCTGGTGAGCGTCGTGCCGACGTTACTGCTGTCGGGAGAGGCGGATCCGGTGACGCCGCCGGCCGATGCCGAGCGCGCGGGGGCTCGCCTGACCCGCCGGCGCCAGCTCGTGCTGCAGGGCGAGGGACATGGTCAACTCGCCACCGGCTGCGTGCCCCTGCTCATGGCGCAATTCCTGGACTCCGCCGATCCGGCGGCCCTCGATGCCGGCTGTCTGCAGCGCCACCGCCCCGCTCCGTTCTTCTTGAGCCTGGCGGGTCCCGCGCCATGATCGAAGCACGTGCGTTGTGCAAGCGCTTCGGTCTGCTCGAAGCCGCGAGTCAGGTGTCCTTCACCGCCCACGACGGCGAGATCACCGGATTGCTGGGCGCCAACGGGGCCGGCAAATCGACCTGCCTGCGCATGCTGTACGGGGTGCTGACGCCGGATGGGGGCAGTGCCCGCATCGAAGGCCTGGATATTCTGGGTTCGGAGTCCGCGGCGCGCGCCCATCTCGGCGTGCTGCCGCATGCCGCCGGGCTCTACAACAATCTGACCGCCCGCGAAAACATCGCGTATTTCGGCGCACTGCACGGCCTGGACCGGGCACGGCTGCGCGAACGCACCACCCTGCTGTCGAGTGCCCTCGGCATGGACACGTTCATCGACCGGCGCGTGAAGGGCTTCTCGCAGGGCCAGCGCATCAAGGTGGGGTTGGCCCGCGCCCTGGTGCACGACCCGAAGAACCTCATGCTCGACGAGCCCACCAACGGGCTCGATGTGATGGCGATCCGCAACGTGCGCGACATGCTGCTCACCTTGAAACGACAGGGCCGTTGCATCCTGTTCTCCTCGCACGTCATGCAGGAGGTGGCGGCTCTGTGCGACCGAGTGGTGATCATCGGCGGTGGCCGCGTGCTCGCCGAAGGCACCCCCCAGGAACTGCGCGAGCGCAGCGGGACGGACAACCTGGAAGATGCCTTCCTGCACATACTCGGGCTCGCGGCGGTGTCCTGATGCGTACGCTGCTCGTGGTGCTGGTCAAGGAGGTGGTGGAGAATCTGCGCGATCGCCGGACGTTGATCTCGGCCCTGCTGTTCGGTCCTTTATTCGGACCCCTGCTGTTCGGCGCCATGGTCTCCAGAATGCTCAACCAGAGCGTGGTCGAGTCGGACGAGCCGCTGCGGCTCACGCTCTCCGGGGGGGCGTATGCGCCCGGCCTGGTGGCTTTTTTCCAAGTGCATGGGGTGCGGTTGGACTTCGTCGACTTGAGCGAATCGGCGGCGCGAGCCCTCGTCCGCAGCGGTACCACCCCCGTGGTGGTCATGGTCGAGCCGGATTACCGGGCGCGCTTCACCGCCGCCGCGCCGGCCCCCGTGCTGCTCGTCGCGGACAGCGCGGACTCGCAGAACAGGAAGAGTGCCGAGCGGACGCGGCTGTTGCTGGCGTCGTACGGCAGCGGCATCGCGCAACTGCGGCTGCAGGCACGGGGCGTGAACCCGCTGCTGGCGGTGCCCGTCGCCGTCAACGAAGCCGACGTTGCAACGCCGGCAGGCCGCGCCGTGGTAGTGCTGGGTTTCATGACCTATTTTGTCTTGTTCGCGGTGCTGATGGGCGGACTCTACCTCGCCATCGATGCCACCGCGGGCGAGCGCGAGCGCGGCTCCCTGGAGGCGCTGCTGAGTCTGCCGGTGGCGCGCGGCAGCCTGGTCGGGGGCAAGATCCTGGCCACTTGCCTATTCATGTGTCTGTCTCTCGCCATCAGTCTCACCGCATTCGTTTTCGTGTTCCGTTTTGTGCCGCTGGAGCGCTTGGGCATGAGCGCGAATCTGGGCGTGGCCACGGCGGCGGCGTTCTTCGCCATCTGCCTGCCGTTCGTGCCCCTGGGCGCGGCGCTCATGACACTGGTCGCCTCGTTCACCCGCAGCTACCGCGAGGCGCAGACTTATCTGACCAGCGTGCTGCTGGTGCCCACGCTGCCGATTGCCTTCGCCAGCATCTATTCGCTGCGGACACACCGTGCACTGATGTTCATCCCCTCCCTCAGCCAGCATCTGCTGATGACCAGCGTATTGAAGGACGAACCGGTGGCTGCGCTCGACATCGCCGTGTCCGCGGTTTCCTCACTCGCGTTCGCCGGAGTGCTGATCCTGCTGACGACCCGGCACTGGCGTCGCGAAACCATGCTGGCGTAGGAGCGGAAGGCGTGCACTGCCGGAAATGCCCTACACCATGCCCCACATACGTGCACGAAAACGCGACCACAAAGGTGTGACGGACCGAAAGGATTTTTTTTCCGCGTTAATGATGGCGTTTTTTTAATTTGACGCGTATAAAACACCCCTGTTCGGTTTTGCACGATTTGGGGGCTGGCATGATCAATAAAGGCGCGAAGCGTTCCAACATTTTTGCATTCATCGGTGTGCTGACGTTGTCGTCGGTCACCATGCTGTGGTTGTTCTGGCGATTTCCGGTCGGCACGTGCACCGTAACTTTCTTCGTGCTCGCTGCCTTCGCGATCTCGGCGCGCCTGGCTCGCGCCATCGAGGTCGATCACGTGCCGGATGGCAAACGCCGCAGTCAACGCGCCTGATCCTCTTTGGGGGTGGCCTCGGCATGGCTCGAGGCTACCGCAGCAGGGCGAGACCCGTCGACCGCCATGTCACTTGCCGATACAGAAACTCCCAAAGATCTCGCCGAGCAGATCTTCATTGGTGAATTCCCCTGTTATCTCGCTCAAGGCAAGCTGTGCCAGTCGCAGATCCTCGGCGAACAATTCAACAGCGCCGGTCTCGCGGAGCGTGGCTACCGCGCTTTCGAGCAGTGCATGAGCGCGGTCGAGAGCGTCCAGATGACGGCGACGCGCTGAAATCGCACCACCGGCCGGTTCGCCATATCCGGCACAGGTTTTGAGGTGCTCCCGCAGGCGGTCGACTCCTTCGCCGGTGAGCGCACTGACATGGACTCGCCCGTCTGCTTTCGCAGGCGACGGGTCGACGAGCTCCACGTCGCGACTGGAAACCGCGAGCAGATCGATCTTGTTGATCACGAGCGTCACCGGAATGCTCGTCGGCAGCCCGTCGAGTTCCACGGGCCGCCGCGCAGTGGCGGCTTCAGCGTCCGTGGCGTCCACCAGATACAGAATGCGGTCAGCCCGCTGCATCTCAGCCTGTGCGCGCCGGATGCCCTCTGCCTCGACCGCATCCGTCGCGATGCGCAACCCCGCCGTGTCGACGACATGCACCGGCATCCCGTCGAGCTGAAGATACTGTCGCAGTACGTCGCGGGTGGTACCTGGCAGGTCGCTCACGATTGCCACGTCGTCGCCCGCCAGTCGATTGAGCAAACTGGATTTGCCCGCGTTCGGCCGGCCCGCGATCACCACCGTGAGTCCATCGCGCAACAGCGCCCCCTGCCGCGCGGATGCCAGCAGGCGGCGAAAGCTAGCGAACAGGGCCTCCGAGCGCTCGGTCACGGCGGTATCGGACAAGAAGTCCAGCTCCTCGTCGGGGAAATCGATCGCCGCCTCCACATACATCCGCAGGCCCGTGAGACGGGCCTTGAGGTCATGGATGTGTACCGAGAATTCACCCTGCAGCGACCGCACCGCAGCCCGCGCCGCCGCGGCGGTTCCTGCATCGATGAGATCCGCCACCGCCTCGGCCTGCGCCATGTCCATCTTGCCGTTCAAGAAGGCGCGCTCGCTGAACTCGCCGGGCCGGGCCATGCGGCAGCCCAGCTCGAGAACACGCTGCATCACCAGATCCATCACCAACGGCCCGCCGTGGCCCTGCAACTCCAGCACCGCTTCGCCGGTGAAAGATGCCGGCGCCGGAAAATACAGCGCCAAGCCCTGGTCCAGACTGCGGCCCGAGGCGTCCAGAAACCGCGCCAGCAGCGCCTGCCGCGGCGTCGGCAGACGATCCAAGATCGCAGTCGCTATCTCCGGTACCTGCGCGCCCGATATCCGGATCACCCCCACCGCCCCGCGGCCCGGAGGGCTCGAGATCGCGGCGATGGTGTCGGACATTCGGTACGACCGGCTCACCCCCCGAGTGCCCTTAAGATCGAGGCCGGCCGGCCTCGGCTGCGACGACCTTGTTGACCCGCCACTGCTGCACGATGGACAGCACCGTATTGGTCAACCAGTAGAGCACCAAGCCCGACGGAAACCACGCCATCATGCCGGTCATGACCAGCGGCATGAACTGCATGATCCTCGCCTGCATGGGATCCGGCGGCGCCGGATTCAACTTGAACTGGGCGAACATGGCACTGCCCATCAACAACGGCAGCACGAAGAACGGATCGCGAGACGACAGATCGTTGATCCAGAGCATGAAGGGCGCCTGGCGCATTTCGACGCTTTCCAGCAATACCCAGTAGAACGAGATGAAGAACGGAATCTGCACCACCATGGGCAGACAACCCGCCAGCGGATTGATTTTTTCCTTCTTGTACAGCTCCATCATCGCGCGGCCCAGTTTCTCCCGGTCGTCCTTGAAGCTGTCCTGGATTTGTTTCATGCGCGGCGCGACCGCCCGCATCTTGGCCATGGAACGGCCGCTGGCCTGACTCAGCGGATAGAACAACAGCTTGATCAACGCCGTGACCAGGATGATGGACCAGCCCCAGTTGCCGATCAGGCTGTGCACCCACTTCAGGGTGGCGAACAGGGGCTGCGAGAGCACCGTCAGCTTGCCATAGTCGACGGTACGCTGCAGCTGGGGGCCCGCGGCCGCGAGCTGCGCCTGCAGCTTCGGCCCGACGAACAGCTGGGTCTCGAACACGGCGCTGGCGCCTGCCGCCACCGGTGTCATGGGCCCGGTGCTGCTCAGCAGATACTCGTGATCCTGCACCTGCAGCTGATACCGGTCCGCCTGGTTGGCGGCGGGCACGATGGCAGACACGAAATGATGCTGCAACGACGCCAGCCAGCCGTTCGTCACGGTTTCCGAGAATTTCGAGTCGGCCTCGTTTTCGACCTTCAGATCGATGGACTTGGAGCCGTCCCACACGGCGGGCCCTTTGAACGAGTAAGTCTCGACGTCGAAGTAGGATCGCGACGCGTGTTCCCAATGCCGCAGGAACTGCGCATACGAGGCAAGCGTGCGCGTGCGTGGCCCGGTGTTTTGCACGGCGTATTTCAGACCGATGGCATAGCCACCCCGCGTAAAGACGAAGGTCTTGGTCACGGCGAGGCCCTGGCCGTCGTTCCAGGTCAGCGGCACGAGCAGCTGTTCCGCTTCCGGCGCGAGCTGGTAAGACGTCTGCTCGGCGGTCCACGTGGCAAGGTGCGTCGGCGCGGCTTCGCCCGGTGCACCGACGAGACCGGACTGCAGCACGTACAGGGTCGCGTCGCTGTCCCGGTTCAACAGGCGCACCGGCACGTTTGGGTTGTCCTTGTGCAGCGGATATTCGCGGATGTCGGCGCGTTCGAGTTCGCCGCCCTTGAGGTTGATGAGGATGTCGAGCACGTCGGTGACGACGTGCAGCGGTGCAACCGCTGCGGACGGACCGGGCGTGACAGCGCCGACCGGGGCTCCCGGCAAGGCAGTCCCGAGTGCTGCAGCACCCGGCGCACCCGCGGCCGCGGGCAGGGACGGCACCGGGGTCGTCGCCCCAGGTTGTGGGTTTGCGGACTGCGGGATCGAATCGCCCAGGGTCCTCGCGGGAGAACTGGCGGCGCCCGCGCCGAGGATCGGTGCCGGAGCCGCGTAGTCGTGATTCCACGCCTCGTAATTCAAATAGAGGAGCGCGGCAAACGCCACCCACAACATGACCCGGATATTAGGCATTGAAACTTCTCTTGTCCGGCACAGGGTCGTAACCGCCCGGCGTGAAAGGATGACAGCGCAGGAGGCGACAAAGCCCCAGCCACGAGCCGCGCAGCGCGCCGTGACGTTCGATGGCCGTACGCGCGTAACACGAACAGCTCGGAAAATAACGGCAGCGCGGTCCCAGCAGGGGGCTCAAGACGAGCTGATACGCGCGAATCGCGCCGATCAAGAGGTTACGCATCGCTTGAGAATGCTCTTCCAATGTTTTTCCAAACTCGAACGCAGCTCCATCGGGCCCGCACGCCGCGCGGCGTCGCGCGCCGATACGGTGACGTCCACGGCCGGCAACGCATGTTGATTCAACCGAAACGATTCCCGGGTGAGGCGCTTGATGCGATTGCGCGCCACCGCGCTGCCGAAGGTGCGCGTCGCGATCGCCAGCCCCAAACGCGGATGATTTTCGTGATTGGCCAGCACGGACAGACTGAAGAAAGCATCGGCAAATTTCTTACCGCGCTGTCTGACCTCGCGAAATTCGGCCGGCTGGTGCAAACGCTTGCACGGCTCGAAGGACAGCTTACGAATTGCTGGACAGCCTGCAGGGCTGTCTTAGGGACAGAGGCGCTTACGCCCCTTCGCGCGACGTCGTGCCAGCAGACGACGGCCACTTTTGGTGGCCATGCGGGCCCGAAAGCCATGGGTTCTGGCACGGTGCAAATTACTGGGATTGAACGTACGTTTCATAGCGCAACTTCGAGAAACTTGAGGAGCAACGCCAGCCAATGCGCTGGATTCGCGAAAGGCGGCAAGGGTACTGAGCATGCCCGGACGTGTCAATAGACGCCCCCTCCCGTTGGAGCTAGACTCCGAGCCCTTTCGTCTCACTTGCCCCAACGCCGAATTTCTTAGGAGAGCGCTCTTGCCGGAGTCGCTATGGAACCGCTGTCTGCGCGTGCTCGAGAGCGAACTCCCGATGCAGCAGTTCAATACGTGGGTCCGGCCCCTGCAGGCAGTCGAGCAGGAGGGCGAACTTCGGCTGCTGGCGCCCAATCGCTACGTGATCGAATGGCTGGGCGAGCACTCGCTGCCCCGCATCAAGGAACTGATGACGGAGTTCGCACAAGGAACGGCACCCAACCTGGTGCTCGACGTCGGCACGCGCGCCGGAATGGTATCCACGGGGGTGATGGTCACTGCAAACGAAGGCACCGGGACGGCGGCCCACCTCGCGGTCCGCTCCCGGACCATCGTGCCCACGGTGCTCGGCAGCCGCATCAACAATGATTTTACCTTCGATAGTTTCGTCGAGGGCAAGAGCAACCAGCTCGCCAAGGCGGCGGCAATCCAGGTTGCGGGCAACCCGGGCAAGGCCTACAACCCGTTGTTCATTTATGGCGGCGTAGGTCTCGGCAAGACCCATCTGATGCATGCGGTCGCCAACAAGATCAAGGAAAACAATTCGGAAGCACGCCTCGCGTACGTGCACAGCGAGCGGTTCGTCGGCGACATGGTCAAGGCTCTGCAGCACAACACCATCAACGACTTCAAGACTGCCTATCGTTCGTTGGATGCGCTCATGATCGATGACATCCAGTTCTTCGCTGGCAAGGATCGCTCGCAGGAAGAATTCTTCCATACCTTCAATGCCCTGCTGGAAAGCCAGCAGCAGGTGATCCTCACCTGCGACCGCTATCCGAAGGAAGTGGATGGTTTGGAAGAGCGTTTGAAATCACGCTTCGGTTGGGGGCTGACCGTCGCGATCGAACCGCCGGAGCTCGAGACCTGCGTCGCCATCCTCATGAGCAAGGCCGCCATGTCGAATGTGGACCTCCCCGAAGAGGTGGCGTTTTTCGTAGCCAAACGTATTCGCTCGAACGTGCGCGAGCTGGAGGGCGCCCTGCGCCGGGTGGTCGCCACCTCCCATTTCACCGGCCGCCCCATCACGCTGGATTTCGCGAAGGAAGCGCTGCGCGATCTGCTGGCGTTGCAGGAGCGGCTGGTCACGGTCGAAAATATCCAAAAGACGGTGGCGGAATACTACAAAATCCGTATCGCCGATTTATTGTCGAAACGGCGAAGTCGATCAATCGCCAGACCGCGACAGGTGGCCATGGCACTGGCGAAGGAACTCACCAATCACAGCCTCCCTGAAATCGGCGATGCATTCGGTGGCCGCGACCATACCACCGTGCTGCATGCGTGTCGGCGGGTCAAGGCGCTGCGCGAGACGGAGCGACGTATCGGCGAGGACTATTCGAACCTGTTGAGAACTCTGGCCGGTTAGCGGGGAAAAGCTGTGGAGGAAACTGTGGATAAAGTTGTCCACAGGTCCGCGACAGGTTGCAAACGGGTGACGGACAGGTGTCAGGCAGGCTTTCGGGGGTTATAGGTTACTGAATATAAAGGTTATTCTTGCTTTATACAGAAATATTCAAGCCCTCATAATCATAGTAATAATCCTATATAAAGAATTTAAGATTTAAGAAGGCGGTGGGTAAGCCATGAAATTGACGGCAGAGCGCGAGAAATTACTGGGACCTCTCCAGGCGGTGATCGGTGTCGTGGAACGTCGTCAAACCATGCCCGTGCTGGCGAACGTATTGCTTGGTGCACGTGACGGTCGGTTGGCCATCACGGCAACGGACCTCGAAGTTGAACTGGTGGCGGGCACAGACGTCGCCGTTCAAGAACTCGGAGATATCACGGTTCCCGGTCGCAAGCTCTTGGACATCCTGCGGGCACTCCCCGACAAGGCACCGGTGGCGCTCACCGTGGACGGTGAGAAGGTAATCGTCAAGGCAGGTCGCAGCCGGTTCAGCCTGTCCACGTTGCCGGCCACCGACTTCCCGGTGATCGACGACATCGCCGCCCATCAGTCGGTCCAGCTGCCCCGTTCTGCCTTGCTGCGTTTGCTCGAGAAGACGCATTTTTCGATGGCGCAGCAGGATGTGAGGTATTACCTCAACGGCATGTTGCTGGAAATCGATGGGCAGTCGCTCCGGGCGGTCGCCACCGACGGACATCGTCTGGCACTTTGCGAGGCGACCCTGTCGGACAAAGCCATGACGTCGCAGCAGGTCATCGTGCCTCGTAAAGGAGTCCTGGAATTGCAGCGCGTGCTGACCGATGAGGGCGGCGCGGAGGTGGCCATCGGCACCAACCACGTTCGTGCACAGATCGGAGACATCCGTTTTACGTCCAAGCTCATCGACGGACGCTTTCCGGAATACTCGCGGGTGATTCCGCCGGCACCTGCAACCGCGATTCGTGCGGACCGTGACGTGTTGCGCCAGGCGCTGCAGCGGACGGCTATTCTCTCGAACGAGAAATATCGTGGGATCCGCATTACCGTGAGGAAGAATTTGTTGACGGTGCAGGCCCATAATCCGGAGCAGGAAGAGGCCGAGGAAGAAATCGAAGTGAGTTATGGAGGCGCCGATCTCGAGGTGGGTTTCAACGTCAATTACCTGCTCGATGCGCTGGCTGCCATCGATGGTCAGGAAGTGGAACTCGGCCTTACCGACAGCAACAGCAGCTGCTTGATCCGCTCGCCCGGTGGCGGCAGTGCACGGTATGTGGTCATGCCCATGAGGCTCTGAGTCCGTGCCGATCCGGCGAGTGCAGGTGTCGAGTTTTCGATGTCTGCAGTCCGCCGAGTTGGAGTTTGATGCTCGTTTCACGCTCATCAAAGGGCCCAATGCGTCGGGCAAGACGAGTTTGCTCGAGGCGGTTTACGTGTTGGGGCGTGGCCGCTCCTTCCGGACGCGGCGCACGGATAATCTTATCGCGCGGGGTGGTTCGAAATTCATCACCTATGGCGAGATACAGCAGGGCGATGGTTGCATCGGTCTAGGAGTGGAAGGTTCATCCGACGGGTTGAGGGCACGTATCAATGGTGAGCGCCCCTCGTCGCTGGCCGAATTAGCGAGATCGTTTCCCGTTCAGATCATCGATCCTGAGGTCCATAGACTCATCGAAGAAGGACCGGGGCGCCGCCGCCGGTTTCTGGATTGGGGTGTGTTCCACGTGGAACAGTCGTTCGTAGTTCATTGGCAACGGTACCAACAGGTGCTGAGACAACGCAATGCGGCATTGACCGCCCGGGCACCGGCACCTGCGGTCAATGCGTGGAACGCCGACCTCGTCCGCTACGGAGAGTTGCTGACCGGCGCCCGGGGGCGTTACACCGCCCAACTTGCGAATGCAACGAAGGCACTCGTGCAGCGTTTGTTTGAGCGCGAGCTTTCTCTGACTTATCGCGCCGGATGGCCTGTAGATCGAACTTTATCGGAAGCGTTGGCCGCGACTAGCGCGCACGAGCGGGCGACGGGTGTTACGCAGGTGGGTCCCCAACGGGGCGAGCTATTGATTCGTTTGGATGGGCTCTCCGTCAAAGATCGAATTTCCCGTGGCCAACAAAAGCTGTTGGCTGCTGCATTGTTGCTGGCCCAATTGCAGCTGCTGCCGATGGAGTCTTCGCCGGCACCCACGCTGTTGTTGGACGATCCTGCCGCCGAACTCGATGCGGATAATCTCCTGGCGCTGATTCGCGAGGTCGGCACCCAGCCTTTTCAATTGATCGTCACCACGCTGTCGCCCGTGTCCTCGATTTTTGGCCAGCCCGGCAAAGTGTACGAATTGCACGACGGGCTGGTCAGGAGGGCCTAGCATGCATTTATAAGCAACTGTTTTTATTAGGTTTTTATGCCTGGCCTACCTCGTTTCCGGCGTCGAAAACTGCTATCATCGCGGGTTGCAACGCAGGATTCGCCATGACCCAGAACGAAATCTACGATTCCAGTAAAATCAAAGTCTTGAAAGGATTGGATGCCGTTCGAAAACGCCCCGGGATGTATATCGGCGACACAGACGACGGCAGCGGCTTGCATCACATGGTTTTCGAGGTCGTGGACAACGCCATCGACGAGGCGTTGGCCGGCTATTGCGACCGGGTGGTGGTGACCATACATGCCGACGAATCGGTGACGGTATCGGACAACGGGCGCGGCATTCCGGTCGATATTCACAGCGAGGAGGGAGTCTCCGCGGCCGAGGTCATCATGACCGTGCTTCATTCCGGTGGAAAGTTCGACGACACCTCGTACAAGGTTTCCGGCGGTCTGCACGGCGTAGGCATATCGGTGGTCAATGCGTTGTCGGATTTCCTCGAGTTGAACATACGGCGCGATGGCAAGTTGCATCGCCAGGAATATCGCATGGGCGTGCCACAGGCCCCGCTCGCCGTGGTCGGCGACACCGAGGAGCGCGGAACCACGCTGCGTTTCAAACCGAGTTCGCAGACGTTCACGAACATTTCCTTCATTTACGATACGTTGGCCAAGCGACTGCGTGAGTTGTCGTTCTTGAACTCGGGTGTGCGCATCGAGCTGGTCGATGAGCGAGACGAAAAATCAGAGGTTTTCCAGCATGAGGGGGGGTTGAAGGCATTCGTCACGCATTTGAACCGCAGCCGGACGGCTGTCCATGACAGCGTGCTGTGGTTTCAGACGCGCGACGGGAACACCCAGGTGGAAGTCGCCATGCAATGGAACGACTCGTACCAGGAAAGCATGTATTGCTACACCAACAACATCCCGCAAAAGGATGGCGGCACCCATCTGGCGGGGTATCGCGCGGCGCTCACCCGCACCCTGAACAATTACATTGAGAAGGAACTCGCCGCGAAAAAGGAGAAGATCGCGACCACCGGCGACGATTCGCGTGAAGGCCTGACCGCCATCTTGTCCGTCAAGCTGCCCGATCCTAAGTTTTCCTCGCAGACCAAGGACAAGCTGGTGTCCTCCGAGGTCAAGGGGGTGGTCGAATCGGCCGTCGCCCAGCGTCTGGAAGAGTTTCTGCTTGAGCATCCGCAAGAGGCCCGCGCCATCGTCAACAAGATCCTCGAGGCCGCCTACGCCCGCGAGGCGGCGCGCAAGGCCCGCGAGATGACCCGGCGCAAGGGCGCCCTCGATATCGCCGGATTGCCCGGCAAACTTGCCGATTGTCAGGAAAAGGATCCCGCGTTGTCCGAGATGTTCCTGGTCGAGGGTGACTCCGCCGGTGGCTCCGCCAAACAGGGCCGTGACAGACGCACCCAGGCCATCCTGCCCCTGAAGGGCAAGATTCTGAACGTGGAAAAAGCACGGTTCGACAAGATGCTGGCGTCGGCCGAGGTCGGTACGTTGATCACCGCGCTCGGCTGCGGTATCGGTCGCGACGATTTCAACGTCGACAAGCTTCGTTATCACCGTATCATCATCATGACGGACGCCGACGTGGACGGTTCACACATCCGCACCCTGCTGCTCACGTTCTTCTATCGCCAGATGCCCGTCCTCATCGAGCGTGGTCACATCTACATCGCACAGCCGCCGCTCTACAAGGTGAAGAAAGGCAAGCAGGAAACCTACGTCAAGGACGATCTCGAACTGAATGCTCTGCTGTTGAACACTGCCATCGATGGCGCTGCGTTGCACGTGAGTGCCGACGCTCCCCCGCTGTCGGGTCTTGGGCTCGAGTCCCTCGCGCGCAAGTACGTGGAGGTGCAGGCCATCGTGCAGCGCTGGGCACGCCGTTACGACGACCGGTTCCTCGAGCAACTGCTCTACGTCCCGCTGCTCAAACCCGAGGGCTTCGACCAGGTGGATGGCCTTCGCGACTGGTGCCGCGGGCTGGAGCAGCGCTTGAACACGCTCGACGACGTCTCACGCCGTTACCGGGTCAGCGTGGAAATGCTGCCCGTTGGAGGCCACCGCATCGATCTGCAACGCTTCGAGCACGGCCTCAGCTCGGAAAAGCACATACCCCGCGAGTTCTTTGACTCGGCCGAATACCTGCGCATCGCCGAGCTCGGACAGACGTTGAGTGACCTCATGGGGTCCGGCGCCTTCGTCAAACGCGCGGACGATCGGCATGAAGTCGGCAGCTTCAAGGTCGCCATGAACTGGCTGTTCGAGCAGGCCAAGAAAGGACAGAGCATTCAACGCTACAAAGGGTTGGGCGAGATGAATGCCAGCCAGTTGTGGGACACCACGATCAATCCCGAAACGCGTCGCCTGATGCAGGTGCGGATCGAAGACGCCGTGGCCGCGGACGACATCTTCACCACTTTGATGGGCGACGCCGTCGAACCCCGCCGCGAATTCATCGAGAAGAATGCGTTGCAGGTGTCGAACCTCGACATCTGAGGCGGTCAGACGTGGGGCGTCGTACCGCGCCCACGAAATGACGGCCGTTTCGCCTACGTCAAAGTTGTGTGGTTGCGCATACCTTGTCGAACGGCAATGTTCGCCGCCAGATGACGAGGAAAACTCATGGGTCTACTGGATATCTTGAAGCAATACACAGGTTCACCGTCCGGTCCGACCGGTGACGTCGCCGGGCATTTCGACACGGTGGCCCAGCATGCGTCGCCGAACGAACTCGGCGGCGGTATCGCCGCGGCCATGCGCTCCGACGCCACGCCGTCCTTCGGCCAGACGGTTGGCGGATTGTTCGGCAAGTCGAACCCTGAACAGCAGGCCGGATTATTGTCGCAGCTCGTCCAGGCGGTCGGCCCCGGTGCCTTGTCGAGCATCGCCGGCGGCGCGCTCGGTGGCTTGTTCGGTGCAGGACGGGCGCCCGGTCCGATCACCCCCGCCCAGGCCTCACAGGTGACACCCGACCAGGTCACGGCGATCGCGAACCACGCCGAACAACAGGACGGTTCCATCGTCGACAAGGTTGGCGGCTTTTATGCGCAGCATCCGGCCATCGTCAAGACCTTGGGCGTCGCCGCCTTGGCGGTTGCGATGTCGCACATGAACAAACAGCAGTAGCTGTCCGCCGTCGAAGGAGGACGCAGCCGAGGGGCCTGCGTGCGCGGGATGGTTCACATTATCGTCACGCCGCACCGCCACATTCGTCGAAACACGCCGGGGGAGCGCCGATAATCGTCGGCTATGACAGAACTTCCCCGGGTCCTGTGCGTCGACGACGAGCCGCAGATATTGCAGGGCTTGGTGCTGCATTTACGCCGCCATTTCAAGGTGACCACGGCGGACGGACCCCTGGTCGCCCTCCGGATGTTGGAGGATGAGGGAGCACCCGCGGTGATCGTGTCCGACATGCGCATGCCCGGCATGGACGGTGCGACCCTGTTGAAACGAGTGCTGCAGCGGTACCCGGAGACCACCCGAATCCTGCTAACCGGGGAGCCCAGCCGCGACAGCGCCGCCACGGCGGTCAACGAGGGCCAGATCTTCCGCTTCCTGACCAAGCCCTGCGCGCCCGACGATCTGCGTGCGGCGGTGGAGGCGGGAGTGAAACAGCATCACCTGTACAACGCCGAAAAGGTGTTGATGCAGGAGACGCTAGTCGGCTGCATCAACGCGCTCATCGACGTGCTGGCCATGACCAACCCGGTGGCCTTCGGTCGCACCAATCGGGTGAAGCGGATGGCGAACGAACTTGCGATCGCCGTGGGAGCGGGTGTTTTCTGGCAGCTCGAAGCGGCTGCGATGTTATCGCAGATCGGCTATATCTCGCTGCCGACGGAACTCGTCGAGAAACTGTATTACGGCAAGCGACTAACTCCTGCAGAAGATGCGCTGGCGGCGGGGGCACCTCGGGTGGCGCAGGCACTGCTCGGCCGCATTCCGCGTATCGAGCAGGTGATGCAGATACTGCAGGAAAGCCAGGCGGAGCCCACGCCGCAGGCGGCGGACGGACAGATCAAACTCGGCGCCGATCTGCTGCGGCTGGTGCTCGCCTACGATGGGCTCATCGTAGCCGGCCATCCCATCGATACCGCGCTGCAAAAGCTGCGGGCTCATTCCCCTGCGCATGCCCCCTCCTACATCGCAGCATTGACTGCACTTATCGGTGAGGGCGCCGCGAAGCAGGCCGTCAGCGAGGTCGCCGTCGGTTTGCTGCAAAGCGGCATGATAATTCTGGATGATCTGCGTACCGCCGTGGGCACGTTGCTGGTACCGAAAGGCTTCGAGGTCACCGATGCTTTTCTCGAGCGTCAGCGCAACTTCGATTCAGGCTTGCTGCAGAAACGGGTGCGTGTAATGGCGTCGGCTCCGGAGTTCAACGCGCCTGTGACTTGAGTCCCGGCGTGGGTAAAAACTCGCTCCCGGCGCAACGCTGTTGCATCGCAGCGTCCCCATTTTGCTACGTATCGCGCCTTTCACCCACCTGTATTGTCAATAATCGAAGGCACTCCGTACTTTCGCGGACGCTGGGAAATCTCATGGATGTCGACGCGAAGCGGCTCCGACTGATCGGACGTGGCGCCACCGCTGCGCCGCGTGTTCTCTTGATCGGGCCGTACGATCCGAATTGCGGAGAGTTCACCTTTCTGGCGCCGCCACTCGGCGTGTGGCGCTTGCAGGGCTTTCTCGCCGCGCACGGCATAGACGCCCAGGTCTTCGATCCTAATCTGCGTCCCCAGGACATCCACACTGATTTTTCGACGATGCTGTGTTCCGGCGCATGGGATGTCATCGGCGTCTCCACCACGGGCATGACGCTGCAGTTCGATTTGGGTCTCGCACACGCGGCGAGGGCCCAATGCCCGGACGCGTTGATCGTCGCCGGCGGCATGGAGGCCACGTTCAACCCGCAACTGCTCTTCAGTCACGGACCTTTCGACATGATCGTGTCCGGCGAGGGCGAAAGTCCGTTGCTGGCGATCTGCGCACGTTTGCGCGAAGGCGCCGGATTGGAAGGCATCCCCGGAACCGTGGTGGTGCGACGGGACGGGCAGCTGCATGCCTTCCACGGCAATGCCTTGAACAGTGCCGAACTCAAGGCGGCCATCTTCGCCATTCCCTACGACCGCATGCCGTACGAAGAGTATTGGCGCCGGCTGGAGACTTCCTACGGCGTGAGCGCCCTGCCCTACAAGGCACAGCGCGAGGCCTCGCTGGCCGAAATCCGCTCGGTACGGCTGATCACCCTCAATTATTGTCCGATGGGTTGCACGTTCTGTTCCTCGACCAATTTCCTGCATCATGCGCAGGGCAGCATCGCCACCATCGCCCGTCTCGGCGCCGAGGATTGCATCGCGATGATGGAACGCATCGTCGGCGCGCATCCGACGGTCCGCACCATCATCTTCCAGGACGACATCTTCGTTTTCACCAACGACAAGCGCGTCATTCCGCTGTGCGACGGCATCATCGAGGCTAAACGTCTGGGTAGGCTGCCGGCGCATCTGCAGTTCATCAGCACAAATCGCATCGACGCGATGACTCCCGAGCGGCTGCACGCGATGCGCAGCGCGGGATTCCGGGTGTTGGGATTCGGCGTCGAGAACTTCTCGCACGACGTGCTCGCAGAATTCAACAAGAAGCATATTCACCGTCATATCGAACCCGTGCTCGAGGAGGCGCTACGTCTCGGCATCACGCCGTTTCTCGATCTGATACTGACCTCGCCGCGAGCGCGGCTGACCGATCTCGCCGAGACCGTGCGCCAGGCGTACCGGTGGATATTGGCGGGCTGTGAGATCGGCATCTACCCGTACGTGATACCGTTTTCGGGCGCGGCGATGTCCAACGATCCTGAACTTCGCGAGCAGACGGTATACGAACGACGGCAGATTCCCGGCACTGCCATCTCATGGTCGCAGCCGTCGAAAATCCTGCCTCTCGATGCAACCACGCGCACCGCGATCCTCGCCATCGAGCGCAATTTCAGGGTCCAGCTGGACGGCAGCGCGAACCGGCATCTTCCGTCGCGGACGCGCTCGCTGCTGTGGATCCGCCACGCAATCCCGGTGCTGCGTGCGTTGGGCGAATGCATGCCCGACGAGACCAGCGTGGCGTTGCACATCCGGGGGTCGGGATCGACGGTGGTCCACGACGAATCATGCGCAGTGATCTAGACCGCGTCCTGGCGACCACCGTCGTCGTGCTGCTGTGCATCGGCGGCTGGTGGATTGCCAGTGCCGCCGGAATCTTGAGCTCCGCATCCCGCGTGTCCCTGTATTTCATCGCCAACCTGATCTTGATGTTCGACATGGTGGATCTGGTGGCCCGCATCTGGATCACCAGCCAGCTCAAGTCGCTGGGAGCAGGTCCCTCCGTGGATCTTGGCCTGCAGCAAATCTCCAGGGCCGAGACCGCGATGGCTCTGCGTCCGTACGCCATTATCGGCTCGGTGCACGACGCCGCCGACGACATCGACCGCTTCATCGAGGCGATGGAACCGTTCAAGGAATTCGTCTGGCTGATCGACGACGCCTCGAGCGACAACACGCTGCTGAGGCTGCGCCGGCTCGGCTGGAACTGCATTGCGGGGGGCAGCAACCGCAACAAACCAGGTGCCCTGTTCCACCTGATCAAACTGCTGCCGGCCGAGATCGAGACGGTCCTGGTGGTCGATCCCGACGTAAAACTGACCGGAATCACCGCGCTGCAACGTGAAACACTCGAACAGGTGGTCAGTGACCTTCAGCGCAGCGGCGCAGCCGCATTGTCGCCGCGCATTTGCGCATATCACCATGGCTGGCTAGAGGAATGCCAGGCCTTCGAATACGAGATGTCCTGTGGACTCGGCCGCAAGAGCCTCGGCAACTTCAGCACCAACTCGGGCGTCTCGGTCTACAGTCGCTCCGCGCTTCAGGACGTGCTTTCGCGTCACACGCTGTCCGTGTACGCCGAGGATCTGGAGAATTCGCTCCTGCTGCTCGCCGCAGGCGAGCGTGTCTATTACGATGACCGCCTGATTTTCGTCACCACGCCTAAACGCAGCTGGGCGGCGTTGTTCTCGCAGCGCGTGGGCTGGTCGTTCGGCGGCGCAAAGGTGTGTCTAGAGCGCGCAGCGTTGTTCATCGTGATCGCCCGGCGCAGTCCGCTCGGCGCCTACCAATACCTGTTCTACCTGTGCCTCAACGGCTTCCTCATCCTGCCGCTCAAGCTGGTCTCGGTGGCGATCCTAGCGGCCAGCTTTCTGAACGGCGTCGACGATCTGTTGATGACGAATCTCATTCCAAACGCATCGTGGGACGAGCCGCTCCTGTTCGCCTTGTGGTACGTGAAGACCGTCGTGGTGCTCGCAATCGCCTGCATCGCGGCCTTGCCGCCCGGCGAGCGCCGCCGTCATCTGCTGACCATCCCTTTTTATGCGTTCTATGCCCTGCTGCAATACCTGCCGCTGACGGTGGGCGTTGCGAATCTGGTCACCTTGCGTCTGTTCGGCCGGCGCCTGTACGCCGACCACTACGATCCGGCACCTCGGCTGCGCCAAGTGCCGGTGGCGTCCGCGGCGATAACGAGGAGTTGACGATATGGAGACCGTGCAGTTCTGGGAGGCGCGCGCCCGCCGTTTCGCGGCCGACGGTGCAGGGCTCAAGGCCGTCTGCAGCTATGCGATGCCGCATTTCTACAACTGGGCCATCGACGTCACGCAGCGCGCGGCCCTGAACGGGATGCTGAAATCCATCCCGCCCGGGACCCGCGTACTCGACTACGGCTGCGGTGTGGGGCGCTGGACGCACCTGCTCGCGAAGCGCGGCTGCCACGTCACGGCCGTCGACTTCAGTGCGACCATGCTGGCGGATGCGCAGCGGCGGATGGCACAGGCCGGGCTCGCGGAACAATGCCGATTCATTCAGTCCGACGTCACCACGCTCGAATTGACGGATCGTTTCGACGTGATCCTCGGCGTGACGGTCCTGCAGCACGTGCTGGACGATGACGTGCTGGCGCGCACCATCGCTCGTCTGGGCCGACATCTGCGTCCCGGCGGACGCCTGATCATGGTGGAGGCGGCGCCTGATCGGCGTACCGACCGCTGCGACACGGCCACCTTTCACGCGCGCCCGTTCGCGAGTTACCGCGCCAAGATCACCGCGGCCGGACTGCGTCTGCTCGAGGTGCGAGGCATCGACCCGTCACCCTTGAAGTTGTGGGTGGTGCCCCGCTTCAGGCATTGGCCGCGACCCCTCGCGGTGTGTGCGTTGGTTGCCGCCACCGCGCTTTCGCTGCCCGCCGATTTGTTGCTGGCGCGCGTGCTCACGCGCGCCTCCTGGCACAAGATCATGGCGTGTGACGCCGGTGGACGGCCATGAAGCGCATCAAGGCGGGCGGATTGATCCTGATCAGCCTGCTGTCTGTCTCCGTGCTGGCGCGGCACAACCACGCCGGTTCCGCCGCCTCGCTCAAACTCGCCGATGCCGATTTTCAGGTCACCAGCGCAGGTGATGCCGGTCCCGGGTCGTTGCGGGACGCCATCCTGGCGGCGGATCGACTGAGCGCTCATGCACACATCCTGGTGAAGGCGAAGCGAATAGCCATTGAAACCGCGCTGCCGGCACTGGTCAATCCCCACGGCGTATCCATCGATGCCGACCCCGACGCGGGCCTGATCGACGCGGGGCGGCTGGTGAAGGGCGCCGCCATGCAGATCAACAGTCCCGCGTCGGCACTGCGCGGGCTCACCATCGTCAATTCGCACGATGTGGGCATCGTCATCAATGCGCCGGGTGTGACGCTGGATGCGGTGTCCATCCTCGATTCCAAGGTGGGTGTCGTCCTGGGCGTGGCCGCCAAGGGTTGCGCCATACGCACGTCACTGTTCGAACGAGACGACACCGGCATCACGGCGGAGCTGGGCGTACGCGACGTGGTGATTGCGAGCAGCATCTTCCGCGGGGCGACGCGGGCGGGCTTCTGGTTCGTGGGTGCCGACGCCAAAGCCGCCGCGCCCGACGCGAGAGGCCCCGCGTCCGTCGTCGCGCCGGTCGCCGAGAGCGTGCGCATCGTTGATTCGGTGTTCGAGAAGAATGCCACCGGCCTCGTGCTCGCCAACCGGCCCGTGCTGATCCAGAAAAGCCGTTTCTTCGCGAACTCCCAGACCGCCATCCTGATATTGGGTGGCGCCGCGCGGGTGGAGGACAACGAAATCCGCAGCTCCGGCGGTACGGCTATCTCGGTGACCGCCGGCAGGGCGGTGTTTGTCACTCACAACACCCTCATCGACAACCCGCTGACCGCCATCATGGTGCGCGACAGCGAGGCGACCATCGAGCGCAACACGTTGCAGACCAACGGTTTCGGCGTCATTGCGGTCTGCAGCGTGACCTCGACAGGGGCGCTGGTCCGCGAGAATCTCATCACCAAGAGCACCGGGGACGCCATCACCGTGATCGGTGGTTCGCCACGATTGCAGCACAACCAGGTCACGGACAATCATGCCGCGGGCATTCGCGTGCTCGATCTGGTGCAGGCCGGCGGTGCGCTGAGGGCGACCCCGCAGCTGGAGGGCAACATCGTCAAGGGCAACGGCGTCGACATGCCGCCTACGGCGATCTATAAATTCGCCGGTGTGATGCCGCGATGAGTCAGACTCTCGTGCGCTCGGCGGCAATGGACGAACTGCGCCAGCGCAAGGACATGTTCGACAACACGTGGCTGCTCGCGATCGTGTTGTCCGTCTCCTCGGTGGTGGTGTTCTGGTATCTGGGTCTCGGACAGGTCGACGTCGCACCCGTGATCTGGACTCTCGCGGCGTTGGCAGTGCTGCAATACGTGTCGAGCACGCACGCCGCCTCGCAGGATTCTGCACGGGGGCTGCAGCGCGTGGCCCTGATTTCACAGTTCCTCGGTATTCTCGGCATGGGAACCGCATGGCATCTCTTCGGCGGCATCCAGCAGCCGCTGTTCCCGTTATTCATCATGCTGCCGTTGTTCACCGGTGCCCTGGTGTTGAGTTTCTGGCAGCAGCAGATGACGCTGTTCGCGCTGCTGGGCATCCTGCTGTCGGGCGTACTGCTGTCGCCCGACACGAATTCGTTCATCGAGGAGCGCTACGGCCTGGGCCTGGTCTCCGCCCGCTGGCTGCCGGGCTGGATTCCCCGCAGCCGCGTCGCCTTCGCCGATGTCAGCACGTCGCCGACCTACAATCTCATGCTCACGGGGTCCTTGGCCGTATTCGCGGTGGCCCTGAGCGCGACCTCCCGTGCCATCATCGCGGTCTCCGGGCGGCTGATGGACCGGGTCCGGACTCTGCAGGACGAGGTCGACCATACCCGTCAGGTGAATGCCTCGTTGGTGACCAACGCTCCGGCGTGCGAGGTGTTGGTCACGTTCGCCACGGGCCGCATCCTCCAGGCCAGCGCCCGCTTCGAACACGAATTCAGCGGTGCGCTCGCGACGGAAGGCCAGTTCCTTCTGGATGCCATCGCGTTCGCCTATCCGGTGGTCATCAAGCGTCTGATGACGCTGGGCGGGGAGGAGATCCAGGGCGCGATGGTGGGCGGTCGCGAGGTCATCCTGCGCGTGCGTGCCGGCGTCATCCAGGCCGGAGAATCGCCCATCGTGCGCATGAGTCTGGAACGTTGCAACGACATCGGCTGGCGCGGCGCGCTCGACTCGCTCGAGCAGCCGGTATTTGCGATCAACTCCCGCGGCAGCGTCATTTTTTTCAACCGTCGGGCCACGGACCTGTTCGGGCCCGCTGCCGAAGCGGCCGAGGCCAACGATCTGTTCGATGCCGGTACGAAGGCCCGTTGGTGGGACATCGCGCCGTTGGAGTCGGCGCGGCGCGTGCTCGACCGGGACGGACGTCAATATCTCGCTTCCATACGCCGCGAACGCATTGCCGAGAGCATCGGCGAGTTCTGCTTCGTCCATCTGCATGCGCGGGAACCCGTCGATGCCCTCGCGCCTTCTTGACGGCGTCATGGGATGCCTGCTGTGCGGGTTCGGCGGCCCGCTGGCGTTCGGTGCCGACAACCTGATCGGGGAAATCTACAGCACGCGCTATCCCGGCGATGCGTTCGCCTACGGCGGTTCGCTCGCGTTCCAGCATGCCACCGCACTGGGCGGGGCGGTGGTCGGTGTCAGCGGCCTGCAGCTGCCGTCGGGATTGGTGGTGGCGGGAACGACGGCGCCGGTGGGCTCACTGGTGGTGGGGGACATCGATGCCTATCGCATCGAAACCGCTCATCTCACGGTCACCGGGGGAGCCTCTTTCGGCTCGGCGTCGAGCGGTTCCACGTCGAACGATCTGTACAAGGCGCGGGTCGCGGTGGACTCGAAGATCGATACGGCCTGGTCCGTGCGGCTCGCGGATCAATATATCGACTTCAATGTGATACACGGACACGTGCTGAGTTCCGCGGTCGAATACCGGCCGGCGCCGCTCTGGGCGGTCGCCGTATCGGGAGGCTACGCGATCAGCGGCACCGCGGCGGACCGCTATGGTCAGCTCGCCGTCAATTGGTACGGATCCGAGCATCTCTTCGCGGGCGTCATTGCCGGCCGCACCGGTTACGATCCTGCGACGCTGGGCGAGACCTCCGTCGTGCGCCGTCTGTCGCAGGTGTACGTCGGTGCCGGCATCCCGGTGCCGCTCGGTACCCTGACTTTCGGCGCGGACACCCTGAACCTCGCGGGCGTGTCGCGCGAGACGCTGCGGGTGGGCTTCATCAGGCCGATACTGCCATGAAGTTCAAACTCCGGCGGTATGGGTCGTTCCTCGTCGGCACCGGGGTCGTGCTCACGCTGGCCGTGCTCGTCAGCCGCTATCGCTATGAACTGCAGGTACAGCGCGAGACCTCGGCAGCCGTCGTCCTGTTGCACGCGCTGGGCGACGGCCTGAATGTCCGGCTCGATCGAGGCATGGAGGCGCTGCGCGCGCGCGCCGACGTTGCCAGCGGTGGACCGGCACAGTCCCCCTCACCCTGGCACCCGTGGAGGATCGCCGGATCCACGTATTCCTCCCTCGACGGGCGGCCTCCACAGATCGCGGGGCACACCCTGCTGCGCGACCTGGAAGGGCGTGCGGACGTCGGCACCAAGGTGTTGCTGCTCGGACCGTATGCGACGGAGTCGGGCGACAATGCCGTCACCCTGGTCATACGCGAGCGCAGCTCCGACGCCTCCCCGCACTGGCGCGGCGAATCCATCCTGATCGACGAGCTCATGCCGGCCGAGGCGACCGCGCAGTTCATCAAGCAGGGCTTTCGCATCCAGCTGCTCGACCCTACCGACGCCACGGTGTTCTACCAGTCCGACGACGGCGTGCTCGAGGCCCCGGTGGTCGGTGCCCTGGCATTCGCACCGTCGAGCCTGCAGCTGCGCGCAGCGCCGCGTGGCGGCTGGCATCTGCCGATGCGCTCGTGGGCGGCGTTTCTTCTTCTGCTGATGATCGTGCTCGGTTCGCTCGGCCACGAACTGCGACGAGGCAATCAGTTTCGGGACGCCGTGGACGAGATCGCCGCCGCGGAACAACGCCGCAGGCAGCTCAACATGCTGTACGGCAAGGCCATCGAAAGCGTGGCGACGCTCGAGTCACGGTTGCAGGTCGTCAGCATGTACGACACCGTGACCGGCCTTGCCAATCGGGTCTCGCTGCTGCGCCGGATAGAGACCGGACTGGAGGCCATGCGCCAGTCGCCGGGCGCACAGCTCGGTCTGCTCTCGATCGGCTTCGATCATCTGCAGCACATCGCCAACTCCTTCGGCACCGAGTTCGCGTCGCGCGTGCTGATGGTCGCCGCGGAGCGGGTCGAGTTCGTGCTCCCCTCGAAAGATCTTCTGTACCGTATCGGTGATGAGGACCTCGCGGTGGTGCTGCCCCAGGCGGAGTCCGGGGCGTCCGTCAAGCTCGCCGCCAAGATCGTCGCCGAAATCGAAGCGCCGATCTCCATTGACAGCCACACCTTCATGCTGCATCCCAGTGTGGGCATCGCCGAAACCTCCTCGGGATATCAATACGTGGAAGCGCTGCTCGATCAGGCCAACACCGCGTTGAGTGCCGCCCAGCGCGATACCGCCACCCGTTATTGCGTGTTCGATTCCACGACTGCCAAGGAATCCGTGAGCCGCCTGCAGCTCGAGGTGGATCTCATCCGTGCCTTCGAAGAGAATCAGTTCATCCTCGAGTACGAACCCATCATCACACCCGTGACCAACGTCGTGGCGGGCTTCGAAGGGTTGATCCGGTGGAATCATCCCACCGAAGGCAGGATCGGTCCGAACAAGTTCGTACCCATCGCGGTGCAGGCAGGATTGTCGCACCGGCTCAACGCCTGGGTGATGCGCGAATCCGTCCGCCAGGCTGCGCTGTGGCAGCGCGCCGGGTATCACGATCTCGCCGTGCATTTCAATCTGTCGGCGGAAGCGTTCCTGAAATCGAACCTGGAAGCCGACATCGGCGAACTGCTCGCGGAATTCGAGCTCGACGGCAGCTGCCTGTCGGTGGAACTCACGGAGTCCACCCTGATCCAGGATCTGCGGGGCGCCGCACGCACGCTGCAGAAACTCACCGAGCTCGACATCGGTGCGTGGCTCGACGATTTTGGCACGGGGTATTCGTCGTTGAGCTACCTGCGCGAGCTGCCGCTGAAGGGCGTGAAGATCGACCGCTCGTTCGTCGAGCGCACCGTGGTGGACGCCCGCGATTTCGGCTTCCTGAAATCGCTGATCGATCTCGTCAGCTATCTGGGGATGCAGTCCATCGCCGAAGGCATCGAGACCCGCGAACAATACGAGTTGCTGAGCCTCACGACCTGCGACCTCTATCAGGGACACCACTTCGCGCCGAGCATGTCCGCCGCGCAGGCAGAGCGCTGGATGAGCGAGGCGGGCGGTGTGCGCAAGCGCGAGATGCGCGCATGAACCTCCCGTTGGATCTGGTGTTTTTTGCGACCGGCACGCTCTGCGCCCTCTGTGCGGTGCTCTGGGCGCGTCGCGGCGCACAGCGCGATCGGACGCAGAAGGCGCTGCTGACCGCCCGGGTCGAGGAGCTCATGCGTCGCATCGACATCAACGCGCAGAACGAGGGCCGCTATCGCAGCCTCTTCGATTCGGTACCATTGGCCATCGTGGTCTCGCGGGTCGACGGCAGTCTCCTCGACATCAATGCGGCCGGTCTGCTGATTTACGGCTATGGCACCCAGGAGGAGGCCATGGCCGTGAACATGAAGGCGAACTACGTCAACCCCGCCGAGCGGGATCGACGGGTGGCGGCGGCCATGAACGATTCCCTGGCGAAGCCTGGCGAGGTACGCATGCGTCGGCGTGACGGCACGACTTTTCCGGCCCTGGCCCAGATCCGTGTCGTGAGGGATGCCGCCGGGGCGCCCGCCCACATCGAAAGCTTCATCACCGACATCAGCGACTACAAGCGTCTGGAGCAGGACCGTCAGGCGCTCGAACACGAGCAGCGCATCTCCGCCCGGTTACAGTCGGTGGGCGCACTGGCGGCGGGAATCGCGCACGAAATCAACACGCCCATGCAGTTCGTCTCCGACAGCGTCTACTTCTTGAAGACCGCCGTCGGGGAACTCGACGTGCTGTGGCCGGAGCTCGCGCACCTGTCGCAGACCGTCAAGTTCAGCGACGATTCGGCCCGGACCATCGAGCGCATCGGCGACACGCTGACGCAGATCGACATCGGACAGCTGGTGACGGATGCCAATGATTCTGCGGAGCGTGCCCTGGAGGGCATCCGTCGTGTCACGAAGATCATCCGCGCCATGCGTGAATTTGCCCATCCCGACAATGGCGAGCACACCAATGTCGACATCAACAACGCGATCGAGACCACCTTGACGGTGTGCAAGAACGTCTACAAGGAGGTGGCCGACGTGACCACCAATTTCGGTTTCTTGCCCCCCGTCAAATGCCAGTACGGAGAGATCAATCAGGTGTTCTTGAACATCATTGTCAACGCGGCGCACGCCATCGAGGCGCAGAAGCACGTCGGCGTGAAAGGCCGCATCGAGATCTCCACGGAGATCGAGGACAACTGGGCGGTGATCAAGATCAAGGACAACGGGACCGGCATTCCGGACAGCGTCAAGGCACGCATCTTCGACCCCTTCTTCACCACCAAGGAGGTGGGCAAGGGGACCGGCCAGGGTCTCGCCATCGTGCAGTCGGTGATCGTGGAGCGACACCGGGGCCGCATCACGGTCGACAGCGAAGTCGGCAAAGGCACCGCCTTCATCCTGCGCCTGCCGCTCGAAGGCCAACCGGTGCAGAGCACCAGCGGAGTCGAACATGAACAAGAAGCTTGAAGTATTGTGCGTCGATGACGAACCGCAGGTGTTGGAGGGGCTCCGACTGCATCTGAAGCAGCGCTACGAAGTGCATCTGGCCTCCAGCGGCATGGACGCGCTCGAAATCCTGCGCGACAACAAGCACGTCGCCGTGATCCTGTCGGACATGCGCATGCCCGTCATGGATGGTGCGAAATTCCTGAATGCCGCGCGGACTGTCTCGCCCGACGCGGTGCGTATGCTGCTAACCGGCTATACCGACATGCAATCGGCGATCGCTGCGGTGAACGAAGGTCAAATCTTCCGTTTCATCTCCAAACCCTGCCCGCCGGATCAGCTGCACGGCGCCTTCCGTGCGGCGGTCGCACAGCATCAGCTGATCATCGCGGAGAAGGTGCTGCTCCAGGAAACCCTGCTCGGTTGCGTGGAGTCGCTGGCCAAGGTGTTGTCCCTCATGAAACCAGTGGCCTTCGGCCGGGCGCTGCGGCTGCGCTCCAAGGTGCAGTCCGTCGTCAGCTACCTGCTCCTGCAGGATCAATGGCAGATTGAAGCGGCGGCGGTGCTTTCGCAGCTCGGCGCGGTGACCCTGTCCGAGGAGACGTTGATGCGGCTCAACGAGGGCGAGCCCCTGGACGAGGCGGACAGCCGCGACGTTGCAGCGAGCATCACGACCTCGGTGCAGATGCTCGACAAGATACCGCGGCTCGAACCGGTCTTGGACATTCTCAAATATCTGGCCGCACAGATCGGCGGCGGCGTCCCGTCGGCTTCCGCAGCCGCCCCGCCCGGGGCGCTGCTGCTGCGCATGGTGCTCGAATGGGATGCCCTCGAAGCACGCGGCTACAGCCAGCCGGATGCATTCGCGGCCCTGGCGAAGGACAACGACGTCTACGACAAGGAAATGCTCGATACCCTCAGGAACATGCATGACACGGGCGCCGGCGGCGCCCCGACCACGGCGGTGGCGACGGCCCCGCGCGAACTCAAACCCGGCATGGTCCTCGCCGAAGACCTGGTGCGCAAGAATGGCGTGGTCATCTTACCGCGCGGTTTCGAGATCGACCGCGGCCTGCTCGATCACATCCTCACCTTCGCCGACGAGTTGAAGGGTGGGTCGGTCCGGGTATTCACCCCTTGAGCGCGGGGGTTGGGAGGCCGGCGGCAGGCTGGCTGCCGGCCGGCAAGACCGCCGCCGTGTGCTTCAGCGTCGACGACGTGCACCCCGGCACGTCGCGCGATCCGTACGAGGCCGGTGGCGATATGGAGCACGGCGCCCTGGGTCGCTTGGAACAACTGCAGCGGCGCCACGCCTACCTCAAACTGGCGCTTTGCGTCACGCCCAACTGGCGTCTCAAATCGTTGCGCTCGGTGAAGCGGCCTGCCGCATCGATGCGGTTGCATGCGCCGGACCATTTCAGGCTGGATCGTCATCCGCAACTCGTGGCGTATCTCAACGGTTTGCGCCGCAGCGAGGTCGTGTTGCACGGACTGACCCACGCGCATCCGGGGCCCCGCTTCGCGGTGGAATTCCAGGATCAGAGCGAGACGGAGTGCGCTGCCATCGTGCAGCAGGGATTGGACATCTTCGCCGCCGCCCGGCTCCACTTCGTGCGGGGCTACGTGCCGCCTGCGTGGAACGCGCCCGCCGCGCTGCTCGCCGCGCTGGACACCCTCGGGTTCGAGTTTCTGTGTTCGGCGCGCGATGTGCAAACCGTGGTGGGAGCCGGCGCCGTGACCGCCATGAGCGGTCTTGAGGGGGTTTCCTTGATCTACCCACAGGTGCTCGCCGGGCGCCGGCTCGTTCATCTCACCTGTAATTTTCAGGCCACCTCACCTTTCGAGCGGGCGTTGGCCATCCTGGATCTCGGGGGGGTGCTGCACGTCAAGGCGCACATCTTCAAGTCCGGCGGTGGTCATGTGATGCTCGACGGACTGGATGACCTGTATTGCAACTACCTTGATCTGCTGTTCACCGAGTTGCAGCGTCGCTACGGCGACGCCTTGTGGTGGGCGCACCTATCCGAGGTCGCCGCCCGCGTGCGCCTCGTTGCATGATGATCACCGAGGTCGATCCACCCTGGCTGGATGACGCCCGTTACCTGACGTTCCTGAACCAGGGTTTTCCGAACCAGTGGGACCGCCGCAGCTACGAGTGGTATCAACGCCGTCCCTTCGGCGGCAAGCCGGCACATCTCGTCGTTCGAGCCGAGGGCAAGCGCGTGTTGGCGGGCGTGGCGTTCTGCCCACGGCAGCTGACGGATGGCCGCGGCCGGGTGATCGAAGTGGGGCTGCTGGGGGCGGGCACGACGTTGCCGCAGGAGCGTGGCCGTGGGCACTATCGCGAGTTGTTGCGGTGCCTGGAGGAGCTTGGCCGGGCGAGCGGATGTGCCGCCCTGGCAGGTTTCGTGACGCGTGGCAACACCAGCGGACGCGGCCTGGCACGCCTGGGCGCGTATTCCATACCGAGTTTTTATCTCATGACCGACGGACATACTTCGGCCGCCTTTCGCGCGCGTCGCCGCCCGTATCCCCTCGTCGTCGATCCTGCGACGCTGCACGGAAAATCGGCAACCACCGGGCAGGCAGGCTTTCACTATGCGGATCGAGGCGAGTGGCTGCGGCAGTTCTATGAGCGCCCCAATCCGGTCCGGATGCTGCGGGCGTCGCACGATGCGACCGCGTTGGTGGAGACCGTCGGTGACACGGACCGCCTGCAATGGCTGAACTGCCCGGAGCCGGTCAAGCTTCGGGCCATCGCCTCGCTGGCGGCCGCGAGCGAGGCCGCGGGCCGCCGCTTCTTCATGTATTCCATGGATCCGCTGCTGGCCCGCGCGGCCCGCCGTTTGGGCTTTCGCATACGAGAGGGCTACTTCATGCTGCTGCCGCTGGCGGGGCCG
>CAZZVN010000002.1:0-7484 GCA_964657625.1 uncultured Steroidobacteraceae bacterium
GCCGGCGCGGGCGCTGACGGGCGCGGGCGCTGCCGACCGCGCTTCAGCGCTGCGCCTCCTGCCAGTTCGGCGCCGTGTAAAACGGCGCGCCTTCCGGCGCGAGCAGACCACGACCGAGAATGTGATCGGCCGCTTTTTCCGCGAGCATGATGGTGGGCGCATTCAAGTTGCCGGTGGTGACTGACGGCATGATGGAAGAATCCACCACGCGCAGTTTCTCCAGGCCGTACACACGCGTCTCGGGATCCACCACCGCCATGCCGTCAAGCGGACCGCCCATCTTGCAGGAGCAGGACGGGTGATACGCGCTCTCCACCTTGGCCCTGACGAATTCGTCGATCTCGGCGTCGGTTTGCACGCCGGCACCCGGCTGAATCTCACGGCCACGGTAGCGGTCGAACGCCGCCTGCGCGAAGATCTCGCGGGTCAGACGCACGCATGCGCGCATCTCGGTCCAATCGTCCGGGTCGCTCAGATAGTTGAACTGGATTTTCGGCTTGCTGCGCGGGTCGGAGGAGGCGAGCCGCACCCAGCCGCGGCTTTTCGAGCGCATGGGTCCCACGTGTGCCTGGAACCCATGCTCCTGCGCGAGTGACGACCCGTCGTACGCCACCGCCATCGGCAGAAAATGATACTGCAGGTCCGGATAGGCGACGCCGGCGCGGCTGCGGATGAAACCACAGGTCTCGAAGTGATTCGTCGCGCCGAGACCGTCCTTGCGCAGCAACCAGCGCGCACCGATGAGGGCGCGGCGCCATGCGCTGAGCGACGAATACAGGCTGATCGGTTCCGTACAGGCCACCTGGAAATAAAATTCCAGGTGATCCTGCAAATTCTCGCCGACCCCGGGCAGGTCACGTACCACCTCGATGCCGTGAGCGCGCAGCTCGGCGGCGGGACCGACACCCGACACTTTCAGAAGCTGCGGCGAGTTGATCGGGCCACCGCACAGGATCACCTCCCGGGCAGCGCTCGCACGCAATACCTCCCCGCCCCGGGAGTACTCGATGCCGACCGCGCGGCGCCCGTCGAACAGGATGCGCGTCGCCAGCGCATGCGTCAGCACCTTCAGATTGGGACGGCCCATGGCGGTGCGCAGATAGGCGTTTGCGGCGCTGCTGCGCCGGCCGTCCGTGCCCACCGTCATGTCCATGCGACCGAAACCTTCCTGCTGATAGCCATTGACGTCGGCCGACTGCGGGTAGCCGGCCTCACCGGCGGCCGCGAGCCAGGCCGCGTGCAACGGATTGGCAAGCGTGCCGTAGCGCGTCTGCAGCTTGCCGCTGCCGCCGCGATATTGGTCGCCGCCTTCGGCGCGTCGTTCCGCGCGGCGGAAGTACGGCAGCACGTCGCGGTAAGACCAGCCGGCGGCACCCTCGCGCTGCCAGCGCTCGAAGTCCTGCGCGTTACCGCGGATGTACACCAGGCCATTGATGGAGGACGAGCCGCCCAATGCCTTGCCGCGCGGTGTATGCAGGCGTCGCCCGCTCAGCTGCGGTTCAGGCTCGGTGTGATAGGACCAGTCGTACTTCGGCATGTTCATCGGGATCGACAGCGCCGAGGGCATCTGAATGTACAGCGAACGGTCGGAGCCGCCGTATTCGAGCAGCAGCACCGTGTGCTCCCCGCCGGCGGTCAGTCGGTCCGCCAGCACGCAGCCGGCGGAACCGGCGCCGACGATCACGTAGTCGAACGCGTCCGGCGTCACCAGCCCGTTGCGCGCAAGCGAAGAGGTGCTCATTGCTCTGATGGACGCCCGGGTCGGCTTGCGTCTAAGATGATGTGCGGGTGGTCGTACGTTCTGTTCATTTATTCAGGAATCGTCTACGGGTGACCGACCAGAACTCGCGTCGAGATCGGCCATGATGTCGGCGGTCGGATCATGCCGTTGCGCGTGCGGCAGGGTCAAGCGTCCGGGTCTGCTGCATGTCCTGGCGGGTCTGCTGCTGACGCTCGGCTCGCTCGCGGCCTCCCACTCGCAGGCTGCCGCCGTCGGCGCCGCGCAGGCTGCCGCCGGGCCCGAGCCCGCAGGTTGTCGCAACGTGCGCTTCGCAGACGTCGGCTGGACCGACGTCACCGCGACCACGGCGTTGATCGCGCAGCTCCTGCGCAGCATCGGCTACGCGCCGAGCATCACGGTGCTGTCCGTACCGGTGACCTTCACCTCCATGCACAACAAGGACGTCGACGTATTTCTCGGCAACTGGATGCCGGCCCAGGAGGCAGACCTGGCGCCCTATCTCGTGGACGGTTCCGTGGCGGTGATCGGCCCGAATCTCGAGGGGGCCAAATACACCCTCGCGGTGCCCGCCTACGCGTACGACGCCGGCCTCAAGGACTTCGCCGACATCAAGCGCTTCGCTCCGGCGCTCAATTCGGAAATCTACGGCATCGAGGCGGGCAACGACGGCAACCGGCTCGTTCTGAGAATGTTGAACGAGGACAGCTTCGGCCTCAAGTCTTTCAAACTGGTCGAATCCAGCGAGCAAGGCATGCTCGCACAGGTGGAGCGCGCCACCCGGGCGGGACGGCCCATCGTCTTCCTGGGATGGGAGCCGCATCCCATGAACATGCGTTTCGACCTCAGGTATCTCACCGGCGGCGATGCCATCTTCGGCCCGAACTACGGCGGTGCCACCATCTACACCGTCACCCGCCGGGGGTACGGTGAAGCATGCCCGAACGTCGGGCGGCTGCTCGCCAATCTAAAGTTCACCTTGCGCGGCGAGGGCGAAATGATGGCCGCCATCCTCGACCGGCACGAACAGCCCGATATTGCGGCGGCCGAATGGTTGAAGGCGAATCCGACGGTGACGAACACGTGGCTCGACGGTGTGCTGACCGTCGACGGACGACCGGCGCGCGAGGCACTCGCGCATGCCGTCGAACCGCCGCGCCCCGGCGGTTTCGAGCAATGGGTGATCACGCACAAAATTCCGGTGGGCGATGCGATGGCCACCCTCATCGATTCCGTGAAGAAGCACGGCATGATCGTGTTCGACGGCATCTCGCTCGTCATCCGCGGCATGGTGAACGGCGTGGACGCCGCGCTGCGCGCATTGCCGGCACCGCTGCTGATCCTCGCCGTCGCCGGTCTGGCCTATCTGCTGCGCCGTTCCTGGACGCTGACCGTCTTCGTCCTGCTGGCGCTGCTCTTCATCCTGAATCAGGGCTATTGGCTCGCGACGCTCGAGACCCTTTCGCTGGTGCTGGTCGCTACGTTCACCTGCGCCGCCCTCGGGGTTCCGGTGGGCATCGCCGCCGCGCATCGGCCGCGGCTGTACTCGACCTTGCGGCCCGCGCTCGATCTGATGCAGACGCTGCCCACCTTCGTGTACCTGATCCCGACGCTGGTTCTGTTCGGGCTGGGGGTGGTGCCCGGACTGATATCGACCGTGATCTTCGCACTGCCCGCGCCGATCCGGATGACTCATCTCGGCATCTCCAGCGTCCCACGCCCATTGCTCGAGGCAGGCCAGGCATTCGGCGCGACACGCACCCAGCTGTTGTGGAAGGTGGAACTGCCGGGTGCCGCGTCCACCATCGTCGCAGGCATCACCCAGTGCATCATGCTGAGCCTGTCGATGGTGGTCATCGCAGCGCTGGTGGGTGCGGGCGGGCTCGGGGTGCCGGTGGTGCGTGCGCTCAATTCGGTGCAGGTGGGGATGGGCTTCGAAGCGGGATTCACCATCGTCCTGCTTGCCATCATTCTCGACCGTATGACCCGGCCCCAGGAACGCGGCGCGGGGTGAACGCCGCCCTCGAATTCCAGGATGTCGACATCCTCTTCGCGCGCCGCCCGGGTCGGGCGGGACGTCATGGGCTGCGCGACGCGCTCGCTGCGCTCGACGCCGGCGGCAGCCGCGGCGACATCCAGACGCGGCACGACGTCATCGTGGGCGTGGCCGGCGCCAACCTCCGTGTCGCGCGCGGCGAGATCTCGGTGCTGATGGGCTTGTCCGGCTCGGGCAAGTCGACGCTGCTGCGGGCGGCGAACGGACTGAATCTCGTGACCCGGGGCCACGTATTGGTGCACACCGGCGAATCGGTGATCGACGTGGCGACCTGCGGCCCTGCACAGATGCGGCGCGTGCGACGGGAACGCGTGGCCATGGTGTTTCAGCAGTTCGGTCTGCTGCCCTGGCGCACGGTGCGCGAGAACGTAGGTTTCGGACTCGAACTGCGCGGCGAGCCGGGCGCCACGCGCAGATCCATTGTCGACGAGAAACTGGAGCTGGTGGGTCTGTCGCAATGGGCGGAACGCCCTGTGGGCGAACTGTCCGGAGGCATGCAGCAGCGTGTCGGTCTCGCGCGGGCCTTCGCGACCGACGCGGACATACTGCTCATGGACGAACCCTTCTCCGCGCTCGATCCGTTGATCCGGGGCAAGCTGCAGGATGAACTGCTGGCGCTGCAGGAACGCGTCAAGAAGACCATACTGTTCGTCAGTCACGATCTGGACGAGGCGCTGCGCCTGGGGGACCGCATCTCAATCCTCCAGAACGGTCGCATCATTCAAACGGGGACGGCCGAAGACATCGTGCTCGCGCCCGCCGACGACTACGTCGCCGAATTCGTGCGTCACATGAATCCCCTCGACGTGCTCACCGGGGCCATGATCATGCGGCAGCGCGCACTCCTGGCATCGGAGGGGAACGTGTTGTGGCTGGACGACGCGCGCCGCTATCAGGTCAACCTCGGCGCGGCGGAAGGCAGCCTGACATTGTGCCTGGACGGCGCCCCGCATGCGCTGCGGCATGTCGACGCCGATTCCGGGCTGTCGGAGCCCGACTCCCGGCTCGCGGTCGCGCCGGCCTCGTTTTCACTTCAATCCATCATCGAGCTGCGCCAGGCCAGCGGCCATCCGGTGCTGCTGACCGAAGCGGGCGAGGTGATCGGCGTGTGCTGCGAGACCGAGATAATCCGCGCACTGGCGGGCAGCCGGCGGGGGGGCTAACAAGCAATTAATCCCCTCCCCCTAGCCAGGCGAGCCATTTCCGTCCAAGCTTCTCGCCCATGCAAGTGCTGCTGGTCGAAGACAGTCCCGAGGTGAGCCTGATCACCGTCGAATATCTCAACGAACTGGGTCACGAGGCGTTCGCGGTTGCCGACGCCGAGACTGCGGTGGCGCAGCTGGGCGAACGCGCGTTCGACGCCGTGATCACCGACGTCAGCCTGCCCGGGATGTCCGGAATCGATCTTGCGAAGGAATTGATCAAGAACTTCCCCAAGCTGCCGGTCATCATCTGCTCAGGGTATGGCTCGCTCAACTTGGACGCGCTGTTCGGTGAAAACCAGCGCAACGTCATGCTACTGCCAAAACCGTATGACATGACGATGCTCGAAAAAACATTGAGCGACGCAGCCGAGCGAGCCTGAGGCCTCTGAGGCCTCAGTGCGTGCGCCGACCCTCAGTGCGTGCGCCGACGCTTCTCCAGCGCCCCTGAACGGATCAAGGCGGCCGTCTGGCGCGGCATGTCGCCGGTAACTACCTTCAAAGCGCGTGCCCAGGCGATGGCCTGCGGCGCCGGCTCCGGCGGATCATAGGGCGCGAGCGGCGGCTGTTCCGGGCTCACCGGGGGGGGAACGCTTTCATTGCGCATTCTCATGACTTCAACCCGACGTGGCTGCGGCGGCGTCGTCCGCGGCATCCATATCACGCCGTGAACGCACGATCCGCAGCGCCCCGGTGCCGATGCCGGCCAGCAGTCCGGCGGCGACCGCGATGCCGATCGCGGCCCAGGGGTTTTCCCGAACGAACCCTTCGGTGTTCTGCGCGGCCGACCGGGCGCCCCGGCGTAATGACCTGACGCTGCTGTTCACCCGAGGACGAAAGTCCCTCATCCTCACCACGGTTCTATTGATCGCATTGTCCATAAGAGCCTCCTTCAAACAGGATCTTCATGCTTCTGCCTAGACTATGCAGCGCGCCCTCGCTCCGGACGGTAGGTCGCATCCATCGTTCCGTGTAGGACGATTCAGACGAGAACCTTGTCGAGGGTGATGGGAAGCTCCCGCACCCGAACACCCGTCGCGTGGAAAATCGCGTTGGCAAGGGCTGCGGCGACGCCGGTGATGCCGATCTCGCCGATGCCGCGGGCGCCCAACGCATTGATATACGGATCATCTTCAGGCACCACGTCCACGTCGATGGTGCCGATATCGGCATGGGTCGGTACGTGATAGTCGGCCAGATTTGCATTGACGATGCGGCCGTCGCGGGGATCAAAAAGGGATTCTTCCATCAACGCCATGCCGATTCCCCACACCACACCCCCCAGCAACTGGCTGCGACCGGTCTTGGCATTGAGCAGCTTGCCGACGCTGTAGCGGCCCACCACACGCGGCACCCGGATCACTCCGAGGTCTGCATCGACGCGCACCTCGACGAAAACGGCGCCAAACGAATGCATGGAGAATTGTTTCTTCTCCTCGCCCTGTTGGGCATCCCCGCGCGCCGAGATTTCCCGGCCGCCGTTGCGCGCAAGTGCTGCAGCGACCGGCTCGCGGCGCGCGGTGGTACGACGACCGATGCTGCCGGACTCGATGATCACGTCGCCCACCGGCGCGTCGAACGCCGGAGATGCCTCGTCCGCAACCGCCAGCGCGATGATTTTCTCCCGTAAGGCCGTCGCGGCGGCCTGCACGGCCGGCGCGACGCTGGCCGTGCTCTGGGAGCCCCCGGATACCGGGGCTACCGGGAAAGTGCTGTCGCCGAGCTCGAACCGCACACGGTCGAGCGGGAACCCCAGGATATCGGCCGCGACCTGGGTCATGACCGTATACATTCCCGTACCGAGCTCCTGGGTGCCGCACTGAACGACGACCACGCCGTCGGGACGCAGACGGGCGATAGCGCCGGCCGGCGCCCGGTTTGCCGGATAGGTGGCGGTGGCAAACCCCAGCCCTACGAAGTCGCGGCCGTCGCGCATGGATTTCGGGGTCGGCGACCGTGCCGCCCAGTTGAACGCCTGCGCGCCGCTGTCGTAACACGCCAGCACCGAGCGCGAGGACCAGGGAATACGCTTGTCCTCGTCGATGGCCGGCTCGTTGCGTCGGCGCAGCGCCACGGGATCCATTTTCAATTCATGCGCCAGCTCGTCCAATGCGGATTCCAGCGCGAACGTGCCGGTCGCATGACCCGGGGCACGCTGAAAAGTCGGCGTCATCGCGTTCAACTGCACCAGGCGGTGGGTGGTCGCGACGTTCGGGCAGGCGTAGAGGACGCGGGTCTGCACTGCCGCCGGCTCCGTGAAGTCCTCCACCAGCGAGGTATGCGACAGCGAATCGTGCCGCATGCTGAGCAATTCGCCATCGCTGGCGGCGGTCACCGCAACACTCTGTTCGGTTTGCGGACGTCCTCCGACGGGGCCGAACATCTGCGGTCGTTGCAGCACCAATTTGACCGGCCGACCGACCTGACGGGCTGCCAGGGCGGCCAGGGGCACATGCGACCACATGGACCCCTTCGATCCGAAGCCGCC
>CAZZVN010000002.1:7584-14368 GCA_964657625.1 uncultured Steroidobacteraceae bacterium
CGGAGGCTGTCGGTGGCATCGCGGTTCACCTTCGCGGGGGCATGGGCCCGCGCCCGACCGCTCGCAAAGCTCAATTGCGCCGCATCCGTTGCATAGGTGGCTTTGACCCGCGCGGCGGCGGCGGTGGCTTGATCCAAGGTCTCGGCAACCACCAGCGCGATGGGCTGTCTGTTGAAATGCACGACGTCGTCCTGAAGCAGCGTCAAGACGCGTCCGGTGGGTGGGTCTGCGGCCGCCGCCCTGCCCTCCGACGGTAATTTCGCCGTGTTCAGGTGGGTCATCACGCGCAGCACGCCCGGCAGACGTTCGGCATCGAATACGTCGAGGCCGACGATCCGCCCGCTCGGCACGGTGCTGAGCACGAGCACCGCGTGCGCCATTCGCGGCAGCGAGGTGTCGCCGGCGTAAGGTGCCTGGCCCGTCACTTTGAGGTGTCCGTCCACGCGATCGACGCCCTGGCCGACATATTTCATGACTTCACCTCGCTGCCCGCCGCGAGTTCCACCGCGCGGACCAGACACCGCCTGCCCAACTCGACTTTGAAGGCATTGCCGGCATACGGCCGTGCATCGCGCAGCGCCGCGGTCGCCAATGCTGAGAGCGAACCTGCGTTCAGCTTCCGCCCCACCAACAGGCGGGGGGCGTCGTCCACGATCCAGGGCTTGTGCGCGACGCCGCCCATGGCGATGCGCACATCGCGGACCACTTCGCCTTCCATGTGCAGCGCGGCGGCAACGGACACCAGTGCGAATGCGTAGCTCGCGCGGTCACGAACCTTCAGATAATGCGAGTGGCGTGCAAAAGCGCTCGGAGGAAGGTCCACCGACAGGATGATTTCATTCGGGGCGAGGTGCGTGTCGTGTTCGGGCGTGTCCCCGGGCAGCCGGTGAAAATCCTTGATGGGCACCCGGCGCGACCCCCCGACGGTGCGTAATTGGACCACTGCATCGAGCGCAGCGAGCGCCACCGACATGTCGGAAGGGTTGGTCGCGATGCAGCGCTCACTCGCGCCCAAGATGGCATGGTTGCGGGTAAAACCTTGGAGCGCCGCACACCCGGAGCCCGGCGTGCGCTTGTTGCAGGCACCGTAGGCGATGTCGTAAAAATAGGAGCAGCGCGTCCGCTGTAACAAATTGCCGCCCAGCGTGGCCATATTGCGCAGCTGTGGCGACGCGCCCGCCAGAAGAGCGTCACGAAGCAGGGGATAACGGGCGCGAATCAAAGGATGTTCCGCGGTGTCGGCATTGTTCGCGAGCGCGCCGATCCGCACCCCGCCATCGGGAAGCTCGTGTATCTGCGCAAGGCCCCCGATCTGGGTGATGTCGACCAGCCGGTCGGGGGCTGCCACACCCCCTTTCATGAGATCGAGCAGATTGGTGCCGCCGGCGATGAAGGATGTCCCGGGCTGCGCCGCGAGCCGTAGCGCACCCTCCACATCGGCCGCCCTCGCATAGGCAAAGTTATCCACGGGCCACCTCACGCACCGCATCGAGTATGTTCGGATACGCGCCACAGCGGCACAGGTTGCCGCTCATGCGCTCCCGGATGTCCAGGTCACTGAGCGGCTGGGAAGCCTGCAAACCGTGTCGGTGTTCATCCACGAGAGCAACCGCGGAACACAGCTGACCCGGGGTGCAGAATCCACATTGGAAGGCATCGTGTTTCACGAACGCCTGCTGCATGGGGTGCAGCGTCCCGTCGGGCGCTGCCAGCCCCTCCACGGTCACGATCTCCTCGTTCTGATGCATGAGCGCAAGCGTGAGGCAGGAATTGATCCGCCGTCCCCTCACCAGCACGGTGCAGGCGCCACATTGGCCACGATCACAGCCTTTCTTGGTGCCGAGCAACCCCAGATGCTCACGCAACGCATCGAGCAACGTGAGCCGCGGCTCGACGGACAATTCGTGCGCCTGTCCGTTCACGTTCAGGACCAGGGACGACACGCTCTCCGCGGCGGACCGGGTGGCTGGCACGCTCGCTGGCGTCACGGCATCGGCGGCGGGCGTCGCAGCGGCGACGGGAATGACGACCGCACCTGCAGCGGTCGCAGCACTGGTCAAGAAGTGTCGACGAGTGACCGACGGAAGTTTTGTTGGCATCGCGACATGACATCACAGCGGCCCCCGAGGCCGCCTCAGCGCACTAGCCGATCGCACGTCAGAAGGCGCCGATGCAGCACCCGAGGCGTGGTCAACTGCCGGGGGGGTGCCGTGGTTTCTTGTACTCGGCCTTCGCCCACTTGCGCGACAGCTCGAGCTGCCGGCGCAGGCTGTCCAGCTGCACGGCCGCACTCCAATCACGCGAACTGGTCATCGCCCCGACCGTCACCCCGTTGATGAAAGTGACCACCGAACGCAGCACCTTGTCCCGCAGCGGCTGCGGCCAGGCGGACCACTCGGTCCAATATTCCGCGAAACATCGATTGAAGAGTCGCATGTACTCCCGGTGCACCCACACGTTCAATTTTCTGAGCCGCTTGTCGGCCGGAACCTGGCCCCAAAAGGCCAACCAAAACGCGCATTCGGTGGCCCGCTGCGGGTCGAGCGGCAGCGCCTCGGCGAGCACGATCAGCAGATCTGCACCGGTGCCCTCCTTGCTGTTGAGCCGCTCCTCGATGCGCCGAAGATTGAGGCGCAGCGCGGCGAGGATGATGTCTTGTTTCGCTTCGTAATAATGCGCCACCATGCCGGTGGTGTAGCCGGCCGCACGCGCGATGCGCGCCACCGTAGACTGCTCGAACCCATACCGGGCCACTACCTGGCAGGCGACCTGCGCGATTTCCTCACGCCGTTGGGCGTGATCGACGATCTTAGGCATGTCGGCCCTCTTAAATTCGCGAACCGACGGGAAGGCCCGCCCCGGCCGGGCTCATCGGATACACCCGGGCCGCGGCAGCGTCGACCTGCGAGTGCATCTGTTCCTCCACCTTCCCTTCCGCCACATGCCTGACATGACTTTCAACCGTATAAGACATTTGACCACCTCTGCGATACGCCTCGTCGATTCCCACTTGTCGGTAAAGCGCATCCATCGCGTCGCCAAACACCCGTCCATGACGAAAATCCGTCATGTGACCATTGCCATCCGCCCAATCCGGACGGACCTTCGCCTCAAACCTCAATAGGCCCGCGCGGCCTGCAACGCACGCAGCGTCGGACCGGCGGCGGGATGATAAATCAAATTCGTTCCCCGACATACCGTGGATCGTGGGCGGCCGTCGTCTAACATCACCAGGTTGCCCGCGCATGACCGGCCAGGCGCGAGTCCGACGCCGATATTATCGTTGCCATGATAAATCGAGCGGGCGGTCCCGCGGCCGCGGCCTGACGAAAGGCACGTTTCGTCGCCCTTTGATTCCCAACCGCCAAGCGATTACGCTTTGCTTCATGCGCAGTCCCGCACCCATTGACGTCAACACCGTGGCGCCGACGTGAGTCTATGGCGGTCTCTCGTCGCGGTTGCGCTCGGCGGCGTGTGTGGTTGTCTGCTGCGCTGGTTCCTGGCCCTGCTCTTGAACCGCTACTTTCCCACGCTGCCGCCCGGGACGCTCGCCGCCAACCTGATCGGCTGCTACATCATCGGCATTGCCTTCGCCATCTTTGCCGCGAACCCGGGCCTGCCCCTCGAGTGGCGATTGTTCGTGACCACGGGTTTCTGCGGCGGACTCACTACGTTCTCCACGTTTTCCATCGAGGTGGTTACGTTGTTGCAGGCGGGCCGCCTGCGGTGGGCACTCGGTGCGGTTGCCGTGCACGTCCTGGGCTCGCTGGCCATGACGCTCGCCGGCATCGCGACGGTGGCCTTGACCCGGGCGGGATGAATTCGGCTGCCAAACGCCCTCGTCGTGATATATTCATTAGCATTCTAACTATTAGAGTGCTTTTTAGTGACCGAGACGGAAGAACGCTTCGCCAACGCCCTGCATAGCACCGCGCGGGCGTGGCGCCAGGCGGTCGACCGCCGGCTCAAGTACCTGGGTCTCAGCCAGGCCAGTTGGATGACCATCACGGTGGCCGCGAAGGCAGCCTCGCCGTTGTCTCAGTCGGAGCTGGCCGATCGGCTTGCCGTCGAAGGCGCCACCATGGTTGCCATGGTGGACAGGCTGGTGCGTGCCGGGCTGGTGGTGCGCGAACCCTCCACCACCGATCGACGCATAAAACGGGTGGTGGTCACGGCCGCGGGCACTGCATTGTACGAAACCGTCAAATCGGAAGCTGCCGCACTGCGTTCTGAGCTGTTGGCACAGATCCCGCCCGACGAACTCACCGCAGCCGCCAACGTGCTCGAAGCCCTGCAGCGGATGATCGACACGGTGGCATGATGCAGCCGGTGAACCGGCGCATGATCACGCTGTCGATCATGCTCGCCACGATCATGCAGACGCTCGACGGCACGATCGCCAACGTCGCACTGCCGCACATGCAGGGCACGCTGTCCGCGTCGCAGGATCAAATCGCGTGGGTCCTGACGGCGTATATCGTCGCAGCCGCCATCGCCACGCCCGTGACCGGGTGGGTGGTGGATCGTTTCGGTCAGCGCAAGGTATTCCTCGCCTCGGTGGTGGGGTTCACGCTGGCCTCGGCGTTGTGCGGCCTGTCGGGCTCGCTGGCGCAGATCGTGGGCGCCCGGCTGCTGCAGGGCATCTTCGGTGCCGCACTGGTTCCGATGTCCCAGCTGGTATTGATGGACATCAACCCGCCCGCACGGCAGGGGTCGGCCATGGCCGTCTGGGGCATGGGCGTCATGGTGGGACCTATCCTGGGTCCCACCCTGGGGGGCTGGCTGACAGACAGCTATTCCTGGCGCTGGGTGTTCTTCATCAACATCCCCGTCGGCGCATTCGCCGCCTACGGCATCTGGCGCTACATCCCCGCCACGCCGCCGACGCGCCGCATGCAATTCGACATGTTCGGATTCGCGTCCTTGAGCCTGTTCGTGGGTGCGTTGCAGATACTGCTCGACCGTGGGCAACAGAACGACTGGTTCGCGTCCACGGAGACGTGGATCGAGGCTCTCGCCATGGTGATCGCCCTCACCTACTTCGTTGCGCATACTGCTCTGACGCGTGCCGACAAGTCATTTTTCGACTACCGGCTGCTCAGCAACGGCAACTACGTGGGCGGCCTGCTGTTCATCTTCATCGTCGGTCTGGTGCTGTACGCCACGCGCGCGTTGACGCCCACCATGCTGGAAAACCTGATGGGGTATCCGGTGGCAACCACCGGGCTCGTGACCGCCCCGTCCGGGCTCGGCACCATGCTCGCCATGCTCGTCGCGGGCCGCCTCATCGGCCGGGTCGACGTGCGGTTGACGCTGCTGGTCGGCTTCGGTGTCAGCGCATTCGCGCTCTGGCAGATGACCCGCTACACGCTGGTGCTGTCGCAAGCCGACATCATCTGGCCCGGGGTGCTGCAGGGCATCGGCGTCGGCCTGGTCTTTGTGCCCCTCAGTGCCGCGACCTTCGCCACCTTGAGTCCGGCGATGCGGGCGCAGGGTACGGCGATCTACAGTCTGGTTCGCAACGTCGGCAGCAGCATCGGCATTTCGCTCGTGCAGACGGTGCTCGAGCGCAACACGGTGGCCGTGCATGCGTCCATGGTCGAGGGCATCACCTACGCAAATCCTGCGTGGCACGACATGGCGGTGGCAGAGGCGTTCGATCCGTCACGGACCGGTGGCGCGGCGGCGCTCGACGCGGTGGTTCTGCAGCAGTCCTCGATGATTGCCTACGTGAACGACTTCCGCCTCATGCTGTATCTGACCCTGGCCGTGATCCCGCTGCTGATCGTTCTCAGGAAACCCAGGCGCGGCCCCATCCCGATCGAGGCGCATGCTGTCATCGATTAGAGACTCATTCGGCGACGTGGTCGATCACGAGCGCAAGACTGCCGTCCTTGCCCACGTCGTAGCTCACCTCTCCATACAGGTCGCCCGCCGCAGGCAGCGGCTGGCCGCTGAATGACACCCGTGCGGTGATGGAGACGGTCCGGCCGCCCACCAACACCCTGCCCGGGATCATCGAATCCGCAGCGCTCAACGTGATACGGGTGCCGAGGGCCGCGGTGGTCAGTCGCTTGGCGGCGAGCGGGGGTCCCTGCCCGCCGGGTTCGCGCGCGAACAAAAACAACGGCACCTCGCCCTTCAACCGAGCTTTGAGCGCCGGCGCCAGGGTGACGTCGACGGCGGCTTCGGCCGGTGGACCGGCGGTCGCGCCTGCCGGCACGGCGGTCGCGCCGGCCACCGGCGAGGCAGCGGGGCCGACAGGACCGAGTTCCGCGATGCGTTGGTTCAGCATGGTCTCGATTTCCGACGGCGGATGCAGCGCGAGCAAAATCTGCCAGCGCGCCCGCGCCGACGCCTTGTCACCGCGCCCGGCGGCGGCGAAGCCTGCATATAGCAGCGCCTTCGGATTGGCGGGCGCGAGTTGCAGCGCATGTTCGAACAGCTGCGAAGCCTCCGGCGTGATGTTGCCTCCGGCGCGCAGGCTCTTCGCCTCGCCGAGGCCGAGGACGGCATCCGCGTTGTCCGGCGCGAGTTGCACCGCATGGTCATAGGCGAGGATGGCCTCGTCCAGCCGCTCGAGCGCCAGTTCGGAACGGCCCAGCATCAGCCATCCCGTCACGTCGCCCGGCGCGTCTTTCATGTGTTTTTCGAGCTTGGTCACCATGGCCAGCACGTCGGGGCCGGCCGCCGCAGGCGACTGCGCATGCCAATCCCAGTTGGACCAGAGGGGGTACAACCCGGCCGCGGCGCCGGCCACCAGCAGCGCGGCGACGATGCCCAC
>CAZZVN010000002.1:14468-70368 GCA_964657625.1 uncultured Steroidobacteraceae bacterium
CGGTAGATCACCGCGCCTCCCACCAGCAGCACGATGAAGGGTGCTCCCCAGAGCAACAGGGTTTTCGGTTCGAGCGGCGGATTGAAGCGCACGAAGTCGCCGTAGCGATCTGTCATGAACTTGAAGATCGCTGCGTCGCTCTGACCGGCCAGCAACATTTCGCGCACCTGACGTCGCAGGTCCGATGCCAGCTCGACGTTGGAGTCTGCAATGGATTCGTTCTGGCAGACGAGGCAGCGCAAATCCTTGGTGATGCTTTCGAAACGCGTCTGCAGCACCGGGTCTTCGAGCTGGCCGTAAACGTCCACCATGGCGGCCGGGGCAGCCGCGGCCTGAAGCAAAGTCACGGGGCCGACGGCGCCGAGCAGCGCCAGCACGCACGCGCCGGCCCTCATGCCCCGCTCTTGCCGGCGGCGGCGATGCGCGGCAGGAATTCGCTCGCCCACACCTGCGGGGTCATGGGCGATATGAACTTGTAGATCACCCGCCCACGGGCGTCGATCAGGAAGGTTTCCGGTGCGCCATACACACCCCAGTCGATGGCGGTGCGGCCGTCGTCGTCGAAGGCGACCGCCTGGTACGGATTGCCGAGCTGCTCGAGCCACAGTTTCGCGCGCGGCTGCTGATCCATGTAATCGAGACCGATGAGCGGCACGGGGCTCTGCCGGGAAATCGCCAGCAGCGCGTCATGTTCCGCCCGGCAGGCTTCGCACCAGGTGCCCCATACATTGAGCACATACGGGCGGCCCAGCAGAGACTTGTTGGTGACGGTGCGCGACGGGTCGAGCACGTCCGCCAGAGCGAACGGCGGCGCCGCCCTGCCGATGAGCGGAGACGGCAGCGCATGGATGTCGCGGGCCGGATCGAGGCCGAATGCGAACAACACGGCGAGCGCGACAAACGCCGCGAACGGCACCAGAAATTTCCACATCAGCCTGTCCGGGGAACAGGCTCGCGGCCGGCCGGGGCGAGCGTCGGGCCGGGCGGCGCAGCCGTCGCATCACGTCCGGCCGCAGGCACCTTCACACGGTAACGACGATCCGTCGCCGCAACGAGGCCGCCCAGGGCCATCACGAGCGCACCCAGCCAGATGTAGCGCACCAGCGGTTTGTACTGGATGCGCATGCTCCACGCGCCCTCCCCCAACGGATTTCCCATGGCAACGAACAGGTCGCGCGAGCCGTTCACGGCAATCGCCGCCTGGCTGTTGTCGGTCTGCTGCACCCAGTAATGACGTTTCTGTGGTTTCAACACGGCCACCGGAGCCCCGTTCCGGGTGACCTCGACCAGCGCCTCCACCGCATCGTAATTCGGTCCCTTGACGTCGACCGCGTTCACGAAGCGAAAGGCATAGCCGGCGATCGTGAAACTGCTGCCCGGTTGGAGCGCCACGTCTTTTTCGATCTTGTAGCTCTCGACGCCGCTCGCACCGATGGCGAACAGACCGACGCCGGCATGGGCCAGCGTCATGCCCAACACGGCCGCGGTGATGGTCTGGCCATGGCGCCACCGTCGCAGCGGATCGAGCAGCGACGAGAAAATGATCCAGAAGCCGAACGTGAATCCCACCAGTCCTACCCAGTGGTAGCTGCCGAATCCCACGCCCTGGACGGCGAGGGCCAGGCCGAGAGCGCCGGCCAGCATCCACCACAGCGGCTGGCCGGCGACGGTGAGCTTGCCGCGCCGCCAGGCCGAATGCATGCCCACGGCCAGAAAGGCCATGAGCGGCAGCACGGGGACCAGGAACATGACCGCAAACACCGGCGGTCCCACCGAGATCTTGCCGATGCCGAGCACCTCGTACAGCAGGGGCGCGAGCGTGCCCCACAGCACCAGCCCCGCCACGCCCACCAGGATCACGTTGTTGACCAGCAGGAAGAACTCGCGCGAGAACACCTCGAAACCCCCGGGCACGTACAACTTCGGCGCCCGCCACGCATAGAGCGTGAGCGAGCCGCCGATCGTGAGCACGAGGAACGCCAGAATGTACAGACCGCGCGTGGGATCGGTGGCGAAGGAATGCACGGAGACCAGCACCCCCGAGCGCACCAGAAACGTGCCGACCAGGCTCAGCGAAAAGGCGAAGATGGCGAGCAGCAGGGTCCAGCTCTTAAAGATGCCGCGTTTTTCGGTGACGGCCAGCGAATGGATGAGCGCCGTGCCCACCAGCCAGGGCATGAACGAGGCATTCTCCACGGGATCCCAGAACCACCACCCACCCCAACCGAGTTCGTAGTAGGCCCACCAGCTGCCGAGCGCGATGCCGATGGTCTGGAACAGCCAGGCGAACACCGTCCAAGGCCGCGTCCATCGGGCCCAGGCCTGGTCGAGGCGTCCTTCCAACATGGCGGCGATGGCGAAGGCGAACGCGACCGAGAAGCCCACGTAGCCCGTGTACAGCATGGGCGGGTGGATGGCGAGCGCGAAGTCCTGCAATACCGGGTTCAGGTCGGCGCCGTCCTGTGCCGCCGGGAACAGCCGCGTAAACGGGTTGGAGGTCCACAACGTGAACAACATAAACCCCGCGCTGATGACGCCCATGACGCCGAGCACCCGGCTCGAAAAGCTCAAGGGCAGCGTGCGGCTGAAAGCGGCCACGGCAACGCTCCAGATCGCGAGGATCAGGATCCACAACAGCAGCGAGCCCTCGTGTGCTCCCCACAGTGCCGCCACCTGGTAGAACAGCGGCAGGTGCGAATTGGAATTGCGCGCCACGTAGAGCACCGAGAAGTCATCGTGCACGAAGGCGTATACGAGACAGGCAAACGCCATCGCCACGAACACCAGCTGCCCCGTGACGGCCGGGCGCGCGACGTTCATCCACACCGCCCGACCGCGCCATGCACCGGCCAAGCCGAAGAACGCCTGCGACAAGCTCAAGACGAAGGCGAGAATGAGGGCGAATACGCCTAGTTCGGGTGCCATGCCATACCTCAACCGCTCGGACCGCGCGGTGTCGAATTCTGGGCCGCCTTCTGTTTCAGCGAGGCGGCGACCTCGGGCGGCATGTATTTTTCATCGTGCTTGGCGAGCACCTCGTCCGCGACGAAGGCGCCGTCCGCATCGAGTGTGCCGTGGGCGATCACACCCTGACCCTCGCGGAACAAATCAGGCAGCACGCCCGTGTAATGCACCGGTACCTCGTGCGCAAAATCGGTGAGCACGAACCTGACCTGCAGGTCGCCCGGCTTGCGCGCGACACTGCCCTTCACCACCATGCCGCCGACCCGGAAGCGCTTCGCGGCAGGTGCCTGACCGGAGGCGATCTGCGTCGGGTCGTAATAAAACATGATGTTCTCGCGCGAGGCCATGACTGCGAGCGACACCGAGGCGGCCATGCCGCCCAGAATGCCGAGTACCACGAACAGTCGCTTGCGACGTGGGGTCATACCGGATCATACCCCTTGGGATCGACGCTTCGGTACTGAGAAGGGGAAGCTACCGCAGCGGCGGCGGCGCGTCGGGCCCGCAGCAGTGCCGCTGCATGCAGCCGACGGGCCGCCCACAGGTTCCAAACGAGCACGGCCGCGGCCGCGGCAAAACACGGCCAGACGAACCTGGCATAGCCGCCCATCGCCCAGAAATTATCGCCGTTCATTTGGTTGCCTCGCGCACCCAGGCCGCCTGTCGCTCTCGATTGAGCACCTCGCCGCGCAATCGGGTGCACAACACCGCGCCGTAGAACAGCATGAATCCCAACAACATGGACAACAGCGGCCAGAGCATGCTGCCGGGCATCGACGGCCGACCCAGTTTAGCAACCGTAGCCCCCTGGTGCAGCGAGTTCCACCACAGGACCGAGTAATGGATTATCGGCACGTTCACCACCCCGACGATGGCGAGCAATGCCGCCGCCCGGTCGCCCCGCGCGGGATCTTCGAACGCGGAACGCAACGACATCACGCCCACGTAGAGAAACAGGAGGATGAGTTCGGAGGTCAGCCGTGGATCCCAAGCCCAATACGTGCCCCACATGGGTCGTCCCCACAGCGAGCCGGTCACCAGTGCGAGCAGCGTGAAGGAGGCACCGAGCGGCGCCGAGGCGGCGGCCACGGCATGGCCCATCTTGATGCGCCAGATCAGCGCGATCGCGCCCGCGAGCGCCATGCTGGTATACGAGAAAAGCGACAGCCATGCGCTCGGGGCATGCACGTAGATGATGCGAAAGGCGTCGCCCTGTTGGTAGTCGGGGGGCGCGAACACGAGACCGTCGATGACCCCATACCCTATGCACAGGGCCGCCGCTCCGAGCAGCCAGGGTGCCGAGACCGCCGCGACCCGGTACACGTGGGGAGGTGAGGCCAGCCGATAGAACCAGGTCCACATAATCCTTCTCGTCATTCGAGCGTGATGCGCAGCGCCGCGGCCACCGCGAACGGCGCCAGGGTGCAGGTCGCCACGCACAGTGCGGCCAGCAAATACAGGGGCCCGGCCGTGGCACTGCCGCCGATGGCACGATCCGTGGCGGCCGCCCCGAAGATGAGCATGGGCATCGCGAGCGGCAGGACGATGAGCGAGACCAGCACGTTGCCCCGCTTCAGCCCTACCGTAAGTCCCCCGCCGATGGCACCCAGCCAACTCAGCGTCAGTGTACCGAAGGCGAGGCTCAGCATCATCGTGCCGAACGCGAAAGTCGGAATCGCGAGGGCGATGGCCACCAATGGCGATACCAGCACCAGGGCGGCGCCGCTCACCAGCCAATGCGACAGGGTCTTGGCCATCACGATGACGACCAGCTCCTGACCGCTCAACAGGAGCTGTTCCAGCGTGCCATCCTCGGCATCGCTGCGAAACAAGGCATCGAGGGAGAGCAGCGAAGCCAGCAGCGCCGCCACCCAGAGCACACCGGGCGCCATCTCGCGCAACAACGACAACCGCAGATTCAACGCCAGCGGAAACAACGTGGTGACGATCAGGAAGAACACCAGCGGCTGCAGGAGCTGTTCCGGCCGCCGAAAGCTCAAGGCGAGTTCGCGACGCAGCACCAGGCACAGCGCCGCCCACGCCCCCACCCTCACTCCTGCAACTCCAACCGCCTCGGCCGCAGTCGCAGCGCAAGATCGTGATGCGCCACCACCCCTGCCATGCCGCCCGCGGCGACGTGAGTTTCGAGCAGCGTCGAGAGGAGCGCACTGCCCGCCGCATCGAGGTTGGTGTAGGGCTCGTCGAGCAGCCAGAGCGTGGCGTCCATGGCGAGCACCCGCGCCATCGCCACCCGGCGGCGTTGGCCGGCCGACAGCACCCGGGCCGGCAGCCCGGCGCACTCGGCCACGCCCACCTGCGCAAGCACCGCATCGAGTTCGGAATCCGTGACCCGGCGTTTCAGCCCCACCGTGAAGCGTAGATTTTCGAGCGCCGTCAGGTCGCCCTTCAGGGCTGCGTCGTGCGATGCGTAGGCGAGCGCCCGCTGGAAGTCGGCACGCGCGGCCACGATGGAACGGCCCTCCCATCGCACGCTGCCCTGCTCGGGCCGCAGCAGACCGCTGGCCACCCGCAGCAGTGTGGTCTTGCCACTGCCGTTCGGACCCGTGACGTGCAGCAGCTCGCCCCGGCCTAGCACGACATCGACGCCGCGCAGTACATGGCGGTCGCCGCGCCAGACATGGACTTGTTCAACGAGGAGACCGGTCGCGCCGCTGTTCATGAGGGCGCGAGCTTAAGCCAACTTCACACACCTTTTCATCCACTCTGAAGAAGCGGCGGTGGCAGCGGCGTAGTATTCGAGAGCACAGCGCCCCCGGAGACCTTCATGTTCTTCTGCCTCAGGACTCTGACCGTCGTGATCTCTGCGTGCATGCTCGCCGCACTCGCCGCGCTGACCGTCGGCACCATCGTGCTGAGCGCCGTCGAGGAGAGCGACCCGCGGACACCCTCGGCGCCCCGCCAGGCGGCGTCGCGGGCGGCACAGTCACCCATCGACTGTGCCGCCCAGGACTGCGGGGCGAACTAGGCTGCTAGCGCTCCCAGTGGCCGCGTTCGTGGTGCCAGCGCGGCCCCCGGGGATCCCAGCGATCGGGCACCCAATGGTAGCCACGGCGCTCGCCGATCCAGCGTCCGGGGACCCAGACGTGGCCCTGGCCGCGATAATCCCAGTATCCCGGCGCCCAGAAATAGCCCGGTCGCGGCGGCGGCGGCGCTTCGATCCGCGGCGGCGGCGGCGCCAGGTTGATGTCGATGCCGATCCCCGCCGAGGCGACCGCCGGCCCGATCAACGCGCCGCCTGCGAGGCAGACGCCCAACAACCATGCCTTGCCACTGCTCTTCATTTCCTGCTCCTTAAAAAAAGTGCCTACGCGTTCAACTTGCCGACGATGACCAAAACGTGCGTGCCTCAGCGTCGGTTGACCCGCCGATCCGGCTGCACATGAAGAGCGGTTCATCCGGCGGCGTACGGCGTCACGCCCTCCTCTTTCACGGTCGGGAGTGTCCTGACCGAGCGTATGGCGGGCAGACGGCGCGCCACCAGCGCCAGCAACAACGCGGTCGTGCCGGCAAACCCCAAAGCCATGCGCAAGCCCAGATGCTCCCCCAGCCAGCCGCCGAGCAACGCACCCGGACCCGCAGGCAGCAGGATCAGCCAGCGCATGGTACTTGTCATGCGACCCAGCATCCGTGCCGGCGTCACGGACTGCCGCAGCGACAGGAAATTGATGAAGATGAACACCGCTCCGACCCCGAACGACATCAACATATACACATACGCGGCGATGCCGAAGCCGTTGAGCGGAGCCACGGCGAGCACCAGCCAGCCGGTGCCGCAAATGGCGAAACCCAGCACCAGCGTGGGACCGTTTCCCACGCGGCGCACGACCCGGTAGCCCACGGCGCTCGCGGCAACGGTGCCCAGACCGAGTGCGACATAGCTCAAGCCGACGCCGCGTTCGGTGAGACCGAGCTGGCGCGTGGCGAACAGGATCTGCACCACCATCGCCGCCTGATTGCACAATTGGTAGATCCCGACGCAGGCGGCCATGGTGATCAGCAGCCGGTGACCGCGCACGAAATTCAAACCCTCGCGCATGGCCGGCCAGAATGCCGACGGCCCACTCACCGGAGTCTCCTCCACCGCCACGCCGCGCAGGATGGTCGATGAGATCAACAGCAGCACGGCGGTCGCCAGCAGCGCGGCCGGGGCACCCAACACTTTGATGAGCGCCCCTGCCGCCCCGGGGCCGGTGACTTCCGCGGTCGAACTCGCCAGGGCATTTTTGGCGTGTGCTTCGACCAGCCGCGCACGGGGCACGATCTGGGTTAGAACGATCTGCGCCGCACTGCCCGCGGTGGTGTTGACCGAACCGATCACGAAGCCCACCACGTACAACCAGGGCATGGACAGCCAGCCCCGCCACCACGCGAGGGGCACCGTGGCGACGATGCAGGCCACCGACAATTCGCCGATGAAGTACACCGGAAGTTTGCGGACGCGGTCGAGCCACACCCCCGTGGGCAGGGAGAACAGGACGAACGGCGCGATCTCCATGGCCGTCAACAGACCCATCTGCTGGGGGCCGGCGTGCAGCAGCACGGCGGCGGACAGCGGCAGCGCCAACAGCGTGACCTGGCCGCCGAAGGAGGAGATGAGGATGGAGGTCCACAGGCGCCGGTAGGTCGGGTCGCGCAGCAAGTCGTCGGGCGCGACGGTGAACCGGGCCCGCAGTCTTGCGAGCACCGATCTTTTAAAAATTAGCATGTCGTCTTACGCTTGATCCGTGATACTTGCAGGTACACTGATTGTAGCCCTGGTGGCGAAATTGGTAGACGCAACGGACTTGGACTGAAAATTGAGCGGCAGGGAAGGAAACACCCGGTCGGATCCCGTCAAACTCGGTGAACCCCCTGGGCGTCGGCCCGAGGCAACGCCGAGCCAAGCTCCGGGTTCGAGTACCCGGAAGAAGGTGTAGAGAGCGGACGGCGGGGACCTAACGGCGGCAGCCTACGGTCATGGCGCGCTCCAGACCCCGAACGCAAATAAGCGGCGGCGAAAGCCGTGGTGGGTAAGAAAATCCGTTGGCCGCAAGGTCATGCCGGTTCGACCCCGGCCCAGGGCACCATCGAGGACGGCTAGAAGACCAGGCGTTCCTGCGCCGGGACGCACCAGATGTCGAGCGGTGCGCTGCGCCCGCGCAACGCAAACTGCGGCAATTGCAGCACCGGGATCAATCCAACGTTCAGTTCGCGCGGTCCGTTGTCGATGGCGAGAGCCGCGGCCACGGTGCACGAAAGCAGCACCTCGCCCGCCCGTGCCCGGCTGCACAGTCGCGCTGCGACATTGACGGTGTCCCCCACCAGCGTCGGGGCTTTCTGCCCGGGCGGTCCCAATATTCCGAGCGCCACCTCACCGAGGTGTAATCCCACCCCGATTCCGGTGTCGATCGCGAAATCCTTGCGCCAGCGGTCGGCGAGCGCCCCGAATTCCACCAACATGCGATGACCCGCCGCGAGCGCCTCGCGCGCGCCGTTGTGTGCCGAGCCACGCCCGCCGAAACCGGCCATCATGCCGTCCCCCGCCATGTGGTACACCGCGCCACCATGCTGGGTGGTGGCCTCGGCCAGCACGCCGAAGAACTCGTCGAGCAGCGGCACGATCTGAGCAGGAGGAAGCTTTTCGGCCACGCCCGTGTAGCCGCGCAAATCGGCGAACAGCACGGTGACCCGTGACGTCTCCGGAACGGCCGCTCGGCGCGTGCGGCGCAGGGTGATGGCGCCCGCTGCACGCAACTTGGGTACGGATTCAGGCATGGCTTACTTTATGCTCCCTGGTGCGCCTTTTGTACGGGTCCAACCACATGGTGCATCATCGCGCAGCGCCGTTACAAGTTTACGACTGCCGCCCCCTGATCATCGGCATCGGGCGGGCATCCACGCGTGCGTACAACCAGCGAAAACGCCTGCGGCTTTCCCCTAGAAGGAGGACCTATGCCACCATGGCGAACATCACCAGCGAGCGCGAGGTGACGCCGTAGGCATCGCCGGGCGAGCCCTGATAGTCCGCCGCGGCGTCGGGCACGTTGGTATCGAGCACCATGCTCCACGTGGCACCGCCGGGACACTCGGGCAGCGTGAACTCCACCATATCGTGATAAGCGTTCATGACGATCAATAGCGTGGCCTCGGTGCCCCGTTGGCGAACGCCGGATGGCCGGGCGCGCCCGTCCAGCAGCATGCCGAAACACTGCATGAGCGCGTCGTGCCAGTCACTATCCTGCATCTCAGCGCCCGAGGCGTTGATCCAGGTGACGTCCTTGACCTCCAGTTCCTGGTCGTAAGTGCCTCTGAGAAAAAGATTGCGGCGCAGAATCGGATATTTGTGTCGCAACGAGCACAGCAGCTGCACGAAGCGGATCAGGGATTTCCCCTTGTCTCCGAGCTGCCAGTCGAGCCAGCTGATCTCGTCGTCCTGACAGTAGGCATTATTGTTGCCGTTCTGCGTGCGTCCGAACTCGTCGCCGGCGAGCAGCATCGGCGTGCCCTGCGAGAGCAGCAGCGTGGCAAGGATGTTGCGGATCTGGCGCTCACGCAATGCATTGATCGCAGGATCGTAGGTGGGGCCTTCCACACCACAGTTCCAGGAACGGTTGTCGCTGCTGCCGTCCTTGTTGTCCTCACCATTGGCTTCGTTGTGCTTGTCGTTGTAGCTGACCAAGTCGTTCAAGGTGAAGCCATCGTGCGCCGTGACGAAATTGACGCACGCCCACGGCCTGCGTCCCAGATGGTCGAAAATCTCGCCCGACGCAGTCATGCGCTTGGCGAGGTCGGCCGGTGTGGAGGAGCCTTTCCAGAAATCCCGCACGTCGTCGCGGAAGCGGTCGTTCCACTCGGCCCACCCGGGGGGGAAGCCCCCGACCTGATAGCCGCCGGGGCCACAGTCCCAGGGCTCCGCGATCAGCTTGACCGTGCGTAGCACCGGGTCCTGACTGCACACCTTCAGAAATCCGCTCTGATTGTCGAAGCCGTTGGGCTCGCGCGCAAGGATGGTTCCGAGGTCGAATCTGAAGCCGTCGACGTGCAACTCGTTGACCCAGTACCGCAGGCTGTCTGTCACCATCTCGATGACCGCGGGGTGCGACAAGTTCACCGTGTTGCCGGTGCCGGTGTCGTTGATGTAGTACCGCTTCTCGTCGGGCAGCAGACGGTAGTAGGCGGTGTTGTCGATGCCCTTGAAAGACAGGGTGGGTCCGAGTTCGTTGCCTTCGGCCGTGTGGTTGTACACCACGTCGAGAATGACCTCGAGGCCCGCCTCGTGGAAGCTTGCCACCATCTCCTTGAATTCGCGCAGACATTGATCGGGCGCCGACGCATAGCGGGGGTCGGGCGCGAAGAAGCCGATGGTGTTGTAGCCCCAGTAGTTGACCAGGCCGCGCTCGAGCAGCTGGCTGTCGTTGACGAAGGTGTGCACGGGCAACAGTTCGATGGTGGTGACGCCGAGCGACTTGACATATTCCACGACTGCCTTGTGTCCGAGACCGGCATAGGTGCCCTGCTGATGCGCCGGCACCGCCGGATGCCGCTTGGTGAACCCCTTCACATGCGCCTCGTACACCACGGTTTCGTCCCAACGTACCTTGCGCGAACGTCCCTGCCCATGCCAGTCGAAGTTAGGATCGACCACCACGCATTTCGGCATGAACGGTGCGCTGTCGCGATCGTCGAAGGAAAGGTCCCCGTCGTCGTGACCGATGGTGTAGCCGAACAACTCGTGCGACCACTTCAGTTGGCCGGTATGCGCCCGTGCATAAGGATCGAGCAGGAGTTTGTTGGGGTTGAATCGCAGGCCCTGATCGGGTTCGTAGGGGCCGTGCACCCGCAGACCATAGACGGCGCCAGGATGCACGTCGGGAATGTAGCCGTGCCAGATCTGGTCGGTATATTCAGGCAGTGCGATACGCTCCAGCTCCGTGCCGCCGGACGAATCGAACAGACACACCTCCACCTTCGTGGCGTGGGCGGAAAACAACGTGAAGTTGGTGCCTTTGGTGTCCCAAATCGCACCGTGGGCCTCCTCACTGCCTTCGCGAACACGAGATTTTTTGATATCGACCACGTGACTCCTTCAAATTACCGTAACAGTGCTCATGTCAGTGCGTAGGCACGACAGTGCTCGAGATATGCCGCTTCATGAGCGGCCGCGAGTTCGACGACGCTCGACCACAGCCAGGAAGGCGCGTCCAGGCGCCGGGATCGCCCGGCGCGCAGGCTGGCGCGGAATTCCCGCCGTGTCGTCGCATCCATCTGCCGCGCATGTGCCCTCCCGACCACGCCCGCGAGGTAGTGCGCAGCACTCACCGCTTCGGCGCGCGACAGCTCGTCGATTTCCAGTTTCAAATCCTGCGGCATCAGTTCCCGCAAAAACACCGAGCGCCCCAGGATGCGTGCCGAGAGCATGCGGTCTCCCAGAGCCGGCGACAGATGCCGCGCGCCTTCCACCACCCGCCTGCCGTTGTCGTGCGGCATCACGGCCCCTTTCGCACAAGGTGCCGCGGCGGGGATGGCCTCCTTGATGTCGATCAGACAAAAATCATCCTTGCTCTTGCGGCCGTAGTGTATCCGCACCAGCACCGCGAACCGCAGCCGACCCAGCGAGCTGCACCCTTTCAACCAATAGGCTGCGTCGGCCACCTCGATGACGGCATCGTCGTCGCGCTCCTTGAGAGAGACCACGAGGCGCCGTACTTCCTCGCGGCGGAACAACTCCTCCACGGCGGCATGCTCGGAACGCTTGAGCGGCCAGAACCGCCCGCCCCGGGGGATGTTCGGCTTCAGATCGCGCAGGCGCTCCATCGCGAGATGCTTCCAGGTGCGGTTCATGGCGCGCCGCACGACCACCCGCACACATTTCGGACGCTGGGAGGACACCGGATGCCGGGTCGGTGACACCAATGCCCGCTCATAGCCGTCGCTCATGTGCTCGAGCATTTGCGCCGTGGTGATCCCGGGCAGATCCGACCCCCGTGCCGACGAGGCCAGCGACAACGCCAGACGAATCAAATCATGGTTGGGATTGCCGATGACGGTCTGGTCGAGGTCGCGGATCTGCACGTGAATGTGGCCTTCGGAGTCGGCGATGGGACCGAGGTTGCCGAGGTGGCAGTCGCCGCAGATCCACACCGGCGGAGCCTTCGGAATCGCACGCGCGCCCCGCTCGCCCAGCCACTTGTAGAACTGCACCGTGCTGCCGCGCACGAACGCATGCGCGGAAGCCGCCATCTTGCTGTTGCGGCGCTCGACGAGCACGCGCTGGCGATTTTTAAACGTCGGAGTGATGACAGTATGCTTTCGGCGACACGGCGCCTGATGGTTCGAACGATCCCGTGCACGCAGAATACGGTTCACGCGAGCCGAGGCATGTAGGACGGCGATTACACATCGGGTAGGTAAACAGGGGGGTTCGCGGCTTCACGTTCCGACATAACGTCGAGCCTCAAAACGGATAATTGAGGCCGGTGAAGAGGGCGAGACCTTCGCTGCCGAAACCAATATCGACGTGCCCGACCACGAAGGGCTTCGCGATCCCTCGAAAACCGACCCCGTACACCTTGTGCAGACCCTCGAGCGGAAACGTACGCGAGTTGCCGAACACCCGGCCCACGTCGACGAACGGGGCGACTTCGAGATCGACATGGGTAGCGGCGGCGTCCAAGGACAGCACGGTACGGCGCAACTCGACCGTGGCGGCGAAGGAATCGCGGTCGTAGAACCTGCCGGCACCGAAACCCCGCAGCGCCTGCGCACCGCCGGTGTCGCTCTGACCGCCCCCCAGGCTGCTCAAGGCCCAGAATGGCACATCGTGGTCAGTAACCAGGTAGCGCAAGGCCGAATGCGCCGCCAGGACCATGCCGGATTGCAGCGGCCAGTATCCACGTCCATCGATCCCGGCCTCGCTGTACATCGAGTCATTGAGGAGGCCGGTCTGACTGGCGAGGCCCGCGTAGGTGATCAACTCTGCGCCGCGGGTGGGAATGGTCAGATCGTCGCGGGAGTCGTAGACGAGGGATACCCGGTTGCGCACCTGTCGGGTGGTGTCGAGGCCTCTGATGCGCCCGAAGCGCTCCTCGATGGAAGCCACGCCGTCGAACGTACCGGGCTGCACATCGACCACATTCGTCCTTGCCGTATAGAGCAGCTGCCATTCGTGACTGAAGTTCAGACCCACCTGAACTTGGGCGAGCTCTTGGTTGTTGGTGAAGTTGGTTTCATCGCCGCTCCGGGTCCGGTTGCCGATGCCGTAAAATCGCGGCGTGCCGTCGCGGTCGTAAATCAGGCTGTAGCCGATGGACCAGCGTTGTTCGCGCTGCCGGCCGGTCTGATACTCGGCATCGAATTCGCGCTCCACCCGTTGCTTGATCCCCGCCACCACCGACCATTGCTCGTCACTCGAGGAAAATGCGTAGATGCGTGCATGCGCGCCGAAACCGAAATTCGGATTGTGCAGCACGTCGGGCGCGATGATGCGCGAAATCTCAGCGTTGGCATCCGTCTTGAGATACACGGCGAGCAGACCCAGCGTGGTCCCGCTGTCCGGGTCGACGGCGATCTCGGGAACCGGAATGAACGGGGCCGTGGCCGGATCGAACCATCGCGACAGACCGCCCGACGCGATAGGCCCGGCAGGCGCGGCGCCCGGGTCGGGTGGCGAAATTTGTTCGGCCCAGACCCCGGAAGCGCCCGGAACCAACGCCGCGAGCAGCAGAGCGCACCCCCCGCGTCGTCGCCATAATCTGCTCATACGGCGACTTGCGCGAACCGGACAATGAAGCGATCGATATCGGCCGCCGTCAGATCACCCATGGTCGAAATGCGAAACAACGTCGGCGACAACCTGCCCTGGCCGGCATAGATCACGAACCCCGCCGCCTTCAGTTCATCGTGCAGCACGTCGTACGGCGTATTCCCGGGCAACCGGTAGGCACGCAGCACCACCGACGAGTCCGCCGGTGCGAGCAAAGATTCGATGCCGCATGCCGCCAGACCCGCCCGAACCCGCTCCGCGAGGGCGGCGTACGCCGCGTGTCGGGCGGCCCGGCCGCCTTGTTCGGCATACTCCCGCAGCGCTTCGACCAGCGCGTAGTACGCCTGCACCGACGGCGTGAAAGGCGTGTTGCGGGCATCCTGCAATTGCGAAAGCCGTTTCAGGTCCAGATAGTAGGTACGGGTTGCCGCCGCCGCCAACGCCCTGCGCCGCACCACGACGAATGCCGCACCGGGTACGCCGTGCAGGCATTTGTTGGCCGTCGCCGCCACAGCACCCAGGGACGCATCGTCGAAGTCGATGGCCTCCGCACCGAAGCTGCTGACGCCGTCCACCAGCAGTTCCACCCCGCGGGCACGGCATAACTCGCCGAGCGCGCCCAGGTCGTTCAGTCGCCCCGTGGTGGTTTCGTGGTGAACGACGGCCACATGCGTGAAGCGTTTGCTGGTCGTCGCCCGGTCGATGCGGGCGGCAATTCCGGCAAGGTCCGGCGCCTGCAGCCAGTCGCCGACCAGGCGGTCCATGCGGATGCGGTACTGCGCACAGATCTGCGACATCCTTTCGCCGTACACGCCGTTCTCGATGACCAGCACCCGGCCCTGGTCCGGGACGAGCGCCGTCAGCATGCTCTCCACCGCCGCCGTGCCCGACGCGGTCATCAGCACCGCGGTCCATAGCTGCGGGTCGAGATCGTACGCCGCGAGCAGTCGCGCGCGAGCCTCGTCCTGCAGATCATAGAATTCGGCCTCCCGATGGCAGAGGTCCGGCTGCAATAAACTCTGCCGGACGCGCGCGGTCAGGCTCACCGGGCCGGGATTGAGCAGCAGCATGCTCAAGCTTCCCCGAGCGGCGGGAAATGCGCCATGAAACGGCGTTTCACGTCTTCCGGACTCATCGCAGGACGCGGCAGGTCCGCGGGCGTGCCGAGGCGGGTCAACAGCCGGGCAAACCGCGGCGCGCCGCGCGCCCCTGCGGCACCCTCGAACGCTGCGGCCGACTCAGCGCGCTTACGCGCCCCGTCGAGCCACGGCCCGAGGCGCTCGACCTGATCGGTCTCGAACGCCATGGCGTAGCCGCAGGCTGCGGCGATGTCGGCAAAGGACACGTGCGCCGACACCGTGGCCTGGCCGCCGGTGGAATCATGCGCACCGTTGTCGAGCAACAGATGGGTGAGAGTATGCGGCCCATAGGTTCCCAGCGTGGCAAACGCACCCAGGCGCATGAGAGCGGCGCCGTCGCCATCGATCGCAACCACGTCCAGGTCCGGGCGGGCCAGCGCGAAGCCGAGCGCGAGCGTCGTCACGCAGCCCATCGATCCCACCATGTACAGCTGATTGGGCCGGTCGTCGATGGCGTACAGCTCGCGCCCGCAGAATCCCGTCGAGGCAAACACCGCCGTCGACTCGGGCGCGGTGTGGGCGACCACGGCGCGCAACGCCGTGGCCCGCAAGGGACGGGCAGCCGGGGCGACAGCGGGCGGCTCCCGCCGCGCACGGCATGGCGCGGCAGGCTGGCCTCCGCTGCCGGAGCCGGATTGCAACGCATGAGGCGCCACACTGCCTTTTTGCATGAGCAACGCATACGGTCGCCCGGTGGCCTCCATGTGAGCGACGGCCCGCGCCAGCGCGGGCCCGATGGCCCCGACCGCGGTCGGGAACAGTTCCCAGGCGATTTCCATGGTGTCGAGCATCACCGGGGTGATGGGCCCCATGAGGGCGTGTTGCGGTTCGTCGGGGACGCCAGGCTGGCCGCGCCAGGTGACGATGAGCAGCTGCGGCAGCCGAAACGTCCAGGTCAGGGAGGTCAGCGGACTGACGGCGTTGCCCAGCCCGGAATTTTGCATCATGGCGATGCCGCGTTCGCCCGGCCGGCCGGCCAGCCCAGTCCCGGCGATCACGGCCACCGCATCGCCTTCGTTGGCCATGGACAGATAGTGCAGCGAGCGGTCCTGCAGCACGTAATTGATGAAGGGGGTGAGGTACGAGCACGGCACGCCCGCATACCACTTGAAGCCGTGCACGCGCGCGGCTTCGACGAACTGATGCGCTTCAATCATGGATCGGCGAGTCCTGCGGGTTGCCGGACGGTGCCTGCGCGTGCGCAAAATCGACGGCGCGCCGCAGATCCTCGAGATCGTTGACGCCACGCCAGTGGCCATGCACGTAGAGGGTCTCGATTTCGGCGCCCGCCGCGATGAGCTCGTTGAGCAGCGTCGGCATGTCCAGGGAATCGAAATCGGGCCGCAGCCGCAGTTGAGCGAGCACCGACTTGAACAGGGCCAGCCCCTGACGGCCGACCTTGAGCAGGCCGATCCACCGGCCGTGCACGGGGCCGTCCCGCGACGGGCTGCCCTGCGAGGAGCCCGCCTCTACGCGCCGCAGGGTCACCCGCGTGCCGAACAACCCGCGGTCGTCGCTGCGCGAACACTGCGCGAAATCGCGGACCGTGAGATTTCCTGCATCGCTCGGCGAGGAATCCACGACCACGGCGAAGTCGGCCGTCGACTCGACCAGATCACGCAGCACGTAGCTGCGGAACAGCAGATCCCCGTAGGCGATGACGGTGTCGGCGGCCAGCGCATCCACGGCGCAGGCGAGCGACGCCAGCTCTCCGGTATTCGCATACGCCTCGTTGAGCACCAGCTTGATGCCGGTGGTCTGAATGGCATCGGCACGATACCCCCCCACCACGGTGATGTCGTTGATGTTCTCCTTCTTGAAGCTGTCGACCAGCCAGCGCAACAGCGGCTTGCCGGCGATCGACAACATCACCTTGGGCCGGTCGGTGGTGATCGCCTCGAGACCACGGCCGCGGGTGGCGGCCAGCACCACGGCCGAGCGCGGCGTGCCGACCGCGGTCAGGTACAGCTTTTCGGCGGCGGAATATTCGTCCGCGTCCTGCAGGCGAAAAATCTCGTTGACCGACGCCACGCGATCCTCGACGTTGACCAGCGTCTGGCTCTCGAATATTTCGCGGGCGATGCCCTGCATGGCCGCGGCGGCCGCGCGCACCAGATGGTTCGCCCAGATCACGGTGCTGATGCCTGCATTGCGAAACACGTCGGTGGGGGTGCTGTAATACTTGGTGGGGACGATGACCAGCGGTGAGCGGCGGGCCCATTCCCGCGCGAAGGTGATGATTTCATCCGGTTTTGACAGCTTGCTATGGATCAGGATGGCATCCGCACCCGCCCGGCGATAGGCCTCGGCCCGGCGCAGCGCCTCCTCCATCCCCCACCCGGCGATCAGCGCCTCCACCCTGGCCACGATGGAAAAATTCGGGTCCGTCTGCGTGTCCTTGCCCGCAGCGATCTTGCCGGCGAATTCCTCGATGTCCGCCAGAGGCTGTCGCTCGCCGTTCAGAAAGCTGTTGGTTTTTGGGAATTGCTTGTCCTCGATGCACACGCCGGCGATGCCACGCTGTTCGAGCTTGCGCACGAGCCGGCGCATGTTGTTGAAGTTGCCATAGCCGGTGTCGCCGTCCAGCAGGATGGGCAGGTCGCCGGCATCGGCCATGAATTCGAGCACTTCGACCACCTGGGTCCAGCTCGCTTCGTTGTTGTCGCGCACCCCGAGCTGGGCGGAAATCGACAGGCCGGAAGCCCAGATCCCCTTGAAGCCCGCCTCCCGCACGATGCGGGCGGACAATCCGTTGTGCGCCTCCATGAGGAATTCGAGCTCGGCGCTCTGCAGCATCTGGCGCAGCTTCGCACTGCGCGTGGGCGGCGCAGCCGTGCGCTCCTCGCGCGCGAGCGCGCCACGACCGGGGGCATTCGTCGTCGTGCTCATGCATTCACTCCTGGAAGCGGCTCGAGCGAAGGCAGCACTTGACGGGCCGCACGCTCGACATCCGCAGGAAAATCGATCTCGATCCAAGGCGAGCCGGTGATGTCCGTCACCTCGAACGAGCGGTCGCCTTCCTGAATCAGATCCCGTACCGCTTCTTCGTGCGGCAGATGGCCACGGCCGCCGTCGACGTACTCCGCGCAGATGTCTGCAAGACGGGTCGCACCCGCGGAATCGAAACGGAAGAAGCCCACCGATTCGCCGATCATGTCGAATTGCAGACCCGGGGCCAGCTGTTTGCGCAGTTCGATCGCGCGGCCGTTTCTGACACACACCTTGACCGGCTCGTCGCCCGCTTCGAAATCCCGGTCGACGAGCAGCCGGTTGACCGGTCGGCTACCCGCGGCGAGCGCAGTTGCTATACGTGCATCGTACAGCACGTCGGCATCCATCACGAGAACGTCCCCGCCGCGCCGCAGCGCGTCCGCGGCGCAGTGCAGCGTCAGCACGCTGCCGAGTTCGAAGCGAGCATTGACGAGAACCTCGGATCGGATCAAGCGTGTCAACGGACCGAGCTGCGCTTCGACGAGGTCATGGCGAAAGCCGAGCGCCAGCACCACCTCGTCCACGCCGGCGGCCCGGAGCAGACGGAAATGCCGTTCGAGCAGGCTCAGACCGCCGAATTCGAGCAAGCATTTCGGCAGCTGTTCGCCGCCGGCTTGCTGCAGGCGCAGGCCGCGGCCCGCGGCGAGGATGATGGCACGCATGAATGACCCGAGGGTAAACCACACATTATACCGTACGCGGTGGCCCTGCCGGCCGCGCAGGCCCGGTGGCGGCGCGCCCGGACACATGCAGATACAAGAGTCCCGGCAGCGCGAGCAGGATTTCCCGCGACCGTTTGGCCAGCGATAGTGCCAGTGCCGTGTCGGGTGACAGCCCCGTCAGCGGTGCCAGCAGCAGGTACCCGCCCTCCTGTACGCCCAAGGCGCCGGGCACCGCGAAGGCGGCGCCGCGGATCGCCTGGCCCAGGCTCTCCAGGAGCAGGGCATTCGTCCAGCCGACCGGGTGGCCCACCAGCTGCAGAATCAACAACACCTCTCCCACCCCGACCACCCAGCCGATCATACTGAACAGAAAGCTGGCGGCGACCGCGTCCCGCCGCCGATACAGTGCCTGCACGGCTGCGTCGATCGAGTCCGCCTGGCTCATGAGCTGCGACCAATCGCGCTTCGCCGAGAAGCGGCGCACGGCGCGTGTCACCCTGCCGAACAGACCACGGCGTTGCAGCCAGTAGAATCCGCAGACCTGCACCGCCAGCACCGCGCTCGCGATGAGCGCTGCGTTGCGCAGCACATGCTCGGAAAGACCGCTCGCCCGCGCGCCCAGCAGCAGCACGCCGAACAGGGCAAAGGCGATCTGCGCCAGCGTCTGCAGGGTCGTGCTGACCGTGATCACCGCGGCCGCGTCGGGCCTGCGCAGGCCGAGCAGCCCCAGCTGGCGTGCCATCAAGACGGGGCCGCCGATCTGGCCACCCGGCAGCAAGCTGTTGACGGACTCTCCCACCCAGCGTGTCAGCAGCGCCTTGCGCAGGGCACCCCCGCCCACGGCCGCATCGAACAGAACACGGATCGCCAGCGCATCGAGTCCGAGGGGCAGCAGATGGAACAGCGCAACGAGCAGCAGACCCCATCCCGCCCTTCCCAAAGTCGCCAACACGGCGGGAGCTCCCTGCGAGGCGAGCACGGCGATGAACAGCAGCAGGCCGACGACCAGCAGCCACCTCGCCGCCCGCTTCATGTCCGCGCGGCACGGCGCCGACCGAGCCGGCGAAAAGTCTGGCGGATACCGAAGTACGCCACCGCATCCTTCCAGTTCGAGATGAGCCGCCACCACGCGTTCATGCGCGGGTCCGTGACGTATTCGAAGGTCAGCGACACACGCCGTTCGCCTGCGGCCAACGGCGTGATGCGGTGCTTCAATTTATCTCCGTCGAAAAAGACCAATCCACCGGGAGGGAATTGCACGGAGCCTGGCACGTCGTCGACTCCGGGTTCGCGGGTATGCAACATATAGTCGAGACGACAGGAGGATTGGTCTACCACACCGAGCAGCAGCGTATAACGGCGGCCGCGGTAATACGACGTGTCGTAATGCCATCCGATATGGTCCCCGGCACGGGTGTAGAAATACAACGCATAACCGTGCGGGTCTTCCGCCGGCGACGGCTCGAGCCGTTCGCCCGCCAATCGTCCCAACCAGCTCATCAGCGCGGGCGAACGATACAGTTCGGCGATGAAGGGGGCCTGCTCGTCGATGGTGTGGCGACTGACGCTGCCGCCCTGCTTGTGCCCCGGCAGATAATTGCGGTTGACCGAGCCTTCGACCGCCGCAACGGCCGCCACCAGCCGGGAGATCACCTCCGCCGGCAAAAATTGCTCCAGGTACAAAAAACTGCCCTGCTCGACGAAGGCGCGCTGCGCCGCCGCGGCGTCGAACCGTGGCAGGGCCGCGCTCATCAGCCGGTCGGCAGCGGCAACGGAAGCGCCGGCGCTTATCGCGCCACCCCATCGCCCGATTGCGCGCCGATACGGCGTTCGCGCAACGCCGCGCGCCGGTAGTCGACGATCACCCAGATCGCAAAAAGCGGCGCGCACACGGCCGCGACCAGCAGCAGGGACGCGAGGCCGTTGCACAGCGTGCACAACGGCATGAGGTAGAGCACGTCCTCGGTTTCGAATCCGCCCAGCGAACCCTGGCGGACGGCAGATTTACCCTCCAATTCCTCGATTCGCATCCTCAGGAAGAAGATCAGTGCCACCGCACAACCCGCCACGCCGCCAACCGGTACGGGCGGCAGATCGAAGGGCAGCGGCGTGGCGGCGCCAAGCCCTACTCCGATGGCCACGAACAAGAGCACCGTGACGAGCGCGTCGCTCGCCAGGTCGTACCAGTGTCCGAACACGCTGCTGGTGCCGCTGAGACGCGCCAGCTCGCCATCCGTGTGATCGAGGAAGTTCGAGAGCACCAGCAGCAACGCCGCCACGTTCGACCACACATACGTGCCGGGCAGAAACGCCCAGGCCGAGGCGAGACCCACCAACAGTCGCACCGTGGTCAGATGGTTGGGGACGACCCAGGTTCCCGCGAGTGGGGCCACCAGCCGCCGCGCGAGCTGTGCATCCCAGGGACGTTGAACGGGGGGCCTGGCGAACGTAATATGATTTTTTCCCAGCATGGTCGTTGTAGCATACGGGCTTGAGGCGCGGCTGCGACGGTACGGATTTTACGCCGATGTCCGTCCGGTAATCCAAACGAAATTGTCGTAGCCCGTTGACGCCGCCTCCACACCCCCCAACGAAGGCTGAACCTGAGTGAATTCGCGTTTTTTCAAGCTCGGCGTGTGGGTCGCCGCTCACCCGTGGCACGTATTGACGGGCTGGGGCATCGCCATCGCCCTCGGCGCGGTGGGCGCTCATTGGCTGCCCCGGGTGGCGGTGGGCGGTGCCGGCGGAATCACCGGCAGCCCATCGGCCCAGGTCAGCGAGATGCTGCGCACCGACTTTACGAACCCCTATATCGATCCGCTGGTGATTGCCGTCTCGGCACCCCGGCTGGACGTCGCAAAACAACCTTTCCTCGGCTGGGTAGAACAGGCCGGTGCCGCGTTGGGCGGGCTTCGCGACGTGCGCAAGGTCGAAAGCTATGCCGGGACACACGAAGCGCGACTGCGCTCGCCAGACGGCCACGTCACCATGCTGCTGGTCGGCTTATCCGCAACGGATGCGGTCGGACAACAGAAAAGCGTCGCGGCGGTCCGCGACTTTCTCCCCGCCTGGCGCAGCCGCCTGCTCGAATTGGACGCGACCGCCCAAGTGGCCGTCACCGGCGGTCCTGCGGCTGATTTCGACGTGAACGCTCTGAGCGCGACCGGCGGCGACCATGCCGAAATACGCGCGCTGCCTTTGACCCTGGCCATTCTGGCGGTGGCATTCGGCACGCTGATCGCCGCCAGCCTGCCCTTTCTGATGGGCCTGGCCACCACCACGGTGGCGCTCGGCGCGGCTTTCCTGCTCGCCGAGCTGGTGCCGGTGTCGAACCTGCTGAGCAACGTCGTGACGATGGTGGGGCTGGCGATCGGGATCGATTATTCGCTGCTGATGGTCACCCATTTTCGTGAGCATGCGCCGCAGGAGACGGTGGCGCAGACGATCGCGGGCACCGTCGCACAGGCGGGCCGGACCATTTCCTGGTCGGGGGTCACCGTCATGATCGGCTTTCTGGGACTCTTGTTCAGCCCCATCCTCGAAACACGCTGCGCCGGCCTCGGCGGCGCGTTGGTGGTGTGCATCTCCGTACTGGCGGCATTGACGCTGCTGCCGGCATCGCTGGTGCTGCTCGCCCCCTGGCTCGACCGCTGGCCGGTGGTGCCGCGGCGCCTGCGGGGCGCGCGCACGGTGGTGCTGTGGCACCGTCTCGGCGCCTTCATCGTCCGTTATCCGCTGCCGGTGCTGGTGGTCTCGGCCGGTTGCGTGCTGGCGCTCGCGCTGCCGCTGCTGCAGGCCAACAGCGGCGAGACCAACGAGCGGTGGTTCGTACCGCGTTCCGCCGAGTCGCGCGCGGGAGCGGACCTGCTCACCGCCCTGCGCAGCGACAACGCCTCCATTCCCATATTTGCCATCGTGCGCAGCAGCGATGAACAACCCGTGCTCGCCGCTGCCCACATTCGCGCGTTGGTCGATTACGCCGGCCGCCTGGAGGCCGACGGACGCGTCGCCGCCGTGGCGTCTCCGGTCACCCTGCGCAAGGGAATTTCGGCGGCGGAATATGCCGGCATGTACGCCGACTTCGACCAGGCGATGCAAACCTACCCGTCGGTCGCCGAATTGTTTTTGAGCCATGACCGGCGCGCGGCGTTGTTCGAGATCACGCCGGCCAACGGACTCGCGGTCAAGGACATCGAACAGCTCACCCGCGATGTCGCGGCGATCACTCCCGCCGGCCCCTTCACCACGATGATCGGCGGCACCCCCGCCGAGCACAACGACTTCAACCGTTACATGTTCCGCAGCCTGCCGCGCATCTTCGGGTTCGTGATTATCGCGACGGCAGTACTGCTCTTCGTCGCGTTCCGATCCTATGTGCTGCCGCTCAAGGCCATCATCACCAACCTGCTGGCGGTGGCCGCCGGCATCGGCGCCGTGGTCGCGGTATTCCAGCTGGGCTGGGTCAACGGACTGGTGGGGCTGGAAAAGCCTTTCACCGCCATACCGCTCGAAGTGCCGATGATGGTGTTCTGCCTGAGCTTCGGCCTGTCCATGGACTACGAACTGTTCCTGCTGTTTCGCATCCAACGCGAATATCTGCGCGACCAGAACAACGACCGTGCCACGGTGGACGGTCTGGCGGCGGTTGCGCCCGTCATCACCGGAGCAGGCCTCATCATGGCAGTGGTGTTCGGCGCCTTCGTCGGCGCGGAGCTTCCCGTGCTGAAGATGATGGGCGTGGGGTTGTGCGTCTCAGTGCTGGTCGATGCCACCGTGATACGAGCGCTGGTCGTGCCTGCCGTCATGGTCTTGGCCGGAAAATGGAATTGGTATCCTGGACAGGGTCGGGGCCGGGCGCCCGCCGTGTCGGTTTTGAGCCGGGACGCCGGCCGGCCCCGTTAGCGGCCGGATCCATCGCCGGGCAGGGCTGTTAGCGGCCTGACGTTAGCGGCTGCCGGGCTCTTCGTTCATCGGACGGCCGCAGCGAGCGAGGACAGCCCTCAGGTCCCGCAGCGGTGGAAATACTTCGTTGTTCCAGTCCGCACCCTGGGCATCGTGGGCACGCTGCTCGTACTCCACGATGTCCTTGTCCTCGTGGAAGATCCGTTCCGTAAACCAGGTCACGAACGGCCAGACGGCGTGGATGATGCCGGGCATGCGGGGTTTTTTCACGGACAAATAGCCGAACGTACGGTTGGTGCGTTGTTCGGCGTCGAGCGGCGTATAGCCCAGCCACACATCGAGCACCGGATCGTCGCTCCGGTTGATGTCACGCCCCACCCATACCTTGAGACTTTGAGTCGGATAATCGGTACGGATCTGCATGTGATCCGAAAAATCCTTCTTCTTCTCGCCACGCTTGCGCATCAGATCGACGATGACGGTCTCGCCCATCGACGGTTTGCCGGCGGTGCGGCTGAAGCTGTACTCGACCTGCGCCCAGTTCTCGCCGTGGTCCCTGCCCAGGCAGCGTGCTTTGATGGATCCCATCTGCTTGCGATGCATGAACTGATGATTCATGTCGAACAGGTTTTCGTGCATGAAGGTGTAATGACAGGCCACCTCCCGGTTGAGCCGGCGCGTCTTGTAATCCGCTCGCTGCGAGGAACCCAGCGACGCGGGCAGTCGCTCCTCGGCAAGCCCCGGATCGCCGGGAAAAACGAAGATCAGCCCGGCGATCTCGCGCGCGGGATAGCTCTTCACCCCGTTCGGCAGCCGCTCGACGCCGCCGAAATACGGGACACTCACGCATTTGCCGACGCAGTTGTAGGTCCAGCCGTGGTAGTGACATTTCAGGTTGTCACCGCTGACCACGCCCAGGTGCAACGGGACCTGGCGATGCGCGCAGCGGTCCTCGAGGGCAAATACCTGCCCGCTGGTGCCGCGATACAGTGCGATGGGCTCGCCGGCGAAACGACGGCCGAGAGCCTTGCCCACCTTCAGCTCATCGGACCACGCCAGCGGATACCATTGATCGGGATGCGCGCCCACCCGTCTCAAATCGACCGGAGCGGAAGAGTTGGCGGTGGGAAGAACGATCAAATTCGATAGGTCGTCGGACATGGGGCCCCCGAGCTTCAATCCCGTGAGATTCAAGAATACCCCCACATCGGCAAATTCCGAAATGACGGCAGGAAGCGCCGCGGCGCGAAATGGAGGCTCGGGTCGGAATCGAACCGGCGTACACGGCTTTGCAGGCCGCTGCATGACCACTCTGCCACCGAGCCATTGTAGGAAATGCCGATCCCGGGCTGCCCGGGGTCTGGCCAGCCGCTTAAAATACTAAAACTGTCCGCGGTTGGCAACATCAGACCGCGCGAGATGTTCGCGCCTTTTACTGTGCTGAACCGTTGCCTGTTCCTTCGCCGACATGTGGAGGAGCGCCTCGAGTTTGCGGTCGTGTCCGTACACGTCGTCGAAGAACAGCACATCGCCTGCCTCGGTCGCGAGTACGGTCGAATAAAAGATGATGACGGGAATGCTGGTCGGCAGCGTGACGCTCTGGGTGGTGTCACCCGACATGGCCGCCCTGATCTTGTCCGGGGTCCACTCTCCTGGTGCGTTACGCAGCACATAGGCGGCGAGTCCCACGGGATCGGCCACGCGGATGCAGCCGTGGCTGAAGGCGCGACTGCTTTTTGCGAACAGCCCGGGCGACGGGGTGCTGTGCAGGTACACATCGTGCGTGTTCGGGAACAAGAATTTCACGAGACCCAGCGCATTGGTGCCGCCCGGGCGCTGCCGCAACCGCAGCCGCCCCGCCTGGAGCGCACCGATGTTGTCACGTGTCGCAGCGACGACGTGCGCCCGATCGCTCTGGCCGTCGACGATCTCGAAACCATTGCGGTCGACATACCCCGGATTTGCCTCGATCTTGGCCATCAGCTCATGCGCGACGATGCTGCGCGGGACGTTCCAGTAGGGCCGGAACACCACATATTTCATCTGCCCGATGAAGATCGGCGTTTGCGTCGCGGGATAGGCCTTGCCCACGATGACCCGCATCCGTGCTATCGCCGCGGCGCGGTCCGTGATGAATTGAAATGCAAACAATTCGAACTGCGGTATGTTGACGATGATGGGCGGGGCGTCGAAGGCCGGCAGCCACCGCATGCGTTCCAGCGACAACTCGATCTGCATTATTCGTCGCGGCAGCGGGATCGCCACGTCGTGCCGTGCGGACCCGGCGGCAGCGGGAGCGCCGCTCGAGGCCAGCGCACGGTAACGCAAAAGCGCCGCCTTCAGCAGACCGTAATGATAGAAGGTCGGCTCCACCGCGGCGACCGACGCTGACACGTCCGGGCTGTTCGCAATGTTCGCAACCGTGGCCGCCACGTCGAGATCCGCGCGCGGGCTCCCCAATTCGAATCCCGCGCGCCGCGGATCGACCCGGCCATAGTGCAAATGCGTGACGAAACGCGTCGCTGCGACGGTGAGAGCGGCGTCGAGCCGCGCCTGGTCCTGTTCGCTGGAGCCGACCGCGGCCGCCGCTGTGATCTCTGCCGGCAAGTCGGACGGCAGATAATCCTCGGGACGCAAACCATATCCGCGCGCCGCGCCCATCAGCGACACCAGGGCCGCGGCTTGCGGCGAGAGCTTGCCGTCGCGCAACCAGATCAAGGGTTTTTGCTGCGCGGCCGCCACGGACGAACACAGGATCAACGTTGCGAGCAGTAGTGTCCGACTCGGCCGCCGCGCGCGGCGTGATTGCTGGAAAGATGAGGTCACAACGTTGCACGCTAGCGTAAATGCTGCACGGAGTCTGTGCGGCGACGTACCGACCGCCCGGCGCGCACCGTTCATGCTGCGCCATCACCCCCGTCCCCCGGAGACGAACATGAGCACCCTGCCGATCTTCGACGCCCCGCTCGCTCGTCCGATGCATGACACGCCTAGCAATCTGGGCGCCGTCACGGCCGTGCGTGGCAGCGTCGTCGACAGCCGCTTCGAGCATACGCTGCCGTCGATAAATTCCCTCCTGCGCACCGGTCACGACGCCAAGACCGTGATCGAGGTCTTGACGCAACTCGATGCACGCCACGTCCGCGGCATCGCGCTGACGGCCACTCAAGGCCTGGCGCGCGGCATGGCGGTGGAGGATACGGGTGTTCCCCTGCAGGCGCCGGTCGGGAAAAACATCATTGCGCGGATGTTCGATGTATTCGGCACGCCCATCGACCGGCTGCCCGCACCGGCGGGTGTTTCCTGGCGCAGCGTTCATCGGCCTCCGCCCCCGCTGGCGGAACGGGTCACGCGCTCCGAAGTGTTCGAAACCGGGATCAAGGCCATCGACGTGCTGGTGCCGCTGGAACGGGGCGGCAAGGCGGGCTTGTTCGGCGGAGCAGGTGTGGGCAAAACCATCCTTCTCACCGAGATCATCCACAACATGATCGGCCGGCAAAGAGGCGTTAGCATTTTTTGCGGCATAGGCGAGCGCTGCCGCGAAGGCGAGGAATTGTACCGGGACATGAAGACCGCCGGCGTGCTCGAGAACATGGTCATGGTCTTCGGCCAGATGAACGAACCACCAGGCAGCCGCTTCCGGGTGGGCCATGCGGCGCTGACCATGGCCGAATACTTCCGGGACGAGGAGCACCGCGACGTGCTGCTCTTGGTAGACAACATCTTCCGCTTCGTCCAGGCCGGAATGGAGATCTCCGGACTGATGGGCCAGATGCCGGCACGGTTGGGTTACCAATCGACGCTGAGCACGGAACTGGCCGGGCTCGAGGAACGGATCGCCAACACGCACGCCGGTGCGATCACCTCCATCCAGGCGGTCTACGTGCCGGCCGACGATTTGACCGATCCTGCGGCAGTCCACGTGTTTTCGCATCTTTCCGCCTCGATCGTCCTGTCGCGCAAACGGGCGAGCGAGGGGCTGTATCCCGCCATCGACCTGATGGAGTCTGGCTCGAAGATGGCGACTCCGGGAATCGTCGGCATCAGGCACTACCAACTCGCCCAGGACATTCGCCGCACGCTCGCCCAATACGACGAACTCAAGGACGTGATCGCGATGCTGGGGATGGAGCAGCTGTCCGACCAGGATCGCAAGACGGTGGGACGGGCGCGCCGTCTGGAACGGTTTCTGACGCAGCCATTCTTTGCCACGGAAAAATTCAGCGGCATCAAGGGCAGACAGGTGAGCGTGCAGGATGCGCTCGACGGCTGCGAGCTCATCCTGCGCGACGAATTCAAGGACTTTCCCGAAAGCGCCCTTTACATGATAGGCCCCATCTGCGAAGCGAAGCGGGACTCGGCGCCGGGCGCCGCCCCTGCCCGGTCCGCGGACGCCGCAACGGCTTCGTCGCAGTCCGTATGACAATGACTCTGACGATCCTGCTGCCGTTTCGAATCCATCTGCGGGCAGAGATCGCCGCAATGGTCGTTGAAACCCCACAGGGCTCGTTCGGCATCCTGCCACGGCGTTTGGACTGTGCGACGGCTTTGAGCCCCGGCATCCTTGCCCATACCTCACTGGATGGCCGGACGCGCTACGTCGCCATCGATGGCGGCGTGCTGGTCAAGGCGGGCACGGACGTGCATGTCACGGCGCATCGCGCCGTCGACAGCGACGACCTCACTGCGTTGCACCGAGCCGTGGAACGCGATTTTCTTGAGGTGGATGCCGGGAACGCAGCGGCGCGTACGGCCGTAGCGAGATTGGAGAGCGGCATCTTGAGCCGCCTCGAGCAGTTTCACCATGAATGAGCGCAATGGCGTCTTCGTGCGTTTCATCCGGAAGAACGCGCAGCGCAAGGTCTCTGCGCGAGAGGCCGGTCCGCAGGCGGCGTGGTCGGGGCTGGGTATGATCGGCGTCATCGGCTGGTCCGTCGTGCTGCCGACCTTGCTCGGCGCACTCCTCGGCGGCTTCATCGAGCGTCATTCGACGAGCCGGCATCCCTGGACGTTGACGCTGCTCGTATCGGGGTTGTTGCTCGGGTGCGTCAATGCTGGGTTGTGGATTTCGCGGCAGCAAGCCGTCATCGTCACCGCGCCCGATGACTCCCGCGATGCATAGTACCGTCGAAATGGCCCTTTCCATGGGCGCAGGAACGCTGCTGGGCAGCATTTTCTTCGTCGGACTGGCCTTGACGGTGAAACATGGCGTGCGCGCCGCGAACCCGGCCGTATGGTTCCTTGCGAGTCTTTTGCTACGAACAGCGGCTGCCCTCGGCGGGCTCTATCTCGCCGCCGGCGGCGATTGGCGTCGGCTCCTGGCCGCAGTGGCCGGTTTCGTGATGATGCGCACCGTGCTGCTTCACCGGGCGGTATATCGCGGCGCGGCTCGAACGTTGCTCAGCACGGAAACATCGCCGTGAACTTGAGCTCCGACCAGCAGATCGTCTGGCAGCACGGCTTCATCAAGATCAACGGCACCCTGGTGACCACCTGGGTGCTGATGGCGGGAATGGCGCTCACTGCGAAGCTTGCGACGCGCACTCTGGCCCGCGAAAAGGACTCGGTCTCGCGCTGGCAGGCGGCGCTCGAGATCGTTGTCACATCGCTTGTGGCGCAGATTGGCGAGGTGGGTCTTGCAACCCCTCGCCGCTACCTGCCTTTCCTCGGAACGCTGTTCTTGTTCGTCGCAATCAGCACCCTGTCCACGCTCGTTCCCGGCGTCGAGCCGCCCACGGGGTCGTTGTCGACGACCACGGCACTGGCATTCTGCGTGTTCTTCGCTGTGCCGATGTTCGGCGTGCGCTCGCAGGGCGTGGCAGGGTATCTCAAAACCTACGCGGAGCCCACCTGGCTCATGCTGCCCTTCAACGTCATCAGCGAGCTGTCCCGGACGCTGGCCCTCGCGGTGCGCCTGTTCGGGAACATGATGAGCGGCGCCATGATCGTCGGCATCTTGCTCACCATCACTCCCTTGTTTTTCCCGCTGATAATGACGGCCCTGGGACTGCTCACCGGGCTGGTCCAGGCCTACATCTTTTCGATCCTCGCTGCGGTCTACATCGCCGCAGCCACCCGTACAAGTCAACGAGGCGTTCTACATGGATAACAGTACGATGATTGCGATAGCGTCGATAGTAACGGCGGGCTTGAGCATCGCGCTCGGCTGCATGTGCCCCGCGCTAGGCGAGGGCCGCGCCGTGGCGGTCGCCTTGCGCTCCCTGGCACAACAGCCGGACGCCTCGGCGACCATCACGCGCACCTTGTTCGTGGGACTCGCGATGATCGAATCGCTCGCCATCTATTGCTTCGTGGTTGCCATGATCCTGCTGTTCGCGAACCCGTTCTGGACGCACGTCATCGCCGCCACGCCGGGCAAGTAGACATGCTCATCGATTGGTTCACCGTTGGGGCGCAAATCGTCAACTTCCTCGTGCTCGTCTGGCTGCTCAAACGATATCTGTACCGGCCGGTCCTCGATGCCATCGACCTTCGGGAGAAACGAAGTTCCGCCGCCGCGCTTGCGGCCGCTACCCAGGAGGCGGCGGCGGGTCGGCTGCTCGAGGAGTTGACGCACAAGAGCGCGGTGCTGGACGCAGCACGGGCGGGTCTGCTCGCCAAGGCAGGCGAGCAGGCGGCAGCCGACCGTGCCGGATTGCTGCAGGTTGCGGAACAGGAAATGCGAGAGCTCAAAGCATTACGTGCCGCCGCACTGATTGGGGAGCTGACGCAACTCCAAGAGAACATCAGGCGTCTGGTTACGACCGAGGTCTACGCGATCGCGCGTCAGGCCCTCACCGACCTCGCTTCGGCGAGCCTGGAGGCACGCATGGTCGACACGTTCATCCGTGTCCTGGCCGACATGGACGCCGCTGCCAGGGCGGCGTTGTCCTCGGCGTTCACCCATTCCGCGCAGGCCGCCACGGTGCGCACCCGGTTCGTTCTGACGGCGGCCGACCGGACGCGTCTGCAGGCGGGTTTGAACGACGCCATGGGGTCGACGGTCCGGCTCGAGTTCGCCGAGGCCTCCGACACGGTGGCCGGCATCGAGATCACACTGGACGGACGGCGGCTCGCCTGGAGCATCGACGGTTATCTGGGCCCACTCAAGGATCGCGTGCGTGCGCTGTTGGATCCCGGCACCGTCCTGCGGGCGGCGGCGCCCGCCGTCGTCCCTGCATTGCCATGACGGTGCTGGAAGACCCGGGGGACGGCACGCTCGCAGCCGCAGCCGACGCCATGCGGCACGCCCGCGAGGGGCATGCACCGGCGCCCGTCTGGCGCGATGTCGGCGTGGTCGCGACGGTATCGACGGGAATCGCGACGGTCACCGGTCTGCCGGGAGTCGGTTTCGAAGAACTGGTGACTTTCGCCGGCGGCATGCTCGGTATCGCATTCAACGTCGACGCCACGGCCGTCGGCGTGGTGCTGCTGGGCGATTGCGAACACCTGCACGCCGGCGATGAAGTCACGCGCACCGGCCGGGTGATGGATGTCGGTGTGGGAGCCGCACTATTGGGACGTGTGATCGACCCGTTGGGGCGTCCGCTCGACGGCCACGGACCGGTGGCGACCACGGAGCGTCGGCCCATCGAGCGCCCGGCGCCTGCCATCCTCGATCGCGCGCCGGTGACCGTCCCGCTGCAGACCGGCATCAAGGCCATCGATGCGATGATACCCATCGGCCGGGGACAGCGCGAACTGATACTGGGCGACCGGCAGACCGGCAAGACCGGGCTCGCGGTCGACGCCATCTGCAACCAGCGCGGCAACGACGTGCTATGCGTTTATTGCGCCATCGGGCAACGCGCGTCGGCCGTCGCCAAAGTGGTGGCGACGCTGCAGGCGAACGATGCGCTGGCCTACACGGCGATAGTCGTCGCCATGGAGAACGGAGCTCCCGGCCTTGCCTACATAGCGCCGTATGCCGCGACGAGCATCGCCGAGTTTTTCATGGAGGCGGGACGAGATGTACTGATCGTTTACGATGATCTGACCCACCATGCGCGCAGTTACCGGGAATTGTCGCTGCTGCTGCGGCGCCCGCCCGGACGCGAAGCATTCCCAGGGGACATTTTTTACCTTCACGCGCGACTTTTGGAAAGGGCGACCCATCTGTGCACCGAGCGCGGCGGTGGATCACTCACCGCGCTGCCCATCATCGAAACCGAGGCTCAGGACATTTCGTCCTACATACCCACCAATTTGATCTCGATCACGGATGGCCAGGTGTATCTGTCGCCGACGCTGTTTGAACTCGGCGTGCTACCCGCCGTAGACGTGGGCAGGTCGGTATCGCGCGTGGGCGGCAGCGCCCAGTGCGGCGTGTACCGGGCGATTGCCGAAGGATTGAAACTGGCCTACGCACAGTTCACCGAGCTGGAATCCTTCGCCCGATTCGGTACGCGCCTGGACGACTCTACACGTCGCGTCATTGATCACGGACGACGGATCAGAGCCTGTCTCGGACAAGCGGAGGGACGCCCGCTTGCCCTGCCGGAGCAGGTGGTCGTCATGCTGTCTCTCGAGCAAGGATTGTTCGAGCAGGTCGCGCTCGAGGAGATGAGTGCTGCCCTGTCCTCCCTTCATCAGGCGTCGCAGAGCCTGCCCGCCAGCCTGTCGCAGCGGATGGCCGGAAAAGGGCTCGCCGCGGCCGACCGACAGACTTTGCTCGTGCTTGCAACTGCGGCACTGAAACCGTGTCGAAGCCAGCCCGCGGCCCCTGCTGCGGCCGGCCGGTCCGACGCTGCGTGAGCAGCGCCGGCGACGGTCTCGGCCGGCAGATCGCCACGGCACAAGAATTGGCGACCGTCGTGCGCGCCATGAAGGCACTGGCTGCGTCGAGCATCTCGCAATACGAACGGGCACTGTTGTCTTTAGGAGATTATCAACGCACCGTTGAACTCGGGTTGATCGCGTCATTCAGCTCGGCGCCTGCCGCCCGCAGCGAGGTTGACAACTCCGGCGGCGAGATCTGCGCCGTGTTGTTCGGTTCCGACCAGGGACTGGTCGGCCGTTACAACGACGTTTTGTTCGACTACGCGCGCACCGCACTCGGGTCCCTGCCGGGCAGGCTCCAGTGTGTCTGGACGATCGGTGCGCGGATGGAGGAAGTGATGACTGGTGCCGGCTTTCCGGCATGCGCAGCGCTACCGGTGCCAAATTCCGTAGAGGCGATCGCCGGTCTCGTCGACAGCCTGTTGATCTCGATCGACGCCCGGATCGCACAGAGTCCCGATGCGCAAATCCACGTGCTTCACAACCGGCCGCTGACCGGCGCCGCATACCAGCCGACTCGCACGCAGTTACTGCCCCTCGATCGGCCATGGCGCGACCAACTCGTGCGGGCCGCGTGGCCCACCCGCACCGTTCCGGAGTTGGTCCGCGGGCGCAAAACGCTGCGCAGCTTCATCCGGGAGTACTTGTTCGTCGTCCTGTTCCGCGCCAGCGCCGAGGCGCTCGCCAGCGAAAACGCGAGCCGCCTCGCGGCGATGCAGCGGGCTGAGCGCAACATCGATGAACTGCGCGGTGAACTCACCCTGCGCTACAACCGCAACCGCCAGGAATCCATCGACGAGGAGCTGTTCGAGGTGCTGAGCGGATTCGAGGCTCTCGGCGCATCTGCCGCACCCCTGGCCGATGTAACGCGCTTTCCAGCCAAAGCTCAGGCCAGCAGGTTGCTGTAATCCTCGATCATCGAATCGTAACAGGCGCACGAGACCGCCTCCAGACCCGGTCGGTCGAGCACGTGAATCACGCCCCGGCTATACCGGATGAGCTTGAGGGATTTCAGGTTTTCCGCAGCGATACTGATGCCGCTCCTGCGCACACCCAGCATGTCGGCCAGGTATTCGTGGGTGAGATGAAAATGATCCGCATGTGCCCGGTCGTGCGTCATCAGCAACCAGCGCGCCAGCCGCGGCTCGATCTCGTGAAAGCGGGTGCATGCGAGCGACTGTGCCATTTGCACGATGAGCACGTACAGATAGCGGTTGAGCGCGCGATACAGCGAACCGCCGGTCTGGCTTTCGCGCACCAGCTGGGTGTTCTTCATGCGCAGGGCCACACCGGCCCCCTGCACGATCGCGCGCATCGGCGCCGTCTTGATCCCCAGATTCAGGGTGGCGCCCAACATCCCTTCGTTACCGATCAATCCCATCTCCAGGGGCGCGTGCTGCTCCACTCCGGCCATCAGCGAAATGAAGGAAGTCAAAGGGAAATAGACATGATCGATCGTTTGATCAGCCTCACACAGGACGTCGCCGAAAACGAGATCCACCGGCTCGGCGATCGCCAGCAGACGACGGCGGTCAGGACCGGACAGACCATCGATCAGTCGGTTACTGACCGACGACGACTCATGGAGCGGCAACATTTCTTCCTTTTCGACAATCTCCGGACAAGCATGACCCCGACGCACCCACGCGTCTGTTCGCTACAACACTGAGCCTGCTAGATAGCGATGCTAGATGGCAGCAGGCGCTCGTACTCGCGCCTGACGACCAGGTAGCACTCGCACGTCCGAGCCTCGAGGCCCTTGCGGTCCAACACGCTGATGTGGCCCCGCGAATAACGTATCAGACCTTCTTTCTGCAGCTTCAAAGCGGCCTCCGTGACCCCTTCGCGGCGTACCCCGAGCATGTTTGCGATGAGTTCCTGGGTCATGACCAGATCATCGCCCTGCAGCCGGTCCAAACTGAGCAGAAGCCATCTGCACAATTGTTGATCGAGCGAATGATGACGGTTGCATACCGCCGTCTGCGCCATTTGGGTGAGCAGAGCCTGCGTATACCTGAGCAGCAGGTGCAAAACAGGTCCCGCGCGGTCGAACTCGGCCTTCATGATCTTCGATTTCAGGCGACAGCCCGTTCCCGCGCTCTGCACGACCGCGCGGCTCGACGTGGATTCGCCACCCATGAACAGGGATACGCCGACCAGACCTTCGTTACCCACTACCGCGATTTCCGCGGAAGCACCGTTCTGCATCACGTATAGCAATGAAACGATGGCCGTGATTGGAAAATACATGTAGCTCAGGGTGGCGCCGGCTTCGTAGAGCACCTGGCCCAACGGCATTTCCGCCCGCTCGAGTTGGGGCGCCCAGCGCTGCCACTCCGCGTCGGGAAGCGCTGCCAGCAGCTTGTTGTCACGGAACTGTGTAGATGCCGGCATGTAACTCATGGATTTGCGGCGAGACGGGAAGGAGGGACGCAGGACCAAAACAACACGCGAGCACGCATCGGAATGAGTTTATCGCAACTGAAGCACGGCCGTATGTCCGTCATCATACATTTGCCACACCGCCGGCCGACTCGGCCTCAGGGGTCGCGCCCGCGCGATCGCAGCAGTCCCGGCACGGCGAGCGCGAACAACACGGCGGCTGACCACAGCAGCAGTTGATAGCCGATCGCCGTGTAAACGATCACGCCGAGCACGCCACCTGCCAGAAACGACAGCACGCTCTGGCCGTGCATGCGCAACCGAACCCTGATCTGCCGGGCGTCGTCGGGCCGTTCCGCGCCGCGGGCGATGTCCCACAGCGCCCCCAGATCGATACCGATATCCGTGGCCATGCCCGAAACGTGCGTGGTGCGCACCCGGGCATTCGAGATGCGGGTCACCGTCGCGTTCTGCAGACCCATGAGGAAGCTCAAACTCGGGATCAACACCTCACTGCGATAAATATCCGGCAGCCGAAGCTCGATGCACCCCAGCAGCGCGAGCAGCACCGCTTCGGTGAGGACGCTGAAGGCGTAGATTCCACGGATGTGTCGACGTCTGCCGGCGTTGATGAGCAGGGTCGAAAGGAACGCGCCGAAGATGAAGACGATGACGATGAGCAGGAAGAACGTGCCGGCCGCAAGCTTCAAGGACGCCAGATGGTCCGACAACACCGAGACGTTTCCGGTCATGTTGGCGGAAAAGAACCCGACCGCATGAAACGCCGCGGTGTTCACCGCACCGGCGATAGCGGCCAGCGCACAGGCCAGGCGACGGTCGACGTCGTCGTTGCGCTCATCGCCCTGGCGTATCAGCATGGCGGGACCCGTCCGGTGGATGCATCGCCGACGTTTCCCGGCGCCGCTGCCTACGGTTTCGCTATGCCTGGCGTATCGCCACGGGTGCCCGAAAAGGCGCCCTCGTCATGCCCGACATCGAGTCCGTCCTCGTAAAGCCCGTCGTCTTCATCATCCAAACGAAGTTCGGCATCGGGATGAAGGTCTGGCGTCTGCTGCGCCTGTTCCGGGGTTTTTTGCGGTTTTGCCTCTGCATCGACGGGAGTTGCTTTGGTCATACGGGAATTCCTCGGTGAGTGTTCGTGACACGCTACCAGTCACCCCGGGCGATGGTCTGTACGCGGACGAACACTGGCGACTACCCCGGCACCGAAGTCGCAGGACTTACCTTTGAACTGGCCGGTTTCCACCGGCTGTTTTCCTAAGCGCGCTGGCGCACAGTGAACCGCATCACGAGGGGCACACACTTGCCGCCCTGATAACTCCTGAGGAATTGCGATATGAAGACCGATGCACAGCTACAAGAAGACGTCATGGCCGAATTGAAGTGGGAACCCGCAGTCGATGCGGCGCAGATCGGAGTCGAGGTGAAGGATGGTATCGTCACGCTCGCCGGCCACGTCACCAACTACGCCGGAAAATGGCACGCGGAGCACGCCGCCCAGCGGGTATATGGCGTGAAAGCCCTCGTGGTCGAAATCGACGTCACGCTCGCCGGATCCACCCGCCGCACCGATGCCGACATCGCCCGATCCGCCAAGGACGTTCTGCAATGGACCACCGACGCCATGGACGACACGATACAGATCAAGGTGGAAAAAGGAAACATCACCCTGTCCGGCGCGGTCGACTGGGAATATCAGCGCCGTGATGCCGCGGATGCCATTCGCAACCTGGTAGGCGTCAAGAGCGTCGTCAACATGGTGACGATCAAGCCCAATGTGTCGACGGCCGTGGTCAAGGCCGACATCGATGCGGCGCTGACGCGGCGCGCGACGAGCGATTCGAAGAACATCAAGGTCGCGGTCGACGGCGGCGAAGTCACGTTGACCGGCTCGGTGCACAGCTGGGCGGAGCGTGAACTGGCCAATAGTTCGGCATGGGGTGCCCCGGGCGTGCGAAACGTGGTGGACCAGATGACGATCGCCTATTGATGTGCATTTTCAAAACGGAGCAACACGCATGAAAACCGATATACAACTACAACGCGACGTCCTCACCGAACTCGCGTGGGAGCCGTCCGTCAATTCGAGCCAGATTGGCGTCGAGGTCAAGGACGGCATCGTGACGCTTGCCGGCCACGTCGGCAGCTATGTGGAGAAATGGGAGGCGGAACGTGCTGCACAACGCGTCGCGGGCGTCACCGCATTGGCCGTCGAGATGGACGTGGCGCTGCCCGGATCCAGTGCGCGCAACGACGTCGACATCGCGCGGGCGGCCAGCAATGTACTACAGTGGAGCACGTACTGGGCCGCGAATCAGATCAAGGTCGTCGTCGAAAACGGCTGGATCACCCTGAGCGGCGAGCTCGATTGGGACTACCAGCGCAAGGCTGCGGAACGTGCCGTACGCGGCTTGATGGGCGTCGTCGGCATCAGCAATCAGATCGTCTTGAAGCCCGCCGCGGTGCTCACGCCGGTCAGATCGGAAATCGAAGCCGCATTGAAGCGCCGCATTCATTCTGACGCCCGGCACATCGTGGTCGAAGTCGACGGCACGGACGTGACCCTGAGCGGGACGGTGCACAGCTGGTCCGAGAGGGATGCCGCGCGCAGTTCCGCCTGGTCGACCCCGGGCGTTCGCAACGTCTCGGACAGTCTCGACATCGTCTACTGACGGCGTTCACCCACAGAAACGTCGATACCAATCCAGCCAAAGGAACATCATGCAAGACAACAATTCAGCGCAATATATCTACAACACCCATGTCGACGCCGAAGACGCCATTCGCTTGCTCGGCAAATCAGGCTTCGATGTGAAAAAGCTCTCCCTCATCGGCAAGGGTTATCACAGCGACGAACACCCGATCGGTATTTACACGACCGGCGACCGGATCAAGGCCTGGGGGGGCATGGGCGCCTTCTGGGGCGGGATTTGGGGGCTGCTGCTCGCGCCGGCGGTCTTCGTCCTGCCGGGTTTGGGCCTGGTGGCCATGGCCGGGCCGATCGTCGCCGCCTTGGTGGGTGCGCTCGAAGGCGCCGTGGTGGTGGGCGGCGTATCCGGCCTCGTTGCCGCCATGACCCAGGTCGGGGTGCCGAAGGACCAGATCGTGAAATACGAAACCGCCCTCAAGGCCGACAAATACGTCCTCCTGGTGCACGGGGACAATTCAGACGTCGCGCAGGCCAACTCGTTTCTGTCCCGCGCCAGAGCCTGGGAGTCCGAGAAGGGGGCGATCACGGCGGGCGGGCGGTCAGCGTCCGCCGCCTCATCCGCAGGCACGCAAATGGTCGACAGCTCGCAGCATCCGTCATTTACAGCCTGATTTCTCCGCCAGCGGCACCGTGGCTTTTGAAAAAGTCGCGGAGCCGCCATGCGGCATTGCCGTCACACCGCGATTAAGGGCGGCAGCAGCCGGTCGTATTCGCGTTTGACCACCACGTAGCATTCGCAGGTACGATGCTCCAGGCCTTTGCGGTCCAAGACGGTGATGCGCCCACGGGCGTACGAAATCAACCCCGCTTTCTGCAGTTTGAGCGCCCCCTCCGTCACTCCCTCACGCCTCACGCCGAGCATGTTGGCGATGAGTTCCTGTGTCATCACCAGCTCGTCGCCCTGCAGCCTGTCCAAGCTCAACAACAACCATCGGCACAACTGCTGGTCCAGCGAATGATGCCGGTTGCACACCGCCGTTTGCGCCATCTGGGTCAACAACGCCTGGGTGTAGCGCAACAGGAGATGCAGAACGGGACCCGCCTTGTTGAACTGTTCCATCAAGAACTGGCATTTGATCCTGCAGCCGATGCCGGCGCTCTGCACGACGGCCCGGCTCGGGGTCGAGGCGCCTCCCATGAATATGGACACGCCCACCAGCCCCTCGTTACCCACCACCGCGATCTCCGCGGAAGCGCCGTTATGCATCACGTAGAGCAGCGAGACGATCGCCGTGATTGGAAAATACACGTGCTCCATGGCGACGCCGGGCTCGTAAACGACGTGCCCGAGGGGCATTTTCACGAGTTCCAGATGCTTGAGCCACTGCGCCCATTGATCGCGAGGGAGGGAGGACAACAGGTGATTCTTTTTGAAATCGGCCGATGACGGCATGAATTCTTCTGCGCAGTAACGGAGGCGGCTTTGACAGAATGCCTCACCCAGCCATTCTTGTCCGTACGATAACGTACATAGACCTGTGTACTATGCCGCTATTACGTATTCCGTCGTACGTACTGCCAACCCTTGCAACACCGGCGTCACCCGTCAATCGACCACTACGCCATTGTCCCGCATCGCCTTGCGCTGCCGTCCTGGTCCTTGGAGGCGGGACAAATAGTCGGCGACCGCATGCACGTCGTCCAGCTCGAAACTGCGCATGAAACGTACCAGGTTCTCATCGACGTTGTGGCGGCGCTCGCTGGCTACGGCGTGTATCTGGTTGACCAGATACGGATAATTCTGGTTTCGCAGAGACGGCACGAATCCATCCTCGCTGCCGCGCGCGTCAGCTTGGTGACACGACGCACACTGCTCGTGAAAGATGCCGCGGCCCAGGGCGATCCGGCTGCCGTTCCCCTTCAACGTCGAGCGGTCGATCGGCGCCTTGTTCAGATAGGCTGCGACGTCGACCCACGCCTGCGGCTTAGCGAGCGAGGGATTCGCCAGCACGCCGTGCATCGCGCCGGAGTCGCGTTCCCGGGCCGAAAAATTGGCAAGCTGCCTCACCAGGTAGGAAAACCTCTGCCCCGCCAGCACCGGCGCAGACCCGTCCCGAGCGCCCAGCGCACCGATCCCATGACAGGTCTGACAATGCGCTTCATACTGCCGCGCGCCGGACTGCGGATCGGCATCCAGGCGCAATGCCTCCTGGGTGCGCCGATCTGCCTGCAGGGCGGAAGCGGATGCCGTACTCGTCAGGCTCGTCAGCAAGATGCAGCCAAGCCACCGGGTGCGGCGCCCGACGGCACGCATCAGGCAGAACGCGCCGCTGCGCCCGTCGCCGGCCAGTAGCCGGTGTGTCCGTAATAGGTGTGCAATATTTCTTCGCGCTCGCGGGTGAACGGCATGTCCGGATCGTAACGCGGCGCATCCTTGACCGACTGACGCGTGAGATCGACCGTCAACTTCGAATCCTCCCAGTCGATGGCGTCTATCCACTCCGGGGCGATCAGCACCTTGTGGCCGAGCCACCAGTTACTGGTATCGACGATGACGTAATGGAGGGCCCAGCTGCGCTCGTCGACCAGGATTCCGCTGACGTGACCGATGTCGCCGTCACTGGCATGCACGTAGTAGCGCATGACGCCATTTCCGCTGCGCAGATGCGGATCCTGGTGGCGCCGCAGATAACGGCGGGTCCCCACCTTGCGCGTCGAGCCGGAGAGCTGCGTCCGGCCAGCGTCCGTCAAGATTTGCGCCTCAAGACCGCCTTGCAGCATGTCCGGATAAAATGCGCCACCCCACAGACCGCTGCCGCCCCAATAGTTTCCGTAGCCGTAGTAACCCAGATACCCCATCTCATGCTGCCTCGAGACCGGCTTGTGCGTGTCGATGTCGGGGCTGCCGCGGACTTGAGAACGCGTAATCGTAGCGGGCAGCACCTTTCGCGCCCAATCCGGTCGACCGAGCGACAGCGGCGAAATCAGGACCAGTTTGTTCGAATTCCACTCGTCCGTTGCCACGACGAGATACCGGATGACCCACGATTCGTCGTCGAAATAGAAATCCCGGACCAGGCCGATATCGCCATCGGTGGCGCCTATCGAATACCCTTCCATATCTTTCAGGCTGCGTAGCATGTGTTTCTCCTTCGTTGCACCGTAGTGCCCACTAAGCGCGCGACGCTCGATGAGCGTCTGTGCGCTGGCACACGCGGCAGCGCTGTCGCTCCGATGGCAGGGCTCGCAGGGCTCGCAGGTCCGCAGGTATCGCAGTTCTGCGGGCCGATCATCGGGTGCGTACGCCAACGAACAGACCAGTTGGACGGCGCCGTGCATGATCTTGCGGTCTGCAGCCATACGTCGACGAAGTCATGTTTGAACCCGATGGTCTCCACGAACCCGACGACGACGCCCTGCAGCGCATATACCGGCAGGCTCCCGCCGGGGCAATGACCGTTGCCGGCAGCGCCCTGGCGATCGTCTTTGCACTCTGGTTTGCCTTTTATTTTCTGGTTTTTCTGCCGAGAGGTCTTTTACATTGACCGTTTCACGTCTGGGCGGACCCGACGCGACGGAGCGGGCCGAACGACACTGGGCGATCCTCACCCTCTCGATGATTGCGGCGGTCTTGGGCGTCATCGCCTTCACCGGCATCCATTGGGGCAGCATGCCGCCCTCGGGCATCGAACCGATCGATCCCACGTCGCTGCATGTGTCGGGCGAGTTCGTCGAACAGAATCTGGGTGCGCAGATTCGTGCCGACGGCGCCGTCGTCGTGCGACTGATCGGTCAGCAATATTCCTTCAATCCGCAATGCGTGGTCGTTCCCGTCGACACCAAGATCATCTTTCGCGGCACGAGCGCGGATGTTCTGCATGGCTTTCTGGTGACCGGCACGAATGCCAATGCCATGCTGGTGCCCGGCTACGTCACGACCTTCACGACGACGTTCTCACATACGGCCGAGCATCTGATGCCGTGCCACGAATTCTGCGGCACCGGGCATGCGACGATGTGGGCGCACCTGCGGGTGGTGCCGCAGAAGGAGTTTGAGCGCCTTATCGGCGCGAACCGCGGTGGGCGCTGTGATTGAGTCACGTCGCCTGATCCTTGCACATTTCTGGCTGGCGTTCGCGGTGTTCGTGGTCGCCGTGATCCTGGGTGAATGGCAGATGGTGATCCGCAGCCCGTTGCATGCCTGGATCGACGTTCCGGAATATTACTATCGGTCGGTGACGGGGCACGGCACGGTGATGGCGTATGTGTTTCCGCTGCTGGTCGCGATGGGTTTCGGTTATGCGATCACCGAAACGTCTCTTAAGCGGTCCCTCGTCGGCCGCCGCTGGGCCTGGGGGGCGTTCGGCCTGGTGGTGGTCGGTGCGGGCAGCGCGGTCGTGGCGGTCGCCTCCGGCGCGGCCTCTGTGTTGTATACCTTCTACCCGCCCTTGATCGGCAGCCCCTTCTATTATCTTGGCATCGTGTTCGTCGTCGTCGGCTCATGGATCTGGGTCGCGCTGATGGTGGTCAACCTGCACGTCTGGCGTCTCGCACACCGTGGCGGTACGGTGCCGCTTGCCATGTACGCGAACGTCGCGGGTGCGGCGCTGTGGGCATGGACGGCCGTCGGCGCGGCGCTCGAGATCCTGCTGCAGATCCTGCCGGTCTCCCTGGGGTTCAAGCACACCATCGACGCCGGCCTCGCCAGGGTTTTGTTCTCCTGGACGCTGCATGCGATCGTCTATTTCTGGCTGATGCCGGCCTACATCGCCTTCTATGTGATCGTGCCGCGGGCCATCGGCGGACGCCTTTACAGTGACGTCATGGCACGGTTGTCTTTCGCCCTGTTCCTGGTGTTTGCGATGCCGATCGGCGTGCACCACCTGTTTGCGGATCCGGAGGTGGGGTCGGGGTTCAAGTACGTCCACTCGGTGTTCACGGCCATGGTCGTGATCCCGACGCTGCTCACGGTCTTCACGATCTGCGCATCGGTCGAGATTGCCGCCCGCCTGCGCGGGGGTGCAGGTCTGCTCGGTTGGGTGCGCGCGCTGCCCTGGAAGAACCCGGCGATGCTCGGACTGGCATTTTCGTTCGTCATGCTGGGGTTCGGCGGCGCCGGCGGTCTCATCAACATGAGCTACCAGCTCGACTCGACCATTCACAATACGCAATGGATCACCGGGCACTTCCACCTCATCTTCGGTGGTGCGGTCGTGATCATGTATTTCATCATCGCCTACGATCTCTGGCCGCATCTGACGGGCCGGGTCTTGGGTCACGCGATGTTGATCCGCACCCAGCTCTGGCTTTGGTTCCTGGGCGCACTTGTCATGACCATCCCCTGGCATCTCGCCGGCCTGCTCGGCATGCCGCGCCGCATGGCCTACTTCGATTACTCGAATCCTGCCATCGCACCGCAGGCCTGGACCGTCGTGGCGTCGGTCTTGGGCGGCGCCATGATGGTGGCGTCCGCGGGCCTCTTCGTCTTCATTCTCATGCAGGGCCATCGCGGGACGCGCGTCGTACTCTCGGAATACCGATTCAGCATCTCCCTCCATCCCTTGTCCGCGGTGCCGAAGGCACTGAATGGCTTTGCCGTCTGGGTGACTCTCATGATCGCCCTCACGGTGGCCAACTACGGTGTGCCGATCCTGCAGCTCATGACCGCCAGGACCAATGTGCCGGCCGTCTTCTACGACAACCGATGACGCAACGGCGCAAGGTGCAAAATCTCGGCGGCACGGCGACACTCGCCGTGACCGCCATGGCCGGTGCGGCGTTCCTCTTTGGCTTCTATGTGATGCCGAGCGGCGAGACGCGGGGAACCGTGTGGCAGCGGATCTGCCGCGCAGCGGGCGTCGTTGCGGGGAATGGTGCATTCGGTGCGGGATCGGCACCGGCCGGTCACACGAAGGTGGTGTTGTCGCGTGCGGAGACGGGCGCCGGCACCGCGCGGCAGATCGGCCACGGGGCGACGCTCGCGCTGCGTTGCACCGCCTGTCACGGTGCGCAAGGGGTCAGCGGTGCCGATGCACCGAATCTCGCGGGCCAATATTCGGAAGTGATCTACAAGCAGCTCGTTGATTTTCAACGCGGCGACCGGGTCGACGCGGTGATGGGCGCCATGGTGGCCTCGTTGACGGACCAAGACATGCTCGACCTCGCGCATTACTATGCCTACCTACCGCGGCAGGACATCGAGCGTCCCGTGGCTGCCGCCCCGCCCCTGGTGCGGGTCGGCGATCCCATGCGCAACGTCGCTCCCTGCGCGTCGTGCCACCAAGCCGGGCATCGCAAGATCGGTGCGCCCAATCTGGACGGTGAACCGGAGCTTTACCTGCAAGCTCAGCTCACCGCATTTGCCGGCGGGTCGAGGAGCAACGACGCCAACGCACAGATGCGCAACGAGGCACGCCTGTTGACGACGGCAGAAATCCGGTCGGTGACCCGTCACTACGCAGAACGGCCCGTTTCGGCTTTCGACTAGACGCATGCCCGTCCTGACGCTCACGTTTTTGGTGTTGTTGTGCCTGTGTGGACCGGCCGGGGCCGCCGATACAAGGGTCGCGCCCGACACCATTGCCGCACGGGCCCAAGGGTGCTCGACCTGTCACGGCGCACAGGGCGAAGGTACCGCAGATGCGAGCTTTCCGCGCATCGCCGGCAAGCCGGCCGGCTATCTCACCCATCAACTATTGAACTTTCGCGACGGTCAGCGCAGCTATCCGCCCATGAACTACCTGCTCGCCTATCTGCACGATGACTATTTGCAGGAACTCGCGGCCTACTTCGCCGCGCAGCCGGTGCCGCCACGACAGCTCGCCGAGCCGGCGGGGAAAATCAGTGAGCAAGGCGCTCTGCTGGTGAGCCGCGGCGACCCCGCCAACGGAATTCCTGCCTGCACGCAGTGCCACGGCGCGCGTTTGACCGGCCTCGAGCCGGGCATTCCGGGGTTGCTCGGCTTGAACAGCCGTTACATCGCTGCGCAACTGGTGTCGTGGCGGGTGGGTACGCGGCATGCGAACGTCCCCGACTGCATGTCCCTCGTCGCTTCGCGGCTGAGCGACGCGCAGATCCGCGAGGTGTCCGCATGGCTGGCTGCGCAGGCACCGGTTGATCCCGCTGGCGCCGCACCGGCCGGATCCTGGAAGACGCCGATCGCCTGTGGCAGCGAACCATGAGCGGACGGCGCGCATTCGGCAACATGTCGAACGGTGCCCTACGCTGCGCCTGCGCGGTACTCGTCTTGCTCGTGGTGGGTGTGGGTGACGGCTCTGCGGCCTCGGATCCGATACAACCCCTTCACGAAGCCGACAGCGCCATGACACGCGGCGAGTACCTGGCGCGCGCGGGAGACTGCGTTGCGTGCCACAGCAAACCCGGCGGCATCCCCTTCGCCGGCGGTTTCGCCATGCCGACCCCGTTCGGCACGCTGTATTCCCCCAACATCACCCCGGATGAGAAGACCGGGATCGGCACCTGGAGTGCCGACCAATTCTATCAAATGCTGCACACCGGTCGTTCCCCGGACGGTACCTTGCTCTACCCTGCGATGCCGTTTCCTGCTTACACGAAGGTCACGCGACAAGATGCGGACGCGCTTTACTCCTACCTTCGTTCGCTGAAACCGGTCCACCAGGTCAATCGCGACAACGAACTGCGGTTCCCCTACAACAATCGCAGCCTCATGTACGGGTGGCGCGCGCTTTATTTCAGCGAGGGAACATTCGTTCCCCAGCCCGCACGTTCGACCCAATTCAACCGCGGTGCCTATCTGGTGCAGGGCCTCGGGCACTGTGCGTCATGCCACTCCACGATCAATGCCTTGGGCGGCAGCGCCGACGACGCTGCGTTCGCCGGCGGTTTGATCCCCTTGCAGAATTGGTACGCCCCGTCGCTCACCGCCAATGTGCAGTCCGGCCTCGGTAGCTGGTCCGAAGGCGACATCGCGGCACTCCTCAAGGGCGGCACGTCGATGCGCGGTGCGGTCTACGGCCCGATGGCCGAGGTCACTCACAACAGTTTGCAATACTTGACGAATGACGACGCCAGGGCAATGGCCGTTTACCTGAAGACCCTGCTGCAATTGAAGCGCGTCACCCCGCCGGGGACCGACGTGATTCCACCTCCGGCCGCCGTCGTCGACCTCGGACAAACCGTCTACCTCGCCCAATGCTCCGCGTGCCACCGGGCTGACGGCACGGGCATGCCCTCGGCGTACCCGCCGCTTGCCGGCAACGCCTCCATACAAATGGATGTGTCCGTCAATCCGTTACGGATGGTGCTGAACGGCGGCTACCCGCCGCAGACCGCGGACAACGATCGTCCTTATGGCATGCCGCCCTTCGCACAGATCCTGTCGGACGAGGAAGTCGCCGCGGTCGTCACCTATATCCGAGTCGCGTGGGGCAACCACGGCGCCCTCGTCACCCCTCGCGAAGCAAACGCTATGCGCCTGGCACCCCTGCTCGACTGATCGACCACGCCGAAGTGACCCTACATCTCGCGGCGGTACTACTCGCGGCGGACGTCGGGGCTGCGGTTGCCAAAGCTACTCCCCGTTGGATTGGGGCTGCGGCTCCAGTCGCTGCTGCGATTGAGCTTGCGCTTGAGGCTGAGCTTCGTGAGTATCCGCCGGACATCGAATTATCGGATCGGCGGCGGTTCCGTCGACTGGGGTGGTACTAAATTTGGCGGTGCCTCGGCCCGGTACGGGGTGAATCATGTGAAATGCTCCTGGGTCACTGATGTCTGTGTCGCCGTCATGCCAATCGCGTGGTCGATCATGTGGACCACTGCCAGCCGTCGTCGATCATGGACTTGACGCATGCCTCGGATAGATAGGAGCGCCATTCCCGAATATTGGCCACGGCCCGTGCGCTCTCTGCCGGAGTAGGCTTCACCGAATCCGCCCATTCGGCGCTCGGAAACGCCAGCCCGGAAGAGATGAACAACGATTCCAAGTGCAGGGCTGTGATCAGATCCTTCTGCCATCGAGCGTCCGAATTCATGAATGTCTCCGGTGTAGTGTCCAGGTGGGGGTAACCTATTCTTTTGTTGCAACTTCAACCGTACGGTGGCGCGCTTAGCGCTGCCTACCCGGATGGTCCGCCGAACCTCCGCTACGGCGTCAGCACGGCCGCGCCTTCGAAGCGTCCGTGCCGCAGATCATCGAGCGCCTGGTTCGCCTGACCGAGGGGATAGCACGTGGTCTCGACGGTGATTCCCATCTGTGGGACGGCGCGCAGAAAATCCAGGCCGTCCTTGCGGGTGAGGTTTGCGACGGAGAGGAGTTCACGCTCCTCCCACAGAAGATGATAGGGAAAGCATGGAATATCGCTCATGTGGATGCCGGCGCAGACGACCCTGCCGCCCTTGCGTACGGCTTTGAGGGCGGACGGCACCAACGAGCCCACCGGTGCGAAGATAATTGCCGCGTCCAGCGGCTCCGGCGGAGCGTCGTCCGAGGCGCCCGCCCACACCGCGCCCAGACTTCGGGCAAACGCCTGCGTTTTCTCGTCCCCGCGACGGGTGAAGGCATACACCGTGCGTCCCTGCCACGTCGCCACTTGGGCGAGGATGTGTGCGGCGGCCCCGAACCCGTAGAAACCGATCGTCTTCGCGTCGCCCGCCATGACGAGCGATCGCCACCCGATCAGTCCGGCGCAGAGCAACGGCGCCAGCGAGACGTCGCTGCCCGCCTCGCCCAGGGGAAAGGTGAACCGGGCATCCGCGATCGCCGACGTCGCATAGCCTCCGTCCCGGGTGAAGCCGGTGAAGAGCGCGTGATCGCAGAGATTTTCTCGATGCATCAGGCAGTAGGAACAGGTGCCGTCGGTGTGCCCGAGCCAGGGAATACCGACACGCTCGCCGATGCTCAAGTTTTCGACCGCCGAGCCCACTGCGTCGATCCGGCCGACGATCTCGTGTCCCGGAATGATGGGGAGCTGCGGATTCGGCAGCTCGCCATCCACGACGTGCAGGTCGGTGCGACAGACGCCGCACGCCAACACTTTGACGCGGATCTCCGTGGCGCCCGGTTGCCGGTCCGGCAGCTCCGTCCATCGCAGCGGGCTCCTCAGCTGCTCGAGCACCATGGCGTGCATGTCAGGCTACTGGAACTGCAATACCACGCGCGCCGGCACGTCGCCGTGCTCTAGGCGTTCGAACACATGGTTGATGGCCGATAGCGGCTGCAGCTCGATATCTGCCTTAACCTTACCCTCGGCGGCGAAGCTCAACGACTCGGCCAGGTCCTCGCGGTTGCCGACGAAGGAGCCGCGAATGCTGATGCAGTCGGCGACGACGTCGAACAGGGGCACCGGGAAGTCGCCCGGCGGAATGCCGACCAGCACGCAGATGCCGTGCTTGCGCGTCATGCCGACCCCCTGCTTGAAGGCGCTCAGCGACGGTGCGGTGATGAGGACGCCGTGCGCACCGCCGGAAGTCAGCTTCTTCACCGCTGCCGCCGGGTCACCGACCTTGGCGTTGACAGTCGCATCCGCACCCAACTGCCGTGCCAGGGCCAGCTTACCGTCGTCGATGTCGACCGCGCAGACCTTCAAACCCATGTGCTTCGCATACTGGATGCCCAGATGGCCGAGGCCGCCGATACCGGAGATAGCGATCCATTCGCCGGGCTTGGCCTCCGTCTCCTTGATCCCCTTGTAGCTGGTCACGCCGGCACAGATGATGGGCGCTGCTGCCTGGGCGGTCAACGCTGCCGGAATGTGCGCGACATAGTTGGGGTCGGCCAACAGATACTCGGCGAAGGCGCCGTTCGTGTTGTAGCCCGTGAAGGTCTCTGACGCGCAGACGGTCTCCCACGCCGCGAGACAGTATTCACAGTGTCCGCACGCCGTATGCAGCCAGGGCACACCCACCCGGTCACCCTCCTTGACGGTGGTCACGCCCGCCCCCACCGCGCTCACCCGGCCGATGCCCTCGTGTCCGGGAATGAACGGCAGCGTGGGCTTGACCGGCCAGTCGCCGCTCGCCGCATGGATGTCCGTGTGGCACACTCCGCACGCTTCGGTCTTGACCAGGATCTGCCCGGTCCCGGGGGTGGGGATCTCCCATTCACGCAGCACCATCGGCTGCTTGAACTGCTCGACCATCGCCACTTGCATCTTCGACATACATCAACTCCAGTTGTACAAGTTCAGGCCGCGGCGGCAGGGGCACCCAAGCCGCGGACCGCCTCGGTCATGGCTACGCAAACCGCCGCGGCATCTCCGTACACCATGGACGTGTCGTCGGCGTAAAAGAGGGGATTGACGATGCCGGCGTACCCCTTGCCCTCGCCGCGCTTGACGACGTAGCATTTTTTCGCCTGATCCGCGTTCAGGATCGGCATCCCATAGATGGGCGAGGTCTTGTCAGTCCTGGCATCCGGGTTCACGACGTCGTTGGCGCCGATGATGAGCGCCACGTCGGTGGTCTTGAATTCCTCGTTGACATCGGACAGCTGAACAATGAGGTCATAGGGCACACCGGCCTCGGCGAGCAGCACGTCCATTTGACCCGGCATGCGGCCGGCCACCGGGTGCACCGCGAATTTGACGCCGACCCCCGCCGCTTGCAACAGCTTGACGAAGTCGTACAGCTTCCCCTGACCTTGCGAGACCGCGAGGCCATAGCCCGGCACGATGATCACCGACTTGGCATAGCGCATGAATATCCCGGCATCGCTCGCCTGTACCGGCTTCAGGCTGCCCTTGATGGCGCCCTGCCGCTGCTTCGCCGCGGGACCGAAACTCGTGAAGAGAATCTTGACGACCGAGCGGTTCATCGCCTGGGCCATCAACAGCGTCAGCAGCAGACCCGCCGCCCCCACCAGCATCCCGGCGATCATCAGCGCGGGATTCTGCAACACGAAGCCTTCCAGCCCCACCGCGACGCCGGTGAATGCGTTGTAGACGGAGATCACCACCGGCATGTCGGCGCCGCCGATCGGCAACGTCATCAAGACTCCGTACAGCAGGGCGATGCCGAAGAACAGCTCGATGAGGTGCGGCATCGAGGGCAAAAGGCTGCCGGCGGAATTCGCCGTGAAGACGATGGCGCCGCCGACCGCGAGGCAGGCGAGCAGCACGATCCCGTTGAACACCTGCAGCCCAGGGACACGCAGCGGCTTCTCGAGCAGGGCATCCAGCTTCGCCCAGGCGATCACCGAACCGGAGAGGGATATCGCGCCGATCAACGCCCCGAGCAGAGTCACGAGCAACGCAGTCGCGCCCTGCGCTTGATTGCCGAACAACTCGACTGCCGCGATGGCACCGGCCGCGCCGCCGCCCATGCCGTTGAACAAGGCGACGGCCTGCGGCATGGCAGTGATGGCCACTTTCCTGCCGCTCCACCAAGCGATGCCGGCTCCCAGCACCAGCGCCACCACCGCGAGAACGATGTTGAGCGGCAGATGAGGCCTGGCCGCCGCATCGACGGTGAAGACGTAAAGAAAGCTCGCGATGACGGCTGCCAGCATGCCGACGCCGGCGACCAGGATCCCCGAGGGCGCGGTGACGGGCGAGGACATGCGCCACAGGCCGAACATCAAGAGAAAGGCCGCCGCCAGATCGACCGCACCTATGATCAGCTGAGAGAGTGTGATGAGCATGCTGCGTCCTTAGGATTTTCTTGCGGCGATGGATTTCACGGCCGCGGGCGCCGGGTGTTTTTTGCGCCTGCCGTGATGTTTCGGATGAGCCGCACCCCCGCTCACCTGGAACATGGCGAGCATGCGCTGGGTCACTGCGAAGCCGCCGGCGACGTTACCCGCGCCCAGCAGTACCGCGACGAAGCCGATGGCCTGCTCCAGCGCCGTGCTCGCGTTGAGCAGCGTGAAGATGCCGCCCACCACCACCACCCCGTGCACGAAATTGGATCCTGACATCAAGGGCGTGTGCAGGATGGCCGGCACCCGGCCGATGATCACCCAGCCCGCGAAGGCGGTGACCATGAAGATGTACAGGGCGACGAAGCCGCCGATGCTGATTTGAAAATCCATCGAGTTCTCCGCAGTGAGGGTTCAGGCAGCTTTCGCCGGGGGTTTCGCGGCAAGCGGGGTTTTCTTGAGCCCCGCTGTCTTGCCGGGCCGCGGCTCATCCTGGGTGCGTTTGCCATCATGGGTCAGGCAGGTCTTCGCCAGCACCTCGTCGCTCCAATCGAGGGCGACGATGTTGTCCTTCACGAACAGTTCGAGGAGGTGATACTGATTCTTCGAATACAGCTCGCTCGCGTCTTCGCCTAGCAGCGACGGCACGTTGAGCGGGGCCACGATCGTGACCCGGCCGACGCGTACGGTCTCGCCGGGCTGGGTGTCTTCGCAGTTGCCGCCGCCCTCCGCGGACAGATCTACGATCACGGCACCAGCCTTCATGCCGGCAACCTGCTTGCGGCTGACGAGCTTGGGCGACGCCTTGCCCGGAATCGCCGCGGTCGTGATGACGAGGTCCGCACGTTGAATGTGCTGGGTCAGCACGGCCGACACTTTTGCATTTTCGTCCGGCGTGAGTTCCCGCGCGTAACCGCCCGTTCCCGTCGCGTCGATACCGGTGTCGACGAAAGTCGCGCCCAAGGACGCGACCTGTTCACCGGTCTCCGGCCGTACGTCATAGCCCTCGACGATCGCCCCCAGGCGATGCGCGGTTGCCACGGCTTCGAGGCCGGCCACGCCCAACCCCAGCACCAAAACACGCGCCGGGCCGATCGAACCTGCCGCGGTCGTGATTTTCGGCAGAATGCGCGCCAGGTGGGTGGAACCCATCTGGACGGCACAATAGCCCGCCAGGGCCGACTGGCTGGACAGGGCGTCCATCGATTGTGCCCGGGTGATCCGCGGGACGCGTTCCATCGCGAAACAGGTAATCCGACGTTCGAGCAGTCGCTGGACGAGTGCCGGATTCTTGTGCTCGTAGATGAACGAGACGAGGATGGCGCCCTCCTTCATCGCATCGATGACGTCCAGATCCGGCGGGTTCACCCCCAATACCACGTCCGCTTCCTTGACGAGCGCATGCCGATCGGCGAAGAACGCGACGTCTCGGTAAACATCGTCGGCCAGGTGGAGGAACTCCGCGGCACCCGTCTGCATGTGCAGTCGCACGCCCAGCTTGAGGAGACCGGGCACGACCGACGGCACCAGGGCGACCCGCCGTTCGAGCGGCTGCGTTTCCTTCAGGACGGCGACGTTGACGTACATCAGACCGGCGCCGCCATGTGGGCGGTGCGTACCAGTTTCTTGTTGACGAACTCCTGGATGCCCATGTTGCCGAGTTCGCGCCCGTATCCCGAGTCCTTGATGCCGCCGAAGGGCAGTTCCGCATCCGACCACGAGATGTTGTTGATGAACATCATGCCGGTCTCGACGCGGGTCGCGACCCGTTTGCCGCGCGCGACGTCCCGGGTGAACACGGACCCGCCCAGCCCGAAATCCGAGTCGTTGGCGAGCGCGATGGCCGCATCTTCGTCCTTGACCCGGAAGAACAACGCCACGGGACCGAAGAATTCCTGACGGAACGCCGGGTTGTCCACCGCGATGTCGGTCAGGATCGTCGGCTCCATGTACGAGCCGGCACGATCGATTCGCTTGCCGCCCAACAAGAGCTTCGCCCCCTTCGCCACCGCGTCGTCCACCTGCTTCAACAGGTCGACCAGCGCCGATTCGGACGACAGCGGTCCCAACGTGGTTTTCTCGTCCATGGGATCCCCCGCCTTCAACGCCGACAAGGCAGCACGGAATTTCTCGATGAACTTGTCCGCCAGATCTTCGACGACGATGAAACGTTTCGCCGCGCAACAGGTCTGCCCCGTGTTGTACATCCGGCCCCACACCGCCCACTTCACCGTGTGTTCGAGGTCGGCGTCTTCCAGCACGATGAACGCATCGCTGCCGCCGAGCTCCATGGACGACACCTTCAAGCTCCTGCCGGCCCTCGAGGCGAGACTGCGGCCCGCCGCCACGCTGCCGGTCAGCGCGACGCCCTTGATGCGCGGATCATCGATGATGCGATCACTCTGCTCATGGGAAATCAGCAGATTCGTGTACAAGCCCGCCGGCGCACCGGCGTCCAGCCACAATTTTTCGAACGCGATCGCACACTGCGGCACGCAGCTCGCGTGCTTGACCACCAGCACGTTACCGGCCATCAGATGCGGGCCCGCCACCCGCGCGAGCTGGTAGTAGGGGAAGTTCCACGGTTCCACACCGAATATCACGCCGATCGGGCTGCTCTCCATGTGCGCCTCACCGACCTCCGGATGCAGCTTCACCGGCGCCAGGAAGCTCTCCGCATTCTTGGCGTAATAGGCGAGGATCTGCGCGCTGAATTCCACTTCGCCACGGGCCTCGCCGATGCGCTTTCCCATCTCGAGGGTCATCGGCCGCGCGAATTCGTCGATCTTCGACTTCATGATCTGCGCCGCTTTCGCAACGATGACGGCACGCTCCTGATAACTCTTGAGCCGCCATGCTTCGTAGCACCGGGCGGCGGTCGCAATCTTTTCTTCGAACTGCGCGTCGGTGATTTCGTCGAACGACTTGACGAGCTTGCCCGACGCGGGATTGAAACTTTGATAACTCATGATTTTTTTCTCGCTGATTCTTCAGGTAGGAGTGCCTTCACGCACTATTGGGACGGCAGAGACTCCGATCCATCACTACAACACCGCGCGGTAGCGAAGTCTGTACGTCAACGCACATGGCACCGTCGCATCGCGGTCCCCATTTGGAGTATGGGCGTCGATTCAACGGGTCCAGCAGCATCGAGAAATGTTTGTGGGTCGCCCTATAAAAGGATCATTCGCCGGACTGATCAGCTGCAACGGTTTGCGCCTCGGCCGAGCGCCAATCCGCCGCCTCGCCGCCTGCTTCGAAGCCGCGGCTTTGCGCAAAGTAATACGCGGCGACGGAAACGCGCGCGTGGCGCCACGTGTGGTCCCGCCGTAATTGGCGAAGCGGGGACTCGCCTTTATCGACATCAATTGAACGGGGCATCATGACCTGCTCTTTTCTGCGCTATGGGATCACCGTTGTAGTGCAGATGACGACGCCCTTCCGTGCGTTGACGAACGGACACGCGCGATAAATGCAAGACGACCACTCCGGCCTCCCGGGCGTTGGCCGGCGTGGCCGTCGCGCTATCGCGTGAGCGTAATTCGACACCCCGCCAAGAGGTCACGAGAAACGAAAGGGTCGTCGCGGCCATGAGTCCCGTCGCCGACCAGCCGAGGAACCGGTGCCGATGGCCTCAGCCATCGCACCGAGGTCGGCGCTGATATTGAGTGTGTTGGCCACGAACAGCAGCGCGACGACGGATTGCAACAGCCAGGTCGGATAATGCATCCTCAGATTGCCCGCGATGCCTCTGCCCGTCGTGCGTCCGATTCGAGCACATATCGCCTGGATCACCACCATCAGCGGATAGGTGAGTACCAGGGTCCAGGCCAGTTGGAAGCCGAATTGCGCGCCGGCCTGGGAATAGGTGGCGATGCCGCTGGGGTCATCGTCCGCCGCGCCCGTGATGAGCCCCGGGACCCAGCACCTGCCAAAGCCGCGGCTTGCTCGGACCGACGACGGGGCTTCGCGGCACGGACAGCGCGGGATCGGGAGCTCCGGACGTCACTCGAGACCCGCCCGTACCGGCGGGGTACCCACCGCTGAAAGCGACTGCGCAGTGTTTCCCGGGCGGCCACCCGCCGAGTGCGACACCACACAGATTTCCAAAGCGGACCCGCCGATGGCGATTGCCCCGGTTCGACATGCCTTCATCACCCGTTCGATTACCTCGGAACGGACCTCCAGCAAGGATGCGAAATGGTCGATGCCGAAACAGAGCTGGTAGGCCACCGCACGATCAGAGAACCCGCAGGCGTACGCGGTCGGCGCGATGTGGCGCGACACGCGCGGACTGTCGGCGGCGGCCAGACCGAGCACCTCGATTACCCGCGTGGCGGGAACGGATTGGTCGATCTCGATGTCGACGGTCACCACATGCGGGCGATTGAGTGGACGGTGATTCGTGACGATCGCTTTGGCGATCAGGCTGTTCGGAATGATGATGAGCTCGTTGACCGACGATCTCATCCGGGTGGCCCGCCAGTTGATCTCCATGACCTCCCCCTCCACCTCGCCGTGCAACGTGATCCAGTCACCGGCCCTGAACGGGTGCTCGATGTTGATGGCGAGGCCGGAAAAAACGTCCGCGAGCGTGTTCTGCAGCGCCAGACCCAGCACGATCGCGAGGACGCCGGAGGTCGCGAGAACGGCCGATATCGGCTGCTTCAGCACCGTTTCGATGATGCCGACGAAGGCGATGACATAGACGAGCGCCGAAGCGAGGTCCGCGAACAGCCGGCGCGCATGCGGCTGGTTGTCGTGCGGAAAAATGGTCTTGGACAACACCAGTTCCAACCCGCTTCTGACCAGCCACGCCCCCAAGATCCACCATGCCAGTCCGATCAGCTGTATCGGGAGATGAATTCCTTCGGGTGACGCCGCGAATAAATATTCTCCGACGCGGTTGCCGGGGCGCGGGAAGAGCGCCGTGATGAGGAGCAGCATCGCGCTGCCCCAGAGCAGTGACCGATAGGACCTGAGCTTGTGGATGCCACCGCCGATGAGGAACGCCACCGCAGCAGCACCAAAAGACATGATCCAGGCTGACATCCGCTTCATGCTACGCGTTGAGGGGCCTGCTCACCGTTCCCCAACGTACATAGCGCGGCGAGCGGGCGAGTCGTCGCTGCTATACTGACCTTGCCCAGTAGCGCTATGGCACGGAAGTCACCATGACCCGACACGAGATTCGAAACGGCGACAGGCATGGCCCCGAAGGCACCCTGCGGATCGGCATCGGCGGTTGGACCTACGAGCCCTGGCGCGGGGTATTCTATCCGGACGGGTTGGCGCACAACCGCGAATTGGAGTACGCCAGCCGGCAACTGACCTCCATCGAGATCAACGGCACGTACTACGGTTCACAGAAACCGGCGACCTTCGCCAAATGGCGCGACGAGACCCCGGACGGTTTCGTGTTCTCCGTGAAGGCGCCCCGCTTCGTGATGAATCGCAAGGTGCTCGCCGAAGCGGGCGAGTCGATCCAGCGGTTCCTGACGAGCGGCGTCGCAGAATTGCAGGAGAAGCTCGGTCCCATCAACTGGCAGTTCCTGCCCGCCAAAAAATTCGAGCCCACCGACTTCGAGGCGTTCTTGAAGCTGCTGCCGAAGCAGGCGCAGGGCTGCGCACTGCGCCACGTGGTCGAGGTCCGGCACGAGAGCTTTCGCTGCCGCGAATTTCTCGCGCTGTCGAAGCAACATGGCGTCGCCGTCGTGATCGCCGGCGATTCCGCCCACCCGCAGATGGCCGATCTCACTGCGCCCTTCGTCTACACCCGCATCATGGGAACGCAGGCGACGGAAAAAGAGGGCTATTCGAAGGCGGCGCTCGAGCGCTGGGCGACGCGCGCGCGCGCCTGGGCCACGGGCGCCGCACCGGATGACCTCGAGTACGTCGGATCCAAACCCGCCCAGGGCGGACCGCGCGACGTCTACCTGTACGTGATCGGCGGCCACAAGGTATTCAATCCCGCTGCCGCGACGGCCTTGATGCGGCAACTCGGCAGCGGGGGACCCGCTCTGGGTGGCGAAGGGG
>CAZZVN010000002.1:70468-179330 GCA_964657625.1 uncultured Steroidobacteraceae bacterium
GCCCCGGCCATCCGCCCGACGCTCAGGGCATGCGTCGGCATGCCGAACATCCCGAACTTATCGATGACGAGCGACATTAGAATATTCGCCGTGATCGTCAGGCCCGCAAACGCCCCCGCACCCACTTTGCCCACGAACAGCAGCCCGGCCACCACGGCGAACGCGCCGACCAGGCCGCCCAGGGGCGCCCACCACGGCATCTGCGTCAATGACGCGGCGGTCGGCAGCGGTCGCGGCAGGCACATCAATACGACGCCCAGGAACGCGACGATGGGCAGGAACGATACCAGACTGCCGAGCCAGGGATTCACGAGCGCCTTCTTCAAGGCGCTGTTCATCGGCGGGCCCCATGCCTGCAGCACGCCGGCGATGAGGATGATCGGATAGAGCCATGCGGCCGACAGGTTTTCCATTGCGGTCTCCGTTAGTGAATCTTGAGCCAGATGAACGCCACGAGCGAGGCGATGAGGGCCGGCGGCATCACCAGGCAGCCCAGCCCTAGGAACTTCCACGCACTCACCGCCTGCCCCTCGCGCCGCAATGCGGTCAGCCAGAGGATGGTCGCGAGCGATCCGGTCACGGACAGGTTGGGGCCGAGATCCACACCGATCAGGATCGCGCCGGTGACGTGCGACGACAGGTGCGCACCGCTCGCGAGCGTGCCTGCGATCAGACCGAGCGGCAGGTTGTTGAGCAGATTGCACAGGACCGCGACCAGGCTGCCGGTCCCCAGGGCAGTCGCATCGGGGTGCGCCGCGGCGCTCGTGGGAAGCCACGTGATCAAGGGCTCCAATACCCCGGTTCCCTCGACGGCCTCCACGAGTACGAAGAGCCCCGCCACCAGCGGCAGGGTACTCCAGGAGATATCCTTGGCGATGGTCCACGGCGAGGATCGATTCAAGGCCACGACGGCCAGGGTGGTCGCAGCTCCGGCCAGGAAGGTGGGCAGTCCCAGCTGCCGGTCGAGACTCGACGCCACGAGCAGCACGATCGCCGTTGCGGCGATGCCGACGGCGGCCAGCATGCCGCCGCGGGAGAGTGCGGGCAGCTGGACGTCGCGCGCAATGTCCGCGCGCAGATCGGCCCGCTGCGTGAATCGCAGGATGAGGAACGTGGCCGCGATCGAGACCAGCGACGGCAAACCAAATTCTGCCAGCCAGACCGCGAGCGACGGCATGTGCGCGCCGTATACCACCAAATTCGCGGGATTGGAGATCGGCAGCACGAAGCTCGCCGCATTGGCGATCATGGCGCAGATGAAGAGGTACGGCAGCGGCTTGGCGTCGGCGCGTTTCGCAGCCGCGTACACGGCCGGCGTCAGCACCACCGCGGTCGCATCGTTGGACAGGAAAATGGTGACGATCGTCCCACCCAGATAGACCAGACCGAAGAGTCGTGCAGCAGAGCCTTTCGCCTGCTGCACGGCATACGCGGCGAGCCAGTCGAACAGTCCTTCGTGGCGTGCGATCTCGGCCAGCAGCATCATCCCGATCAGGAACAGGTACACGTCCATTCCCTTGAGCACCGCCCTCCCGGCATCCGGCAGGGCGATCAGGGAGGCAGCGACCAGCACCGCCGCGCCGAGCACTGCCCAGATTGCCTCCGGCAATTTCCAGGGTCGGACGATCACCCCCAGGATGGCGCAGGCGGCGATGCTCCAGGTCGCGAGGTGGGCCGGCGAAGCCGCCATCAGGGAGCCGCCCCGGTGTTGCGCACGCCGGCTACCACTGCCGACCGTTGCGATTGGGGCCCAGGCGCGTGCCCAACAAATGTCGTTCGGGCCACGCGTCCAGCGCATCGGCGTCGCTGCCGTCCGCAGCCCGCTCGGGCGGGCGGTAGCCGGGTGTGGCGACCACGATGGTGTCGAAGGCCGTGCTCCCCGCGCTGTCGGTGGCTTCGACGGTGAGCGTGAACTGCCGTGCGGGGGCCGCACGCACGAGTTCCCACTGAGGCATCGCCTCGCCCCGCCGCATGCTCACCCAGCGCCCCTCGTCGATTCGGCATCGACAGGACACTATCGGGTTTGCCCCCCATGCACGAGCGGTGACGGTGAACTGCTCGGCGACCACATGCTCCGCACGGTTCACGTCGGTGACCAATCGATGATCGGCCGGCGAGGTGATCATCACCAGCGGCCAGGAACTTCGCAGCGGCTGGAAGCGCCAGCTGACGACCCCCCGATGCAACGAAACGAGCGAAAAGCCCACCGGCCCCTCCTCGATCTGACCGGTCGAGCGGGTGGTGGCAAAGATCGTCGTGCCGTCGTTCGCGAGCTCGTTGTAATGGGTATGCCCCATGTCGACGAGAGTGACCCGGTAGCGTTTGAGCAAGCGACTCAGAGCCTCCCGGTCTGCCTTGAGGTCTGCGGGGTAGGCATGCATGAAGACGACGCAAGGTTGTTCCAGTGCAACGGCAGCGTCGAGCTCAGCTTCCAACCACGCGAGCTGTGTTTCGCCCACGGCGAAGTCGGGGCCGCCCGAACCCGGTGAGACCACGTCCAAGAAGACGCAGTGGTAGCCGCGGACGGTGCAGGCCTTGGGCAGTGTCTGCACTCCGAGGCCTCGATAGAAGGCGCTTAAATCGCCCGGTTTGCGATCGTGATCGCCGGGGATCACGTGCACCGGTGTCAGCAACCGATCCAGCCCTCGACGAATCAACGCATACTGCGCGGCTGTGCCGTCGTCGGCGTTGTCACCGGGCAGCACACAAAAATCGATCTGACCCGCCAGATGACTGTTGATCGAATCGACGATGGACAGGAAATCGCGGTAATTGGGCGCGTTCTCCTTAGTGATATGAAGGTCGCCGACGTGCACCCACGTCAGGCATTCGCTGTTCTCGGCAGTCGTCATGGGTAAGTGCCCCTGCGTCGGATCATGCCGATGTCATGCAACCCCCATGCCAGGGGTAAAAGGCCGGCACCATGCTGCGCCGAGCGGGCGCGGAGGGCTTGCTCCGTCCGATAACGCGACAGCGGGTGTCTGACTTCGAGACAGATCGTACCTGCGGAACGATTGCCATAGAATCGGCGGCGCTGATCGATGCTGGTTTCGAACACGTGAACACCTGACGGATACTCGATGCAATCTTTGCGTAGTCGATTGATGGCTCTCATCGCGCTGCTCGGCTGCGCGGCGCTCGCCACGGGCGCCTTGATGATGGGATTGTTCTATCAGTCAGCGAGTGCGCAGGCGGGCCAGGCCGAGGCGCAGATCGCGCGTGCCTGCGATTCGATCGCCTCGACCTATCGGTTCTACAGCACCCAATGGCAGGGACCCTCGACCTCATTGCGCGACCCGACCTTGCGCGCGAGCTTGACGGCCCTGGTGCAGACGGCGCTGCGCGACAGTCCGGGCATCGAGGGCGGTTTGTGGCAGTCCGACGTGGGAGCGCTCGCCTATGCGTATCCCACGTATCAGGGCGCTGCGCCGAAAACCGACATGCCGCAGGCAGAACTCTCGCGGATCCGGTCGATCAACGCCGCTGCGCAGGAGGAGGACCGCCAGACGGGCCGTCGGTATGGCGGCACGACCGAGGTGTTGTTGTCGACCGCCTGTCCGCTGCATGGCCCGATCCCGAAGCTGACCGCGTGGACCATGACCCGGGTGGCGACCTTCGCTGGACGCGCCTATCAGCAGCTGATGGCCGGGCTCGGCGTGTTGCTGGCGGCCGTCGTCGTTGCAACGGGGTTGTTGATTCGTCTCACCCTCACCTGGTCGCGACATGTAGCGCGCATCGAAAGAACCCTCGAGTCCAACGATGTGATGCGCCTGCCGGTGATTCAGGCCACCGGCGAGAAGGAACTCGACCAGATCATCGCGTCCCTCAACCTCGCCGGTCGCAGGCTGGCGGACGCGACCGAACGCGCCGAACACCTGGCGCGCCAGGTCGCAAGCGGTGAGCGACTCGCGGCCATCGGCCGTGTCGCTGCCGGCGTCGCCCACGAAATCCGCAATCCCATCGCCGCGATGCGTCTCAAGGCCGAGAACGCGCTGCTGGCCGATGTCCCCCGCCAGAGGGAGGCACTGTCGATGATACTGGGGCAGATCGAACGACTCGACCGGCTGCTCACGCGGCTGCTGAGTCTGACCGAGCGGGACCCGCCGCGACGCCAGACCGCCTCCGTTCGGACGCTGCTCGAGGAGTGCGCCCGCGAGCACGCCGAACTGGCGCTGGCCAAGGCGGTCACCCTCGACACCAAGATCGACATCGAGAGCGCCACGTTCGACGCGGAGCAGATACGACGAGCGCTCAACAACCTGGTCCTCAACGCCATCGAGGCGGCGCCGCCGGGCTCGACGGTGGTCCTCGGTGCGCAACGCGACCGGGATACGCTGCGTCTCGCCGTGCACGACCAGGGCGCAGGTCCGCCGCCCGAGATCCGTGATCATCTGTTCGAACCGTTCGTCACCGGCCGGCCCGAGGGCACCGGCCTCGGACTCTCCCTGGTCCGTGAAATCGCCAATGCCCACGGCGGCACCGCGCGCTCCATCATCGCGGCGGCCGGCACCTCGTTCGAGATGGTGATTCCGTGGCAGTGATTCTGGTGGTGGATGACGATGCCGCGATGCGCGACGCGCTCGCCGAAGCCATCGTCGATCTCGGCCATTCGGCGCGCCTCGCCGGGTCGGGGGCTGCCGCGTTGACGATCTTGTCCGAGGGCGGCGTCGATGCCGCACTGATCGATCTGCGGATGAGCGGCATGGACGGCCTCGAGTTGCTGGCACGAATCCGTGAGATGCAGAGTCCGCCGCCCACGGCCGTGCTCACGGCGCACGCTACGGCTGACAACACGATCGAGGCGATGCGGCTGGGTGCGTTCGATCATCTGACCAAGCCGATCGGGCGCGACACCGTATCCCGGGTGCTCGCTGCGATGCTCGCCGCCGGCACGCAGAAACGCCCGGTCTCGACGGCTCGCGCAGACACCGGACTCATCGGTTCGAGCGAGGCGATGCGCGCGGTGCAGAAGGCGATCGGACGCTTGGCCGACAGCGAGACGACGGTGCTGATCACGGGGGAAACCGGCACCGGGAAGGAACTCGTCGCGCGCGCCCTGCATGATCATGGACGACGCGCGGAGCAGGCATTCGTCGCCGTCAACTGCGCCGCCATACCGACCGAGCTCATGGAAACCGAACTCTTCGGACATGTAAAAGGTGCATTTTCCGGCGCCGTGCGCGACCGCCTCGGTGCCTTTCGCGAAGCCCAGGGCGGCACACTGTTCCTGGATGAGATCGGCGACATGGAACCGGCGATGCAGGCGAAGATCCTGCGTGCGCTGCAGGAGCGTGTGGTGACGCCGGTGGGAGGTGCGTCGACCACCGTGGATGCGCGCATCATCGCCGCGACGCATCGCGACCTGCGGCAGCGGGTGGCGGACGGCAGTTTTCGCGAGGACCTGTTTTATCGCCTGAATGTCGTGCCCATTCATCTGCCGGCACTTCGCGAGCGGCTCGCGGACATCGTGCCGCTGGCGGAGTATTTTCTGGGCCGTGGGCACGGCGGCAAGCGCCTGACCGCCGCCGCGGCCGCGGCGCTGATACGGTATGCATGGCCGGGCAACGTGCGGGAACTCAAGAACACCATGGACCGTCTCGACGTCACCGTCCACGGCGGTCTCATCGACGCCGAGGATGTGCGCGAGACCGAACCCTCCGTCGCGGACGATTCACACGGCATCGACTGGCCTGACGAGGATCTACCCACCGCCACGTTGCGTCTGGAAGAGTTGCTGATCCGGCGGGCGCTGACGCGTTGCCATGGCAACCGCGCGGAAGCTGCCCGGATGCTGAACATTCATCGCCAGATGTTGTACACCAAGATGAAGCGGCTGCGCATCGAAGTGTCCGACGACAGGACACCGGGCGTCTCCGAAGTGGACGAATAGTTACCACGAGAATGATTAACCTCGATATTTTCAACGCTTTTTGATCTGGCACGGCGTGTGCACCGGGAGATGGGCGACCCACACTTTTCTGGAGTGCCTCATGCGAATTTCCCTGTCGACGATTTCCCTGGGCGGCGTGGCATTGGCTGCATTGAGCGTCCCGGCCTTCTCCCAGGTCACGCCGCCGCCGCCGCCCGCCACGGCGACGCAGGCGGCGGTATACGACCCGCAACAATTTCCGACCATCAAGGGTGAGGTCGACCGCTTGACGCTGACTGCGCGAGGCGACATCGACGGCATCATCCTCAAGGACGGCGTCGAGGTCAAAACCTCTCCCGAGCTGTCGACGCAGATCGCCTTTGCGCTGAAGCCGGGCGATCGCGTCACCATCCATGGACTGCGGGCCGCCGCACTCCCCCTGGTCCGCGCGGTCTCGATCACCGATGACGTGACGCACCGCACCGTCACCGACGCCGGGGAGTCGGGGCCGATGAATCCGCCGGGACCTCGCCCGCCGCCGCCCCGGGGCGCGCCGCCGCCGGCACCCGGCGCCAACAGTGAAGCCGCGGGGCGGGTACGCATGGCGTTGCATGGAGCGCAGGGCGAAGTGAACGGCGTGCTGCTCGAGAGCGGCACGATCCTGAGATTTCCCCCCGATCGGGCGGACCAGCTCGCCTCGATCATCGCGCCGCGTCAGGCCGTGGTGGCCGAAGGCATCGCCGTCACGACCGCCCTCGGCACGGTGATGGATGTTCGACAGTTCGGTCCTTCGCGCGATCGACTGGTCGACGTCGGACCGCCCATGCCGCCGGACGACCGCAGTCCCGCCGGACCGCGACGCGCACCGCTGCCGCAGCCGAACGGACCCTTGAGCGCACCGCCACCGGCGAACGGACCCTTGGGCGCACCGCCGCCTGCGGCACCCGCGCCGCCGCCCGGCGCACCGGCGCCTCCCCCGCCCGCCGCGGGTTGAAGGAACGCAGGCGCCAATCGCCTTGCCCACATCGAGTTGTTTTTTTCCTTTCGTATGGAGTATCGCCATGTCTCATGATTCAAAAACAGAAGTTCTCAGCGGGCAGCTGCAGCAGCTGCTCTTCAGCCCGAAAGGAGGGATCGAAGGCCTGCTCATGAAGGTGGGCACCAAATCGATCCAGGTGTCGATGGATCCGGCGACCGCGGATGCCGGTGCACTCGCCGGCGCGGTCGGCGAACCCATCGAGGCTCGGGGATCGGCCGACCACTCGCCGAAAACCCACGAGGGCGTACATCCGGTCTACAAACTGGACGCCATCACGAAGCTCGGCGGCAGGGCGCTCAAGCCCAAGGCCGCCGGGCAGCCGATCAGCGGGGTGGTGGCGAGCGTGCACTACGCCAAACACGGTGAACCGAATGGCGTGATCCTGGAATCGGGCGAGTTCATCCACACGCGCCCGCCCGGAATGAAGAAACTCAAGCTCGCGGTGGGATCGAAAGTGGTGGCACAGGGCGAGCTGCGCATGACGGTGCTCGGCACTCCCCTGCTCGAGGCCCACGAGGTCAATCGAGTGACGCTCGATTGAGCACGCCGCTCGCCGTCACTTCAGCAACCGCCCGCCGGGCGGTGGGCCGGCCTGAACCGGCGGACGCCGGCGCCACCGTTCAGCCGTCGAGTCCCTCTAAGGGAAGCCTGCAGGGTCTCGACTGGCTGAACTTCTTCCTCGCCGACGTGCAAAGCGGCGTCGGCCCCTTCTTGGCGATCTATCTGGCCGGTTCGGGGTGGAACGAACAAACGATCGGCATCGCGCTGACCGGCGGCGGCATCGCCGGAATCCTCACGCAAACGCCGGCCGGCGCCTTCGCGGACCATACGCACGCCAAACGTGCGTTGATCGCCGTCGGCGTGATCGCGTTGGCCGTCGGCGCGTTGATGATCGCAGTACACCCGGCATTCTGGGCGGTGATGGCCGCGCAGACGCTCATCGGCGTCAGTTCCAGTGTGTTCGGTCCGACGGTGGTGGCGATTTCGCTCGGCCTCGTCGGTCGCGACCTGTTCGACCGGCGGCAGGGACGCAATCAGACCTTCAACTCCGCAGGTAATGTCGTGGCCGCCGTCTCGATGGGACTCATCGGCTACTTGCTGTCCAACCGCGGCATTTTCTTTTTCGTCGTCGCCTTCACCATTCCGACCCTGTGGGCTCTCGCTCGCATCAGAGCGGGGGAGATCGACCACGACGTGGCGCGCGGATCCGGCGAGCGCGGTCAGCCGGGCGATTCCTCCAGCCTCGCGCATCTGTTCAAGGATCGTCGGCTGGTGATTTTTCTAACCTGCGCCGTCCTGTTCCACTTCGCGAATGCGGCGATGCTGCCGCTGCTCGGCGAAATGCTCGCCAAGGGACACGGCCGCACGTCGATGATGTTCATGTCGGCGTGCGTCGTCACCACCCAGCTCGTGGTGACCCTGCTCGCCTCGTGGTCGGGCGTCAAGGCGCGGCAGTGGGGCCGCAAACCCTTGCTGCTGGTCGCGTTCGGGGTGTTGCCGTTGCGGGGGGTTTTGTACACGGTGACCCACGCGACGGGTGCCTTGGTGGCCATTCAGGTCTTGGACGGCATCGCCGCGGCGATCTTCGGGGTGGTGTCGGTCCTCGTGATCGCAGACCTCACCCGGGGCACCGGGCGCTTCAATCTCACGCTGGGCGCGGTGACGGCCGCGGTGGGCATCGGCGCGGCATTGAGTCAGTCGATCGCGGGCGGCATCGTGCATCGTTTCGGCTACCCGGCGGGATTTCTGTTTCTCGCCGCCGTGGCCGCCGTCGCGTTCATGCTGTTGTGGACGAGCATGCCGGAGACCCGTGACGCGCGAACCCGGGGCGCCCAAGGCTGATTACCAGCGGACCTTTGCTTATGCGCGATGAGCATCGCGTGTCACCCCGGCGCGCGGGTACACTCGCGCGCACATGTGGACCCCCTTCCTCTACGCCCTTTGCGGCTTGCTCGTCGGCGTCCTCGTAGGGCTCACCGGCGTGGGGGGCGGGTCCGTGACGACACCCATCCTGGTGCTCGTCTTCGGACAGCCTCCGGCAGTGGCCGTCGGCACCGATCTTTTGTTTTCAGCCAGCACGAAACTCGTCGCAACCGCCTCCTTTGGTTTCAGCCGGCGGGTCGATTGGCGCATCGTCGCCCGACTCGCCCTGGGCAGCGTTCCCGCCGCTGCCGCGGTCATTCTCTGGTTCTGGCTCGATCACAGACCGCCCGGAGTGGTAGACCATCTGATCTCCAAGTGCCTCGCCGTCATTTTGGCGTTCGCCGCCGTGGCGCTGCTGCTACACGATTACTTCAGACGCTGGGGCCTGAAATTCACCGCCGCCTGGTTCGTCGGCACGGAACGTCACAAGGTCCTTCTCACGGTCGTGGCGGGAGTTGTCCTCGGCGTCGGGGTGACCATGACCTCGGTCGGGGCGGGCGCCTTGGGCGTGGCGGCACTCGTGGCACTGTATCCCCTGCGACTACCGTCTGATCGATTGGTGGCCACCGACATCGCTCACGCGCTGCCGATCACCGCCATCGCAGCGGCCGGTCATGCCGCGCTGGGCCACGTCGACCTGAAGGCGCTTGCCTGCCTGCTCGTGGGATCGATCCCGGGCGTGCTCATCGCATCGCGGGCGGCGATCCGGCTGCCGCAGCAGCTCGCGCGCACGTTCATCGCAATCATGCTGGCCTTGGTGAGCACGCGCCTATTCCTGGTTTGAAACGCCGCCTCGCGCTCTTCGGGCGCGAAGATCACCCTTCGTGAAGGCCACACTCACGTTTCAAACCGAAAAATCTGAGTTCCTCCATGCTGTCCACTTCCGCCAGGGAGCGGGTCGTATGCCAGTCGCCGATGGAAAGATAGCCTTTTTCCCAAAGCGGATGGTACGAGAGATCATGCTTCTTCAGGTACAGGCCGACGTCCCGATCGGTCCAGTCGAACAGCGGGTGCACCTTGTACCGACCGCGTTTGAACTCGATCGGCTCGAGCTGGGCGCGCGTCTCCGCCTGCACCCGGCGCAGCCCGGAGAACCAGGTTTCGGCGCCCAGTTCTCGCAGCGCCTTGTCCAAGGGTTCCTGCTTGTTGATCCGGTTGTACTGCTCGATGCCCTCGAGCCCCTGGTCCCAGAGCTTGCCAAAACGTGACTCCTGCCATGCCGGTGAAGCATCGGAGCGAACCACCTTGAGATTCAAATCCAGACTCTTCGTCAGATCGTCCACGAACCGGTAGGTCTCGGGAAACAGATAGCCGGTGTCGATCAGGATCACAGGAATCCTCGGCACCACTTGATTGACTAGATGCAGCATGACCGCCGCCTGAGCGCCAAAGCTGGAGGTAAGCACATGGGCGCCGGGTAGCAGCTCCAAGGCCTGCTCGACCCGCTGCTCGGTGGAAAACGAGGCAAACGCCGCGTTGATCTTCTGCAACGCGCGTTGATCGACGGTTTGGTCGATACCGGTCATCCATCGATTGAGCGCTGATTTTACTGACATTCTTGACACTCGACCAGGCACGGCAACGACTCGGGGCCGGCCACATTCATGCGATCATAGCCTGCCACTCGTCCCGCCCTTAGGCTCAAGCGACATAGGCTTATAACGATCCTGCATGGATGCGACCTTCGATGCACCTCTCGAGCCGAGCGTACTGCTAGGGCGGGTGCGGCGCGCTTCCCTTTCTCCCGTGACGGAGGAACCGCGCCAGACGCTCCGTCGACGGGCGGATGAAAAGCTGCCCGGGCGGTCCCTGTTCGACGATTTCGCCGTGGTCCAAAAAAACCACACGGTCAGCCATTCGCCTCGCAAAATCCATTTCGTGAGTCACGCAGACCATGGTCATTCCCGACTCTGCCAATCCCATCATGATCTCGAGCACTTCGTGCGTCATCTCGGGGTCGAGGGCGGAGGTTGGTTCGTCGAAAAGCATGACCGCGGGGGATAGACACAGCGCTCGCGCAATCGCGACCCGTTGTTGCTCCCCGCCGGACAGCTGACTGGGGTATTTGTGCAGGTGGTTCGAGAGCCGTACTTTTTCAAGATAGCTGCGCGCCGTTTCGTCGGCCTCAGCCGGCGACATCTTCAGCGCCCAGGTCGTGGCAAGTTTGCAGTTCTCGAGCGCAGTCATGTTCGGGAACAGGTTGAACGACTGGAAAACCATGCCGACTTTACGTCGTATCGGATCGAGCCCGTTGCGGGTCTCGGTGAGCACGATGCCGTCAATCACGATTCGACCGGACTGATGTGACTCCAACCCATTGAGGCAACGCAGCAGCGTGGACTTGCCCGAGCCTGATGGTCCGCATAGAACCAGCCGTTCGTGCGCGATTACCTCGAACGAAACATCACGCAGCACCTGGACGGCTCCGTACCATTTGTTCAACCGTGAAACGGTCAGCAGCGGCGCGGGCAAGATGGCTACGAGACGTCCGCGATGGACAGGTGCGCGCGCAGCGCCGCGATATGTTCGGGTCCGATACCGCAACAGCCGCCCACGATCCGGGCGCCCGAACGAACCCACTCCTCTGCCAGTTCCAGGTAGCGTCGAGGATCGAGATCGGCCCGGATCGGCGAGATTCCGGCATACGGTTCGACCGCTGCGGGTTCGGGGGCGAAGGCATTTGCATAGACGCCGATACGAACGCCCGTTCGTTCATGCGCGTCGACCCATCGGGCGGCTGCGAGCACCGCCTCGTTCATCACCTCCGGCTGGCTGCAGTTGAACAGGACCGATTGCGCGCCACGGCTCACCGCAAATTCCACTGCGGCGGCGACGCTCTCGCCCGACCGAAGCTCTGGAGGGCCGTCGCGCCCCAGTTCATCGCGCAGCGTATAAGACACCCACACGGGAAGTCTCGACCGGCTCACTGCCTGGAGGGCGACGCCTGCCTCGAGCAGCGAACTCTGGGTTTCGATCAGCCACAGGTCCACATGCGGCGCGAGGCCGGTCACCAGCACGTCGATGACGGCGGGCGCCTCACCGGCATCGAACAGGTCGGGACGGTACGATTCGAACACCGGGGGCAGCGAACCTGCCACCAAGACACGCGAACCGGACCGTGCGGCCGCCGCGCGCGCCAAACAGCCGGCCAGATCCACCAAACGCAGGCCGTCGGTTGCGAACCGTGCTGCTCCGATACGTGAAGGCACCAGCGCGTAACTATTCGTGGTGATGATCTGCGCACCGGCGGCAATGAATGCCGCATGCGCCCGGGCCACGAACTGCGGTGCTTCCATCAATGCCAACGCCGACCATTCCGGCAGCCGGAAGGGTGCCCCCATGCGCGACAGCTGGCGGCCCATTCCCCCGTCGAGGAGAGTAATGTCAGCGACGCGTTTAATGTTCAACGTATCCCTGCCACGGCAACGCCTTTGCCAAAACGTTGCTCCAAACGAAACTGAACCAGCTCGAACAGGACCGAAAGCACCCAGTAGATCAATGCCGCGGCGATGAGCATCTCCATGTAGTGGTACGAGGCGCGGGCATAGGACTGCGCCAGAAAATTCAGTTCCCACAAGCCCATGATCGAGACGAGTGAGGAGTCCTTGAGCATGGAAACGAACAGCGCGCCGGCCGGTGGAATGATGAGCCGCAGCGCCTGAGGAGCAATGACTTTCCAGGTGATCACCCAGCGTGGCAGCGCCAGCGCAACCGCCGCCTCGCGTTGCCCTGCAGGAACCGCCATCACACCACTACGGATCGTTTCCGCAAGGTAGGCTCCGTAGTTGAGAGACAGTGCGATCAAGCCCGCGGTCATCGCCCCCAATACGATGCCGGCCTGTGGCAAGGCCAGATAGATGATCAGCACCTGCACCAGCAAAGGCGTGCCCCTAAAGAATGAAGCATAGAAAGTGGCGAATGCAAAAGCCACCGGATTTCCCGAGAGCCGGCCCAGCGCGGTCAGCAGCGCCACGAGCAACGCGAAAAACATCGAGCACGCCGTTACGAAAACTGTGAGCGCGGCACCCTGGATGAATCCATCCGGCGCCAGCCGCAGTCCCAGCAGAAAAGGCAGCTTGTCGCCCATATAGCCGAAGTCGAGATGCATTGCGTGGCAGCCCCATGCGAGCAGGCCGAACAAAAATATCCAGGTGAGCCAGACCTTGCGGCGGAAGCGACGAGGCGCCTGGTCAAGCGCGGCCGGGCGCGCCGATGCAGGCGCAGGGTCCAGAGCTGGCCCGTCATTGCTCGCCCGGGTGAGCGGTGGATCAATGGGCATCGAAGGTGATGTCCTGCGCAAACCACTTCTGCGAAAGCTTCGCAAGAGTCCCCTCGGCCTTCAATTCACCGAAAACGCGGCTGACGGTCCGATCCCACTCGGGATCGCCGGCCGCCGTTGCCACCACGTTGGGCTCCGCGTAAAGCACCGGTCCCACGATCTTCAACGCATGCGACGCACTCACGGCAGCCTGGGCTGTCGCAAGATCGGAGACGATCGCGTCGAGGCGCACTCCCGGGCCGAGCGCCAGGTTGCGAAAATTGATGGTCTCGTCACCGGGCATCACGATCACGTCGTGAAACGGGTAGACCATCGGCGCCGCACGGGGCAACACGAGAGCTTTGTTCAAATAGTTCTCATAGCTCGACCCCGTCCCCACACCGACGCGCTTACCCGAGAGATCCGCCGCCGATTTGATTCGCTGCTCGCTCTGGTGCACGGTCAACACCGCCGGCGAGTTGTAATACGTCGTTGGAAAGCTCAGCACCTTGGCGCGTTCCGCCGTCGGGCTCATGGAGCAGATGCAGATGTCCCAGCGCCCCATCCATCGGCCCGAGACGATGGCCTCCCAGCCGGGTGTGGCGAGGTGCAACGTCACGCCGAGCTTCGCGGCAAAGGCGCGCGCCACGTCGACGTCGAAGCCGGCCAGTTCGTTGTGACCGTCGATGAAACCGAAAGGGGGATAGGACTCGAGCAGCACCCCGTTCAACGTGCCGCTTCGCATGACACGCTCGAGCGTCGCGCCGGCCCTCGCCCCGCTCGGGCAGCCCAACACGAGCAACAGCACCAGGAACGCCGAAGGCGTCGCCCGGGCGCACAGTCTGCTCTTCACATCAGAACGCCTTCTGTACCAGGTCTGACGATTGAATTTCTCAGGTAATTCAATGCGCAGCAATCGCGCAATGCCAATCGTGATGTCAATATATCCCGAAAAGTTAGAATATAGATAGAGCGGATGGATACCGATTTGGGCGTCGGTAAATCGCCTCCACTTGTCCCATTGTCTCGAAGAGTGGAGCCAGCTTATCGCATCCATACCCGACCCCGTACCCGCCACCCCCTCCTATTCCGCCCTGCTACGGTTTGCGCTTCCGGTGATGCTCGCGTCGATCGCCACACCGCTGATGGGCATGGTCGATACGGCGATACTGGGCCGTCTCGGAGACCCGGCGGTGATTGCGGCGGCGGGCATCGGCGCCACCTTGTTCACTGTCATCTACTGGTGCTTCGCGTTCCTGCGCTACACCACCAGTGCCCTGGTCGGACAGGCGGTGGGCCGCGGCAACGAGCGTGAAGTGCTTCTTGCCGGCCTCAGACCCATGATCGCAGCGCTCAGCGGCGGACTCGTCCTCTGGACGGTGCAGTTGCCGATGGGGTCGGTTGCCCTGCACCTGCTGGCACCACCGGTCGGCGTACTGCCGTTGGCCCAGCAGTATTTTCATGCACGCATCTGGTCTGCACCCTTCACACTGCTCAGCTACGCCCAATTCGCCTGGTTGATGGGCCAAGGCAGGGCGCGGACAGTCATGCTGCTACAGATCGCACTGAATTCGCTGAACGCCGGCTTGGCATTCGTCTACGTGTTGGAGTTTCACTGGGGTATCGTCGGCGCCGCCTGGGCGACGGTGACCAGCGAGGCGTGCGTGTGCCTCATCACCGGCGCCTTCATGCTCAGGCTCGCACCGGTTGCCCGCTGGTATGCGGTGATGAGCGATGTCTGGCATTGGGCCGCGTGGCGCCGCCTGTTCTCGGCCAACGTCGATATCACACTGCGCACGTTGCTCCTCACCGGATCTTTCGCACTGATGACCGAGCGTGGCGCGCGGTCGGGACTGCTGGACCTGGCCGCCAACCAGATTTTGATGCAGGCATTTTTACTGGTCGCAAACCTGCTCGACGGATTCGCGACCGCCGCCGAGGTATACGGCGCGCGCGCCATCGGTGCGGGTTCTCGGATCGCTCTGGTGCGAATCGTACGCCGCTGCGCCTTGTTGTCGTTGGCGTGGAGCATCACGGTCGCGGGCATCCTCCTGGCCGTTCGGTCGCCCTATTTGGCGGCCATGACTTCCAGCGGGCAACTGAGACGAACGGCATCGATCTACTGGCCCTGGGTCGCCGGGCTGCCAATCGTCTGCATCTGGGCCTTTCTGTGGGACGGAGTATTCATGGGCGCGATGCGCACTCGCATCCTGCGCAACACTATGCTGGCGAGCGTCGCCCTCTACGTACCCGCACTGTTCGTCTTCTCCTCGCTCTGGGGCAACCACGGCATCTGGGCGGCGCTCGCGACATTGATGGCGGCACGCAGCCTGTTCCTGTCGCTCGCGTGGCCCCGTCTCAGGAATTCCGTCGGAGGGAGCGCGGCCACGGCCGTCGACTAGAGCGTCGGCGCCACGTCACTTGCAGTCATATCGGGGTCAGAGCCACTATGATGGCCATGCGTTCGCGGTTTAGACGCCGTATAGGAGACTGGTGAAAGTTGGATTCATGATCTCAGGGGTGTTGCTTGCGTTTGCCGTCATGGCGCTGGGCATCTGGGCGTGGGCACCGGACCGGTCTCGCGGCAGCCTCGATGCCAAGTATCTGGACGCATCGACCCGCTATCGCGAAGTGGCGGGCACGACGCTGCGCGTGCGCGACACCGGCGCCGTCGATGCGCCGGTGCTGCTGCTGCTGCACGGCTTCGCCTCGAGCCTCGAGACATGGGAGCCGTGGGCGCGATCGCTGAGTGCGCGCTATCGGATGGTGCGTTTGGATCTGCCGGGCTGCGGGCTGTCGCCGCCCGACACTACGGGCGATTACACGGATGCGCGAAGTATGCGCGTCATCGAAGCGCTGATGGATCAGCTGCACATCCATCGGGCGATCCTCGTCGGCAACTCGATGGGCGGCAGGATTGCCTGGAATTTTGCGGCCGCGTTTCCGGCCCGCGTCGACAAGCTGGTGCTGATTTCGCCGGACGGTTTCGCCAGCCCGGGTTTTGACTATGAAAAACCGCCGAAAATTCCAGCGGTCCTCAAACTGATGCAATATTTTTTGCCAAAAACCCTATTGCGGAAAAACCTCGCGACGGCCTATGCAGACCCGTCTCGGCTAGCCGCTGCCGAGGTCGATCGCTACTATGAGTTATTGCTGTCCCCCGGCAATCGCGCCGCGTTGATCGAGCGCATGCAGCAGGTGATCCTCGAGAATCCCGTGCCGATCTTGCGGAAAATTCATACGCCCACCTTGTTGATGTGGGGGAAGAAGGACCGTTTCATTCCGTACGCCAACGCGGCAGGCTACCTGCGCGAGTTGCCCGACGCGACGTTGATATCGTTCCCGGATCTTGGGCACGTGCCACATGAGGAGGCGCCTGCCGACTCATTGCCGCCGTTAGAGCATTTTCTGGCGGAATAACGTGGGCGCCCCCGTCGTCAGAAGAGCGTTGAAGATACTCCACGAGATCGGTGCCGTTGGCGTCATGGGGGGGTTCGCGGCCTGCCTCGTGCTGGCGAACGCGACGCCCACGCCGTCGCTGATCGCCTACGCGACGATGCGCCAGGGCATCGCGGCGATCGCACAATGGCTGCTCCTGCCGTCGCTCGGCATCGTCCTGATCAGCGGCCTGTTGGCCATCGCGGCGACTGAAGCTTACAAAAATGCCGCCTGGGCCTGGATCAAAGCGCTACTCGGCATCAGTGTCTTCGAGGGCACCCTGCTGACCATCAATGCCGGTGCTAAGCGGGCCGCCGAACTCGCGACGCTCGCGGTGTCAGGCCAGGGCGATCCCGTGCGGCTTGCCGAAGTGCTGCACGCAGAGCGTGGCGGACTGTGGCTGCTGCTGTCATTGTCCGCGGCCAACATCATTCTCGCGGTTTGGCGACCGCGCATTTACCGGTAACGCGAAAATACCCAGCCTCGCGACCCGGTGTCGGTCTATTACCCGCTGGACGCCCCCGAGAAGAAGAATTGATGTGGGCGTTACGGCGAAGACGGTCACCAGACGCCTGTATCACGCCCTACTCACTCATTTGATGCGTTGATGCTGTGATGTTATGATGCGAACGTCATACATGATGGAAGGAGCGTGCTGCGATGCGTACCACACTTACTTTGGATGCGGACATCATGAGCGCGGCCCGCCAGATCGCGGTTGCGAAGTCAAAAAGCATTGGCGAAGTCATATCGGAACTCGCCCGTCGAGGTCTTGAAGCGCGGGTTAATGTCGGCACGCGCCAAGGCTTCCCTGTTTTTCAGGTTACAAAAGGTACCGCGCCACTTACGCCGGACGATATCTGCCGGGATGAGGACGACGTTTGAGCGTCCACTTGCTGGATACCAACGTCTTGATTGCGTTGTCGTGGCCGCATCACGTGCATCACGCCAAAGCCCATGAGTGGTTCCATGACACCGGGCATAACGCTTGGGCCACATGTCCATTGATCCAAATTGCATTTATTCGAATTTCATCGAACCCGAAGATCATCGCCGATGCAGTCACTCCGCGCGAGGCACTGGAGGTGCTCAAAAAGATCTTGGCGATACCCGGCCATCATTTTTGGCCCGATACAGTAGCACCGGCGGATGCCAAGCCCTTCAGGAGTGCTGCGTTCGTAGGCCACCGGCAGGTGACGGATGCGTACCTCTTATCCCTGGCTCAACACCACGGGGGCAGACTCGCCACATTCGATGCCGGTATTGCCGAATTGATTCAAGCAACTAAGGAACGCAACCAGCACGTCACTGTGCTGGAGGCTTGAGTCTGCCCTTGGTTGCGGCGTCTTCTTGAATCGATGCGTGAGGCTTTGCTCTAGCGAACCAGCCTATTGACGCAAGTGGAATTTTTGGAGCGGGAAACGAGACTCGAACTCGCGACCTCAACCTTGGCAAGGTTGCGCTCTACCAACTGAGCTATTCCCGCAGCAGGGACTCTCGTCCCGAACAGAGGCGCAATTGTAGGGCCGCGTGGCACGGAGTCAAGCCTTGCCCGCCGGGGTCACAACAGCTGCGCGGCGATCGCTTTCAAAACCGCATGCGTGCGGTCGCGTGCACCGAGCTTGGACAAAATGTCCGTCATGTGATTTTTGACGGTACCCCCCGAAATTTGCAGGATCTGCCCGATTTCCTTGTTGGCATAACCCCCGGCCACCAAGCGCAGCACCGCCAGCTCCCGCTCCGTGAGGTTGTGTACACCGCGCTCGCCGCCGCCAATTCGGTCGTCGCGGTCCCCGACTCGCCCCCCGCCGTCGGACCGTCCCGCCGCGCCCGTGCCGTCCTGCCCGGTGCCGGGGCGACGCGGCATGCCGCCCGGGACAAAGGCCGAACCTCCGGCAGCCAGCCGCTCCAGCGCGCAGTGCAGGGCCTCCGGCTCGGCGTCCTTTAGGAGCCACCCCTGGGCGCCGGCCGCCGCCGCCTGCCGCATGCGCTCGGGATCGTCGAAAGTCGTGAGGAGCAACACCGGGGTTCGATCCGCGCGAGCGCGCAGCGAGCGGGTCGCCTCGATACCCGAAAGCCGGGGCATGCGCACATCCATGACGACCACGTCCACCGTCGTGCCTTCGAGCGCACGGAGCAGCTGATCGGCATCCTCGGCATCGACGACGACCTCGACCCCCGCAAATCCGCACAGCACGGCACGCAGGCCATGGCGCACCAACGCTTGGTCGTCCGCCAGGGCGATTCGCAGGGTTGGCCCGGCCATCACGGACGCTCCGGCAAAGGCCCCGCCCCCGCCGTACGCTCGGGCAACGTCACCGTGAGGCGTACGCCGCGCGCCGTGCCGTTGCTCAGCACGAGCGTCCCACCGAGCAGTCGCACTCGCTCTGCCATGCCCGCGAGACCGTTGCCCCACCTCTGCGCGCTCGGCGCGGCACCGAGCCCGATCCCGTCATCCTCGATGAGCAGTACGAATCCTTCGCCGCAGCGCCGCAGCGCCAGGCAGATATGCGCCGCGTCGGCGTGCTTCAGCGCGTTGGTTACGCCCTCTTGGGCGCAGCGCAGCAGCGCGTTTGCCTGCTCGACCTGTGGCACGCGGATCCCAGGCTCGATGTCCAACTCGATGGCACTCAGCGGCAACGATTGCACCAGAGCGCGCAGCGCGGCGTGCAGATCGATCCCATCGTCGCAGCGCATCGCGCCGACCACGGCACGCACGTCTTGCAGGAGTTCATCTGCCAGGGCGTAGCAGTTCGCAACCCCGTCCCGCAGGTCCGTCTCGACCGCGGTTCGGGTCGTCGGACGCGCGAGTTCACGCAGTTGCAGTTTGAGCGCGGTGAGCTTGTGCCCCATCAAATCGTGCAACTCGCGCGACAAGCGCAACCGTTCACCCACGCGCGCGCTTTCCTCCAGCAAATGCTGCATCGCCTGCAATTCATTGTTTACGCGCAGCACTTCGTCGCGTGCGCGCCGTGCATTCACCGCAAGACGCGCCGTCGTCGCGGCAAACAACTGGAAGGCGGCAAAGGAGAGCCATGTCCGCCAGGCGTTGCCGTGCGGCGCCGCGACCCGCAGCATCCAGCCCGCCGCCAGGTTGCTCGCCGCCATCACACTGACGGCGGGCCAAAGATCGAAGGACTGCACGAGCTGCCCCGCCACCACCACCAGCAACGCGAGCGAAGTCTCCTCGCGCAATCCCCAGAACGCCAACAATGCGAGCGGCGCCTGCAGCAGCACGAAAGATCGCCGCCGCGGCGCGTTGGGCTGCGACGTGAAGCGCAGATTGGCGGCAACGAAACACAGAGCGATCGCAGCGGTCGCGCCCATGCCGAAGGCTGTCGAGTAGGTTGCCGGCAGCCGCCCCTGCGCCCATTCGTTTGCCGCACCATAAGCAACGGTGGCCCATACGAGAACGACCGCCAGGCACAAAATACGGGGCGGTCCCACCCATCGCAGGGTGAAAGGCACGGGCGACGCGCTGCTCACGACCCAAGTATAGCGGCGCACCCGAAAACCCCAAGGTGACTTTACTCACCTTCCCGCCGGCCACAGACACCGCGATCATCGCCCATCCCAGCCACCCTTGGAGCCCGCCATGCATCCCTCCCCCATCGACGTCGTCTCGCACACTCCCTCGTGGGTCGTGCTGGTATTCGCCTACCTGATGTACGCCGGGCTGACCGGCCTACGGCAACGCGTCCGATCGTTCGGCCAGACGATGCTGGCGCCGACCGTCTTCGTCGCCTGGGGACTGTACGGCTTGCTGCATGCGCCGGGCGATTTCACCGCGGTCGCGACCGCATGGATCGTCGCGGCGGCGACCGGCGGGGCGCTGGCGGCGGCGATGCCGGGCGGCCTGGCGCTGGCCGCCGATCGCGAACAGGGCCGCGTATTGCTGCCCGGAAGTCTCGTGCCGCTGCTGCGCATGCTCGTCGTTTTCGGGGCCCATTATGCACTCAACGTCGCCGCCGGCCTGCAACCGCTGCAGCGCGCCGCTCTGCAGCAGGCGGATGTGTACGTGTCGGGGGCGAGTGCCGGCTACTTTGCGGTCTGGGCGCTGCGTCTGGCGCGAAGCTATCGCCGTGCGCCGGCGGCGCAGCTGCGAGGACGCGACGGCTAGCGGACTTGTGGCTAGACGCTGGCGCTGCCCCGCAACTCCGGCCATGCAAGGCGCAGATACAGGATCATCGACCATAGCGTCAGCACCACGGCGATTGCGATCAGCACCAGCCCGATCTTGTAGACGGGGATGTGCAACACCGTGACGCGGAACAGCAGGAACGACAGCCCGACGATTTGCATGACGGTCTTGTACTTGCCCAGCAGCGAGACCTTGATCTTGCTGCGGACGCCGATCTCGGCCATCCACTCCCGCAGCGCCGACACGGCGATTTCCCGGCCGATGATCACGATGGCGACGATGGCCATGAACCAACGCGGATCGCGGCTGACGATCAGGATCAACGCGGCGGCGACGATGAGCTTGTCCGCGACGGGATCGAGGAAGGCGCCGAGACGGGAGGTCAGGCCGAGTTTGCGCGCATAGTAGCCGTCGAGCGTATCCGTGATCCCGGCCAGAGCGAAGGCCGCACACGAGGCGAAGTCGCCCCACGGCGTCGGCAGGAGATAAAACAGCAGGATGATGGCCGGAATCATCAGAATGCGCAGCCAGGTCAGCGCTATCGGCAGATTCCAGTTGGAGGGGTTCTTACTGGCCGGGGTGGAGATGTTCATAGATCACCTGGGCAAGATCGCGCCCAAGGCCGCGGATTTGCACGAAGTCGTCGATTCCGGCACGTAGAATTCCTTGCAGGCCACCGAAGTGCTTCAAAAGCTCGCGGCGCTTGACGGGACCCAGGCCCGGTATGGTTTCGAGCACAGATTCGTTATGACGCTTCGCTCTTTTTCGCCGGTGCCCAGTGATCGCAAACCGGTGCGCCTCGTCCCGCACCCGCTGAATGAGATGCAAGGCGCTCGAGTCCGGAGGCAGTATAAAGGGCGTGTCCTGGCCCAACAAGAAGAGTTGCTCCTGGCCGGGCCGGCGGTCGGCGCCCTTGGCGACGCCGATCAATGCAATGCCCTGTACTCCGAGCTCCTCGATGACCTTGGCCGCTTCGGCGAGCTGGCCCTTGCCGCCGTCGATCAACAGCACGTCCGGCTTGGGTGTTTCGCCGTCGCGGACCCGTTTGTAGCGGCGGGTCAGCGCCTGATACATGGCGGCATAGTCATCGCCGGGCTGGATCCCTGAGATGTTGAAGCGGCGGTAGTCGTTCTTGAGCGGACCTTCCACGCCGAACACCACGCAGGAAGCCACCGTGTCGGTGCCGCCGGTGTGGCTGATGTCGAAGCATTCGATCCGCCGGGGACTTTCGTCGAGACTGAAGATCTCGCGCATCTCATCCAGGCTTCCCTCGATGCTGGCACGGGCCAGGCTGCGCATCTTCAACGCTTCCTCCGCGTTCTTGCGCATCATTTCCAGCCAGCGCGCCCGCAGGCCTCGCACGGACGAGGTGATCCGCACACGATGCCCCGATCGCTCCGCGAGCGTCGCCTCGAGAACGTCCATCTCCTCGAAGTCGTGTTCGACCAGGATCTCGGGGGGCGAGTCTCTTTCGATGTAGTACTGGGTCACGAACTGCGCCAGCACCTCGGGCAACTCGGTGAGCGGCGCGCGGGGAAAGAACGTCGTGCTGCCGAGACTGCGTCCGCCGCGCACGAACATGAGCGCGACGCAAAATTCACCGTTGCCGGCCGCGACGGCGATGACGTCGGCATCATGGTCCTGGGCGGCGGAAACGATCTGCTGCGACTGGATGACCTTGAGGTTGGCGAGCTGGTCGCGCAGCCGCGCGGCGTCCTCGAAGTCGAGTTTTTCGGCGGCGGCCTCCATACGGCGACCCAGCTCTTGAAATACTTCATCGTTGCGCCCCTCCAGCACCTTGATCGCAGCATTGACGTCGCGGGCGTAGTTCTCGCGGGCGATCAGGCCCACGCACGGACCCGTGCAGCGTTGAATCTGGTATTGCAGGCAGGGTCGGGACCGGTTCGCGAAATAGCTGTCATCACAATTACGCAGCCGGAACAGCTTCTGCAGTTGTTGCAGTGTCTCTCGCACCGCACCCGCCGAAGGATACGGACCGAAGAAACGCCCGGGCTCCTTGCGCGAGCCGCGGTAGAAGCTGAGCCGGGGATAATCGTGAGCCGTCTCGAAGTGCAGGTAGGGAAAGCTCTTGTCGTCTCGCAACACCACGTTGAAGCGGGGCCTGTGCTTCTTGATGAGATTGAATTCGAGGAGCAGCGCTTCCGTGTCGGAATTCGTGATCGTCACTTCCATGCGCGCGGTCCTTGCGACCAGCGCCTGCACCTTCGGATGCACGTTGCTCGGCTGGAAATAGGAACCGACCCGGCTCTTGAGATTACGCGCCTTGCCGACGTAGATGATCACATCGGCGGCATCCAGCATGCGATACACCCCCGGGCGGCCCGGCAGGCTGTCGACGAAGGACTTCGCGTCGAACCTCGACGCCACCGCACTCATGGCCGTCTCATGTCAAACGTGTCCCGACGGTCCGATCAGGGTGCGCGCACGACCCACGACCGCCTCGAACATGTCGGTGGTGAGGCGGCGTGTCTGAGTGTTGTAGCGGCTGCAATGATAGGAGTCCAATAAGATGCAGTGTCCGTCCAGGCGATGTTCGGCCGCATGGGCGAAGCCATGCGCACTGCCCTTCAGCTTCGCAGCGCGCAATACGGCCTCGTGCGCGATGCGCCCCAGCGCAAGAATAACGCGTGCGCTCGTGCTTTGCGCGAGCTCTGCCGCCAGATAGTCGTTGCAGGTCTTGATCTCCACCGGCAGGGGCTTGTTCTGCGGCGGCAGGCACTTCACCGCATTGGTGATGCGTGCATCGTGCAATCGCAGACCGTCGCCTCCAGCCACCGACAGGGGCGACGTGCTGAAGCCGAATTTATACAAGGTCGCATACAGCAGGATACCGGCATGGTCGCCCGTGAACGGACGCCCGGAGCGGTTTGCGCCGTGCATGCCGGGCGCCAGGCCGACGATGATCAGCGCGCCCCGTGGGTCGCCGAATGGCGGTACGGGCGCGCAAGCATAGGTAGGATGCGCAGCCTTTACCTGGTCCAGGAAGGCCGCCAGGCGCGGACAACGGCGGCACCCGGGATCGAAAATCTCATTCATGCGGGCGTGGAGGCCGTGGAGGGCATATTCATTCGAGTAATGACGCGGGGCCATCGAGGGGGCAATAAAAAACGGGCTACGTGATTCGTTCCACGTAGCCCGCCACTGATCACGCTTGGAATTTGGACTAACCCGAGCGCAATCCAACCATTGCCACTGTGTGGCATAAACCGGTCAGCCGTGCAGGCCGACATTTCCCATCACGGGCTTCGCTGGGAAGCGTCCGCGCCACCGCTCTCGTCGTTCGTTGAGGCGCCGCGACAGCGGGCCCGTCCCCGTTTCGCTCACGCCTGCGGAGGCGTCGGGGCTTCGTGGCGCAGAATATCACCTGCACCCGACCTGGCAACCCGCATTTTTCAAAACCGCTGCAGGCTACATTAGTTTTTTTCGAGTATTAAATAATAACTTATTGATTAATATAGATTAATATTATAGAAATATCGATCATACGGAACGCTTGGGCCGCGAGCTTCGCCGGTTGGCAACCGCATGCCGGGATATCAGCATCGCGAGCTCCAATGCCTGCTCCGCATTGAGCCGTGGATCCACCGGGCTTTTATAGGCCCGTGCCAGGTCACTCTCGGCGAGACCACGCGCGCCGCCGATGCATTCGGTCACGTCGTCCCCGGTGAGCTCGATATGCACGCCGCCGAGCGTCGAACCCGATTCCTCGTGAACGCGAAATGCCGACTCGACCTCCGCAAGAATATTTTCGAAACGCCGGGTCTTGACGCCGCCGGCGGTGGTCTCGGTGTTGCCATGCATCGGGTCGCACACCCACAGCACCTGCGAGCCCGTGGCCCTCACCGCCTGAATCATCTCGGGAAGGCGTTGTTCGATATCCTTGACGCCGAAACGGTGGATGAAGGTGAGCCGCCCGGGCTGGTTCTGCGGATTGAGCACCTGCACGAGTTCCTGAAGCCACTCGGCGCTCATCGCCGCGCCCACCTTCACGCCGATGGGATTGGCGATGCCGCGAAAATACTCGATGTGGGCACCGTCGATGTTCGCCGTGCGCATGCCCACCCACGGCATGTGAGTGGACAGGTTGTACCACTTCTTCTGCCGCGCGATGTAGCGCGTCTGGGCCTGTTCGGACAGCAGGTGCAGTCCTTCATGGCTTGTGTAGAAGTCCCCTCTCGTCGCGGAATGAATCTGCAAACCGCTCAACGACTCGAAAAAATCCAGCGACTCGCCGATTGAGTCGACGATTTTCTGATAGGCGTCGCGCAGCGGTGCATGCCTCAGAAAACTCAGGTCCCAGTATTCCGGATGATGCAGATCTGCGAAACCGCCGTCGATCAATGCGCGCACGAAATTCAGCGTGAGCGACGCACGCTCGTAACCACGCAGCAGCAACTCGGGGTCCGGCTCCCGCTCGAGCGCAGTGAAGCCCGGACGATTGACGTTATCGCCCCGGTAACAGGGCAACGTCACGCCGTCGCGTGTCTCCGTGTCGGCCGAACGCGGCTTGGCATACTGACCGGCGAACCGGCCCACCCGGATGATGGGTTTCTTGAGCCCCTGTAGCAGCACCAGGCTCATCTGCAGCAGAATCTTCAGCCGCCGGGCGATGTTGTCGGATTCGCAATCCTCGAAGCTCTCTGCACAATCGCCGCCCTGCAGCAAAAAGTGCTCGCCGCGCTGGGCCAGTGCGAGCTTCTCGCGCAAGGCCTCCACCTCCCACGACACCACGAGCGGCGGCAGCCGCCCCAACGCAGCGACCACGCGCTCGAGTTTCGAGGCGTCCGCATAGTTCGGCTGCTGAGTGGCGGGCAACCTGTGCCAGGTGGTCGGATGCCAGGGGGTGAGGGCAAGGCTTTTGGACATCCCCACAATGCTACGGCAAAATGCGCGCCCCACCAATATATCCACGCCTGGAAACCCTCATGCAGTCAATCACCGGCACGCTCGCGGCTCTCGGTCTCGAAGCGGTCAATTCAGGTGCTTGGGCAGGTGGCAGCTGGAGCAGCTCGACGTCGGGGACGATGATCGACTCCATCGATCCCTCGACGGGCATGCGCCTCGCCCAGGTGCGCAGCGCCACCGCAGAAGACTATGCACGCGTGCTCGAATCGGCGACCGGCGCGGCAAAGATCTGGCGTCAGGTGCCCGCACCCAAGCGGGGGGAGGCGGTACGTCTGCTCGGTGAAGAATTGCGCCTGCACAAGGATGCCCTGGGCAGCCTCATCGCCCGGGAGAACGGCAAGATCAAGGCCGAGGGTGACGGCGAAGTCCAGGAGATGATCGACATCGCCGATTTCGCGGTGGGTCAGTCACGCATGTTGTACGGCCAGACGATGCATTCCGAGCGGGTGCAGCATCGCATGTACGAACAGTGGCATCCCCTCGGCGTGGTCGGCGTGATCTCTGCATTCAATTTTCCGGTGGCGGTATGGGCATGGAACGCGGCACTTGCCGCCGTCGCCGGTAACGCGACGGTGTGGAAGCCGTCGCCGAAAACCGCGTTGTGCGCGCTGGCCGTGCAACATATCTGTAATCGCGTCATGGAGCGCCATGCGTTACCGCCTATCTTCCAGCTCTTCATCGATGCAGGGACACACCTCGCCATGCGTTTCGTCGAAGACCGCCGGGTGGCGCTGGTGTCGTTCACGGGCTCGACGCACGTCGGCCGTCAGATCGGCGTCAAGGTGGCCGAACGGCTGGGCAAGAGCCTGCTCGAACTGGGCGGCAACAATGCCGTGATCGTCGATGAGACCGCTGCTCTGGAACTCGCGGTGCCGGCAATCGCGTTCGGCGCCATCGGTACGGCCGGCCAGCGCTGTACCACGACCCGCCGCGTGTTGGTGCACCGCTCCCGCACCGCGGAACTCGAGCAACGCCTGATCCGGGCTTATGCGCAGGTGCGCATCGGCGATCCGCTCGATCCGAACACGCTGATGGGACCGCTCATAGACCGGGACGCCGTGGCGCGGTATCTGGACGCCATCGACGCGGTACAGGCGCAGGGCGGGGTTCTCTTGTACGGCGGCAAGGCGCTCGACCGGCCGGGCAACTTCGTCGAACCCGCGCTGATCCGCGCGCGCGCCGACATGCCCATCGTCGCCGCCGAGACGTTCGCCCCGCTGCTCTACGTCATCGCCTACGATTCGCTGGACGAGGCGGTGACCCTGCAAAATTCGGTGCCTTACGGTCTGTCATCTGCAGTGTTCACCGATCGGCTGCAGGTTGCGGAACAATTCCTGTCCGCCGACGGCAGCGACTGCGGCATCGCCAACGTCAATCTCGGCACGTCGGGGGCGGAGATCGGCGGCGCGTTCGGCGGCGAGAAGGATACCGGCGGCGGCCGCGAGTCAGGTTCCGACTCGTGGAAAGCCTACATGCGCCGTCAAACCACGACCATCAATTGGAGTTCACGGCTGCCGCTGGCACAAGGCATCCGTTTCGATCTGCAGGAGTAGCCGACGCCCTTCAGCGGGTGGTCCACGTTTCGATCTGTGCGGCGCGAGCCGTCAGCCGGGGCGCCGACACCGGACCGAGAGTCTTCAGCTCCTGCGCGTAGAGCGATACGCGGTATTCCTCGATCCAGAGCCGGAATTCGTCGAGCTCCGGCACCCAGCGCAGCTCCGCGCCCACCAGTGCGTCGAGGTATGCCGCGCGTGTGTTCCATTCCTTCAGCTCGCGCAACACCGAGGGCGGCTCTGCGCCGCGGGCGAGCAGGCGTTGCCAGCGGCGCTCCTCCGCCTTCAAATACCGCGGCAGTTGGCGGATCCCGTCGGCGGACAGGGTGAGCAGGGACTCGGCGCCCAGCAACTGCCGCAGATGCGCACGGGATTCCTCGACCTGCTCGGCCTGCCGCTGCACGCGGATGTCGTCGAGCAACCGGCGCACGCCGCGCGCCTCGCTGAACACGTTGGCGAGTGCGGTCTTGATCTCGTCCAGGCATGAATACAGGCGTTCCCGCCCCTGCTCGACCGCAGCTTCGAACGCCGCCCGAGTGCGCGGCGCTTCGCCGTCCCCGAAACAGGCACGGCTCAGGACCTTGTCCAGCAACACGTCCACCAGGGCATCGCCGCGCAGGTAGGGGCTTGCGATCAGCAGCAGCGGAGCGTCGGCGGCCACCGTCCTCGCCAGTTCGCGTGCCTGGCGGTCGAGCATGCTCCGGGCCAGAGCCGAGCTGCCTCTGCGCCAGCTGCGGGCGGCCTCGGCAGCCGTCCATTCGAAGCGGACTTCGACGCCGCCATCACATCGCGCCAGCGTCGGATGAACGGTGACCGCGCCCTCTTCGAGGGCGAGGTCGATGCTCGGGTCCAGCGCTGCGGCCTCGAAGCGGCGCCAGGGCGTGGGAAACAGGTTGCGTGCGTATTCCTCGAGCAAGGCGCGTGCCTGCGCGGCGAACTCCCGGCGCAGCGCGGGCAAATCATCGCCCTGTGCAAGCTCGCGGCCTCGGTCGACGATGGCAACGCGCGGCAGCAAATGGCCGGGCAACGCCGCCGCATCGAAACGCAGCAGCGGTTCGGGAACACCGCAGGACTCGCGCAGCCACCCGGTCAGTTGTGCAAGGTCCGCGGTCGGGCGGCCCATGGCTTCGAGGAAACGCGCCGCAGTCGCGCCGACGGGAATCAAACTGCGGCGTGCATCCTTGGGCAACGACCGCAGCAGGGCTTCGATGCGCGGGGCTCCGAACCCGGGTACGGCCTCGTCCACGGCCGAACGTGTGAGCGAAGGCAGCGCCAACAGCGGAACCCGCAGCGTGGCGCCGTCGCCGCTCTCGCCGGGTGCGAACCGATAGGCGACCGGGACGATGACGGCACCGAGCCGGGCCGCCGGAGGAAACAGCTGCAACTGCGCAGGATCCGGCAGGCGCGCGAATATGTCGCCCGGCAGCAGGTTGAGTTCGGCGCGCTTGCCCTCGGTGAGATGGCGGGTGAAATACTCGAGCGTGGCGGCGCTCGACACCTGCCGCGGCAGCGCCTTATCGTAGAAATCGGTGAAATCCTCAGGGGTGCGCAGCAGATCCCGGGTGCGCAGCCGCTCCTCCATCTGTTCGGCCGAGTGGATGGCGGCATCGTTGGCGAGCACCCACGCGGGCCGTCGTTGCAGGCGACCATGGACCAACGCCTCGCGGGCGAAGATCAGCCGCGAGAGCTCGGGTTCGATGGGCCCATAGTTCACGCGTCTGCCGGCGCTCAATATCAACCCCAGGAAACTCACCCGTTCGCGCGCCACCACCTCCTCACGCTCCTCGCTCCAATCGGGCTCCAGATACTCCCTCTTGAGCAGGTGTCGCGCCGCGGCCTCGATCCACATGGGTTCGATCTCGGCCAGTCGTCGTGCGAACACCCGGGACGTCTCGACGATGTTGGCGGCCATCACCCAGCGTGGCCGGCGGCGCTTGAGGGGCGAGCCGGGGAAGATGTGGAAATGCACGCCGCGCGTGCCGAGGTATGTGCCGTCCTCACCGCGCGTTCCCACCATGGTGCAGAAGCCGGCGAGCAGCGCACGGTGGATGCCGGTGTAGCTTGCCGGCCGGGATTGTTCGACGATGCCGAGTTCGGCGGCGCGATCGCTCACCTGCCGGTACACGTCCTCCCATTCGGACAGGCGCAGCAGCGACAGACCGCGCTCCTGGCACCAGCGGCGCACTTCACGGCGCGTGCCTTCGCGCGCCTTGCGGTACATGCGCCACAGCTTGACCAACGCCGAGAATTCCGACTTGGTGTCCTCGAAGGTCGCCGCCGCCTCATTGGCGCCGTCCTGGCTCGCGATGCGGGCGTCGGGAACGCTCAATCCGGCCACGATGGCCAGCAGTTCGCCTTCCGCGTGAAAGCGCTTGCTCTCCAGCAACGCGCGCGCGAGGCGCGGGTCGAGCGGCAGCCGCGCCATGGCGCGGCCGGTGCGTGTGACGCGTCGCTCGGCGTCCAAGGCTTCCAGTTCCTGCAACAGGCGATAGCCGTCGCCGAGCGCACGCGCATCCGGCGCATCGATGAACGGGAATTTCTCGGCCTCGCCCAACCCATCCGCCGCCAGACGCAGCAGCAGCGCAGCCAGATTCGTGCGCAAGATCTCCGGCTCCGTGAACACCGGGCGCGCCTCGAAATCGAGCTGTGTGAACAGCCTCAGGCACAGCCCCGGCCCGAGCCGCCCGCAGCGACCCTTGCGCTGGTCCGCACTCGCCCGCGACACGGGCTCGATGGGCAGACGCTGCAGACGATTGCGCGGGCTGTATCGGCTGATGCGCGCCAGCCCGGAATCGATGACGGCGCGGATCCCCGGCACGGTGATGGAGGTCTCCGCGACGTTGGTGGCGAGCACGATGCGGCGGCGTCGGCCGCGTTGGAATATCTTGCTCTGCTGATCCCAGGACAGCCGCGAGTAAAGTGCGAGCACTTCGACGTCGGCGCCGAGCTCGCGCTCCAGCCATTCACCCACGTCGCGGATCTCGCGCTCGCCCGGCAGGAAGACCAGCACATCCCCGTCACCCGGCGCGCCCGGCGTCGACGCGATGTCCTGAAACGCGGCGAGCACCGCCGCGGGCAGGTCGGGGTCGTCGCCGCCATCGGCCGCGTAACGGACCTCGATGGGGAAGCTGCGTCCGCTGACGGTGACGATCGGAGCGTCGTCGAAGAACCGCGCCACCCGCTCGATGTCGAGCGTTGCCGAGGTCACGATGAGCTTGAGGTCCGGACGGCGCGGCAGCAGGCGTTTGAGCACGCCGAGCAGCAGATCGATGTTGAGCGTACGTTCGTGCGCCTCGTCGACGATCACGGTGTCATAGCGGCGCAGCAACGGGTCGGAACCGAGCTCCGCGAGGAGCAGACCGTCGGTCATCAGCACCAGCCGGGTGGCCTCGGACAGCTGATCCGCAAAACGCACCCGGAAGCCTACCGCCGCGCCCACCGGCTGCGACAGTTCGTCGGCGATCCGCGCCGCCAGGGCACGCGCGGCGAGACGGCGGGGCTGGGTGTGCGCGATGAGACCTTCGATGCCGCGACCCAGCTCCAGACAGATCTGCGGCAGCTGGGTGCTCTTGCCCGAACCGGTCTCTCCCGCGACGATGATGACCTGGTGGCGCGCCAGCGCGTCGGCGATGTCCTCGCGGCGGGCTGCGATGGGCAGCTCGGCATCACGCTTGAAGACGAGCGGAGCGGCGCGGCGCGCGGCCGTCAACTCGGCGGGGGAACGCGGTGCCGCCGCCCGGCCGCGCGGGGCGCGGCGCGGCTCACTCAAGGCCCTTGACCGCCTGCCAGAGATGCTCCTGCGCGGCGAGCGGCAGCGCCGCGAAGACCTCGCTCCGCGTCGCGGCCAGCGCCTCCATGGCGCGAAAGCGACGTTCGAATTTGGCGTTGGCCGCGCGCAACGCCGCCTCCGCGTCGACGTTGAGCTTGCGCGCGAGATTGGTCGCCGCGAACAACAGATCGCCGACTTCCTCGAAGACGGCGGCGGTGGGTGATCCTCGTCGATCGCCGTCCGCGGCGCCACCGTCCGCCGCGGCCGCCGCCCGCACTTCGGCCAGCTCCTCGGCGACCTTGTCCGCGCTCTGTCCGGCGTGTTCGAAATCGAATCCCACCCGTGCGGCCCGCTTGCTCAGCTTGTACGCACGCAGCAGGGCGGGCAGCGCGTGGGGCACCCCCTCGACCGCGCTGGCCTCGGTACCCGGCGCGTGGGCCGCGTTGCGCTCACCCGCCTTGATGTCCTCCCACGCCCGCTCATCGCCGGTCGTCGAACCGCCGGCGCCGGCAAACACGTGCGGATGGCGGCGTATCAGCTTCTCGCCTATCGCGGCCGCCACGGCCTCGAAATCGAAGGCGCCGGCCTCTCGGGCCAGCTGCGCGAGGAACACCACCTGGAACAGCAGATCGCCCAATTCGTCCTTGAGATGATCCAGATCGCCACGTTCGATGGCGTCGGCCACCTCGTAGGCCTCTTCGATGGTGTGCGGCAGGATGGATTCGAACGTCTGTGCCCGGTCCCACGCACATCCGTCGCGACTGCGCAGCCGCTCCATGATTTCCAACAATTCTGACAGCTTGCTCATGACCCTGCCGGTTCACGCCGGCGCGACCGGGCGGGCCTTGAGCATGCGGCGCAACGTCATCAGCATGCCTGCGGTGGCGCCCCAGATGTTGCGGTCGCCGTAGGGGATGTCGTAAACCTTCAACATCACGCCCGCCATTTCGCGTTGCCGCGACAGGTGATTGGCACCATCCAGGATGAAGTCGAGCGGCACCTCGAACACGTCGTGAACCTCGGCGGGGGCGATGCGCAGTTGATAGCCCGGGGTGACGAAGCCGACCACGGGCGTGACGCGAAATCCGGTGCCGACCCAGTGATCGGGAAGATAGCCGGCGAATTCGACGAAGCTCTCGGGCAGCCCGATTTCCTCGTGCGCTTCGCGCAGTGCGGCATGCCAGCCGTCGAGATCCGTGGGCTCGATGCGGCCGCCGGGAAAGCTGATCTGGCCGGCATGGTCCTTGAGGGTCGCGGCGCGCTGCGTGAGCAGAACGGTGAGTCCTTCGGCGCGTTCGACCAGGGGAACCAGCACGGCCGCCGGCACGCGGCGGGCCGGCAGGGCGGCGCGGATCTTCACCACCACGTCGGCCGGCGCACCCGCCAGCCAGAGCATGTCTTCGTCCGGGGCAGAGGCCGCGCGGTTCAGCGAGTCGCGGATGTGAGATTTGTCGTAGAGCGTTTCTGTCATCCCGGGGACGACCCTGCCAAAAGGCAATTACGGTAAGATTCAGAGTCTACCATTGAAGTGATTGCCGACGATGACCACCTCCCCTCTGGACGCGCTCTCTCCGCTCGACGGTCGATACGCCGGCAAACTCGGCGCGTTGCGCGCCCTGTTCGGCGAGGCAGGGTTGATGCGCGAGCGGGTGCGTGTGGAATGCGCCTGGCTGCTGGCGTTGAGCGGCGCCCCCCCGGGGCTGCCGCAGGGCGCACCGGCCCCGTCGCTCGCCTCGCTGCCGGAGGGCGCGCGCCGCTGGTTGCGGTCGCTCGCAGAGGATCCGGCCGCGGCCGACGTCGGGGCCATCAAAGCCATCGAGGCGCGCACCAACCATGACGTGAAAGCCGTGGAGGTCTGGCTGCGCGCACAACTCGAGGCGCACGGCGCGACCCCGGCACAGGTGGAATGGATTCACTTCGGCTGCACTTCGGAGGACATCAACAACCTTGCCTATGCCTTGATGTTGAAAAATGCACGCGCGACGGTGCTCGAGCCCCTGCTAGAAGCGCTGGGTGCTTTGTTCGAACGGTTGAGCGTTGAGCACGCGGCGGTGGGCATGCTCGCGCGTACGCACGGCCAGACCGCGACGCCGACCACGGTGGGCAAGGAGATCGCGAACGTCGCTGCTCGGCTGCGCCGGCAGCGCGCGGGTTTCGCCCGTGTCGCCATCCTCGGCAAGATGAACGGGGCCGTCGGTAACTTCAACGCCCACGTGGTGGCGCTCCCGCAGGTCGACTGGCCTGCTTTCAGCACCGCTTTCATCGAGTCGCTCGGGCTCGAGGCCAATGCGTACACCACCCAGATCGAACCGCACGACTGGATCGCGGAGTACTGCCACGCTTTGATGCGTGCCAACACGGTGTTGCTCGATTTCTCGCGCGACATGTGGAGCTACATCTCGCTGGGGTATTTCAAACAGCGGATCATCGCCGGCGAAGTGGGCTCGTCGACCATGCCGCATAAGATCAACCCCATCGATTTCGAGAACGCGGAGGGCAATTTCGGCATCGCCAATGCCTTGCTGGGCTTTTTTGCCGACAAACTGCCGGTGTCGCGGCTGCAACGCGACCTCACCGACTCGACGGTGCTGCGCAACGTCGGGGTGGCGCTCGGCCACACTTCACTGGCCTGTCAGTCGCTGCTGGCAGGCATGAAAAAGGTGGCGGTGGATGCGGCGCGGCTGGCGGCGGATCTCGAGCAGGCGTGGGAGGTACTGGGCGAGGCGGTGCAGACCGTGATGCGGTCCCAGGGATTGCCAAACGCCTACGAGCGCTTGAAGGAATTCACGCGCGGTCGCCCCATCGACCAGCGGTCGATGCGCGAGTTCATCTCCTCGCTGCCGCTGCCCGACGCGCAAAAACAACGATTGCTGGTGTTGTCGCCGGGCGACTACCTGGGTCTCGCGGCGCATTTGGCCCGCGGCGCACCTGGAGAAACGTGACGCAGTAGACACGGGCCTGGAATTCCGGAAGGTACCATCTGCTTGAATATCGGAGTCAACTCTGTAAGCAGGAATTCCTCGGGACAAGGCTCGACTATGGTGGGTAATGCAGACGATCGGGCAAAGCCCGCCGCGGAGGCGACCGAAGGGTCGAGCACCCGCATGATTTTGAGCACCCTGCCGGAGGTGCGCGAGGCCAGCCTGAAAGTCGCCAGATCGGCGCAACGGCTGTTGTCGATCTTCACGCAGGATCTCGAGCCGCTGATCTACGGGGAAGACCCGTTTCTCGAAGCCATCAAACGGCTGGTGCTGGCCCGTTCCTACGCCAAGGTACGGGTGCTGTTGGCGGACCCTTCCCGGGCCATGGTCGACAACAACCGGTTTCTGGCCCTGGCCCGCCGGCTGACGAGTTGCATCGATCTGCGCGCGATGAGCCCGGAATATCCGGCGAGTGCCGGGGCCTTCATCATCGCCGACGACAAGGCGCTGGTCTACCGTTCACAGGCGGACCAATGGGACGGCATTTCGGACATGAACGATCCCGCGGTGGTGCGACGCTACCTCAATTTTTTCGACGAGGTGTGGCAGACGGGCATGCAGGAGTCTCAGCTGCGCCAGATGCTGATGTAGCCTGCGCACCGAAAGTGGCCTGTGCGCGCAGCGGGTTATCCTGCGCACCGCGAGACGGCATCGGTATAATCGATGCATGGTCCCCTCCCACCCCGCCGGCACCTCCGGCACCGTCATCGTCGGCATGTCCGGAGGCGTGGATTCGGCGGTGAGCGCCCTGCTCCTCAAGGAGGCTGGCTGGGAGGTTCAGGGCCTGTACATGTCCAATTGGGACGACGATGACGACGCCTATTGCACGTCCGCCGCAGATTTTCAGGACGCCCGCGCAGCCTGCCGGACCCTCGGGATTCCCCTGCACCGCGTGGATTTCGCGGCGCAGTATCGCGAACGGGTGTTCGCACGTTTCCTGCGCGAGTACGCGGCGGGACGCACACCGAATCCGGACGTGCTGTGCAACCGGGAGATAAAATTCGGGGTGTGCCTGGACTACATGCACCGTCTGGGCGGCGCGTGGATCGCCACCGGCCACTATGCGCGTCTGACCCGGGAGACGACGGGGACCCGTCTGCTGAAGGCCGCCGATCAGGGCAAGGATCAGACGTATTTTCTGCACGCGGTGGCGGGCGCCGCGTTCGACCGGACGCTGTTCCCGATCGGCGCCCTGACGAAACCCGAAGTGCGCAGGCGTGCGCATGAAGCCGGTCTGCGTGTGTTCGACAAGCCCGACAGCACGGGAATCTGCTTCATCGGCGAGCGTCCGTTCCAGGAATTCCTGCGACGCCATCTGAGCGTGGCTCCCGGACCGATCGAGGATGCCGACGGCAGGGTGCTCGGCGAACACGACGGGCTCGCCCTGTTCACGCTCGGCCAGCGCTCGGGCCTCAAAATCGGCGGCCGCGCCGGTGCCGCGGCGGCACCCTGGTACGTGGCGGACAAGGACACGGAACGCAATGCACTCATCGTCGTCCAGGACCCGGGCCACGAGCGGTTGTTGTCCGACGTCTTCGAGGTGGAGGAGCTGCGCTGGGTGGGGCTGCCGCCCGTCACCCAGGGACGCTTCGGCTGCGCGGTCAAGACGCGCTACCGGCAGCAGGATCTGCGCTGTGAGGTGGAGGTTCTCGGTGCGGGTGGCGCGCGGGTATCGCTGGCGACGCCCGCACGCGCGGTGACCCCGGGCCAATACGCTGTTTTCTATCGGGGTGACGAATGCCTGGGGGGTGGCGTGATCGTACGACGCGTCAACTCGCGGCACCAAGCGGTACCCGCCGCTGCGCGCGCCGCAATCGCCTATAATTCTTCTTTTTCAGTGGAGAGATCATGACGGATAGTTTCAAGGCAAGAACGACCCTGGAGGTCGGTGGACACAGGTACGACATGCTGAGCTTGAGCGTGCTCAAGTCCCAGAACGTGGATCGGCTGCCGTTCTCGCTGAAGATCCTCCTGGAAAATTTGTTGCGCTTCGAGGATGGCGTGAACGTGACGCGCGGCGACATCGAAGCGATCCTGAAATGGGAGCCGAAAGCGGCGCCGAGTCATGAAATTGCCTTCACGCCCGCCCGCGTCATCATGCAGGATTTCACCGGCGTGCCGTGCATCGTCGATCTTGCCGCCATGCGCGAAGCCATCGTCAAACTGGGTGGCGATCCGCAGCGCGTCAATCCGTTGGCGCCCGCGGAACTGGTGATCGACCACTCCGTGCAGGTGGACGAGTATGGCGCGGCCGACTCGCTCCGGCACAACAACGAAATCGAGTTTGCCCGCAACGGCGAGCGCTATGCGTTTCTACGCTGGGGCCAGACCGCATTCAGTAATTTCAAGGTGGTGCCCCCGAATACCGGCATCGTCCATCAGGTCAACATCGAGCGCCTGGCACGGGTGATCTTCGCCGACGACACGGGCGGCACCGCCATGGCCTATCCGGACACCCTGGTCGGCACCGATTCGCACACCACCATGGTCAACGGTCTCGGCGTGCTCGGCTGGGGCGTGGGCGGCATCGAGGCCGAAGCGGCCATGCTGGGCCAGCCCGTCACTATGCTGATCCCGCAGGTGATCGGCTTCAAACTCACCGGCAGCCTGCCGCCGGGCACCACCGCCACCGACCTTGTGCTGACGGTGACCGAAATCCTTCGTAAGAAAGGCGTCGTCGACAAGTTCGTCGAGTTCTTTGGCGACGGTCTGAAGGGTCTGCCGCTCGCGGACCGCGCCACCATCGCCAACATGTCGCCGGAATTCGGCTCCACGTGCGCGATTTTTCCCATCGACGAGGAGACCATCCGTTATCTGGAACTGACGGGACGTGCCCCCGAGCAGATCGCTCTGGTGGAGGCGTATGCCAGGGCGCAGGGGTTGTGGCGCATCGACGGCGCCCCCGCGGCCGACTACACCGATGTGGTGGAACTGGAGCTCTCCACCGTGGAACCCTCGCTGGCGGGGCCGAAACGTCCGCAGGACCGGGTGCCGCTGCGCTCCGCCAAGACGATTTACCAGACCGCCGTCAGAAAGATGGCCGAGGAGCGCACCGTGAAGAGCCCGGGCGCGACGGGCTCGGGCACGGCGACCTTGAACGGCGAGAGCTTCGAGGTGAAGGACGGCGCGGTGCTGATCGCGGCCATCACCAGCTGCACCAACACCTCGAATCCGGCGGTGTTGGTGGCGGCAGGCTTGCTCGCCCGTAACGCCAATGCGCTGGGCCTCAAGTCCAAACCCTGGGTGAAGACGTCCCTCGCACCGGGCTCGCGCGTGGTGACCGATTATCTGGCCAAGGCCGGGCTGCTCACGGAACTCGAGGCGCTGGGCTTCTACACCGTCGGCTACGGCTGCACCACCTGCATCGGCAATTCCGGTCCGCTCAAGCTCGAAATCTCCGACGCCGTGAAGTTCGGCGACGCCATCGCGTGCTCGGTGTTGTCCGGCAATCGAAACTTCGAAGGCCGCGTGCATCCTGAGATCAAGATGAACTTTCTGGCATCACCGCCCCTGGTGGTGGCGTATGCCCTGGCGGGCAGCCTGAACGTGGACATCACCACGGAGGCACTGGGCGAAACGCAGGACGGCAAACCGGTATACCTCAAGGACATCTGGCCGAGCGCCGCGGACGTGGCCCGCGCCGTGGCGGGCGCGGTGGACTCTGCCATGTTCACCAAGGGGTATGCCAACGTCTTCACGGGCGACGCCAATTGGAGCAGCATCAAGACCCCGGCCGGCAAGATCTACGCGTGGGACGGCAAATCGACCTACGTCAAGAATCCGCCCTATTTCGACGGCATGACCATGACGCCGGCGGCGGTGGCCGACATCGCGGGTGCGCGGGTGCTCGCCATGCTGGGTGACTCCGTGACGACGGACCATATTTCGCCGGCCGGTAATATTTCAAAGTCCAGTCCGGCGGCCAAGTATCTGGTTAGCCAGGGCGTACAGGCAGAGGACTTCAATTCTTATGGCGCCCGGCGCGGTAACCACGAGGTCATGATGCGCGGCACGTTCGCGAACATCCGGCTGCGCAATCTGCTGCTCCCCGGTACCGAGGGCGGCGTCACGCTGCACATCCCGAGCGGGGAGTCCATGTCCATATTCGACGCCTCGGTCAAATACAAGGCAGCCCACACGCCGCTGGTGATTCTCGCCGGCAAGGAGTACGGCACGGGTAGCTCGCGCGACTGGGCCGCCAAAGGCACCATGTTGCTCGGCGTCAAAGCCGTGATCGCCGAAAGCTTCGAGCGCATCCATCGCTCGAACCTCATCGGGATGGGCGTGCTCCCGCTGCAATTTACCGAGGGACAGAGCGCGGCAAGCCTGGGTCTTACCGGCAAGGAACGTTACGAAATCGTCGGCCTCAACAAGGGTGCCTCGAAGTTCGTCAAGGTCATCGCCACCGCCGACGACGCAACCACGCTTGAATTCGAGGCGCGGTTGCGTATCGACACGCCGAAGGAGCTGGATTATTACCAGCACGGGGGCATCCTGCAGTACGTGCTGCGTCAGCTCGCCGGGGTGGCGAAAGCGGCGTGACGACCCGGCTGCTGTCGGTGTCGTAAGGAAACGGGGCTCGCGGGAGCCCCGTTTTAGTTCAGCGATCCGGCGACACCGCGGCTGCGCCGGGCGCGGGGCCCGCCTGTACGCTTCCGGCCTTCACCAGCACCATCGTGCCTGGATTGAGGTGCGTCTTGATCGCCGCGTTCACCTGACTCAGCGTCAATGCCTGGATTGCATCGGGGTAGCGATCCAGCCAGGTGAGATCGTAACCGCGTTGGATGGACGTGAGGATGGCGGACGCCAGGCCGCCGGTCGTCGACAGGCCGACCAGGTAACTGCCGATCAGCCCCTGCTTGCGAGCGGCGAGCTCGGCCGCGGTGATGCCGCCCGACCACCACTTGTCGAGTTCACGACGCGTCGAAGCCACGCCCTTGTCGAGCAAGGCGGGGGCGAAGCTTGCCGAAATATCCCAATCTCCATCGGCAATGCTGTCGTCGGACACACCGGCGCCGATGTTGTAGGTGAGACCCTCTTTGTCACGCACGGTCCCCATCAGACGCCCGGTGAAGCCGCGTCCGAGGATCGCGGTCCCCACCCGCAACGCCAGCGCATCGGGGTCCTTGTAGGTGAGGCCGGTCGACTGTCCCAGGATGATGGTCACGCTGGGCTTGTCGGCCAGTGGCACGGACAGTTCCGCAGCTTGGGAGGCGACGGCCGGTGAGCCGGGGCGTATGTAATCCTGGCCTCCGCTCCAGTTACCAAACCCCTTGACCAGCTCAGGCCGCACGGCGGCTTCGGAGACATCGCCCACCAGAACCAGCGTCAGATGCGCCGGTCCGTAGTATTTCGCGATGAACTCTTTGACCTGGCTCAAGGTCGCCGACTTGGCGGCGGCGACGTACTCGTTCACCGTATGCGGCCGGTTCGGGTGCCCTGCGGGATAGATCGCCCGCGCGAACGCTTCATGGGCCCGCCCCTCCGTGCTCTGCAAGGAAGCTTGCAGCGAGCCCATGAACTGCTCCTTGGCTTTTGCGAATTCCTGGGGCTGCAGCGCGGGCGTACGCAGTTCCTGCGCGATGAGACCGATGACGAGGGGCAGGTCCTTTTTCAATGCTTTGGCGCGAATCTCCAGACTCTGGGTGCCCACGCCGAAAGAAATCTCCGCACCGACGTTGTCGAGCTGATCGGCGATGGCGAATTTGTCCAACGACTTCGTGCCACGATCGAGCATCATGCCGGCGAGCGTCGGCACGGCAATGTTGCCGGCACCCGACATGGCATCACCCGCCGGCAGCGCACCGAGGATGACGACCACATCCTTGACCTGCGACTGGTAGGTGACGACGTCGATGCCGGCGATCGTCGATCGATGGCTCTGCTCGGCCATGGTTGCGTGGGCGGTGCCGCCCGTCCCGAGCAGTACGGCCAGCATCAGACTGCATGCGTCGTTGCGAGGTTTCATCAGGACCCTTTCTGCGCGGCGGGCGGCACGGGCACGAACCATCCCGTAGTGCTCTGATCTTCATTGAGGTACTGCTTCGCCACACGTTTGACGTCGGCAGGAGTCACCTGCTGCACACGCTGCGGGAAGGTCACGTAGAGGGTCCAATCGCCCACGGCAATCCACTCGTTGAGTTCGCCCGCCACTGCGGCGGTGCCGTCGCGCTTGTAGGCGTCAGCCGCCACGTACTGCTGTTTCACGCGTTCGATCTCCGCCGGCGTGACGCCGTCCGTCTTGATTTTCTCGATTTCCGCGAGCAGAGCCTTCTCGACCTGGCCCGGGTCCGCACCGGGCGCAAGCGATGCATAGAGCGTGTGCAGGGAAAGATCCCGGTGCAGATCCGCCCCCGCGCCCGCGTTCAGCGCCAGGCCCTGATCGACGAGCGCACGATACAGCCGGGCATTCTTGCCGGAGCTCAGGATGGCATCGAGCATTTCGAGCGCAGGCTGGTCCGCATCCAGTCCGTTCGGCACCTTGTGCGCGATGATGACCGTGCCGAGTTCGCCCGGACGCTTGACGATCACGCGTCTCGCCCCGGTCTGTGCAGGCTCTTCGGTGTAAATGGTCGGAATGGGCGCGGGCGAATGCGCATAAGGACCGTAGTATTTTTTGATCAAACCGAGCGTGGTGACCGGATCGACATCGCCGACCACGCTGATGGTGGCATTGTTGGGCCAGTAGAACGTATCATAGAACTCGTGCAGTCTCGCGATCGGCACATGTTCGATGTCGCTCTTCCAGCCAATGGTCGGGTGGTGGTAGGGAAGCGCCACGTACGCCGCGGAGGTGACCTCCTCCATGAGGACGCTTTCCGGATCGTTCTTGCCGCGCTCGAATTCATTGCGCACCACCGTCATTTCAGACTGCCGGTCCGCCTCGTGCAGCCACAGATGCCGCATGCGGTCTGCCTCGATGGCGACGTAGCCGTCCAGGCTTTCGCGACCGATCGTCGCGAAATAATTGGTGCGGTCGACGGAGGTGCTGGCGTTGAACTGGCCGCCGACCTTCTCGAGAAACTGCTTGACGCTGTTGCCGTTCGGATCGTTGAACCCGTCGCTTCCCTTGAACATGAGATGTTCGAGAATGTGGGTGGCCCCGGTGGTGCCGGTGACCTCGTTGCGCGACCCGACCCGGTAGGTCACCTGAAAGGTCACCACCGGCGCGGAGTGATCCTGGTCCAAAAGGACCGTGAGGCCGTTGGCATCCAGCCGGTATTCTTCGATTCCCGCCAATGCCTTGATGAACGTGAAACCCGGCACGGTGGCCGGTCGCGACGGCGACGGCTGTTGTGAATGAACCACGCCGCCGAGCAGCGCGATGCCCACACCCATCCAGGCGACGCCAAGGCGCGCCGACAATCCAAAGCAATACGTCATAGTCGCCCTCGAAAACGCCAACGGACCAGATTCTAACAGGTGCCGCGGGCAGTCGAGGTCACGCGACGACCGATTGCACCTCGTCCGTCCACACCTTGAAACCGGCCAGGTTGTTGGGCCCGAAAGTCATGCTGATGGCAACGTCCGCCGCATCGCGACCGCGGGCAATGAGCACACGGCCGATACGCCGCTCATTGTTGCGCGGATCGAAGGTGTGCCATGCACCGTTCAGATACGCTTCGAACCATCCGGCAAAATCCATGGGCGCATCCATCGGGGGCACGCCGATGTCGCCGAGATATCCGGTGCAGTAGCGGGCGGGAATGTTCAAGGCACGGCAGAAACTGATGGCCAGGTGCGCATAGTCCCGGCACACGCCCACCCGTTCGTTGTAAACCTCCCACGCGGTTTTCGTCGGTCGTGCGCACTGATAATCGAACGCGATGTGGTCGTGGACGTAGTCGCATATGGCCTGCACGCGCGACCATCCCGGCATGAGGCTGCCGAACAAAGACCAGGCGGCGGTCGCGATCAGCTCGGTCTCGCAGTATCGGCTCGGCAGCAGGAACACCAGCGCATCGTCCGGCAGCGACTGCACGGTATGTTCGTAGGCATGCGGAAACTCAGGCTCGGGCAGTCCACTGTCGTTGATGAAGGCGTCCGAGGTGATCCGAAAGCGGCCGGGCGGCGCGATCAGTCGCGTGCACCAGTTGCCGAATCCGTCGCGGTAGGCGGTGGTCGACACTGCCGGCTCCGTGACGATCGCATCCGCCTGCACCAGATCGGCAGTACGGCTGTAGTGCACATGGAGGTTCAAGAGGATCGGCGTGTACTGCACGAAGTCGTACACCAATTCATAACCCAATCTGATCAGCATTCCGTGGCCTCTGTGTGGTTGCGTTGCACGAATGTACACGAGAACGCGGGGTCCTTCCCGCCGGAGGCACTGTAGGTTGGCTCCTACGGTAAGGAGAGTGCCCAAGCACCAATCCAGCACTGCGAGCACCATCGTGGCGCATCGGTCTGCGTGCTGCGAGGTTGGGTAGACTATGCCAATGAAAGCGCCCTCACCCTGCGTGGCCTTGTTCGATTTGGACGGCACGCTGACCTATCGCGACACGTTGCAGGGATTTCTCACGGGGTACCTGTGGCGGCATCCCGTGCGAGGGGTGCGTTTGTGGCGTCTGACGGGCGCGCTGCTACGGTATCTGTTCGATCGAGACCGCGGTGAATTGAAGTCCGCGGCCATCAAAACCATCATGGGGGGCGATTCACGCGAGGCCGTCGACGAGTGGGCAGATCGCTTCGTCGCCGCGTTGCGAGCACGCGGTGCATTCCGGCCCGCCGCATTGGCGGCGTTGGAGGCGCATCGCGCCGCCGGCGATCATCTCGTGCTGCTGTCTGCGAGTCCCGACTTGTATGTGCCGCGTATCGGCCGAAGCCTCGGGTTCGAACGCACCGTATGCACCGAGATTGCGTGGTCGGGCGACCGCTTGGATGGGAAGCTGATCACTCAGAATCGCCATGGAGAGGAGAAGTCCCGTTGCCTGTCGCGGCTGCGATTGCTCTATCCCCATCTCAAGGTGATGGCCTACGGCAACAGCGCGTCCGATCTGCCGCATCTGCACCAGGCCGAGCGTGCCCTGCTCGTCAACGCCGACGGGCCCGCCCGGCGCAGGGCGGCGGAGGTGGGTGTGCCGGTCGGCGATTGGTCGTAACATGATCGTTAGGCAAGACCGGTCGCCGGGCAGCCGACGCGGGACACCGCTCCCGGCTCCGGCGCTCCAGGGTCGGATTCGTTTCAACGAGGAAAATCTAAATGCGAAAGGCTCGTCCTGACTTCTCCAAAATCCTTCCCTCGGAAATCACGCCGGTGGAGAAATTTATGTCGCGCCGCGCCCTGCTGGGAGGCGGGTTGGGGCTCGCCGCAACCCAGACCCTGGGTGTCTTTGGCGGCGAGGCCTCGGCGCAGACGCCTCCGTCCGGCACAGGGCTGACCTACGCCAAGAATGCCACTTACAGCGTCGCCGAGACACCCAACTCGTACAAGGACATCTCCACCTACAACAACTATTATGAATTCGGCACCGACAAATCCGACCCCGCCCAGAACTCACAGAAGTTCCGCACCCAACCCTGGAACGTGACGGTCGGCGGTGCGTGCGAGGTGACCGGCAGCTTCAGCCTCGAGGACATCATGAAGCCGCATCCCCTGGAAGAGCGCATCTACCGCATGCGCTGCGTGGAGGCGTGGTCGATGGTGGTGCCGTGGGTGGGTTTTCCCCTGGGCGACCTGCTCAAGCGCTTCAAGCCCGCCGCCAGCGCCAAGTACGTTGAATTCAAAACCTTGATGGACCCGAAGCAGATGCCCGGCGAACGTGACTCGGTGCTCGAGTGGCCCTACGTGGAGGGGCTGCGCATGGACGAGGCGATGCACCCGCTGACTCTCATGACCGTGGGCCTCTACGGCAAGGTGTTGCCGAATCAAAATGGTGCGCCGCTGCGTCTGATCGTGCCTTGGAAGTACGGCTTCAAGGGCGTCAAGGCCATCGTGTCCATCAAGTTCGTCGAGTCCATGCCGAGGACGACGTGGGCGCTTTCCGCCCCACACGAATACGGCTTCTATGCAAACGTGAATCCGGCGGTGGATCACCCCCGCTGGAGCCAGGCCACCGAACGGCACATCGGCGGCAGCCTGTTCGATCAGCGCCGGCCCACCCTGCCCTTCAACGGCTACGCCAAGGAGGTCGCGAGCCTGTACACGGGCATGAACCTCAAGACCTACTTTTGATGCCGCTTACCCGGTGGCTCGTCAAGCCGCTGGTATTCGCGGCGTGTTTGCTGCCCGCGCTGCATCTTGCAGCCGGTGCCCTGGGTTGGTGGAGCGTGTCGCTGGGCGCCGACCCCGTGAAGGTGATGCTCCTCACGTGCGGCACCTGGACGTTGAATTTTCTGATGATCACCTTGTGCATGACGCCGCTGCGCGATCTGACGCACTCGGTGTTCTGGCTACGCTTCCGTCGAATGTTCGGCTTGTTCGCGTTTTTCTACGTGGTGGCGCATTTCACCGTGTACCTGGTGCTGGACCAGGCGGGGAATATACGCGCGGTATGGCAGGACATCGTCAAGCGCCCCTACATCACGATCGGCATGCTGGCATTGCTGCTGCTCATTCCCCTCGCGGTGACGTCGACGGCCAGGATGCAGCGACGCCTCGGCCGGCGCTGGGTCCGTCTGCACAGGTTGATTTATCCGATCGCCATGCTCGGCGTGTGGCATTTCTGGTGGCAGGTGAAGAAAGACATCCGCGAGCCGCTGCTGTACGCATGCGGGCTCGCGATTCTGCTCGGCTATCGGCTCTACAAGAAGCGTGCCTCTCCGGTACGGTTCAGCGTCGAACGCCCTGCAACGCCTGGTGGAGTCTGAGTATCAGCGCCTCCGTGGTCGGCCAGTCGATGCACGGATCGGTGACGGACACGCCGTACTCGAGCTTGGACAGGTCCCTCGGAATCGACTGGCTGCCGGCCTTCAAGTGGCTCTCCAACATGAGCCCGACGAGCGAGCGGTTGCCTTCGGCGATCTGGGCGACGCAGTTCTCCGCCACCCGAGGCTGCAGGCTCGGGTCCTTGTTGGTGTTGCCGTGGCTGCAGTCGACCACGATGGCGGCAGGCAACCCGGCGGCGGCCAGTTCGCGCTCCGCAACGGCGATGCTGACCGCGTCGTAGTTGGATCGACCGCCGCCGCCGCGCAGCACCAGGTGGGCATGGACATTGCCACGGGTGTGAAAGACGGCCGATTGACCCTGCTGCGTGATGCCCAGAAAATGGTGTGGATGACGCACCGACTGCAGTGCGTTGATGGAAGTGGCCAGCATGCCGTCGGTGCCATTCTTGAAACCCACCGGGGTTGACAGCCCGCTCGCCATCTCCCGATGAGTCTGCGATTCCGTGGTGCGCGCACCGATGGCCGTCCACGTGATGAGTTCGGACAGATACTGCGGCATGATCGGATCGAGCGCCTCGGTTCCCGCGGGCAGACCGAGTTCAGCGATGTGCAGGAGCAACTCGCGCGCCATCAGGATGCCCTTCTCGATGCGGAACGAATCATCCATGTCGGGATCGTTGATCAGCCCCTTCCATCCCACCGTGGTGCGGGGCTTTTCGAAGTAGACGCGCATGATCACCAGCATCGTCGAGTGGACCTCGGCGGCGAGGCCCTTGAGTCGCAGGGCATACTCGCGGGCTGCGGCCACGTCATGGATGGAACAGGGCCCTACGACGACGAACAGACGATCGTCACGGCGCTCGAGAATGCGGCGCAATGCCTCGCGGCACGTGGCCACGGTTTCCCCGGCGCGTGCGGACAGCGGCACGCGCCGCTTCACTTCTTCGGGCGTCGCGAGCAGGTCGCTCGACACGACATTGACGTTTTGCAATCGATCTTGGCTGTTCGACACGGGTGTCCTACATGGAGGTTCTGATGGTCCAAAGTTCCGGGAAGAACTTGAGCTCCAGCGCCTTCGTGAGATACGACACGCCGCCGGTGCCGCCGGTGCCGCGTTTGTAGCCGATGATGCGTTCCACCGTCTTCACGTGCGTGAAACGCCAGAGCTGGAACTTGTAATCGAGATCGACCAGGCGCTCCGCCAGTTCGTAGAGGTCCCAGTCCTTGACCGAATTGTGATATACGCTGAGCCACGCGGCGGCGACCTGCTTGCTCGCCTGATACGGCTGCGTGAAATCCCGGTCGATGGCCTCGGCCGGCACATCCAATCCGCGCCGGCTCAACAACCGCAACACCTCGTCGTAGAGGCTCGGGCTGCGCAGGGCGCGCTCCAGCAGGTCGAAGGTGGCCGGATCACCGCGGAACACGTTGATCGTGTCGGCATGTTTGTTTCCGATCAGAAACTCGAGCATCCGGTATTGCGGCGATTGAAATCCGGACGAGCGGCCGAGCGTGTTGCGGAACGCGGAATAATCGGAGGGCGTGATGGTGGCGAGCACGTCCCAGGATTGCAACAACTGCTGCTGGATGGTCGAGACGCGCGCGAGCATCTTGAAGGTGGGGCCGAGATCGTCGCGGCGCACGCAATCGATGGTGGCGTTCAACTCGTGGAGGCACAGCTTCATCCACAGCTCAGACACCTGATGAATGACGATGAACAGCATTTCGTCGTGCTGGTAGGACAACGGGTGCTGGGCGGCGAGCAGCTTGTCGAGATTGAGATATTGCGAATAACTCAAGGATTCGGTCAGGTCCCAGTGCACGTCCTCGTCGCTCAGATCGACCAGAGGTTTGACCGGCGGCGTAAGCTCGCTCATGGATCAGCTCTTGAAGACCCAGGCGGGAACCGTGCGCCAGCCGGCGAGCAGTTCACGGTCCAGCGATCGGAAATCGGGTTCGAGTTTCTCGACCAGTTTCCAAAAATGCGACGAATGATTCATGTGCTTGGTGTGCGCGAGTTCATGGACGAAGAGGTAGTGCACCACCTCCGGGCGCAGAAACACCAACGAACAGTTCAAGCTCACCGTACCGCGCGTCGAGCAGCTGCCCCAGCGCGTGCGTTGGCAGCGTATCGCCACCCGTTCCACCGGATACCGCAGATCGTCCGCCAACCGCAACAATCGAGGCGCCAGCCGCTCGTGTGCCGCCGACTTCAACCAGCTCTGCAACAACACCCGTACGCCCGCCTCGTCAGGGGCCCGCACCAGCAGCCGGTCGGCCTGCTGCACCAGTCCACGCCGTGCCGCCACCTGCCATTCCACGGCGAACCTCTCATCGGTCACCGCAAGATCGATGGCCTCCGGAACCGCGGCGGCGGGTTGTGCGAAACACTGCATGGCTTCGACCTTGCGATCGATCCACGGCGTGAAACGTTGCACGAAATCGCGTACGGTCTTGGCGCTGACGCCGACGGGCACCACGATCTCCACCCTGCCGCCGACGTGCACACGAGCGGTCAGGCGGCGGGCGCGATGACTCACGCGAACGGCGAAAGGGTCGCCGGAGCTACGAGTTTCGAACAGCGACAACTGCGTGCCTGGTGACTTCATCGCCAAGAATAATAACAGGTTCGCGGTCGGCGGCGAATGCGTGGAGAATCCGCAGCATCGCAGCGAGGTGGACGAATTGGCGCTCAAACTCATCGACATCGGTTCGAATTTGACACATGAAAGCTTTGCATCCGACCGCGGGCAGGTGTTGGAGCGCGCCATGGAGGCCGGTGTGTCGCGTCAGATCGTCACCGGCGCGGACCTGGCGAGTTCCAGGGCCGCCGCGGCGCTGGCGGCGACCGCGCCCGGACGGCTGTGGAGCACGGCCGGGTTTCACCCGCATCACGCCGCCGCCTTCGCGCCGTCGTCGATCGACGAGCTCAAAGAGTTGCTGCGCCGACCCGAGGTGGTCGCAGTCGGAGAGTGCGGCCTGGATTACCACCGAAATTTTTCCTCACCCGCCGCGCAGCGCACGGCGTTCGTCGCGCAACTGGAACTCGCCGCGATCGCCGGCAAACCTGTGTTCCTGCATCAGCGCGACGCGCATGCAGACTTCACCGCGATCCTCACCGAGTTTCGCCCGGGACTGGCCGGCGCGGTGGCGCATTGCTTTACCGGAGGTCCGGCCGAACTGGAGGCGTACCTGGCACTCGATCTGTCGATCGGTGTGACCGGATGGGTGTCCGATGAAAGGCGTGGCGCGGCGCTGCGCGAGGCGGTGCCGCGCATACCCGCGGAACGCTTGATGGTGGAAACCGATGCACCGTATCTGTTGCCCAGGGACCTGCGACCGAAACCCGCGGCGCGGCGTAATGAACCCGCCTACCTCGTGCACGTCGCCCGCACCGTCGCGGCGCTGCGCTGCGAAAGCGTGGAACGACTGGCGGAGTCGACCACCCGCAATGCCGTTTGCCTGTTCGGTTTGGCGCCCGCTTAAAGATTCGTAAAGGAATGCGGGCTGGGTCGCAACTGGACGATGAGCCGGTTCCAGGCCTCGACGAAAGCCGGTAATTTCTCGGTGTCCGGCGCGTTGCGATCGATCGGTGGGAAAGCCACCTCGACGCCGTCCAGCATCAGCACATATTTAGGCATGCCCTTGGTGAACTTGCCGATATTGGAGAACAGCAGCCTCCCCTCCACCGGCACCTCTCCCACCAATGCCTTGACGGCGGCGACACGATCGTAGAGCGCGGGCTGCGGATTGTCGAAGGTGAAGCGACGGCGGCCGATGACCGTCCAGTCGCTCATCTGGTCGCCGCCGAAGATGAGTCCGGCGACCCGCCGCGTGTCGAGCACCAGCACGCCGCGCCGCGTGAGCAGCAGATGATCGATATGGATGAATCCTCCCATGCCGTCGGGCACCAGGACCTGGTGCGCGGACCGGTAGGCGATGCCGTCGAGCCGCGCCAACAGGGCTTTACGTCGCATGCGCCGCTGGTACGCGCCGTGCGCTGCGTAACCGCCCGTGCCCGCCAGCAGCAACGCCGCACCCGCGAGGACCCACTGCGGTTCGATGTTCAGATCATTCATTCGAGCGCGGCGGCCAGGGACTGCAAGGTGGGCGGCAGGTCCAGCACGTGGCGTGGCAGCCGCAGCAGGCGGTCGAGCGATTCTGGCACGTCCACGGTTTTGCCGATCAGCGGCTCGACGATCTCGTTGAATTTGGCGGGATGGGCCGTCGCCACGATCACCCACGGACCGGCGCTGCGCTGCGCCTCGGGCAGACGCGCATACACTTCCGCAGCCGTCGCGGTGTGCGGACACCACTCACGTCCATAGCGCATGTAATCCTCTCCGATGCGAGTCCGGATTGTAGCGTCGTCGACGCTGTCGGCGCTCAGGTGTTCGCGCAGGGACTGCACGGTCGGGTAACGCGCCATCAGGCGTTCCATGTTGCTCGGGTTGCCGACATCCATGGCCGACGCCAGAGTGGGTATGCCGGCACGCGGTTCCCAGACGCCGGTGCGCAGATAATCCGGGACCGCCCGGTTCGAATTGTGGGCAAGGACGATGCGTTCGATGGGAAATCCGAGCGCCCGCGCCCAAACCGCGGCGAAGGCGTTGCCGAGATTGCCGGCAGGGATGACGTAGGATGCCTTCGCGCCTGTCGCGCGCTGGACGTCGAGACTGGACGCGACGTAATAGACCACCTGCGGCAACAGGCGGCCGACGTTGATGCTGTTGGCGGAGCTCAAGCGATGCTTGCGGCGCAGCGTGAAGTCGACGAAGGCTTCCTTGACCAGCCGCTGACAGTCATCGAAGCTGCCGTCGATGCGCAACGAGATGACGTTGTCTCCCCAGCAGGTGAGCTGTTGCTCCTGGCGCGGGCTCACCTGACCCTTCGGATACAGGATGGCCACCCGCACCCAGGGCCGCAGATGGAACGCGGCCGCCACCGCGCCGCCGGTATCGCCGGAGGTGGCCACCAGCATGGTCAGAGGCTGCACCATGCCGGCCTCCAGCACCTGCAGCGACTCGGCCAGGAAGCGCGCGCCGAAATCCTTGAACGCGGCGGTGGGTCCATGAAACAGTTCGAGCGCAAACAGCGCATGGGCCGAACCCGCCACGCGCGTGCTCGGCGCTTCGAGGTTCAACGCCGACTGCGTGATTGCGCCCAGGTGCGGCTGCAATGCGTCGCCCTCCAGGAACCCGCCGAGGGCGAGGCTTGCCACGTCGGCCAGCGACCTGACACCGGCGAATGCACCGACGTCCACGTCGGGCAGGCGTTTCGGCAGATACAGCCCGCCGTCCGGGGCCAGGCCGTGACGGATCGCCTCGCTCAAAGTAACCGGGGGCGCCTTGCCGCGCGTGCTGAGGTATTCCAAGGCGGGCGGCGCCGCGGACATCAGGCTTTCACCACGCGTGCACCGTAGTTCTCGAGCGAGGAAATCCAACCGTCCGATTGCAGACCATGACGCACGAAGGCCGCCACCATGGCGCCCCGCACGGCTTCGGCATATTGGATCTCCACCCAGGCGAAGATGGTGGGTCCGGCACCCGATATCGAGCAGCCCAGGGCGCCGGCGGACATCGCCCCACGCTGCACGTCCTTGAAACCCGGTATCAACGAATGCCGCTGGGGCTCGATGATGACGTCGTTGAAAGAATCGCGGATCATGTCCAGATCGTTCGAATAACAACCGCTGATGAAGCCGGCGAGATTCGCGGTCTGCCAGACGAAGTCCGAGCGCGTGACGTCCGTCTTGAGAATGGCGCGCGCCTCGCGCGTTCCCAGGAACATGTGCGGATGCACGATCACGCAGCGCAACGAGGGCGGCACGGGGATCTGCTTCACGCGGGGGTTGTCGATGCCGACGGTGAGCACCAGACCGCCGAACAGGCACGGCGCGATGTTGTCGATGTGCGCGGAGCCGCTGGCCACGATCTCCCCCTCCATGGCGTACTTGAGAAGCTGCAGCCGCGGCAGTGGGTTCTCCAGCAGTGCATTCGCGGCGACGACGGCCGCCACGGCGGACGCGGCGGAACCGCCCATGCCGGAGGACAGGGGAATGCCCTTGTCGATGTCGATCTCGAAGCCGTAGGGCAGTGTCAATGCTTGATGCATGGCCTGCACCGCACGGCCGGCCGTGTTGCTGCGCGCTTCGATGGGCAGATCCCCCGCGACGCCGGTGATGCTGCGGATCAGCACTTCCGGGCTCTCGATCCGGCGCAGGCGCACGGTGTCGCCGACCGCGTCGACGGAATGCCCCAGGATGTCGAAACCGATGCCGACGTTGGCGACGGTGGCGGGCGCAAAGGCGGTGACGTCGTTGAGCACGGGTGAGTCCTCGTCGTTAAAGGTGCGCGCCGAGGTAGGCGGAAAGGCGCAGCAGGTCTGCGAACACGCCGCCGGCGGTGACCTCCGGCCCCGCCCCCGGACCCTGCACGATGAGCGGATTGTCGCAGTAACGGCGCGTCGCGAAACGCACCACGTTGTCGGTCAGGGCGATGTTTGCAAACGCGTGCGATGCATCGAGCTGCGTCAGACCGACGGTGGCTCTGCCGTCGGCGTCGATGCGACCGACATAGCGCAGCACCCGATCGTGTCCGCGCGCCTCCTCGAGCCGGGCGGACATTTCGGCATCGAATTCAGGAAGACGCGCCATGAAGTCCTCCACGCTCGCGTTCTCCAGGGCCTTGGGCACGAGCCCCTTCACGTCGACATCGGCCAGTTCGAGATCCAAACCCATTTCGCGTCCCAGGATGATGAGTTTGCGCGCCACGTCCACACCCGAAAGATCTTCGCGCGGGTCCGGTTCAGTATAGCCCTTGGCCTTCGCGGTGCGAACGATGGAGGAAAACGCGGCGGAGCCATCGAAGACGTTGAACAGGTAGGCCAGCGTGCCGGAAAAAATCCCTTCGATCCGCACGATGTCGTCGCCCGTCTCGCGCAGGTCACGCAGGGTCTGGATGACCGGCAGACCCGCACCCACGGTGGCCTCGTACAGATAATGGCTCGCGGCGGCGCGGCCGGCCTCCTTGAGGGCGCGATAATACGGCATCGCGCCGCTGTTGGCCTTTTTGTTCGGCGTGACGACGTGGATGCCGCGCGCGAGCCACGCCCGATAGTGGTCGGCAACCTCGTTGCTCGCGGTGCAATCGATGATGACGGTATGGGGGATGTAGTCCGCCTGACAATGATCGGCGAATTTCTCCAGATCCAACGGCTCGCCGCGGCGCGCCAGTTCATCCTCCCACGAGGCCAGATCCACCGACCCCTCCGACAACAGCATGCGCTTCGAACCGGCGATGCCGCGCACGCGAAGATCCAGGTTGCGTGCGCGCAGCCGTTCTATCTGCGAGTCCATCTGCGCGAGCAGCACACGTCCCACGGTCCCCGGACCGATAAGCCCGATCGACAGTGTGTTCGGGGACAGATAGAAGGCGGCGTGCACGGCCCGCAGCGCCTTGGCCGCACCCCGGCCGTCGACCACCACGGAAATGTTGCGCTCCGAGGCGCCCTGCGCGATGGCCTTGACGCTGATGGCCGCATCACCCAACGAATTGAAAACCTTCGCGGCTACCCCGTGGGCCCCTGCCATGCCGTCGCCGACCACCGCCAATATGCTCAAGCCCAGCGCCACCTGCACATGCTGGATCTGGCCGTCGCGCAGTTCGGCATCGAAGGCCCTGCGGACCGCAGTTTCGGCGCGCACCGCTTCCGCCTCGGGAATGGCGAAACAAATCGAATGTTCCGAACTGCCCTGGGAGATGAGGATCACGGATATTCCGGAATCGCGCAGCGCACCGAACAAGCGATGCGCCGTGCCGGGTACGCCGATCATGCCGGCGCCCTCGAGGTTGACCAGAGCCACCGGGTCGATGCTGGTGATGCCCTTCACCTTGAGCGCCGACACCGGGTCGGCGCAGATGAGGGTTCCCTGTTTCTCGGATGCGAACGTGTTGCGGATGTAGATGGGAATGTCGCGCGCCACGGCCGGTTCCATCGTTTGAGGATGGATGACCTTGGCACCAAAATAGGCGAGTTCCATCGCCTCGTTGTACGAGAGCTGGTCGATCACCTGGGCGTTCGGCACCAAGCGCGGGTCCGCGGACAGCACGCCGTCCACGTCGGTCCAGATGACGATCTGCGCTGCATTCAACAACGCACCGAAAATCGAACCCGAGAAGTCGCTGCCATTGCGGCCGAGCGTGGTCTGCATGCCGGTGAGCGTCGTTGCGATGAAGCCCGTGACAACGAGGCGGCCCGTGAAGCCTGCGGGAATGAGCCGCTGCAAATTACGTTCGCTGGTCACCCACTGCACAGCGGGTCCGAGCGGGCCCCATTCGACGATCACCACCTGGCGTGCATCGATCCACAACACGTCACCGGAAATTTTGGCCCGCTCGCGCAGATACGGCGCGAACAGACGTGTCGACCAGATCTCGCCATAGCCGGCGATGACGTCGCGCATCGCGGCCGGCGCCGCGCGGATCAGGCGCACGGTCTGCAGCATGCCGGCGATGTCACGGCACTCCGCATCGAGCTTCAGGACATAGGACTCGCACGTACTCGCGGACACCAACTCCGCAGCGAGCGCCGCATGGCGCGCCCGCAGCACGTCGAGCGCGGCGACGAAATCGCCATCCGCCCGTTCCGCCAGACCGACCAACGTGAGTAGCGCATCGGTGACGCCTTTGCAGGCGGACAGGACCACCGCCTCCCGAGGGTTGACTGAGGCCTCGAGGATCTGCGCGACGCGTTCGAAACACCGGGCATCCGCCACGCTCGAGCCGCCAAACTTATGTACGATCCACTTGTCCATGCTTCCCATTCGCCGCGCCCGAGCGTCGGTTCCAAACCGTTAATCGTACCGCAGGGGGCCGCCCCAGGGGAAACAGGAACACGCCACCATGCCGCTCAGGCCCGGGCAAAAGCGGGCGGCCGGGGAGCGGCGGAAGCTAGCGGGCGCCGCTTGGAGCGCGCGCGCGGCGCCTGGCGCCGCCGTGAGCAGGGCCGGATTTGGGCAGGCCGGTGTGCTGGGTGCGAAAGGGTGTGGGCAGACCCCGTTGCCCCGTGCCTACCGGCTGATAAGCAGGGATCAGATGCTGCTTGCCGTTGCCGATCAGGTCAGCGCGGCCCATACGCTTGAGCGCCTCGCGCAACAGCGGCCAGTTCTCGGCATCGTGGTAGCGCAGGAATGCCTTGTGCAGACGTCGCACCTTGATGCCCTTCGGGATCACCACCTCTTCGCTCGAACGGGTTATACGCTTCAGCGGATTTTTCCCTGAGTGGTACATCGCCGTGGCCGTGGCCATGGGCGAGGGGAGAAAAGCCTGCACCTGGTCCGCGCGAAAGCCGTTCTTCTTGAGCCACACCGCAAGTTCGAGCATGTCCTGGTCGCGTGTCCCCGGATGGGCCGCGATGAAATACGGGATCAGATACTGCTCCTTGCCCGCCTCCTTCGAATACTTGTCGAACAATTCCTTGAACCGGTAATAGGCCCCGACACCGGGCTTCATCATCTTCGACAACGGTCCGTCGCCCAACGCTTCGGGTGCGATCTTGAGATAGCCGCCGGTGTGGTGCGTGGCGAGTTCCTTGACGTACTCCGGCGATTCGATCGCGAGGTCGTAGCGGACGCCGGAGGCGATGAGCACCTTCTTGACGCCGCGCAGGGTGCGCGCGCGGCGATACAGGCTGATGAGAGGCGCGTGATTCGTGTCGAGGTTGGGACATACGCCGGGAAATACGCAGGAGGGCCGTCGGCACGCCGATTCGATCGCCGGACTCTTGCAATGCAGGCGATACATGTTCGCGGTGGGACCGCCCAGATCCGAGATCACCCCCGTGAAACCGGTCGTCGTGTCGCGGATGGTCTCGATCTCGCGGATGATGGAGTCTTCCGAGCGGCTCTGGATGATCCGCCCCTCGTGCTCGGTGATGGAGCAAAACGTACATCCGCCGAAACATCCCCGCTGGATAGACACCGAAAACTTGATCATGTGGTACGCGGGTATCTTTGCCGTGCCGTAACGCGGGTGCGGGCGTCGCGCGTAGGGCAGTTCATAGACCGCGTCCATGTCGTCCGTGGCCAGGGGGATGGGCGGCGGATTCAGCCAGACGTCCCACGCACCATGACGCTGAACCAGAGCCCGCGCATTGCCCGGGTTCGCTTCCAAGTGCAGGATGCGTGAGGCGTGCGCATACAGCACCGCGTCCGTGTTCACCTGCTCGAAGGATGGCAGCCTCACCACGCTGCGCTCGCGCTGTGCGTTGGGTACGTTGCGGTGGAACTTCACGACGCTGGCGCCCGCCGCTCCGGCCGTGACCGGCCCATTCGATGCCTGCTTGCGGGCATCCTCCCCGGCATAGGGGTCCACCGGCGGCGCGAGCGGCCCGGGCGTATCGAGTTCGGTGGAATCGATCTCCACCCAGTCGGCCGGCACCGCACGGCGTAGGAACGCCGTGCCGCGCAGATCGGTGATGTCACCGATCGGACAGCCTTCGTCCAAACGGCGTGCAATGGCCCCGATCTGCCGCTCGGCGTTCCCGAACACCAACAGATCTGCTTTCGAATCGACCAGAATGGAGCGCCGCACGTGCTCCGACCAATAATCGAAGTGTGCGATGCGGCGCAGACTCGCCTCGATGCCACCGATGACGATGGGGATGGACTTGAACACCTCGCGCAACCGCTGAGAATAGACGATGACACTGCGGTCCGGACGCTGCCCGCCCCTGCCGCCCGGCGTGTACGCGTCGTCGCTGCGCACGCGGCGGTCCGAGGTGTAGCGGTTGACCATGGAATCCATGTTGCCGCCGGTCACGCCGAAGAACAGCCTCGGCGCCCCCAGCACCTCGAAATCGCCGGTACTCCGCCAGTCTGGTTGCGCGATGATGCCGACCTTGAAGCCGTGTGCCTCGAGCACGCGGCCGACGATCGCCATGCCAAAACTCGGATGGTCCACATACGCATCGCCGGTCACTACGATGACGTCGCATTGATCCCAGCCGAGCGCCTCCATCTCGGAACGGCTGGTGGGCAGGAAGGGCGCCGGTTTCAGGCCGGCGCCCGCCTTCGGGGAAAATAAAGGGGCAGACGTTTGCATCGCGCGATTAGATAGCAATGCGCGCGGCAAGTACAACCAAACCTTACCCCACGTCGACCGGGATGTAGATCTGCGCCTGATCGCGCTGGATCAACAGGGCCACATTGTGCCCCGCCCGCGCCACCTCACGCTTGAGGTCTGCCACGTTGGCCACGTTGGTGCCGTTGACGCCGAGCACCACGTCGCCCATCTGCACGCCGGCGGCCGCCGCGGGACCGGTCACTTCCTGTACCACCAGACGCCCCTTGGTGTGCAGTTCCTGCTGCTCCTCGGGCTTGAGCGCACGGACTGCCAGACCGAGCTTGCCGCCCAGGTCCTCGGCACCCTTGTTACGCGCATTTTGCGGCGGCGAGTCCTCGAGCAGCACCGTCTTCACCATCACCACGGACGGCTTCTTGTCGTGCCAGACGCCGATCTTGGCCTCGGTGCCCGGCGTCAACTGCGAGATCACGACCGGCAGATCGGATGAGTGCTCGATGTTCAACCCGTTGACGCTGGTGATGATGTCCCCGGGCTTGAGGCCCGCCCGCTCGCCGGGACTGTCCGGCTCGACGGCGCTGACCAACGCACCGTGCGGAGTGCTGAGACCGAACGACTGCGCCAGCTGCTGGCCGATGTCCTGCACCGCCACGCCGATGCGGCTGCGGCTGACCTTGCCGTTCTTGAGCAACTGATCCTTGACGTTGAGCGCCACGTCGATGGGAATGGCGAAGGACATGCCCATGTAGCCGCCGGTACGACTGTAGATCTGCGAGTTGATGCCGATCACCTGACCGTCGAGGTTGAACAAGGGGCCACCGGAATTGCCCGGATTGACCGCGGCATCGGTCTGGATGAAGTTGACATAAGAGCTGCCGCTGTCGTCAGGCAGCGTGCGTCCCAACGCGCTGACCACGCCTGCCGTCACGCTGTTCTCGAACCCGAACGGCGAGCCGATGGCGATGGCCCACTGGCCGGGGCGCACCTTGGAGGGGTCGCCGAAATGCACGAACGGCAATCCCGTGGCGGCGATCTTGATGAGCGCCACGTCGCTGCGCTTGTCGACGCCCACCACCTTGGCCGCGAACTCGCGACGGTCGGTGAGTTTCACTGTGACTTCGGACGCATCCGCCACCACATGGGCATTGGTGAGCACATACCCGTCGGCGCTGACGATGAACCCGGAACCGATGCCGTGGGCCGGTTGCTGGCGCTCCGGCGCCGGCATCTGAAAGCGATGGAAGAACTGCGACAACGGATCATCGCCACCGCCCTCCCCGTCCTCGTTCGGGGCGGCCATCGAAGGCTGCTTTCTGGCCTTTTCGGTCACGCTGATGTTGACCACCGCCGCACCGCTTTCGGCCACCAGCCCCGAGAAGTCGGGCAAGCCGGTGACACGGGCGGAAGCAGGTGCGGAGGAGGTGGGCACCGGGGCGGCCAACGGCGGCGCGGCACTCGGCGCGTCGGCATGGGAGCGCTGATGCGCCACGACGACCACGAACACCCCCGCCACCGCGGCCAGCGACCAAGTTCTGATGCTTCCCATTAAAAATTCCTCGCAAAAAACGGTTATCGAATTTGGAACCCAGGATCGCTTACTGGGGTTTTTGGTTGCAATTTCCAGCCTTACCCGGTCATTTTTGAAGGTAACACCGTTCCCACGCCCGAACTGTGAAATCCGAACGATTACAGCCGGTGCGTGAACGGCTACTCTTGAGCGTATGGCAGATGCGACCGGTGCGATCATATGGGTGGTGGGCGGCGACCCCCTGCGATTCCCCCGGTTGAACCCCTCGCTTGCCAGACAGTGGCCCAAGCCGCAGGTCATCCCGCTTCAGCTGCCGTTGCCGGCCTCGCTGGCGCCCCTGCTGCGCGCCGGCATGCCGGTTGCGGTATTCGTGGCGGTCGATTTTGCCACGGAGGCCTCCGCCGCCGTTGGGCTCGAGGTGGTGACCCGGATGCTGCGCACCCAACCCTCGTTGCATTGCATCGTGCTCGCCGAGCATGGCGACGAACGAGCTGCCGTGCGCGCCCTGAAATGCGGCGCCAAGGACTACCTGCCGGCAGCGCAGATCACGCACGCGACGCTGTCGAAAATGTTCGCGAATGCCGGGCCGGAGGTCAAACCGATTGTCACCGGGACGGCAGACTCGTGGGCGGGACCCCGGCACCCCGCCGGCGGGGTGCCGGGATACGCCTTGACGCGGGAGATCGCGAGCAGCAATTTCTCGTCGGTATTCCTTGCGCGCAGCGAACGTTTTGGGGGCGACGTCGCGCTCAAGATCATGAGCCGCGGCTCGTCGCCCCGCGAGCTGGAGGACGCCGAACGCTTCTGCCACGAATACGACATCATCTCCAGCATTTCGCACCGCGCCATTGCCGACATTTACGAGCACGGCATGCTGCCGGATCATCAGTATCTGGCGATGGAGTACATCCCGGGCGGCGCTCTGCGCGATCGGCTGCGCCATCCGTTGAGCATCGATGAAAGCCTCTACTACCTGCGCGCCATAGCCGAGGCGCTGCGCGTCATCCACGCCTTCGGCATCACCCACCGCGACCTCAAACCCGCGAACGTGATGCTACGCGAGGACGCTTCGCCCGTGCTCATCGATTTCGGACTGGCCCGCCGTACGCTCGACGATGCCGGAACCACCGGCGCGGGACAGGTGCTGGGTTCACCGTATTACATCAGCCCGGAGCAGTCCCAGGGATTCAAGGTCGATGCTCGCACCGACCTGTACAGCCTGGGTGTGATATTTCACGAGATGCTGACCGGAGCGCGGCCTTATACCGGACGCAGCGCCATGGCCATCATGGCCCAGCATGCCGGCGCTCCGGTGCCGAAGCTGCCGCATAACGTCGCCCTGCAACAGGCTCTGCTCGACCGACTGATGGCGAAGCGCCTCGCGGAGCGGTATGCCTCGGCCGACCAGCTACTCGCCGATCTCGGTCCCGTCACCGCCGCGGCAACGGGTAAAAAGCTAGCAGGGGGCTGACCGGCGACTAGTCGGCCGAGGTCGGTGCGAACTTCGACTATACTCGAGGGATGAAACAAGCACTCTCAGACGCCTCACTCGACCTCTTGTTCCGCGACGCCCGCTCATACTATCGCTGGTCGAGCGAGCCCGTGCCCGAGAGCACGCTGACCGCGCTCTACGAACTCGTGAGGCTGGGACCGACCTCGTTCAATTGCTGCCCGGCGCGCTTCGTGTTCGTCACCAGCGCCGCCGCCAAGGCGAGGCTCGTGACGTGCGTGAGTTCGGGCAATGTCGTCAAGGTGGAACAGGCACCGGTCACGGTCATCATCGGCATGGACGAGAAGTTCTATGAACAGGTTCCTTTCTTGTTCCCGGACCGACCGCAGGCCGCGGACATGTTCAAGGACCCGGCTCGCGCGCAGACCCATTTGTTGCGCAACTCGTCGCTGCAGGCAGCCTATCTGATCCTGGCGGCGCGCTCGCTCGGTTTGGACTGCGGACCGATGTCCGGTTTCGATCCCGCCAAGCTCGACGCCGCCTTTTTCGCGGAAACGTCTGTGAAATCCAACTTGATTTGTGCTCTCGGCACCGGCACCACCGAGGCGCTGCGGCCGCGCAACCCGCGTCTGGCGTTCGCGGATGCCTGCCGAATCGTCTGACGGAGACTCTCGACATGTACGACAACCGGCAGTTCTACATAGACGGCGCGTGGGTCGATCCGGCCGTTGCGAAGGAATTTCAGGTCATCAATCCGGCCACGGAATCGGTGGCGGGGGTGATCTCGCTGGGAGCGGCCGGGGATGTCGAGCGTGCCGTCGCGGCCGCCCGGCGTGCGTTCGATGTCTATTCTCGTACCATGCCGGCCGAGCGCCTCGCATTGCTGGAGCGGGTGCTCGCCGCCTACCGGGCTCATTACGAGGATATCGCGCAAGCCATCTCCACCGAGATGGGCGCACCGGTGTCACTGGCGCGCGGCTCGCAGACGCGCATCGGGGTGGGCCACATCGAAGCGATGATCGACGTGCTGAAGACCTTCAAATTCGAGGAGCGGCGTGGCAACACCCGCCTGCTCCATGAACCGGTGGGGGTCTGCGCCTTGATCACGCCCTGGAACTGGCCCATGAACCAGGTGGCGGCAAAGGTCATCCCGGCGCTTGCCGCCGGCTGCACCATGGTGCTCAAACCCTCCGAGTATTCGCCGTTCAGCGCCGTCCTGTGGGCGAAGGTCATGCACGAGGCCGGCGTGCCGGCGGGAGTGTTCAATCTGATCAACGGCGAGGGCAGCGACGTGGGCGCGCCGCTCGCCATGCATCCCGGCGTGGACATGGTGTCCTTTACCGGATCCACGCGCGCCGGGACGGAAGTCGCGCGCGCCGCTGCAGCGACGGTCAAGCGCGTCCATCAAGAGCTGGGCGGCAAATCACCCAACGTGCTGTTGGACGATGCCGATTTCGACGATGCCGTGAAGCGCAGCGTACTGCACGTGTTCCAGAATTCCGGTCAGTCCTGCAATGCGCCCACCCGCATGCTGGTTCCCGCGGCGCGGCTGGCCCAGGTCGAGGCCATTGCAAAACGGGTGACGGACGGCGTCGTGGTCGGCGATCCCACGGTCGCCGCCACCGCGGTGGGGCCGGTGGTCTCGAAACTGCAGTTCGAGCGGGTCGAACGTTTGATTGAGAAAGGCATTTCGGAGGGTGCCCGCCTCGTCACCGGCGGACTGGGCCGTCCGGAGGGGCTGGACACCGGCTATTTCGTCAGGCCCACCATTTTTTCGGACGTGCGCAACGACATGACCATCGCGCGCGAGGAAATCTTCGGACCCGTGCTGTGCATCGTGCCCTACGACTCGGAGGAGGAGGCCGTGCGGATCGCGAACGACACGCCCTACGGGCTCGCCGCCTACGTGTGGTCCAAGGATTTGGCGCGTGCCGAGCGCGTGGGCAGCCAAATCCGCGCGGGTCAGGTCGCGCTTAACGGCGCGTCCGGGGACATGAAGACGCCGTTCGGCGGGTTCAAGATGTCGGGCAATGGGCGCGAGTACGGCGAATTCGGGCTGCGAGACTTCCTGGAGGTCAAAGCGGTGATCGGCGCGGACGCCGCGTGAGACTGCGAACGCACGGTGGCTGACAACTGCGTGTTGCGGCTCGAGGATCTGGGCAAACGCCATGCAGCCGACCGACCACCGCTCTTCGAACGGCTGACCCTGGAATTGCACGCCGGCGAGTACGTCGCCGTGATGGGCGAGTCCGGCGTGGGCAAGTCCACGCTGCTGAACCTGCTCGCGGGACTCGACAAGCCGGACACCGGGCGCGTGCTGCTCGAGGACATCGATCTGGCCGCACTGAACGACGACGCAGTGACCCTCCTGCGCCGGCGTTCGGTGGGCTTCGTTTTCCAGGCGTTCCACGTGCTGCCCTACCTGTCCGTCGAGCAGAATGTAGCCCTGCCCCTGGAACTGCTGGGAGTGCCCGACCCGCAGCGTTCGCACCGCACGGCGGAGATGCTGGCGGCGGTCGGAATCGCAGGGCTTGCCCGGCGCTATGCGCGGGAATTGTCCGGGGGTGAAGTGCAGCGCGTCGCCATCGCGCGGGCGTTGGTGCACCGGCCGCGGCTGTTGCTCGCGGACGAACCCACCGGCAATCTGGACCCGCGCAGCGCCGCACAAATCCTTGCCCTGCTGCGCGAACAGATCAAGGCGAACGACGCCGCCGGCATCTTGATCACTCACTCGCGCACCGCAGCCGACACCGCCGACCGTATTTTCAAGCTCGACGCAATGGGACTGTCGCCATTGCCGGAGCGGGCGTGAGCGATTCACCGGCGCCGGGCCGTCAGGCCCGGGCGGCCGCCTTCACCGTGTGGCGCATCCTTCTCATCGCCCAGATCCGCGAACAGCCCGTGCGCCTGGCAGTGACCTTGCTCGCCATCGCACTCGGCGTGGCACTCGGTGCGTCGGTGTATCTGGTCAACAGTGCAGCGCTCAACGAGTTCGGACTCGCCACCAAACGATTGGTGGGCGAGTCCGACGTCGTGGTGCGCGGTCCCCGTGAAGGATTCCCGGAGAACCTCTACACGCGCCTGGCGCGCGAGTCCGCCGTGACCACCGCGAGTCCGGTGCTCGAACTGGAGGTCGCGTTGCCCGGCCGTCACGACACGCTCAAAGTGCTGGGACTCGACCCCTTCGTGGCGGCGGCGCTGCAGCCTGCGTTGCTTGCCGACATCGCGGAAGGCATCTTCGACCTGTTCCAGGCGGATGGCATTTACCTGAGCGGCGCGGCCGCGCAACAGCTGAACGTCAGGCGCGGCGACCGCTTCGAGGTGCTGGTGGGCAGCACGCCCAAGACCTTGCATGTACTCGGCATCTTGTCGGAAGCCACGTACAGCCAGGCGCTCGGGGTCATGGACATCGCTGCCGCGCAGTGGACCTTCGAGGCGCTGGGGCGTTTGAATCGCATCGACCTGCGTTTGAACGCCGGCACACCGGTGGACGCCTACCGCCGCGAACTCTCCGGCCGACTGCCGCCCGGAGTCCTGGCCGTGGCGCCGCAGGTGGAACGTGATCGTGCCGTCACGGTGACGCGCGCCTACCGCGTGAATCTCAACATGCTGGCGCTCGTGTCGTTGTGGACCGGCGCGTTCCTGGTGTTCTCGACCCAGTCCCTGTCGGTGCTGCGCAGACGACGCTCGCTCGCCCTGCTGCGTGCACTGGGTGTCACGCGCGGAGAACTGCAGCGTGCCCTGGTGGGCGAAGGGGTGGCTCTCGGCGCGGCCGGGTCTCTCGCCGGGGTGATTCTCGGCATCGTCTTTGCCGCAGTCATGCTGCGATTGTTGACGGGCGATCTCGGCAACGGACAACTACACACCGTCGGCGCGTCCCTGCACTCGGCGCTGCTGCCTCTGCTCGCGTTCTTCTTGATCGGCACCGGGGTTGCCAGCGTCGGGGCCTGGGTGCCCGCGCGCAACGCGGCCCACCAACCCCCGGCGAGGTCGCTCAAGGGCGGCGACGGTGACTATGCGGCGGTCGCCGGCACGAGCTGGCGGCTCGGGGCCGTGCTGTTGTCTGCGGGAGCGGGCCTCGCCTGGCTGCCGCCCGTGGGCGGCCTGCCCGTCTTCGGCTACGCGGCGGTCGGCGCCCTGTTGTTCGGTGCCGTGTTGATGGTGCCGTCGTTGACGGTCTGGATACTGAGATTCACCCCTCGCACGCGGCGAGTCGTCCTCGATACCGCCATCGCTCAGATGCGCGAGAACGTCGGACTGTCGACCTTGAGTCTGGCCTCCATCATCGTGAGCTTCAGCCTCATGGTGGCCATGGCCATCATGGTGTATTCGTTCCGGGTGTCGTTCGATCATTGGCTGGGCAAACTGCTGCCGGCGGACATGCAGTTACGCGAGCCCCTGGGCAACGACACGGCGTACTGGAGCGCGGGCGATCAGGCGCGTATCGCAGCGGTCGCCGGCGTGTCGCGCATCGAATTTCGGCGGGTCCGGCAGATGTTGCTGGATCCGTCACGTCCTGCGATCACGCTCATCGCACGCGGCTCGACGATCGCGCGCACGGCGGAGGAACTGCCGCTGGTGAAGAGCCTGGCCGCGACGCCGGGCGACCGGCTGCCGCCGGTATGGATTTCCGAGGCCTTGCAGGATTTATACGGCTATCCCCTCGGCGGCTCGCTGCGCCTGCCGCTCGGCGGTCATGCCGTCGACTTTCGGATCGTGGGGATATGGCGGGACTATGCACGAGCTTTCGGGGCGGTGGTCGTCGCCTTGCCGGACTATGTTCGCGCGACCGACGATCACGGCGCCACGGAAGCGTCCGTGTGGCTCGACGGCTCGGTCGCGACGGAGGCCGTCGAAGCGGCGCTGCGCAGCCGGTTTACCCGCGGTGATTCGCTGGAAATCATGACCAGCACCGCGCTTCGCGAGCGCTCGCTGCAGATATTCGACCGCGCCTTTGCCATCACCTATGCACTCGAAGCCATCGCCGTCGTGATCGGCCTCACCGGCGTGAGCTTCGCAGCCAGTTCGACGGCGCTGGCACGCCGCTCCGAATTCGGGATGCTGCGACACGTCGGCATGCTGCGCAACCAGGTGGTCGGGATGCTCGCGAGCGAAGGATTGCTGATGAGCGTATTCGGCGTGCTCTACGGACTCGGTCTGGGAGCGATGTTGAGCCTGGTGCTCGTGTACGTGATCAACCGCCAGTCTTTCAACTGGAGCATCGACCTTGCGGTGCCGGCCTGGCAGCTCGGGCTGCTCAGCCTCACGCTGATCGCGGCGGCCGCGCTGACGGCAGTGTGGAGCGGCCGGGCCGCCATGAGCCAGGATGCCGTGCGCGCGGTGCGGGAGGACTGGTGAGGGGCGTGTGGATGCTCGCCGCCGCGGCATGGGCGGCCGCCACGGCGGCGGCGGCCAGCCCGACAGTGGCTACGTCGGCGCCAGTTACCTCGACGGCAGCCACGCCGGCGGTCGCCGACTACGCGGCCGTCACGCCGGGACGCACCCTGCAGTTCCCACGAGACTACGGCAGCCACCCGCAGTTTCGCACCGAATGGTGGTACGTCACCGGTTGGTTGACCACACAAAGCGGCGAATCGCTGGGTTTTCAAGTCACTTTCTTCCGCACCCGCCCGCCGGTCGACCCCGCCAATCCGAGCGCGTTCGCACCACGGCAGTTGCTGGTCGCTCACTGTGCCATCAGCGACCCGAAACGCGGGCGCCTCTGGCAGGATCAACGCATCCGGCGCGCCGGTCTGGGTCTTGCGGGCGCCGCTGAGGCGGACACGCAGGTCTGGATCGATCGGTGGTCGCTGGTCCGTGGCGGCGGTGCAGGCTATCGAACCGACATCGACGCGGACGGCTTTGCACTACATCTGACCCTCGAGGACATCCAGCCCGTGCTGTTGAATGGCACCGCGGGCATCAGCAAGAAAGGACCCGCGGCGGCGTCGGCCAGTTATTACTACAGCCTGCCGCACCTGAAGGTGACCGGAACGGTCCAGCGGACGGAGAAATCCAGCGCGGTGCACGGCGAGGCATGGTTCGATCACGAGTGGTCGAGCGACTATCTGGACGCGCAGGCGGTCGGCTGGGATTGGATCGGCATCAATCTCGACGACGGTGGTGCGTTGATGGCCTTCGATATTCGCGGCGCGGACGGCAAGCCCCGCTGGGCCGGCGGCACGCGCCGGTCCAAGGACGGGCACGTGCAACCGCTGGACGCCGACGAGGTCCATTTCGATGCACGCCGCAGCTGGGTATCGCCGCGGACCGGAATCACCTACCCGGTACAGTGGCACGTGCGCACCGGTGCCGAGGAATTCGATCTGACGCCGCTTCTCGACGATCAGGAGAACGACACCCGGCTCTCGACCGGCGCGATCTACTGGGAGGGCGCCGTACGTGCGTCGACGGCAGGCGCCGCCGTCGGACGGGGCTACCTGGAGCTGACCGGGTACGGCGAACGGTTGAAGCTGCGATGAGCTACCAGAATTTGTAGGTGACGCTCAGGTTCGCGAGCTTGTCGTTGTAGCCGTTCGTGTTCTCGTTCGAATCACGTTGCTCGTTGCGCACGAAAAGGTTGACGGTGATGCGCTCCGTGGGAAGGTAGAACACGTTGAATTGTTCGCCGGTGACGGTGTCGTGACGCGGTGCCGTGAGATTCGCGAGCACCGTGTTGAGGTTGCTGTAGCTCTGGCTCTCGCGGGACAGCACCAGCGTTGCCGTGATCTTTTCCCGCGCCTTCCACTGCGCCGCGAGACTGAAACCTTGTGACAGGAAGTAGTTGGACGCGTTGACCAGGTAGGCGTGCAGCTCGTGCCAGCCTGCGGCGGTGAGCTGCGTTTTCTCGGTCGGCGCCCAGTTCGCCGTCACCCGCCAGATGTCTCCCGAAAAATTGCCGAACACCGCACTCGACAGGATGTTCGTGGACGGCAGGGTGTGCTTGAGATACCCGGCATACGCATCGAACTGGGTTTTCTCGGTGAACACGTACTGCAGGTTGGCGCGGTACTGGTTGTCCTTGAAATTGCGGTCGAAAGGCACGTTGTCGAAGGTGTAGTTCGGCGGGTACGTACCGTCGGTGTATCGATATTCCAGGCCCACGACGTTCGCGACACCGGTGGCATATTCCACGCCGACGTTGCCCGAATTGGTCTTGAAGTTATTGAAGGCCGCGGCCGGCGCACCGTGCGAAATATCGTTTACCAGGGCGCCACCGAACGCCGCCCAGCGCGGACCGACCTGCCAGCGCGCCGTACCGAAATAACTCTTGGTGTCGACCAGATCCCGGCCGAGGTAGCGTTCCTCGGCGAAGCTTGCGAGCGCGCGGTTGAATTCGCCGCCGGCCGCGCCGGAAAAATACGGACCCACGCGCCAGTTCCAGCGCAGTGCTGCATCGCCGCCGGTGTTGTTGAGCGCGGTATTGTGCGCAAAGCGGCTTTCGTCGGCGCGCACCGTCAGATCGAAGTCCTGCAGACCGACCAGCCACTGACCCACGGCCCCCGCCGACACCGTGTCGACGAAATCCGCCCGCTGGGCGTTGGGCGACAGGGCCGAGGCCACCGGGCCGAAATTGACGGGAATGCGATACAGGTTCGAGTCGTAGGTGGCCACGTCGCTGACGAACAGATCGACCGTGGTGCCCTCGTCGGGCGCGGGCGGGGGCGGCGAGATGGCCGCTTCGGCGGTCGCCGACAGCGTTCCGGCGAGCAACGAGCCCGCGATGACGCCAAGACCGAACCACCCCTCCCGTTCCGACTGCCCGATTCGATGCACCTCGATCCCCTCCGCAAACCGCTATTCTAGACCGGCACGGCTGCCGCCGGGCGCCGATGCTACAGATTCCCACAGATGACCGAGGACGGACATATTCCCGGCTAGCCCGCTCTGCCGCGGGTGAAACGTCGCGTGAAAATACTACGCATTTTTTGCGTTGCCAGCGGCGGCAGACGCCGCGCGAAAGCCCAGATCAGACCTGAATGAACGAGCATCGACACCAGGAACGTGGCGAGCAACGTTCGCGGCAACATCACCATGATCGCGATGGTGACGGTGGTGACCGCGATCGACGCCACCGACACGTTGAACAGTGCCCACGGATAACCGATGCCGCTGCTCTCCAGCCACTTGCGGGCGTACCAGACGGCGAGCACGGTGCCCAGAAATTCGGCCAGCAGGAGCGATGCGGCGGCTCCGACCACTCCGAACGGCGCCGTGAAGATCAGGATGCCGCCCACCGCCACCACACTGACCCCGATGGACATCAGCAGCTGCACCCGCAGCAGGTTGTTTCCCTGCAAAACCGCCACCGGCGGCCGGGCCAGAGAGAAGATCAGCAACGTCACGGAGAACAGGCCGAACAGCGTCGGGTTGAAGGCGATCTTGCCGCGCGTCCAGGCGTGAAAAACGATGGGCATGAGCCATTGGAACGCCACCATCAGCGGCGACAGCAGGATGACGGCGAAGAACCACACGAAACCCACGGTGGCATTGGTGCGCTCGGAGTCCTTTTCCCGCAGAAACTTCATGATCTCGGGCATGATGGGATTGGTGATGGTGCCGATGCCCTGCAGCGACAGATTGCTCAGGGTGCGCATGGTCGAGAATGCCGTCATCTCGGTGACGCCGATGATGGCGCCCAGAAAGATGCGCACGCCCTGTTGCCGCGAGATGTCGAGCACCGCGCTCAAGGCGATCGCCAGCGAGCGGCCCACGTTCTTCATGCCGAGCGTCCAATCAGGTCTCACCGGGTACAATTCGTAGCGGCGGAACATGCTCCACATGTCCCAGTGGATGGGAATATTGACCAGCAGATTGCCGATGGCGATGACGATGACGGTCTGCAGCAGATCGGCCCCCAGCGCCACCGCCACACCCGACACCAGCGCACCCACCACCGCCAGGAGGGTGGCCCACCAGGTCATGCGCGGAAAGTGGCCGTAGGGGGCCACGGCCCGGCCGGCGAGCCCGCCCACGCTGCTGCTGACCAACCAGGACAACGAATACACGATCAAGGACCAGAACGCCTGATGCAGCAGCTCGGTGCTCATCGTGTGATCCGGATCGAAGGTCGTCCGGATCGCACCGAAATAGATAAGCGAGGCGACCACGGCCAGTTCGAGAAGCGCGATCAGCATCACGTAGGGAAAGGCCGAGTAGAACAGCAGGCGCATCTGCTGTGGCTGTTTGTCGCCCACCTTGAGGAATTCGTAGCCGACGAAATTCTGATGGCTGGAGCTCAGCAGGGACGATATGCCGACGATGGTCTGGATGATCAGCCAGCAGCCGTATTGCTCCACCGACCAATGAGCGAGGAACACCGGCACCAGCAGCACCTGCGTGAGCACGGTCAGCAGTATCTTGACCCAGGCGGCCGCGCTCGCGGACAAAAACCGGTTTAGCGAGCTCATCGGGCCTTAGAACCCGGCGCGCTTTTTGTACTGCGTCAATTCGTCCGCGGAACCATGCTGGAAATAGAACACGTCGTCGTTGAAATTGATGGGCCGCTCGCGGCCGTAGCCGAAGGGCAGCAGTGCGTAGTTGCTGCCGAGTTTGCACAGCATCTCGAACAGGCGCAGACCCGCCCCCCGCAGTTTCGCAATAGGCGTGTACTCGGCGAGCTGCATGACCGGTGCCGGCACTCCACGCGACGCCGCGAACATGAACTTGTGCTCCGGCGCGACCTGCTTGTCCGAGTAGTTGATGGCATGCAGGGCGCTCAGGAACCTGCGGATCCCGCGCTTGTTGGCCCCGAAGAAGCTTTGCTGGACGTCGAAGGAGCCGCTGGCGCCGAACACGAGGTCCTTGCGGCGCAGCGCCGTCTTGGTCTTTTCGACCACGGCGTCGCCGAACACGAGCGCGTCCTGTTCGATGTAGAGCATCATGTCGACGTCGTTGTGCAGCGCAAACTCGAGACCCATGATGATCGCTGCCATCGCCCCGCAATAGTGCGTCTTGCCATTCTGAGAATGGCCCGGATTGATGAGCAATTCGACGTGCTGCACCGGGGTGGTCGTCAGCGCGGCGTCGCCCGGCTTGATGGGTGACGCCGAGTCCACCACGAACACATGCTGCGGCTTGACGAAGCTGTCCAACGACCGCCACCACAGGGGACGAAAGGCGGTGCCGCGGATGAACTCGTCGCCGGCCGTCACGTAGCTGCGCGCTTCGGGGCTCGCGTACCAGCCGCTCGTCACCAATTCACAGGACATGAGACCTCACTCGTCCTTCGCACCCAGTTTTCGCAGCCAGCGCACCAAAAACGGCGGTGTCACGTCGCGCGCGAACTGACGGAGCGTCATCCGGTTCGTACCGTGGGAACGCGGGGCGAACAAGGACGTGTGCGGTTTGACCTCGATATCACCGGGCTTGCCCACGGTATGGTAATAGACGATGAACGACTGACGCATCCGGTCCGAAGGACAGGCGAGCGGCACCGGAACCCCGTGGTAATTCGGGTTGGCGACCTCGAATATCACCGTCTTGTTGAACAGCGGCTCCACCGTCGCATCGCAGCTCGTGGCCTCGTGATTCCACAATTCGAGCCGGCCCTCATAGCCCGCACGCCAGTCCTTGTTCAGGAACACGATCAGCGCCAGCCGGCGCAGCATGCCGGTGTCGTAGGCGACGTTGCGGTCCGAATGCACGTTGAAGTAATCGCCGCGCCGCATCTGTGCGTAGCCGCCGCCGTTCAGGTAGGGATCCGGCAGCAGCGACGGTATGCCCGTCACCTCGGAGAGAAAGTACAAAAACGCGGCGGAATGCACGATGCCCAACAGCCTCTCGCCGGCCGGACCCATGTGCGCCGCCGACTTCATGCGCAGCGTCCGTTCACGCGAATCCTGATCGACCTGCTTCCACTTCTCGCCCCCCATGCCGGCCATCTCCGCCAGCAGGGCCTCGAGCACGGGCGGTGCGAACAGATCGTCGATGACCACATGAGGGAAAGGTTTCGCATCCCGGTAGGACGCGCTCAGTTCCTCCACGGGACACCGCAGGTCGACCTTGTCCACCAGCAAATTCTTGAACACGGTCGTCAGTTCGCTCTGCATGTCCAGCCCTCCAGATTGAATATCCGCCGGCAGCGCACGCGTGGGAACTCGCGCCCGGTCGCGCGGAGTATGCACCGCCCGCCGGGCCGAAATATCGACAGGGTGCTTATTTTGCCAACTCCAATTCCTTCACCTTGAGCACGATCATGTACTCGTAGAACGCCTGCAGCAGTGCGTACTCGAGCCCGGCACCCTTGTCCAGAAATCCTCGCTTGCCCACGTAGAGCAGGAAAAATTTGAGCACAGGCCGCAGCGGCATACGATAAAAGAACTCCTTCTGATGAAAACGCCGTACGTTGAAGTCTCTGGCCGTGAACGCCTTGAGCACAGAGAACGAGGCTTGGTTGCGCCGGTTTTCCATGATCTGGCGGGACTCGAGCGTACTGTAGGAGTTGTGCCGGTCGAGCCACTGCTTGACGCCTTTACTGAACGGATAGTGATTCAGGAAGCCCGAAAGCTGTCCCACCGGTCCGTCGACGATTGGCACCGGGTTCACCAGGCGCTCAAAGCGAACTCTTTCAGGCCGGAAGAAACGCAGGTAGAACGGCGACGCTTGAACGTGCTTGAGCCAGGTGGTCCGCAGGAAGTCCCGTCTCTGGATGCGATAGGCCACGGGTTCGCCCGTGGACGCGGCGACCCGTTCCATGTCGGCGCGCAGCGCATCAGTCACCCGTTCATCTGCGTCGAGGCTGAGCACCCATGGGTACTTGTATTGGATGTGGTGGAGGCTCCAGTTTCGATGCGCGGATTCGTCGCCACCCCACAATTTGGACTTATCCGCAAACTCCCGGATGACCACGTGTGCTCCGTGTCGCCGGGCGACCTCGCAGGTGTCGTCGGTACTTTCACAGTCAACGACATGAATGTCGTCCGACCAGGCCACCGATTCGAGACATCCCGGCAGGTCTTGCTGCTCGTTCTTCGTCATGATGATCACCGAAATCATGATGATTCCAGCACTTCCCGGTAGTGCTGAACGAAGCGCGGTGTGACGGAATCCCAATCGTGGATGGTAGCGGACCGGCGTGCTGCGGCCGACATTGCCAGCGCTGCCGGGCGCGGAGCCCGCAGCAGCCGCTCGAGAGCCGTCGCGTCCTCCCCCCCGCCATCGAACTTCAACAGCAAACCCGCCTCGCCATTGATGAAAAACGTGTTGAGTGGCGCCATGTCACGGCACACCACGATCAGGCCCGCCGCCATGGCCTCGACGATGCTGAGGCCGAACCCCTCGTACTCGCTGGCGCTCATGTATACCCCCCGGCCTGCCAATTCCTGCCGCAGCGCGGCGTCGTCGAGATAGGGCTCGAAGCGCACGGCCCCCTCGAGCTTCAAACTTCGGACCTGCGCCGTGAGTTGCGGCATCAACCCGTCGAAGTCCCTGCCGCAGACCAACAATTCCGCTGCAAAGCCCTTGTCTCGCACCCGCGCCAGACAGTCGAGCACCAGATCGAGCCGCTTGTTGCGCGACAGACGACCCCAGTAGATCCATTTGAGCACGGACCTGGACTCCGCCGGCACGACGTCGTTGAAGCGCTTGACCGGCACGCCGTTGCTGCACAGGACGATCCGGCGGGTGAACGCCTTGAAATAATCGAAGTCGCCGACACTGCTCGCCAGCACGCGACGGTAATGACCCACGTAGCCGCGCAACAACGTCGCCTCGTAGAATTTCTTGAACAGGTAATTGTTCCTCGTGTGCCAGAAGCCGCCGTGCGTGCTCAGCATGGAAGGAATGGCGCCGCACTGCCAGCGGACATTACTGCTCAACGCCAGCACCTGTGGATCATGGACGTGCAGCAGGTCGTAGCCGCGGGCGAGCCCGGACAATCCCGGCGCCCAGCCCAGAAAGCGGTTACCGAGCAATCCGATGCGGTACACCGTGACGCCCTCGACATCGTCCGTGCTGCTCGAAAGACTTTTGGCGACGTGCGCGACGTCCATGTCTACCCCGTGTGCGCGGACCCGTTTTGCGAGTTCCAGCACCACCTGTTCCAGACCGCCCAACTCCGGGTGGAACGTAGGCGTGATCGCCAGCACCCTCATGCCGGACCCGGCTTCAGGCGCCGCGGCTTGATGACGCGGGCGGGGTTGCCGGCTACCACCGTCCAAGACGGCACGTCCTTCACCACGACGGAACGGGCACCGACCACCGCCCCTTCGCCGATGTCGACACCGGGCCCCACGAAGCAGCCGGCTGCGATCCAGGACTGCGCTCCGATATTGATCGGACGGTAAATGAGGGGCATATTGGGGTGCTCGAAGTCGTGGGACGCACTGCATAGATAGGTGTCCTGCGAGACCGTAGCCTGCTCGCCGATGGTGATGTGCGCGTAATTGTAGACCTCGACGCCGCGGCCCAGCGCCGAGAAGCGCTTGAGCGTTAGACTCCAGGGATGCCACACCAGGACACCATCCATGACCAGCGTCGGCGTCTCCACCTCGGCTCCGAACAGTTTCAAGGCCGCAATCCGCACCGGCGAGAGCCAGCGTCCGGTACCCCGTAGAAACAACAGTTTGAACGGACCCCACAGCACACGCCGTATCTTGACGCGCAGCGGCCAGCCCGAGCGCGAATTCTGTTGCTGGACTTTGAGCGGCTCGTCGGGCATCGAACCCATGTCATCCGCCATCGGATGTCCCGGAAAACACGTCGAGCAGTGAGGTGGCCATCGCCTCGACGGTGTAACGTCGCTCGAACAACGCGCGCGCTGCCGCGCCCATGGCTCGACGCTCGACGGTTTCGAGGGCGGACCAACGGCTCAAGAGCTGGATCGTACCCTCCAACGTGTCGGTGGCGACCAACCCGGCGTTGCCCTCTTCGACTTCGCGCCAGATGTTCACCTTGTCCGAAATCAGCACGGGTCGACCACAGCCCAGGGCCTCCGCCACCGCAATCCCAAAATTCTCCTGGTGCGAAGGCAGTACGAACGCTTCGGCGCTGTAAAACGCCCCCCATTTCAGATCTCCCTGCAGCATGCCAGGCCAGGTGATCCTTTCGGCCACCCCGAGCTCCCGCGCGAGCTCTGTCAAGCGGGACACCCAGCCGGTCTGATCGGGACCGGCGACCACCAGATCGAGCTCCGGATCGCGGGCGGCAGCGTGCGCGAAGGCCCTGACCAGCAGGTCGCAGCCCTTTTTTTCGTGAATCCGGCTCAGGAACAACAGGTGCCGGCGCCCTCGCAACTGAGGATGCGCGCTGAGAAACTGCTCTCTGAGGGCCGGTGTGTCGGGCGGCGGGGCCTTGGTACCGTACGCCACGACCCGCTCCCTGGCCCGGTAGAGCCAGAACGACTTGCGGGCCTGAAGCTTTTCCTCCTCGCTGGTGAACAACACAGCCTTGGCGTCGCGCAAGACCCGGTAGTCCGACCACGGCCAGTAAAACCATTTTTTCAGATGTTTGCGCGGATATTCCTGTTTGAACCAGGGATCGAGCATGCCGTGCGTGAACACGACGTACGGCACTCGCAGCGACTTGAGCGCCCGCCAGGCTCCGAAACTGTGGTACTGCCACAAGCCGTTCACCACGACGGCATCGTAACGCCGGGCATTGGCACGCAGCCACGGCACCAACGCTGCGCAATAGCGGTAACCACCGCGGGCCGGACCGACGGCGTGCACGGTCAGCGGGAAGTCCTTGACGAAGGGTTCATCCGGAGCGTCGAGCGTGACCAGTTCCACCGCATGGCCGAGCTTCTGCAGATGCAGTCCGCGCTGCCGTACGCCCTCCAGCGGCCCGCCGATGCGCGGATCGCAACTCGGAATGACGTGCAGCAGTTTCACGCGCGGACTCCGCTCGGCGCACGACTCAACACCTTTCGATAAATGGCCAGATACGCATCGATGGCCGTATCGGCAGTGAAACGCGAGGCCCACGCGATGCCGCGATCGCGGGCTGCCACGCACTCCTCCGCGCTGCGTCCGAGCACGGCCCTGATCCGTCGTGCACCCTGGGCTGCCCAGGCGTCGACATCGGCGCCGGCCTGCAGGCGCGGCAGATAGTCGGCGACGTCGCCGCCCACCTCGTTCATGGGTGCATCGGCCGTCGTGATGACCGGACACCCGCACGCCAGCGCCTCGATGATGGGCCAGCCGAAGCCCTCCGCCAGACTGGGGAACAGAAAGACGCGCGCCAGCGAATACGACGCGTGCAAGGTGAGGCTGTCCAGATTCTTGAAAAACAGCACCTGGCCGGGCGCCCGTATCGCCTGCGCCGCCGTTCGCACCGACTCGCCCGGTGACGGACAGACGATCCACAGCGGTAGGGGGTCGGACACGTCGGAGGCATACCGCGCGTACATTGCCACCACACCCTTGAGGTTCTTGTACCACTGCCCGCCGCCGATGTGCAGCAACATGCCCGTCTCCGGTGCGGGCATGGCCGCGGCGGCGAGGATGGCACGGGCCTGTTCCACGGGGAGCGGTGAAAACGGAAAATTCAATGCGTTGTACACCACCTCCGACGTCACCGCCTCCACGCCTCCGAAACGATGGAGGTCGTCCCGCGTCTTGCGGGAGATGGAAATGAAATGACGGGCCGCGCGGTAGCCCCGGCGAATGTAGCGTTGGAATATCCGCCCCGTTAGCGCCGTGGGATTCTCCGCCACCAGTCCGAGCGCCGAGCGCAGCGCCAGCAGATCGTGCACGTGGACGACATGGGGCCGGTTCTTCACCAGCGGCACCCACGGGCCGAGCGCCTGATCACAGAACACGAACAGGGTATCGGGGGGCTGGTTCCCGAGCTGTCTCCTGACCCATGCCGGAAAGAGCAGATATTCATCGATGTAGCCCGCCCACTTGGCGAGCCGCACGTCACTGAACCATTTGAAAAACTTGGCTCGCGGCGTCCACATGCTCACCCGGTGACCGCGGTCCTGGTAAGAGGCCTGCAGCATGCGGGCAAAGCGCGGCATGCTCTGCGACGATCGGAATCCGGGGTGGCAGAACAAGACGATGTTGAGCGACGTGGGAGACGTCGGCGGCGTGGAGGAAGCCAGCGCACCCACGGCGGAATTCCGCGCCACGGCGCCGTCTCTCAGGACTGTTGCCATCGAGGCAGACTTCGCACGCCGAGCAGCGCGTGAGTGCCGCGCTCCATAATCTGCGCCATGGCGAAAACACTGATATAGACCAGCACGGTCTGCTCGAAATTGCGCACGAAAAAATAAAAGACGCTGTGCAAGGCTTCGTAATGCAGGCCCTGATTGAAATAAGCCCATATCTGCAGCATCGCGAGCGTGGACATCGATGCCGCGGCACCTGTCCTGTGGATGGTGAGCAGATCCATCACCCCGAACATGGCGAGGCAGATGAGCGCATAGAGTACCGGGAAGAGCGGTCCGTACAACGCCTGGCCCTGGGCAAATACGGACCCTGTCTTGTGACCGCCCAGGGGTAGCCCGCGGCTCAGATAAGCGAGGTAATCGCCCATCGAGTACTTGAACTCCTTGTCTATCCGGATGCCGACCGCGTCCAACAGAGGCGCAGGCACCACCTCGAGATAGAAATCGAAGGACGTGTCAGCCAGTCGCTGCAGGGATTCCTCGCTTTTTAACGAGGCGGCGAAATGCAACGAATTATCGATGAACTTCGTGGACACGAGCCGCGCCAGCCCGGGATTCGCGATATAGCGTTCGTCGTACGCAAGGTAGCGCGATATCGCGGCCGATTCCGAGTTGTAGGCGGCTATCAGTTCGGGACGCTTCATGATGCCGTAGGTTGTTTTGATCATCGCAATGGGCGAGATCTTGCCGCGCCAGGTGCGCGCGATGGCCATGGAAGTTGCCAGGTTGGAAAGCGGCGCGGACAGGATGGCCAGGCCGATGGCGGCGAGAATGGCGTTTCGCACCATTTTGCCGGTGAGGAGTTCCCTGCTGCGCATACCCGCAAACCAGTACAACATGCCCACGGTGAGCCCGCCTATCAACATCAGCTGTCGGGCATTGACCGCCAGGGCCAGGATCGCGATGACGCCGGCGTACACCACCAGCATCACCTTGTTTCGGTGACGGTCGCAGTAGCCCTCGCCGAGTTCGCGAAGATAGAAAGGGATGAGAAAAGGCGCCCACGTCAAAAAATTGAACGCGAGCCCGATCTTGCCGAGAACGCCTTCGAATCGCGACAGCAGCAGACTTGCGAGGCCTACGCAGCCCATGAACCACAGCATCGACACTGAGGGGGTCTTGTAGAGTCCGAGCCAGCCGAAGATTCCCCGCAGCAAACCGGCGGGCCTGGGCGCCTCGGGCGAAAAATAGCGGTACGCCGCATGCATTCCCACCGCGATCCACTGGTAGAAGACGATCACCCCGAAGGTCCACAGCGGCGTGTAGAGATAGCTGCGGATCGCGGTCCAGGCAGCGGTCTGCACCAGCAGGGCACCCATGTGCGTCGTGACGCAGTAACCGAGGATGGCGAGCGTCGACACCGGCTGGTTCTTCAGTCCATCGCTGAAACCCACATACAGCAGCACGCCGATGGAGGACGCCATCACGATGCACACGGCGGCCACGTTCTCCGCGGCGGGGTCGATCAGCCACTGCAGCGGCAACGACATGAGCAGAGCCATGATCAACCAAAAAAAAATCGCGCGTTTGATGGTCATGCGGCGAGCGCCCGGTCGATCAGCGACTTCATGACGTTCTGGTTGTAGTAGCCGTGCGACACGACGCGGGCGTGACCGGCCGCTGCGATGCGCAGCCGGCGCGGTTCGTCGCCCAGGACGTCCAGGCAGACCGCCGCGCACTCCTCGACCCCGCTCCAGAACAGGGCTTCTTCACCCTCGACGTATAATTCTAGATGTTCCGTGGTCCGCTCCGCACACAGCAAGCCGCCGATGGCGGGGATCTCGAGCGAGCGGGTGGTGTGTAAATCGCGGTTTCCCAACGACAGCAGTCCCAGATTGACCCGGGCGCACTGGATGGCCCTGGCATAGTCCTCACCCTGCAGCGGACCGCCCTTCCAGTAGCCCTGCAGCGAGGACCACTCCGGAGCCTTGTGCCAGTTGGCGCCACGGATGGTCAGAGGCACCCCTCTGGCCGCCAGGGCGAGAAGAAATGGGCCCCGTTCGGGAAACCAGGTCCCCAAGAACATCACTTCCGAGTGCCACTCGCGGCGTTCCGTATCCGTCAACGGTCGCGCCGAATGCGACAACTCGTCGGCGGAGCGGAACACCCGGACCACCTGCCGGGCTCCCAACGTCTCCGCCTCCGCCACATTCTCCTGGCGCACGACGGCGCACAAATCATAGTACGGAATGCTCTGGCGATAGGCCACGAAACGTGTGGCATCACGCTTGCCGAACGGATCGTCTATGTTGTAGTTGACGATTTTCCGGGCGTGCCTGCGCAGCAGGCGGATGATCGAGGGGGTCACGAACTCGCCGCTGTCGACCAGGCATAGATCGAAATGCGCGTCTTTCAACACCGCGGGCAGCCTGGCGAGCAGCCAGGGGCTCAACCACTGACCGCCGAGTTTCCACGTGATCCGCCACGCCCACTTCTTGCTGGGCAGCAGTTCGAGCAGGCTCACGTGCTTCACCTGGTAGCCCACGCGCCGAAGGGCGTTCGCGCGGTCCAAGCTGGTGCCGTCGGTCACGCCCAGGTACAGGATGGAGCTGTCAGCGCTTTTCAAGGCGGCGCCATGATCGACTCTCGATCGTGGCCCTCACTAATATTCGTTGATGACACTGCCGATCACGTTGACGCCGGTCTCGGAGAGACTCTGCATGGACGCCACCAGTTGCGCCTGCTTCGTGACGTCTTTCCGCGCAAGCATCACCGCGGCGCCTGCCCGCTTGGCGACGATTTGCGCATCGGCAGACTCCGTGGCGGAGGGGGTGTCGATGATGATCACGTCGAACTGGTCGGCGAAACGCTCCAACACCACGTCGAACACCGGCCTGCCGAGCAATTCCTGAGGATTGGGGGGCAGGATACCCGCCGGCAGCACGAACAACCTCAGCTGCGGATGTATCCTGCAGGCGATCTCGCGGCCTGCCCGCCCCGTCAGCAATGCCGACAGCCCGGCCGCGTTGCTGAGGTTGAACAGCAGATGCTGGCTGGGATGACGCATGTCCGCGTCGATCAGCAGGGTGCGCTCACCGATCTGCGCGAACACCGTCGCGAGATTCGCCGCGAGCCAGCTGCGCCCCTCACCGCGGCCGGGGCTGGTGATCGCGATGGTCTTGTGATTGACGTCGTCGAGCCAGCGCAGTGTGATCTGGCTGCGCAGCGCCCGCAGAGGCTCGACGGAGTCGCTTTGCGGGGCATAGGCCGCCACCACGTCGTCCGCCACCCCGTTCTGGCCGCCGCGCGGGATGGTGGGGTAGTTGTACTGGTGGGCGAGCGCGAACTCGATGTCATCCTGCGTCAGCAGCTTCAATTGGACCGCGGCATCGCCGAAGCGCAGGCCATGGGCGCTTGCATGCCGCTGAATCTCCTCCACCTCATGCGGCGTCAACCGCCCTTGTTCGACGAGGATGGCGCCGAAGACGCGGCTGCGGTCGCGGCTGGGCATGATGGCGTCATTCAAAGGACTTGCTGTCGTGTTCATATTGCAGAGGGTTCCACGCGGGTCAGTACGGAAGAAGCGGCCCGGTCCAACCGGCCTTCGGGCTTGACGTGCGGAATCCTGCCCAGGATGGGCACACTGAGCAGCGTCTGCAGATCGCCGGCTTCACGCACGCGTTTGTCGAGCATCTCGAGCACCAGGGCCGCGCCGACGCCGAATACGGTGCCGAGAAACACGGCAATCGCCGCGTTCAACGCGAGCCGCGGACTGGACTTGAACATCGGCTCGACCGCCGCCGTGAGCAGCGAGATGTTGGTCTGCTGGGTCTGACTCTCGAGGCTGCTCTGCGCCAGACGTTGCGTCACCGCATCCAGGTTGCGCTGTGCCGTCGCGACGTCGTTCTGCAATACCGAGGCTTCGTCGTGCTGATGGGTCATCTCGTACATGCGCTTCTTCTGCGCCTCGAGCGCCGCACGGATCTCCGCCTCCCGGCGCAGGTTGACCTGCGTGGTCGCGCCCAGGGATGCGGCGATTTTCGCGCTCTCCTGTTCGATGCGGGCGCGCAGGCTGGCAATTTCCGCCGCGGTGTTCTTGTAGTCCGGGTGGTTCTTGCCGAGGCTCGTGCCGATGTCCTGCAGCTTCGCTTCCGCACGCGACAGGTCCGATTTCAACCCGGCCACCAGGGGACTCTGGAGCACTTCCGGCAAAGACTCGATGTCACTGCCGCTCACGTGCTGACGGGACTGGCTGTCCTGACGCAATGCCTGAATGGCGCTCAGCTGGGTGGAAAGCTCAGCGAGACGCGCATTCTCGATGTCCAGACGCCCGTCACTCGCGACGATGCCGTTCGCCGACTGATAGTCGGCGAGCTTCTTCTGCTTCGCTTCGAGGTCCGCACGCAGCGCCGTGGAGCGCTCTTCGAAATAGGAGGCGTACTGCTTGGCGGGATCCACCTTCAGTTCAATGTTCGTGTCCATGTAGGCCTGGGCGAAGGCGTTGGCCAGCACGGCCGCGGTCTTCGGGTCGGTCCATTCGACCGCGATGTCGATGACGCTGCTGTCGCGTGACGGGGTCACCGACAACTTCTTCTGCAGCTTCAGGCCCAGCCACACCACGATGTCGCCATGCCCGCCGGTGCTTCCACGCCACGCGTCGATGGTCTCCGGCACCTTGTCCAGACGCAGATTCTTGACGACGCGTTGCGCCACGCGCTCGCTGCCGATGATGTCCACCTGCGTCGCGATGTAGCCGGTGAGCATCTGCGCGGAGTAGACAACGCCCGCCACCGGATCTGCTTTTGCGTCCACCACCACCGACGCGGTAGCCGTGTACTGCTTGGGTGTCAACAGGCTGATGATCGCGCCCACCAGCACGATCGCACCGAATATGCCGAGAGCGACTTTCCAGCGCGCACGCAGGATGAGAAGAAATTGTTTGAGGCTCATAATTTTTCGCCGGTTCTCAGGATCAAAACACGCTTTCTTTCACGTAGACCACATCTTGATCACGCAGCTCATCATCGAGACTGGCACGGGTCTCCTTGACCTTGCCGACGGCGTCGCGCCGATGCAGCAGCACGCCGCGGGAGGTGCCCTTGCCCGTCACGCCGCCGCCCGCCGCCAGCGCCTGCATCACCGTCATGCCCTTGTCGAGTCGGTAACCACCCGGCCTCTGCACCTGCCCATAAATATAGAACTGCGGTGCACGGCCGACGAACACCGTGTCGCCCCCGCTGAGCTCGATGTCATCGGCGGAACTGCCGGTCTGCGCCATCTTTGCGACATCGATCTCCCGGCGGAACGGCTTGCCGCCCCGCGTCCCGGTGACGACGACGATGTCGCCGCCGGTGGCCGAAATGATTCCGCCGGCGGAGGCCAGCATGCCGGACAAGTGCCCGCCGGCGCCTTCCGTCGGATAGCGACCCGGCTTGTTCACCTCGCCGAGCACGGACACCTGGTTGCCCACCGCGACGGTGAGCAAAATGTTGACCTGCGGATTGAGAACGAAACCGCCCTCCTTCAACATGTCCGAAATCTTTTTTTCCGCCGCCGGCAGGGTAAGGCCGCTCACCGGCACGGCGCCGATCAAGGGGTAGCCGATGGTGCCCGACTCGGAAACTCGGGCATCGGCACTCAGATCGGGATTCTTGAACACGCTTATTCTCAGGATGTCGCCCGGCACCAACCGGTATTCTTCGGCGGCCGCCGCGGGACGACCCGCCAGCGCGGTGGTCACCAGACACAGCAACAAGGCACCGCGCGCAGCCCGCACCGCCCGTTGCAGCCCGGTCAAGATCGAAGTGGTCACGTGGTTCGCTCCAAGCTCATGAATAACTTCCATAATTCATCTCGTTCACAATACCTGTTTTACAATAATTTGGGGTGACGATGCAGCTTCGCCGCATCGCGGAAAACATTTCTTGCAGCAATCTCAACATCATTCGTGGTCGATTTCATGTAACGGGTCGACATTACGGGCATGTGAACCCACGCGACGTTCCGGTGGGCGCCGATCTCGGATCGACCTCTACACGCCGCGGCCGACGGCCGCAGCCGACGGCGGCCGCTCAGGCAATGGCGTCATGGGTGACGCTCGATTCGTCTCCTTCCAGGAAACCGAAAATCCGCCCGAGAATCGCATCCCGCTCATAGTTTGCTTCGGCATACGCACGCGCCTTGCGACCCAGTTCCATCCGCATCACGGCATCGTCGGCGAGCGTTTTGATCGCGGCTGCCATGCGCGCCGCATCTTCGGGCGGGACCGTGAGCCCGCAACTCGACACCACCGAATCAAGCTCGGTGCCCGGACGACAGGTGGAGATCACGGGACGTCCGCTCGCGAGCATGCCGGACAACTTGGAGGGAAGCACAAGATCTGCGGCATCGGGACTCTGCGGCAGCAGATGCATGTCGGCCGTGCAGAGCAGCTCCCCCAGGCGCTCGAACGGCTGCAGCGGCAGAAAACGCACGTTCGTCAAGCCGGCGGTCTCTTCCTGCAGCACGGGTTTCATCACCCCGTCACCGCAGATGATGAACACGATGTCCTGGCGGTGCGCCAATAAATGCGCGGCGGCGGAAATTGCCTGAAGTCCCTGCTTGCCACCCAAAGATCCGGAAAACATGACGACCTTGGCATCGTCCGCAATATCGAGTTCCCGCCGATACGCGCCTTGCGCAATCGAGTTCGGCTTGATGTGAGCGATGTCCACCCAGTTCGGGAAATATCGGGTTTTGGACAGCTGAACACCCTTCGTGAGAAGTTGTTCCACCATTCTGCTCGAGATGGAGGACACGCTGTCGAACCGTCGCAGCAGCCAGCGTTCCATGCGCAGCACCAGTCGTTGCAGAAGCCTGCCCCGCAGCAGCCTCATCCGAAAGGCCAGGTCGACTTCGAAATCCTGCAGATGCAACCAGCTCTGCGCCCCCGATAATCGCGCCGTCAACAACCCTGCGGGTGCGCAGAGGAACGCAGGCGCTACCGTGATCACGAGATCGGGGCGCCATATCACCTGGCGCATCATGACGGGAAATGAACTCAAGGCGAAGGAGAGCAGGTGGATGACCCGCGCAGTGCCACCCGGTGACTTCGGTACCCACAATGGGGAGCGGTAAACCTGGGTTCCGCGCCAGGATTCGCGGCGATACGGCGGCCAATTGCCCTGACCCGACTCGAGCTTCCACGCCGGATAGTAGGGCGGCGCAGCAACGACGCGCACCAGATGACCATGATCGGCGAGCCATGCCGCCATTTCGCCCGAATACTTGCCTATCCCGGTGGGCTCGGGGGCAAAGTTGCAGCTATAGATGAGAATCCTCATGCGTTTGCCCATTGACGGTTGAACACAGTTTCCCGATCGAACACAGTCACACAAGCCACGCTGCAAGAACCATACCTGAAAAAAACGTCAATTTCCTGACGCCGTCGGCCCAACACGAAACCACGACTCGTCGAATGGTACATGCATCATCCCTTCAAAAAGTGAACTTTACGCCACATCACCAGGGATCTCAGTGAACCAGTCGTTCTTGCCGCAACGCCGCGATCAGCCGGTTGAAGACTCGGTACTGCCAAAACGGGCCGGCGTGCTTGTCCGTCGGCAATGCTTCATGGGCATCCGGCTCGTCGTCGCTCAGCCGCAAATCCGCAACGAGCACGCCTTTTTCGCGCAGATGCTCGATCACGGGATCATGGTCGTCGCCCGAGACGAACGCCACCACCGCGTGCCCGGGATGCAGCGCGAGGATGGCGTCGAACGCGCGTTCGGTGATGCGTATCGCGTCCGCGCCGCTCACCTGTGGGCGCACGCAATCCCGGTCGGACGGACGCGTCAGGCACGAGAACGGGACGTGACGCACCTCCAGGTCACCGCTCGCATCGAGCGCTCCATAGGGAATTTCCATGGCCATCATCTGCCTCAGATCGCCCAGCTGCAGCTCATATCCCATCCGTAGATCTTCCAGACGGTGGAGCGCGGAAACGTTGAAATCGGTCGTCACGGGGTGATACAACAGAATCACCGTGTCGTCCGGGCCGAGCTTCGGTTTGACCGTGGAAAGCTGCAGGAGCGCTTGCACCGTCGAATAGCTGTTCAACGACAGATTCAACACCTGATCGTTGGGCATCCGGCTCTGCAGGAGCCACGGAATCGTCTGCTCATCGTTGAGACCCCAGCCGAAGGTGGAAGAATCGCCGGTGAAGAACAACCGGTGCGCAGCTTTCACGGGCACATAAGACGTCGCGCGCTGGCCCTCGGCCGTCACTTGCAGATGAAACATGTGCTTGTGGTGGTCGAAGTCCTCGAGGATGTTGTAGTCGCCCGGGTTCATCACGTAGCCGAGCCGGGGGTCCGGTATGAACAATGGAAACCGGTCCGCGCTGACGAGCACGTGTTTGTGCTCTCCTCTGAGGGTCACGACCAGGTGATCGAACAGCTCATACGTCGATGATCCGGCGGGCGTGAAACTTTTGTTCGAGGAGGCAAAGTAGCGAAACAGCACATAGGACGAGATCGACTCGACCACCAACGCTGCGAACAAGGCGACGACGCCGAGGAGCAGGAGCTTTTTCGTGGTCTTATGTCCGCTGTAGTGGGCCGGGCTGCTCCTGGGACGGGTCACCCACTGCTTCAAGGCCCGGTACACCGACGACCGTGCAGAGAGCAACATCATTTCGCCGCCGCCTGCGCCGGCACGGCAAGTTGTGCGACGGCCGACGACAATATCTTCGCCAGCACGATGTTCCCCTGCACGGTGGGATGCACGCCGTCGCGGTAGAGCGACTCGTTCCAGGTGCCTTCCTTCGCGACATCCACCAAACCCAGGCCATGGCGCTCGCAAATCTTTTCGATCATGGCGCGTTCCGGCAACCATTCTCCGGTCTCCTTGAACGTGCGCAGTTCTTTTTTCGTCGGGTACAGAAATATGAATCCCGGATGTGCGGCTGCCGAGGCCCGGATCAAGTCGGCCACCGCGGCCTCGAATTCTCGCTGATGATCACTCGCCACTTCGCCTACGGGGGGCAGTTCGTTCATGTCGAACGCCATGAAATGCGGTGCGACGTAGCGGCGGAATGCGTACCAGCTCGCGAGTACCGGATGCGAGCTCGGAAACACATAATCGCCACGCCAACGGCTGACCCCGCTCAGGCCCCCCGCCATGTATTCCCAGGCGAAGAGGTCGGTTGCCTTGACCACGTCCGGGTTGCGTCGCAAATAGACCATCTCGTTGACGTTGGTCCAGCCGCCGATGGCCAGGGGCCACACGGCGTAACGACCGCCGAGCTCGGCGACGAGCCGGGGCGTCAGCTTGTCCTTCTCATCCAAGGGATTGCCGCCCATGATGATGCTGTTGCCGATCAGCATCAGGCTCGGCCTGGCGGAGGGCCGCCAAGCCTGCGTCGTCGGCATGCTCTTGCTGTTGAACGCCCAGTAATTCTTGTTTAAGAAACGCCCGGATTGATTCGGCTTGACGATGTAGCCGATCTCGTCGTCGACGGCGTAGACGGGAAAGTCGACGATGCCGCTCGACCGTACACCCGCCTCGGCGAGCCCCAGAACCAACGCAAGGGCGATTACTGCCCGCACCACGACCGACTTGAATTTATGTGCTTTCACGGGGACGCAATATAGCAGTGAAGGGGGACAACCTATTTTACATATGAATCAACCAGCTGCGATGCATCGCCCAGAAGCCGCCGGAACTTTGCGCCCGCATCGCGCGCTCAACGATATATGTCCGACCGGACGAGATACTGCTGAACATAGTCCGCAACACCCTCCTCCAGGCTGTAGAACGGCGCGGTGTAGCCGGCCTCGCGCAGCTTGGTCATCCTCGCCTCGGTGAAGTACTGGTAGTTCGCACGGATCGACTCGGGCATGTCGACGAATTCGATGTCGACGGGTTTGTCCAGAGCCGCCCCCACCGCCTCGACGAGATCCACGAAGGAACGCGCCTGGCCGGTCCCCAAATTGAACAGCCCGCTGATTTTCGGCTGACCGCCAAGCCACAGCATCACCCGAACGCAGTCTTTGACGTAGACGAAATCGCGCAACTGCCGGCCATCGGCGTACTCGTCGCGATGGGATTTGAAGAGCCGGATCACCTGCCCCGCCGCGACGACCGGCGTGTTCTTGCTGACCAGGCTGCGCATGTCGCCCTTGTGGCTCTCGTTGGGCCCGTACACATTGAAGAATTTCAGGCCGCACCATTGCGGCGGTGCGCTGCCCGTCGCCGCCTGCGCAACCGCCCATTTGTCGAATGCATGCTTGGACCACCCGTACAGATTGAGCGGCCGCAGCGCATCGAGGGCGTCCGGCGCCGCGTCGTCCTCGAACCCCAGCGCGCCGTCGCCGTAAGTCGCGGCGGAGGAGGCATAGATCAAGGGCGTACGCGTGCGCGCGCACCATTCCCAGAGGATCTTGGAGGTGCGAAAATTGCTGATCAGTACCGCGTCACCATCCGTGGCCGTGGTCGATGAGTTGGCACCCATGTGATAAACGGCGTCGCAGCCGGCGAGCTTCTGCAGCAACGCGTCGAGTTCGGCCGGCAATACCACGTCCTGGAAACGCCGCTTGGCGATATTCTTCCACTTTCCCTGCGCACCCAAATCGTCGACGAGGATGACGTCGCTCCTGCCCGCGGCGTTGAGTTCGGCGACGATGTTCGAACCGATGAAGCCGGTTGCCCCGGTGACGATGATCATGATGTCTACCTCCGACCTTCTATGTAATGAGCCGCACCGAGCAGATCCGTGAACACCGGTCGGCCCGCCGCCTGCGCCCAGGCCCGCGAAGCGCCGCCATGTCCGGTGCCGAGCAGCAGGCCGGTGCCGCCTATCGCGTCCGCAAGCTCGACGTCACTCTGCTTGTCGCCGACCACGTAGCTGCCGTGCAGCCGCACGCCCCAGTCGCGGGCGGCCTCGTGCGCGAGTCCCGGCAGCGGCTTGCGGCACTCGCAGGCCGTGGCCGGCGCGTGCGGGCAGAAATACCAGGCGAGAATGTCGATGCCGAAGGACCGCAGCAGCTCGGCCGTTCTGGCGTTCACGCGCTGCGCGTCCTCGGTGGTGAATTTTCCGCGGCCGATCCCCGACTGGTTCGACAACACGATGAGCGGATGACCCGCGTCGCGCAGCAACCGCAGGCCATCGACGACGCCCTCTTCGAGGCTTACCTGCGCCGGGTCGCTCAGGTACTGCTTCTCGACGATGAGCGTGCCGTCGCGATCCAGGAACACGGGCACGGCGCCGCCGCTCACGCGCACTCTGCCGGGAGCCGCACGATGTCCTGGACGGCATCGATCACCTCGGTCACGGTGATACGGCCCAAACCACCCATGCGATGAATGATGCGATGCTGAGCGCCGCGGGGATGCCACCGTTTCGGCACGTTGAAGTTGCCGAACAAACCCACGCAGGGAACGCCGGCGGCGGCGGCCAGATGCAGCGGACCCGAATCATGGCCGACGAAGACGGCGGCGAGACGCATGGCGGCCGCGCTCTCGCGCGGACTCAGCGTCCCGCAGGCATCGATCACCGGGCCGTGCCAGACGTCACTGATCGCTTGCGCCCGTTCCCGATCCTCCAGCGCGCCCACCACCAGCAGCCCGGTGTGGGGATGGCGCTCGCTCAACGCAGCGAGCAACGTTCGCCAGTTGTCGAGACCCCAGTCCTTCTGTACAGCCTTGCCACCCATGTTGATGGCGAGATAGGGCAGCGACCCGAGGGACGCGAGCGCCCGCGAACCGGCGTGCAACTCCTGTTCGGTAAGCCTGAGGTCCCACATGGCCGGATCGTCCAGATCGATGGGCCCCAGCGCGCTCAGGCAGCGCACCAGGCGTTCCGCCTCGCGTTCCTCGTCGAGCGCTGCACCGGGCGGCGCAGCCGCGGACCCGGCAGTGCCCGACGTGGCGGCCTGCAGGCGAGGCTTCTGCAGAGCCGGTGTCGAGGGGATGCCGACGATGTGCCTGAAACCGCACAGCCTGAAGAACAGATAATCGCGATACGCGTTCAGCAGGCCGCGCGCCGGGGTGAGGTACACGAGCACTTCGGCCCGAAGGCTTCGCAACCGGCGCGACAGACGCCACAATTCACCCAGGGAGCGCGTTCCCACCGGATAGGCGATGGCGCCATGGATCAGCCCTCCTTCGCGCAGGATCACCTCCAGTGGCGCAGCCTTGGAGCTGACGGGAAAATTCGTGAGCACGATGCGCTCGGCATCCGGCCAGTGTTTTGCCACCTGATGGAAACAGGGCAGCGCGACCACGGTGTCGCCGAGACTTCCGAGGCGGTAGATGACGATCCGTTGCGGGAATTTAGTCTTCGTCATGGCCAGGGCGTCAGGCACTCCCGGGCCTGCCGCGAAGGCTGTCGACCACACGCGTCGTGCTCTTGCCCGGCACCAGGTCGCAGGTGAGGACCTTGCCCCCCTGGGCCAACACGTGCCCGGAACCGACGATCTGGTCGATGCTGTAATCCGCCCCCTTGATCAATACGTCCGGGCTGAGCATTTCGATCATCTCGAGCGGAGTGTCCTCGTCGAAGATGACCACGGCATCCACCGCCGACAGCGCCGCGAGCACCATGGCGCGATCGTTCTGCGAATTGATCGGTCTGCCGGCCTCCTTCAACCGTCGCACCGACGCATCGCTGTTGACCGCCACGATGAGCCTGCCGCTGTTCTGCCTGGAGAAGGACAGGATGGCCAGGTGCCCCACATGAAGGATGTCGAAGCAGCCGTTGGTGAATCCTACCTTGAAGCCATTCCTGCGCCAGGTCTGGGCGAGCGCGGCAGCGTCCTCGCGCGACATGATCTTGCTGCGCAGTCCCTGCAGGCTGCCGTGGCTCGACCGCATCACCTCGTCGGCCAGTTCGGTCTGCGTGACCGTGGCCGTGCCGCGTTTTCCGACCGCGACGCCGGCAGCGAGGTTGGCCAGCCGCGACGCCGCAGGGAGTTCGAGCTGCGCCCCGAGCGCCAGTGACAGGGTGGCGATCACCGTGTCGCCGGCACCCACCACGTCGAACACCTCGCGCGCGCTGGCTTCGATGTGCACGGTCGGCATCCCTCCCGCGACCAGCGTCATGCCCCGATGAGCACGCGTCACCAGCACCGCTGCGACCCGGGCATCGGCCAATATGACCGTGCCGGCGCGCTCCGCCAGAGCGTCGTCCTCGGTGGGATCGATGCCCGTGGCGTCGAGCACCTCCTTGCTGTTCGGGGTGATCACCGTCGCGCCCGCATACCGGCGCAGTTCCACCGACTTCGGATCGACCACGACGGGCAGGCCGCGCGCCTGCGCGATGTCGATGGCGCCGCGAACCACCGTGTCCGTCAGCAGCCCCTTGGCATAGTCCGAGAGCACCAGCACGTCGTGCTCGGCGGCGAGTCTGCCGACCACGGCCAGCAGCTCGGCGGCCGTCTCCGTACCGATGGCCGCCGTGACCTCGGCATCGGTGCGCAGCATGTGCTGACCCTGTGCGACGAAGCGGATTTTCTCGGTGGTGGGACGGTCGGGGCTCACCGTGAAATCGCAGCGTATTCCCGCGATCGACTGCAGGGAGGTTTGCAATTCGCGGGCCACCGCGTCGGCACCGACCACGCTGACCAGAGTGCACGATCCGCCGAGGGATGCCACGTTGCGCGCGACGTTCGCGGCTCCGCCCGGAAAACTCTGCGAGCCGGAGATGGACAGCACCGGCACCGGGCTTTCCGGCGAAATCCGTTTCACATGACCGGACACGAACCGATCCAACATGACGTCGCCGATGCATAGCACCCGCACGCCGCTCAACTTATCGGTAACCATCATGGCGCGTCGCTCGATTTATTGGATTGCGAAGGCGGTGCGGCGAACGCCGGCGCCGGCGGCCTGTTCGGCACGGGCGACCGTACTGCCGAGCACGTCGATCGCACACACCACATGGTAGAAACTGCTGGCTTTGCTGGGCTCGGCGACGAAACTGCCGTCCTGTCGCAGCACCTCGTGCCACAGCCCGGCAGGATGGGCCGGCAGGAATTTGAGCAGCCCGTCCGCGGCGAGCGCGAGATGACGGCAGGCAATTCGTACCTCGTCCGCATCGCGTGCCTGTTCAAAAACAGCGCACCAGGCTTTGACGCGTTCCGTCTGAGGCCATAATTTCGCGGCGCCGTCCTTGACCGTCATATCGTCCCACAAGGCGTTGACAGCCACGCCGCGCTCGAGGTCGACACCCCAACGTTCGCCCACGGTCACCAGGCGCTGCGCCGCCTCGACACACGCCCTGCGTTGTTCGCCGCTGCCATGGTCGAGCGTGCTCCAGCGCAGCAACAGCCAGGCCCACTCGAACTGGTGGCCCGGCTCGACGATACGACCCGCTTCACCGGGCATCGGCCGCCAGTCGAAGTCGAAATACTCCCGGATGCCGCCCCGGTCCGGGTCGACGAACGCGCGTAAACACAGGGCTACCAGCTCGCCCGCCAGCCGGATCCAGGGTTCCTGCGCCGCGCCCTCGGTGGTTTCGATCCACGCGAGCGCCGCTTCCAGCAGATGCATGTGAGGGTTCGACTGTAGCGGCAGACTCGGCGGCTGTGACTCCTCGAATCCGCCCTGCTCGCGACCCCATGCGGCACGCAACCGCGCGAGCGAGCGCTGCGCCGTGTGCGCCGTGGGAAAACGCCCGCCCGCCGCTGCATTCACGCGCGCCAGCGCGAACAGGTAAAACGCGTGTTCGTACAGACTGAACGGGCCGGTGGGCGAGTGGTTTCCCTCTTCCAGCGCGGTATGAAAGACACCGTCGTGCGCATGCATCCGGCCGAAGAGGTACTGGCACCCGTGCATCACGGGATCCGACAGTGACGAACGCCAACCACCCCGATGCCCGACGTCGAACACGTACATCTGTCGTGCGACCACACGCCCGCGGCGGACCGCGCCGGACGCGGCAAACTCACGCGTCCGTTCATCGAACGCCAGCTGTTCGAAAAAACCGCCGGAAATCCGATCGACGCCGTGCTCATCCCAACGCGGCAACGCCTCTTCAAGGAGCCAGCGTGCCAGCGTCCTTTGATGCGCAACCACCTCGGCCCATTCGGACCCTGCCAAATTGTTCGACTCTGTCATCGGCAGTACTCAAAGTAGGCAGTAATCATGGCATGGCATCCGGAGGATTGGAAACTAAAGCAGCGTCCGCGCTGAATTGAGAGAATGTCGGCGCGGCATGCCCCTAAATACGTAGTCCTAGTCTTACTTGCCGATGGGTTTCAACGCGTCGTACGGACGCATCATTGGAGATACAGATGCGAATTGGTTTCATCGGTTTGGGCAACATGGGGGCGGCGATCGCCGCAAATCTCGTCAAGGCGCACTTCGAGGTGGCGGTGTGGAACCGCAACGCCGCGAAGGCCAGGGACGTGGTCGCCGCGGGTGCGGTGCTGTGCGCGAGCCCCCGGGAGGTCGCCAGCGGACGCGAAGTCGTCATGACGATGCTCGCCGACGACGCAGCGCTCGAGGCGGTCATGAGCGGAGCAGACGGCGTTCTGGCAGGCTTGCAGCCGGGCGGCATTCATATTTCGCTCAGCACCATCGCCGTCGCCACCGCCGACCGCTTCGCCGAGGCGCATCGCGAGCGCGGTCAACGTTTCATCTGCGCGCCGGTGTTCGGGCGGCCGGAAGCCGCTGCGGCCGCCGCATTGACCATTGCCGCTGCCGGCGAGGCCGCAGACCTGCAGGAAACGGCGGAAATTTTCGCTGCGATCAGCAAGAAGGTCTTCACGGTCGGCACGAAACCCTCCGTGGCCAATCTCGTCAAGCTGTGCGGCAATTTCATGATCATGTCGTCGATAGAGATCATGGGCGAGGCATTGGCGCTGGCGGAGAAGGGCGGGGTCGCCAAGGCACAATTTCTCGAGGTCATGACGAGCAATCTGTTCGATGCTCCGGTGTTTCGCAATTACGGCAAACTGCTGGTGGAGGGCAAGTTCACGCCTGCCGGCTTCGCGGCCCCGCTCGGACTCAAGGACATGCGTCTCGTCGGCCAGTCCGCCGAGGCGCTGCGGGTGCCCATGCCCATGCTCGGCGTGGTACGCGATCACCTGCTGCAGACCATCGCGGCGGAGGGCGACGAGATCGACTGGTCGGGCATCGGACTGACCATCGCCAAGAACGCGGGTCTTTGATGGTGGGTATTCCTGCCGGTGTGGGTCCGCAATACCCGCATGTCGTCGTCCTGGTCGGTGCCACGGGGGACCTCGCACGCCGCAAGCTGCTGCCGGGACTGTTTCATCTCTCGAGCGCGGGATTCATCCCTTCGTGTCAGATCATCGGCGTTTCCCTGGACGACCTCGACGCGGAAGGCTTCCGGGTGTTCGCGCGGCAGGCCTTGAGCGAATTCTCGACGCGCAAGGTGGATGAAGAGGATTGGGCCGTTTTCGCAAAAAACCTGAACTATCTCCCGCTCGGTGCCGGCGCCGGAGCGCTCAACGCCGCCGTCCTCGCGGCGGAGAAAATTCTCGGTGGCGAGAGCCGACGGCTGCACTATCTGAGCGTGCCGCCCAATGCCGCCCTGGCGGCGGTGCGTCTGCTCGGCGAGGCGGATCTGGTCGAACGTTCCCGCGTCATCATGGAGAAGCCCTTCGGCACCAACCTTGCGACTGCGGTGACCCTCAACACGCGTCTCCACGAGGTGTTCGACGAGAGCCAGATCTTTCGCATCGATCATTTCCTCGGCAAGGAACCGGCGCAGAACATCCTGGCATTTCGTTTTGCCAACGGCCTGTTCGAACCCATCTGGAACCGCAACTTCATCGATCACGTACAGATCGACGTCCCGGAGACCCTGGGTCTCGGCAAGCGATCGGCCTTCTACGAGCAAACCGGCGCCTACCGCGACATGGTGGTGACCCACCTGTTTCAAATTCTCGCGTTCATGGCCATGGAGGCGCCGACGTCGCTCGAGCCGAAACCGATCAGCGAAGAGAAAAACAAGGTGTTCCGCAGCATGCTGCCGATCAAGCCGAGCGACGTCATCCGCGGACAATACACCGGCTATCGGTCGGAAGAAGGCGTGTACCACGATTCGGACACCGAGACGTTCATCGCCTTAAAATGCTTCATCGACAACTGGAGGTGGGCCGGCGTGCCTTTCTATCTGCGCACCGGCAAACGGCTCGCCGAGGGTCAACGCATCATCTCCATCGCTTTCCAGGAGCCTCCCAAGAGCATGTTTCCCGCAGGCTCGGGGGTGGGCGCACAGGGCCCGGACCATCTGACCTTCGACCTGGCGGACGCCTCCAAGGTCTCGTTGTCGTTCTACGGCAAGCGGCCCGGGCCCGGTATGCGCCTGGACAAGCTCAGTTTGCAATTTGCCATGCACGACACCGGGCACTATGCCGACGTGCTCGAAGCCTACGAGAGACTCATCCTGGACGCGATGCGCGGGGACCACACCCTGTTCACGACGGCCGAGGGAATCGAGCGTCTGTGGGAGGTGTCTATTCCGTTGCTCGAAGCACCGCCACCGGTGCGTCTGTACGCCCCCGGCTCCTGGGGACCCAATTCGATCCACCAGCTCATTGCACCGCACGCGTGGCGGCTGCCCTTCGAACGTGGCTGGCGCGATCCCAACCGCGAGGGAAGTTAGATGGTGGGCCGCTGGCGTTCCGACGGAGTAAAGATCATCCCTGCCGGGCAACTCGACGCATCGACCGCGCAAACACCCGGGATGCGCCGGCAGGCCGCGGTCACGACTTGCACGGGCGCGTCGAAGCTTTGGGCCGGCACGGTCACCATCGACGCCCGGGCGAAGACCGGCGCCCATCACCACGGCGATCTGGAGAGCGTCATCTACGTCGTGAGCGGCCTTGCGCGACTACGCTGGGGTGAGCAGTTGGAGTTCGTCGCCGAGGCCGAGCCCGGCGACTTCATCTACGTCCCACCCTACGTGCCTCACCAGGAAATCAACGCCAGCGACGATCTACAGCTGCACTGCGTGCTCACCCGCAGCGGTCAGACGGGCCTCGTGGTCAATCTCGATATCGAAGGGGTGGAAACGCCGGAACTGGTGCGCTGGATCGACGACCTGCACCGCTGATTGCCTGCGCCGATGTCAGCCGGTCCGGCCGATGCGTCCGTCGAACCACGGGATCAGCCGACGCGTCGCCTCCTCGATGTCGGACGTCGCGCCGGCAAAACTGAAGCGGATGAAGCGATGGCCGTCGATGGGATCGAAATCGATTCCCGGCGCCACGGCCACCCCGGTCTCACGCAACAACGTGTCGCAGAACTCGAGACTGTCGCGGGTGAACCGGCTCACGTTTGCGTACACGTAGAACGCTCCATCGGGCGGCGCGATGGCGTCGAGATGCAATCGCGGCAGGACATCCAGCAGGAGTTGTCGGTTGCGTCGGTATCGGTCCACGTGTCCCGCCAGTTCGCCGCGGGCGTCCATGGCGATCAAGGCGGCGTGCTGGCTCAGGGACGGTGCGGTGAGGAAGAGATTGCCCGCGTAGGCGCGCGCCCGATCTGCGTGCGACGGCGGAACCACCAACCATCCGAGGCGCCAGCCCACCATGCTGAAATACTTCGAGAAACTGTTGACGACGAGCGCGTCCGGATTGAACTCCAACACCGAACGGGCGGGTTCGACGTAGCTCAGCCCATGGTAGATCTCATCGGAAACCAGGCGTATGCCGCGCTCGCTGCAGAGTCGGCCGATGGCGGCGAGTTCACCAGCGTGAATGAGGGTGCCGGTGGGATTGGCCGGACTCGCGACGATGAGTCCCTGAGGCGGTGGGTCCAGCGCGGCGACCGCGGCGGCCGTGATCTGATAGCGCTCGCCGGCACCGGTTGGCAGCTCCACACCCTCCATGTGCAGCGCCCGCAAGGTATTTCGGTACGCCACGTAGCCCGGTCGGGTGAAGGCGACCCGGTCGCCGGGCGCAAACGAGGAGATCAGCGCCAGCAACAAGGCGGGAGAGGCGCCACCGGTGAGTATGATCTGATCCGGCGCGATTTCGACCGCGTACGTGTCTTGGTAATGCTTCGCGATGCGCAGCTTGAGCGCCGGACTCTCCCAGTAGCCGAGCGGCGCCGTGTCCAGTACCGCATGGGCCGCCGCGATCGCAGCGAGCGGTGCGCCGGTGGAAGGCTGGCCGAATTCCAGGTGGAGAATGGAGCGGCCCTCCCCTTGCAGCTGATGCGCGAGACGGCTGATGCCTATCGCCCTGAACGGCTCGACCGGTGCGGGGATGAACGACATGGCGAGATTCTACGCCCAAGTTTTTTTACATACGAACATGCCAAATGTATGTTTGAACGTATGGACCACCGCCCTACTCAATAACACCGGGTCCAGTCATCCACGCGATAAAACCGGGGTCAACGTCGAGGGTCTTGAACATCGGCGGCAGGTACCCGACCAGCCCAACTGCCTCATTGGAGGCAATCCTGCCCGGGTCCTGCGCACGGGTGTCAACTGGCGTCTCTGAGGAGCGCACCTGCACTGACCGCCATCTGAACTACATTTGCGGCCGCGTATGGGATGATACGGCAGAGTCGCGGCGCGGACCTGGCCGAAACTCAATGCCTGCCGGTTCGCGAGCGTCGTCACAGGGGTCACCAAGATAATATGTTGGTTCACCAGGTTGGGTCTGGTTTGTCGTCGCATGGGGGACCTGCCTATACCGTGCCTGCGTTATGTAGGAGCTTGAGCGAGCACGGCGTCGATGTCGTATTGCACGCGCTCGAACCGCTGCGCGCCGACGCCGCAGGATCATACGAAACCTGCGCCCATCCGGCGTCAGCGTTCATTCCCCGCCTTGGCCTGTCGAGGTCGATGCGCAGAGCGTTGACAAAAGCAGCGGTGGAGGCCGACATCATCCATAGCCATATGCTGTGGATGATGCCGAATATCTATCCAGGTCTGATCATCAAGGCATCGAGAGGTCGAGCCTGCCTGGTCATGTCGCCGCGAGGCACTCTCGATCCGTGGGAATATCAAAGCCACAAGCTGCAGAAAAGAATTGCTTGGTTCGCGGGGCAACGTATGAATTTGCAGATGAGTTCCATCTTGCACGCGACTGCGCCGATGGAGGCCGAGCACTTTCGTGTTCTCGGTCTCAAACCGCCCATAGCGGTGATTCCCAACGGCGTTGAAATCCCGGACCTGTCGTCGGTCTCGATCGAGGTAAAAACACGGCGGCGTCTGCTGTATTTCGCTCGGATAGCGCCCAAGAAGGGCGTCGACCTGTTGCTGCAGGCCTGGCGCGCCGTGCAGGCCCGAAGGCCCGATTGGGAGCTTCAAATCGCCGGTGATCCTAATGGTGACTATCTGATCGAGATGCAAAGGCTCGCGCGGGCCCTGGGCGTCGATCGGGTGACTTTCTTCTCTCCGGTGTCCACCGAACGCAAGTGGGTGCATTATCGAAATGCGGATCTATATGTGCTGCCGACGCGGGGCGACAACTGGGGCGTTTCCATATCCGATGCGCTCTCGTTCGGCATTCCCGCCATCGTGAGCAAGGCGGCGCCTTGGGAGGGCCTTGAGACCCACCGCTGCGGATGGTGGATAGATCTGTCGGTGGAGGCATTGACCGATACTCTTTACCATGCAACGAATCAGGATTCCGCCACGCTGCTTGCCATGGGGGAACGGGGGCGGGAGTGGATGAGCCGTGACTTTTCCTGGGATGTCATCGGGGCGACGATGAAAGCAACCTATCAGTGGGTACTATCCGGCGGCCCGCGACCGTCTTGGATCATATCGTGACCGGGTCGCTGCCCACCGTGGTCATCCAAGCCGGTGGGAAAGGCGAACGCATGCGCGCCGGCGGGGAGCAGACGCCGAAAGTCCTGATCGAGGTACGCGGTGTACCCCTGCTGGAGCGACTGCTGCGACAGATAGCGGCGGAGGGTGCCCGAGATTTTTACATAATCACGGGATACGCCGCCGAACGGGTTGAATCCCATGTGTTGGCGATGCGGGACATTCCCTCCGGCACCACGTTTCGATTTATCCGAGAATCCTCCCCTCGTGGCAACGTGGGCGCCCTTTCGGAGCTGGCCGGCATCGACCAGCCCGTGCTTTTTGCCTTTGGCGATCTGTTGACTAATCTCAGGTTCAAGACACTGTTTCAGGTACATCGCGACCGGCGTGCCGTGATCACCGTGGCCAGCCATTTGGAGCAGCATCGGTTACAGTTGGGGCACCTAATCGTTGAAAATGACAAAGTCATCGATTATCGCGAGAAGCCGGAGTATGTGTTTTTAATATGCAGCGGTATTCTGGCAGTCGAGCCAGAAGTGTTGAAATTTTTGCCCAAAGAAGGCGCCGTCGGGATGAACAAACTCGTGATGCTTGCCGTGGAGGCCGGGCTTCCGGTTACCCATTGGGACCACCAAGCCGATTGGATCGACGTGAACACACCTGAGTTGCTCGCCGCAGCCGGTCGCATGGATTGGATCAGCGGTGGAAATACCGGCTCTTAGCGCAGTCCGGACGACTACCCGGGATCGATTCCGGGAGTACCTTCATCGAAGTATGGAGGCCGACGAAGTACGCTGCGGAGTAATCGGGTTGGGATTCATCGGTTCAGTGTTGATGAACGCACTGATAACGGCCGGGTTGGAAGCATACGGCTATGACCGGACCCCCGCCGCCGTGGCGCGTTGCCGTCTGCGCACAGCTGGATCCGCGGACGCGGCGCGGGCGATGTATGCCGTCGACACCGACCCGGGCGTCATGACCGGCTGTAACGTCATTTTCATCGCGGTTCGCAATCTAGTCGACGGCGGCCAGATCAACGAGGAGCCGCTGCAATCCGCGGCTCGTCTCATCGGGAACCACGCGCACCGACCGTGCCTGGTGATTCTCGAAAGTACCGTGACTCCGGGCACCACGCGACGTTTCGCGCAGCAGATTGACGCTTTAAACGATGACGGCTTGTTTCTCGCGCATGCACCGGAACGGCTGTCCGCCGGGCAGGACCACACGGCGCTGCGTGCGACGCCCCATCTCGTGGCGGGAATCGACGCCGATTCCACTCGACTGGCCACGACCATGCTGCAGAAACTTTGCAATTGCGTCATCCCTGTGTCGGTGCCAGAGGTCAGCGAATTGAGCAAATTGTTGGAAAATGCGTTTCTGAGCGTGAACATTGGTCTGACAAGCGAAGTGACGCGACTGTGCATGAGTCTAGGAATTCGGGCCCAGGAGGTCTGCCGGGCAGCGGCAAGCAAGCCTCACGGGTTCATGCCCTTTTATCCGGGTGCCGGCTTGGGTGGGCATTGTCTGCCAAACGATCTGATTCTGCTGGCGTCGACGGCGCGCAGTTTCGGGTGGGAACCCGAACTCCTCAGTGCTGCGATCGCAGCGAACGAACGTGCGCCGCACCTGGTGATCGAGCGTCTGGAACAGCTGCTGGCCGCGTTGGGGCAGGCACTGCGCGGGGCGCACATCCTGCTGGTGGGGGTGGGTTTCAAAACCGGTTCGCCCGACACGACTCGTTCGCCCGCCATCGACGTGGTGCGCTGTCTGCGCGCGCGCGGCGCCGCAGTCATGTATGTCGATCGCCTTAATCCAGGGTTCACGGTAGACGGCGAGCAGGTCCGCGAGATACCGCCGCAGGGTGTCCGGGATCACCGCTTCGCCGCGGGGCTCCTTCTGAGCGGAGAGTCCACGCTGGCCGCACCGGCACTGTCGCTGTCCTGTGATCTGGTGCTGGATGCGGGCGGCTCACGGTCCAAACTACCCCCGCTTCCGACGCTTGAAACCTTATAGTCCCTGCATGGACATTTTCACCGATATTACAGTTCAACCGGCACTCCACCGTGAAGCGGAGCATGGGGGCGTCGGATCTATTTACTTCCGGCGCCTGATGGACCGATCTCAATTCACCTCGGCGCTGGACTTCGTTGATTACACCGTCGTACCCGCCGGCTCGACCATTGGCAAACATTTTCATCAGAGTACCGAAGAAATCTACTTCGTGGTTAACGGAGAACCGCTCATCAACGTGAACGGACGGGAAACCCGAGCGCGCCCCGGCTGCCTGTCGCTGGTCCGGTCCGGTGAATGGCATTCGCTCACGAACGATACGGCGAGCGATGTGACCATCCTGGTCGTGCAGGCACACATGGACCCAACCCGTGAGTGTTGACGGGCGGGAGGTCATCTTCAGCCCAGCCGTTCCGGCCGAGGAGTCGCGGGTCATCCCAGTCCATCTCGAGATGCGTGCACGGCGCGACGTGCACTACAGAATACTCCATACCAAACGTCCGGTTTTCCATCCGCAGGACACCACCGTCGCGGAGATCGCAGGGGATCGCGAGCTGCTCATGGTCGTCGATCACAAGGTCGACACCCTCTATGGAAAGTCTCTGCGCTTTCATGCAGAGCGCCACCTGAACGTGGCTGCGACGCTCATCATCGACGGCAGCGAAGAATATAAGACCTGGCAGCAGGCTGAAGCCATCTGCCATGCGGCCATGGAGTGTGGCTTGGGACGCTCCGGCATCATTGTGGGCGTGGGCGGCGGAGTCGTTCTCGACGTCAGCGGTTTCGCGGCATCCATCTTTCGTCGGGGCGTGGGCTTTCTCCGCATCCCGACCACCTTGATCGGACAGGTCGACGTCAGCGTCGGTGTGAAACAAGGGATCAATTCAGGTGGGTTGAAGAATGTGTTGGGAAGCTTTTACCCTCCCCTGGCGAGCATCAACGACGCGTCATTCCTGACGTCGCTGCCCGCCGCACACATCGCTGCGGGATTTGCAGAGATCGTAAAGATGGCGATGCTGGCCGATCCCCTGCTGTTCGGTCTGGTAGAAGAATTTGGCAAACAATTGTTGGCGACGCGGTTTCAAGAACCGCGGGCGGCCGCCGATGCCATCATGATGCGCGCGGAGGCCGCGATGTTGCATGAACTGGAAGCTGATTTATTCGAATCCAACCTGCAGCGGTTCGTGGACTACGGCCACACGTTCAGTGTCGTGCTGGAAACGGACAGTGCATATACGCTGCCGCACGGGCACGCGGTCGGTCTGGACATGTTGATCTCGACGAGTCTCGCGGTGCGTCGCGGTCTGTGCTCGGAATTGGTGTTGGAGCGCCTGCTGGTGCTCTTCAACGAGGTAGGCCTGCCTGTATCGCAAAACATCTGTTCCGCGGAGCGTCTCCATAAATCTTTGACATTGGTGCGCAGACACCGTGGCGGCGCACTGAATTTGGTCGTGCCGAAGAACATCGGCCATTGCGTATTCCTGCAGGATGTGTCGAAGGAGGAGTTGACCCACGCACTGGAGATTCTCGCCGCCGCCGACTCGTGCCATGGCCGGGCTGGTCTTTGACCTTGGGGGCACTCATCTGCGCTCAGCGATAGTCGACGATCGCGGGGAGCTCCACAACGCGGAAAAAATCCGCATTCTCACCATTGCCGACGGCTTGAAACCAGAGGAGGTCTGGACAAACATCAGCGCGCGCCTGGCGGGGTATATCAAGATGAATGTCGGCCTGACGCGCCCCGGCAGTCCGATCGTCCTGTCGTTTCCCGGACCCGTCGACGAGCGGGGCAGAATCCTGCAAGCGCCGACGCTCACCGGCAAACTGCAGGCATTTCCCGACCTTCGTGCCGAATTGGAGGCCACGGGCGGACGCCCCGTGCACGTATTGAATGATCTATCCGCCGCCGCTCTGTATCTAAGCCGCTCGACGCCGGGACGGTTTCTCGCGGTAACCGTCAGCAGCGGCATCGGCAGTAAAATATTCGATCCGGCAGTCGGCGTGCTCGACGACGCGGCATACGCCGGAGAGATCGGACATGGCCGAGCAGATTTTTCTCCCGCCGCCACGATTTGCGATTGCGGCGGTCGCGGTCACCTGGGCGCCATCGCATCGGGTCGTGCGATTGAACGACACGCCCGAGCAAGCGCGTCCTCGGCACCAGAACGGTTCGAGAGATCGGCGTGCGCTTTGCGCTATGCGGCGACCGCCGACACCTTGAACAATGAAGATCACCTGGTGCCCGCACTTCGTGCCGGGGACCCTTGGACGGTCACCATCGTCGCGGAATGCACTCAGTATCTGGCGCGCGCCGTGGTGTCGGCAATACTGGTAGCTGGCATTGGAACGGTGATCGTCATCGGCGGCTTCGCGTTGGCGGCTGGCGAGGCGTACTTGAACATCCTGCGGGCCGCCGCGCGGCAATGCTGCGACTACGATCTGTTACGTGATCGCATCGAAAACTGCATCGTGCTGGGTGCGGTGCACGAAGAGGCGGCGCTGCTCGGCGCGGCCACCTATGTGGAACGAGCAGCGCGCCGGTGAAAGTCGTGGTGCTCGGCGGCGCCTCGTTCAGTACGCCCGCAATGTTTCAGCACATGCGCGGAGAATTCGCGGGTAGCGAGTTCGTGCTCGTGGCTCGCTCCGCCAGGCAGGTATCCAGCGTGGTCCGGGCCGCCACGCTGCTCGCCGGCAGGAAGGCGCCGCTCATAATACCCTTCGCCGGTGACGCCCAGTCTTGCGGGCTCGCGCTGGAATGCGCCGACGTGGTACTGGTCCAAATGCGTATAGGAAACATGCCCGCACGCGAATTCGACGAAACGTTTCCGCATCGGTTTGATCTATGCGGCGACGAGGGGTTGGGCCCCGGCGGCGTGTCGGCCGCGTGGCGTTCGTGGCCGGTCATCGAAGCATGGCTGGTGGCCGTTCAGCGTCATGCCCCGCGCGCCTTGGTGCTCATCATGTCCTCCCCCGTGGGAATACTCACCCGGGCAGTCCGAGTTCGCTTCCCCAGCCTTCGAAGCTTCGGTGTGTGCGAGGTTCCTTATGTGGCTCTGCAAGAAATCGCGACTCTCGTTCAGGCGGATTTTTCTTCGGTCACTTTTGAATACCTGGGCGTGAACCACCTGGGCTGGCTTTATGCAGTGCGGTCGGCGCATCGCGATCTCGTGGACGAATGGGCAAGGCATCCCGCGCGGCAAGGCTTTCCTTCCAAGGAACTCATCCAGCAGTGGGGCGGCATTCCTACCAAGTACCTTAGGCTACATTTCGAGGAGAGGACGTTGCTGGCGGCACAAAAATCCGCACCGATGTCCCGAGCATCCGAATTGCAGGCACTGCAGGCAAACGGATTGGCGCTGTACGCCATGGCTGCCGAGGACGACATGCGGGGACTGCTGGAGCGACGGCCGACCCCCTGGTACACGTACTCGGTCATGCCACTGCTGCAAGCACTCAACAGCGGCGATTCGCGAGGCCCCTACTTCCTATCCGCACCGAACTTGGGCCATTGCCCGCAGCTGCCGCCCGACGCCGTTCTGGAAATCGCATGCCGCGTCGACAACGGATGCATCGAGCGCATCGATCGAAGATCGACGCCACCGCCTGAAATAACCCACCTGATCGCTGATTTTTGTGAGCATGAAAGGCTTGCCGCCCGTGCGGTCATGTCACGGCGACAGGTTTGGTTGGAAGAGGCGTTGGCGGCGCATCCGTGGGTGCGACGCGCAGCAGAATCCATCGACGACCTGCCTGGATCGCTCGCTCGGATGATCGTTGCCGGGGCCGGCTGAACATAGGGCCGGTCGGCAGGCGCGATCAGCCCAACTGCCTCATAGGAGCCAATCCTGGCCGGGTCCTGCGGACGGTTATGAACTGGCGTCTCTGACGAACGCCGGTTGTCCCGGTTGCCCCAGATTTCTTGCGAAGGGAGGGAAGGACCGTACACTTCGACGGCATGCCCCTTCCGAAGCGTATCGCGTCCTGGAGTCACTCTCCTCTGATCCCCCTTGCGGCTCTCTGGGCGCTTCTCTGGACACTCGTGTCGCTGGTGGAGATCGCGGCGCGCTTCCTGCACGACCCTGCAATTCCACCCTGGCAGCCTGTCGCGCTGGTTGCCATTCCGACCTGCCCGATGATCGTTTGGCTGATCATTCAATTGCAGTCGGACCGCTATCTCCAACCTTCCATCGAGCCGCCCCGACCTTGGTTCGTCCGCCATCTGCGGCAGCTGCCTCATCTTGCGGTTGCCTACCTCGCCATAGCCAATGGATTACGCTTCGCGTTGAAGACCGTATCCGGAGTCGATGCCGGCTTTCATGGCCGTCTGGCCTATGAAATGATCAAGGTCGGTCTTTTCTACTGCCTATGGCTCGGGCTGGTGTACGGCACACTCTCGCTGATGCGGTCGCGGGAACAGAGCGCGCAGCTCGCACGTATTCAGCAAGCCTTGGTGGCCTCACAGCTTGCCCGCCTGCAGTCCCAACTTCGACCCCATTTTCTGTTCAATACCCTGAACACTGTTTCCGCGCTCATGCAAACAGACATCTCGCGTGCAGACCGGGTCCTGGCAAGGCTCGGGGATCTGTTGCGGGCCAGTCTCGGCGCCGGGGACACCCCCACCGTCCCTCTGCACGAGGAGCTGCGCCTGTTGACGCTTTACTCGGAGATCATGGAGGAGCGATTTGCCGGGCGCGTGACGACAACCTGGCAGGTCGCCGATGACACGTTGCATCACCCCATCCCTGCCATGTTGCTGCAGCCGCTGCTCGAGAACGCCTACAAACACGGGATCGAGCAGACGACCGGCATAGAACGGATCAGCGTCGTGGCAGCCCTGGATGCTCATGGGCTGAACATCGAGATTCTCAACACAGGGTCGGCGCTGACGGCGGGTTGGCGGGAGGGCATAGGAATCGCCAATTGCCGTGAACGACTACGCGTGTTGTACGGCATGGACGCGACGCTTCGGGTCGACAATGACACGCGCACCGGTGTTCGAGCCTCCGTTTCTCTACCCCTTTGTGGGGAGGCATGATTCGATCGCTCATCGTGGACGACGAACGCCCGGCCCGTGAAAAGCTGCGACTATGGCTCGGCGGTACGCAGGACTTCAACGTCGTCGGAGAATCCGCTGATGGTTTGAGTGCAGCCCGGGAGCTCAGCGCGCGGACCATCGACGTCGTCTTCCTCGACGTACAGATGCCGGGGCTGACCGGTCTGGAACTCGCTGCACAACTCGAGCCTGCGCTGGCGCCCCTGCTCGTCTTCGTCACCGCCCACGACGACCATGCGCTGGCCGCGTTCGAGCTCAATGCCGTGGATTACCTGCTCAAACCTTACGACCGAGATCGGTTCGGACGCACCTTGGGCCGTGTGCGGGATCGACTGCGAGTGGCCGGCTCTCGAGCGCCCGCCATCGACTCGGCACGAGCACAAACCGGCATCAGCGACCGGCTGCTCGTGCCGACCGCGGCCGGGCTGCGGATGATCGAGAGCGCCAGCGTGCATTCGCTCGAGGCCGACGACAACTACGTGCATGTGTATACCTCGACCCAATGCTTCGTGCTGCGCAGAACACTGCGCGATCTCGTCGTGCAGCTCGGCGAAACACGCTTCGTGCGCATACACAAATCGGTCGCCGTCAACCTCCGTGAGATCGACTCGCTGACACCACTTTTCAAAGGTGATTTCGAAATACGCATGCGCTCCGGGAAGCTCTTTCGCCTGAGCCGCCGTTACACAGCGGAGCTGTTCGCCCTCATGGGGCATTGACGCGCCCGCGACTGCTTGCCTGCCGGTTACCTCTGGACTTCTCCGCTCACCCAAGGAACGCTCCGCTTGCCCCACGACCATCGCACGGGAGGCGCGGCTGCGATACGTTCAGCTCAATGGAACCAATCCTGCCGACGCGACTGCAGCAACCGCTGATTTCGATGAAGGAGGTCCGCAAGGAATATCGAAGCGCGGCGGGAACGATCGTTGCATTGCACGATGTCAGTCTCGAGATCGCAAGCGGCGAGTTCGTGGCGGTTGTCGGCAAATCGGGGAGCGGCAAGACCACGCTGCTCAACATGCTGACCGGAATCGACTCGCCGACGGCGGGTTCGATAACGATCGGCGGCACCTGCATTCATGAACTCGACCAGGAACAGCTCGCACGATGGCGGGGAAAGTCGGTCGGCATCGTATTCCAGTTCTTCCAACTGCTGCCGACGCTGAGCATCGCTGAAAACGTCATGTTGCCGATGGATCTCTGTGATACGTGCGCGCCGCGTCGGCGTCGTGCACGAGCGCTGCAGCTGTTGTCCGACATGGGCATTGCAGATCAGGCCGACAAACCGCCCGGCGCGCTCTCCGGCGGCCAGCAGCAACGAGCGGCGATCGCCAGAGCACTGGCCAACGATCCACCGCTCCTGTTCGCCGATGAACCTACGGGAAATCTGGACTCTCATACCGCGGACGAAGTGATGTCGTTCTTCGCCGGACTGGTACGCCGCGACAAGACCGTGGTGATGGTCACCCACGAGCGCGATCTCGCCCGTTATTTCGCGCGATCCATTACTTTGAAGGATGGAATCACGGCACGCCCCCCCTCGCTGCCGGAACCGGGAACGGTACCGTGACGCCTCGGTTCAAAAAGCTCGGCGGCGATATCGTCGACAATCAAGGCCGACTCTTCATGATGTCTGCCGCGATCGCCGTGGGTGTCTTCACCGTCGCGACGATCGCCACTGCGTATGCCGTGCTCAGCCGAGAGATCGACAGGGACTACCTGACAGCAAATCCACCTGCAGCCCTGATCGAGGTGTTTCCGCTCGACGACGCAGCAGTAGCTGGCGTCAAACGTCAAGATGGCATTGCCTGGGCTGAAGCGCGCGGCAGTTCCTGGAGCAGGGTCGAAGTACGCCCTGGGGAATGGCTGCCGCTGTTGCTGTTCGTCGTACCGGATTTTGGCGACCAGCGCATCAGCAGGGTGGACCTCACGCAGGGTCGCTGGGCATACAACGCGGGAGAACTCGTGATCGAGCGTACCGCCATGTCGCTCGCGCAAGCTGCTTTGGCTCGCGAAATCAAGATTCAGACTGCCGACGGATCTCGACGCACGATGACGGTCACCGGCGTCGTTCATGATCCGAGCGTTGCCCCGGCGATCCAGCAACAGGTGGTGTACGGTTACATCACCCAGGCAACCTCACGTCTGTTGGGCGGGAACATCCCGCCACACAGACTTGACGTAACCGTGCATCGCAGCGGCAGCAGGCGCGACATACAACAGGTCGTCGTCGGCGCAGCGCAGTGGTTGCAGCGCTCAGGCTACCGAGTCGGAGAAATCCGTATTCCCCCGCGCCATCATCCGCACTGGGCCGTGATGAGCAGTATCGTCCGTATGTTGCTGGCCTTCGGCGTCCTGACGCTGGTGTTGAGCGCTCTCTTGTCGGCAATGCTCACGGCGAGCCTCCTGTCACCGCAGGTCCGCCAGATAGGGATCATGAAGGCGATCGGGGCTCGGACCGGTCAAATCATGCTCATGTATCTGGGTCTGGTCGCCGCGATTGGGGTAATTGCGGTCGCGATCGGCTTGCCGGCGGGTATCTACGCCGGCAGCGCACTGGCGAGCTTCGTTGCCCGCAACCAGAACATTGATTTATCGAGCGTGTCGGCTCCGGTGTGGATTTACCTGGCCGTCGTGGGGGCCGGCGTCGGAATCCCACTGATGTTCACCGCCATCCCCATCCGCAACGCCGCACGCCGCACGGCCAGGGAATCCCTATTCGATGTGGGTGTGGCGATGCCCGCCTTCACCCCCACGCGATTTGCGTCGTTTCCCTGTCGATTCGTGTCGTTTCCCTGCCCATTTGCACCGTCCCTTTTTCCACGAATCCCCGTTCTCGCCTTGGCCGTGCGAAACAGCTTTCGCCGGCGGGCGCGGCTCGCCTCGACTGTGGGACTCCTGGCGGCGGCCGGAGCGCTGTTCGTCGCCAGCGTGAATATCTTGTCGGGGTGGGAGCAGGGTCTGGTCGACGCCCGGTCGGAACGCCACTACGACATCGAAATCCAGCTGAGGGCGCCACAATCCATGGCCACGCTTCAGGAAATGTTGAAGGGCGTCCCGAACGTTCGGCGCATCGAGGTCTTCAATGTCGAGGCGGCCGCGCCGCGCCGTAGGGACGGTCTCACGGTGACCGCCGCCTTCCCGGACGGAGAACATGGAAGTCTGCATCTCGAGGCGATACCCGCGGACAGTGCCTTCATCACCCCCCGCCTGATTGCGGGACGCTGGTTGACGACGAGCGACCGGTCGGGAGCCGTTCTCAACAATCAAGCTCTCGCCTTCTTTCCCGGCATCAAGATCGGCGACTCGTTAAACCTGACCGTGCGGGGGCATCCTGTCTCGTTACGTCTGACCGGCATGGTTCGAGAGCACCTCGCAGGAGCGACGATCTATATGATGCCGGACGACTATCCACAGCGGTTGGCTCAGCACGGGTTCACCGGCGGCCTTCGTCTCGGAATAGGCGATAAAAGCGAAGCGTCGGAAATCCAAGCGATGGCGGCTGCCGAGCACACACTCGAGGACGGAGGCGCCAAGGTCGCGGGAACCACATCGCGAAGCGGGCTCGGCCGTGCCCTGGCTGCGCATCTTTACATCCTGATATTTATTCTCATCGTGATGTCGGTATTGATGGCGCTCGTCGGCATGTTCGGACTTGCAACTATGCTGGCAAGCGGCGTGCTCGAGCGAGGGCGTGAGCTGGCCGTCCTGCGAACCCTCGGCGCCGGCCACGTGCAGATACTCTTCACGGTGATTTGCGAAGGCGTATTCATCACATTCCTAAGCGTCATTGCAGCAGCCGTCTTGTCCGTCCCGGTGACGATTCTCGTCGCAAACCTCGTGGGCGAAGCAATGCTCGGACCCTGGCAGGGTGTGGTGGTGTCGCCGACCGCCGTTCCCCTCTGGCTGGTCGTCGTTCTCCTCAGCGCAACAATCGCAAGCGTCTACCCGGCCCACAAAGCATCCAGGACGACCATCCGCGAAGCACTGACCTACCCGTAGGGAGCAATCCGAATGAAGACGTTTTTCAAATATTGTGCCGCCTTGGTCTTCCTCCTCGCCGCGCTGGTCGTCGTGGTGCACCACACAGATTTCGAGGGTTTGATGCGCAAAATTCATGGCAGCTGCTGACAGCGTTTATGAAGGCTTACCGTCATCAAACCGTTGGCCCCGGCCACGCTTTTCGTCACCGTGGAGGGCGTGTTCGGCGCGGTGGGAGGATTGCTCTGCGGGCAATGGATGGGCAAGGTCAACGTGGATCCACGCGGCGACCGGTAGGTCCCGGTCGTCCCTGTTGCCCCAGATTTCTTGCGAAGCGATGGAAGGACCGTCCAATTGGGCGGGATGGGTGTCCAACGTCCGATTCCCACCTGCCGAACGGAATATCGCTCTCGATCTGCGGAACAAGCTTGTCTTTTTGGTCCAAGGGTTGACACCCATGATGATGTCGTTTCCGATGATCATGACGTTCAGTCGCTTGGAACGTCATAGCTGCGTGACCGGGTAATTATCCGGACTTGAGCTGAAATTGGTCGTGACCAAAAACTCTCTCACGCAGCAGCAACGACGGCCATTCGACCAGCCGGGTCATCACGACGCCGAGAATCATCGCAATCGCAAGCTGCACAAAGACGACCAGCACCCACTCGAATATCGGCGGAATCGCGCGGGCATCCAAAAACTCGATGAGCTTGTGGCCAGGTTCGATCGCCACCGTGTGCCAAAGATAGACTCCGTATGAGTAAACCCCAATCCGGCTTACCGCACGGTACCAAGCCTGATGGACCAAGCGTCCCGAGCCGGTATACACCAGAACGAGGAGCAGGGAGAAACCGATCCCCTGCACGCAGTATCCGACGTCCCTATCGATGACCGGGACGGCTGCCGTTTGATAAATAAACACGCTCAACGCAATCACCGAGAGGACAAGCAAGCCACGGGCTTTTGCGATTGCCTTGAAAGTGTCGGGGTAAAACGTTGATAGCGCGGCCAGTATCACGCCATAAAGCATGCTGTCGATCCGAAGGTGAGAATATAGAAAAGCGGGATCGAGATGTCCCTGGCTCACGGCAAACACCCTCAGCGCAACGATAATGACGCAGATCACCACCAATACCGAGATGATGAAGCGGGCACTTCGCCCGACCAGGCACACGAGCAGCGCCGTCAAGAAAAGGTAAAAGTGTTCTTCCACCGCCAACGACCAAGTGTGCGTTAGAGACGAGCCAAGATAGTTCTGTACCTGGAAAAAGTTCTGCCAAAAAAACGAGGATCGATCGTGGTGTCCCGCGAGCAAATGAAACACGATCAGCACGTAATAAGCGGGCCAAATCTTAAAGGCGCGCCGGCCTAGAAAACGCCACGCGTTGATCGTATCTGATTTCTTGTATTCCTTAAGAAGCAGGCCCCCGACTAAAAATCCGCTCAATGTGAAAAAGAGGTTTACGCCGACGCCACCCACCGATTTGAACGTGTCAGTGATCCAGTCAAGCGGGGCGAAGTGAGTTACGGGAGCGGAGAAATGGACGGTCATGACCAGAAGAATTGCTATGCCTCTGAGAAAGTCCAGCTCGATGCTTCGCGCGCCACCGCCGGGAAGCTGCGTCGCCAGGGCAGCTTCGCTTCTTACCACGCTCGCCACGCCTGATGGGACCACTGAATTCTCGATCAATTGACACCCGCGTAGTCTAAGGGCATTGCAAAGATGGGTAACGATGTAACATCGATGTGCAACGCGCAAGCACTGATTTGCCCTTCACAGAGTGTCACGCAGCCGCACGGCTTCATAGCCATTCGCGAATGGCTCCATCAGCCTTGCGAGCGTTGCGAGCCCCTCCTCGTGAGCCTCCAACCGCTTCTGCGCCTTCCCCCCTCCGCCATGGCTTTCGCGAGGTAGTTTTTCACAAGCTTCAGAAAGCAATCCGGCCGGCCACGATAGACCGGATATGCGGTCGTTGTGGGGCTTCTCGAAGCCGGCGTAGTGTCGGCCTGCAGGATGCCGCGGAAGTCTGCCGGGTTAGCTCGCGGATGAGACCCTTCGCGGTCTGGCGAGTACGAAGCACACACTGCCGACGAATCGCCGCTACCGGAGAGTCAATCATCCCGACATAGGTCCACAGCCGCCCCTGCTTCGTCGTACCGCGAACCGGGCACAAGACCGGCACCGTCGTGTCGTCAGGATGGCGTTTGCTGCCGTCGAGTACATACCGGCGTAGGGCATCGATCAAT
>CAZZVN010000003.1:0-21130 GCA_964657625.1 uncultured Steroidobacteraceae bacterium
GCCCGACGCAATGACAGGCACGCCATCCGACACGACGCCGCCACTCGCGCTCAAGGCACCCTTTCCACAGTCCGTTCCGGATGCGGTGCCACGCTACGAAGCGCGTTCGCGGTCGGGTAATCCCCCGTTCTACGACGTCATGGGACATCGCTACTACGTGTTGTCCTCGAGCACGGCCTATGTCGAGCGCGGCGTCGCTTCCTGGTATGGCCCCGGTTTCGACAAGGTGCGCACCTCCACGGGCGACCTCTACGACCGCTATGGCATGTCGGCGGCACACAAAACCCTGCCGCTGCCCGCCTACGTGCGCGTCACGAACCTGCAGAACGGCCGCAGCTGCGTCGTGCGTGTGAACGACCGGGGGCCGTTCGTCGGCAATCGCATCATCGACCTGTCGTACACGGCCGCCGCCAAGCTCGACATGCTGCGCAACGGCACCGCCTTCGTCGAAGTACGTGCCATCGATCCGTCCACGACCACCACGGCGGGCGCCCTGATGAAGGCCGCCGGCGTCCCCTCGCCCTCGCCCGCACCCGCATCGCCCGCGCCCCCGTTCGACCCCGCACCCACGCCTACGCCTCCCCCCGCGCCCGCACCCCTGGTCCACCCCCCGCCGGCGCTGTTCGTGCAAGCAGGCGCGTTTGCCGATCCGGCCAATGCGAACCGCCTCGCCGACCGTTTGCGGGACGGGGGTTACGGCACCATTTTCGTACGCAGCGACGTCATCGCCGGGCGACAAATGTATCGCGTGCGGATCGGTCCGGTACCCACCGTGGCGCAGTTCGACCACATCGTCGCGGCACTCGATCAAGCCGGGGTTCGCGACGCCCATCTTGCGATGGACTGAACCCTCGCACACCTCGGCGCAAGTCGATCACGGTAAACTCACCCCTCTTTTTCAAGGTGTCAGACATGTTGCGTTCCCTGTCCGGTCTATTGTTGATGGTCGTGTTCGCCGCCGCCCCGGCGCGGGCACAGACCCCGATTCCCACCGCTCCCACGGTGGATGCACGTGCCTATGTGCTGGTCGATTTCCACACGGGCACGGAAATTGCGGCGCAGGACGCCACCACCCGCATGGAGCCCGCCAGCCTCACGAAGCTGATGACCGCCTATCTCGTGTTCCAGGAACTGGCAGCGGGCAAGCTCAAGTTGGACGAGCCGGTGGTGGTGAGCGAGCACGCCTGGCGATCGGAGGGTTCGCGGACCTTCATCGAGTTGGGCAAACCGGTGTCGGTGCAGCTGCTCATCCTCGGCATGATCGTCCAGTCCGGCAACGATGCGACCATCGCACTCGCCGAGCGTATCGCCGGCACGGAGGAGACTTTCGCCCAGCTCATGAATGCCAAGGCCAAACAGCTCGGCATGGCAGGCACCCATTTCGAGAACAGCTCAGGACTGCCCTCACCGCAGCATTACACCACCGCACACGACATGTCGCTGCTGGCGCTCGCCATCATCCGCGATTATCCGCAGTACTATAAGTACTACTCCGTGCGCGAATTCGAGCACAACGGCATCAAGCAACAAAACCGCAACGGCCTGTTGGAGCGGGACCCGACCGTCGACGGCCTGAAGACCGGTCACACCGATTCTGCCGGATTTTGCCTGGTGACCTCGGCACTGCGCGACGGCATGCGCCTGGTGTCCGTGGTGCTCGGCTCCAAGAGCATGAAGGCGCGCGAGGATGCGAGCGCCGCGTTGTTGAACTACGGCTTCACGTTCTACGACACCAAGCTCGTGGTCAAGGGCGGCACGGCACTCGCTTCGACGCGGGTGTGGAAGGCCGCCGCCTCGCCGGTGGACCTGGGCATCAAGGACGATCTGTGGCTGACGCTGCCGCGCGGCGAAGCCGCGACGGTCACGACCAGCGTGACCGTGCAGCCACGCCTGATCGCCCCGCTCGCGGCCGACGCGGCAGTCGGCGAACTGCGGGTGGTCGCCGGTACCCGCACCCTGACCAGCATGCCGGTGCATCCGCTCAAGGAGGTGGCCGCGGGCGGTTGGTGGCGGCGGCTCATCGACACCATCCGGCTCTGGTTCGCCTGAATGGCGTCGCCGCTGTGCTATCTGAACGGCGAGTTCCTGCCCCTGACCGAGGCCAGGGTTTCGCCGCTGGACCGCGCGTTCCTGTTCGGCGATGCCGTGTACGAGGTGATCCCCGTCTACGCCGGCCGGCCGTTCCGGTTGCGCGAGCATCTCGATCGCCTCGAACGCAGCCTGCACGGCATCCGCATGGAGGCGCCGCTGACACACGCAGGATGGGCGACGTTGTTCGCGCGGCTCGTCGAACTCAACGGCGGCGGCGACCAAGTCCTGTATCTGCAGGTCAGCCGCGGCGCCGAGCCGGCGCGTAATCACGTGTGGAGCGCGGGTCTCGAGCCGACGGTGTTCGCCTACGTCTCGCCGCTCGAGCCGGTGCCGGAAAAAATGCTCGTCGAGGGCGTCGCGGCCGTCACGGCCACCGATACCCGCTGGGCGCGGCGGGACATCAAGTCGACGGCGCTGCTCGCCAATGTCCTGCTCAAGAAGCTAGCCGCCGACGTCGGTGCCTTCGAGACCGTCATGCTCGAAGACGGCATGCTAACGGAAGGCTCGTCGACCACCGTCCACGTCCTGGCGGACGGCGCGATCCGCACGCCGCCGAACGGCTCTCACATGCTGCCCGGCACCACCCGCGACGTCGTCACCGAACTCGCGGCGCGGCTGGAACTCGAATGTCTGAGCGTGCCGGTCACGGACAAGTGTTTGCGCTCGGCCGACGAGATCTGGCTCGCCTTCTCCACGCGCGGCGTGCTGCCCGTCACCACCCTCGACGGCAACCCGGTCGGCGACGGCAGGCCGGGGCAGGGTTTTCGCCGCATGCATGGCGCGTTTCTGAACTACATCCGCGAACTCGCCGGAACCCCTTCCTTATGAGCAGCACCTTCGAAAGCGGCAAGCCGCTGCAAGAATTTCCGAGCGAATTTCCCATCAAGGTGATGGGCCGGCACGACAGCAATCTGCGCGCGCTCACCCAGGCCATCATCGAAAAACACGCCGGACCGGTGGCCGACTCGAGCATACGCACGCGCACCAGCGCCGACGGCAATTTCCTCGCCCTGACCTACGTGGTGCTGGCGACGAGTCGGGAACAACTCGACGCGATCTATCAGGAATTGACCGTCTGCAAATCCGTGTTGATGGCACTGTGAGTGAACCGCAGCGTGCGCAGCACGTGCGGCAACACCCCCTCCGCCGCCGTGCGCACGTCGGCGACGCGGCACAGATCCGCGAGCCTCGTCACCACGAGGCCCCGGCGACCACACACGTTGATACGCCCGAACTCGCGCAGATCCACGGCCACGTTCAGGGAAAAACCATGGTAGCTGGCGCCGCGGCGTATGCGCAGACCGATGCTCGCAAGCTTCGCACCGTTCACGTAGACGCCCGGCGCCTCGCGCGAGCCGTTGGCCGCGATGCCGAGCTGCGCACAGTACGCAATGATGGCATCCTCCAGCGCCACCACCAGCTGACGCACGCCCAGGCCCTGCCGGCGCATGTCGATCAACGGGTAGACCACCAGCTGACCGGGACCGTGGTAGGTGACCTGCCCACCGCGGTCGATCTGCAGCACCGGAATATCCCCGGGCGCGAGCACGTGCTCACGGCTGGCCGCGAGGCCCAGGGTGAATACCGGCGGGTGTTCCACCATCCAGATCTCGTCGGGCGTCGATGCATCGCGTGTCTCGGTGAAACGCTGCATGGCGCGCCACGTCGGCTCGTACTCGACCAAGCCCAGATGCTTGATGAGCGGCGGTCCCGACACGTCTAGTCGGCGGAGCCGGCGCTGACGGCGGCCCCGTTCGCGGTGACCGTGCCGCCGAGCCGGGCGTTGTTCAATCCCGCATTGTTCCGTGCCAGCGCCTGCTCTGCGCGATAGCTCGACCGCACCAGGGGCCCCGACACACACTCGAGAAACCCCAGATCCAAAGCGCGCATGCGATACGCGTCAAACTCCGCAGGCGTGACGAAACGCTGCACGTCCAGATGATGAGGCGTCGGACGCAGATACTGGCCCAGCGTCAGGATGTCCACCGACACCGAACGCAGATCCTTCATCGTCGTCTCGATTTCAGCGTCGGATTCCCCCAGACCCAGCATGAGGCTGGTCTTGGTCAGCACGTCGGGCCGGAAATCTTTCGCATCGCGGAGCACCGCCAGGGTCTGTGCGTATCCCGCACGCGGATCACGCACCGGATGGGTCAGCCGTTCCACGGTCTCCACGTTCTGCGCGAACACCTGCAGCCCGGCCCCGACGACGGTGCGCACATCGGCGAACACGCCGCAGAAGTCAGGCGTCAGCGCCTCGACGGCCGTTTCCGGAGTGAGGCGTTTGATGGCGCGTATTGCCGCCGCATAATGCGCCGCGCCGCCATCCGCCAGGTCATCCCGGTTGACCGACGTCAACACCACATACTTCAAGCCCATCAGCCGCACCGAACGGGCCACATTGTCGGGTTCGTCCGCATCCAGCCAGCCGCGCGGATTACCGGTGTCGACCGCACAGAATCGACAGGCCCGCGTGCACACCGCGCCCATCAGCATGATCGTCGCAGTCCCCGCGTTCCAGCATTCGCCTATGTTGGGGCACTTCGCCTCTTCACAAACGGTGCTCAGGCGATGCTCGCGCACGATACGCTTCACCGCACCGAATTCGGCACCGCCGGCGAGCGGCGCTTTCAACCAACCCGGTTTGGCGAGCCGCGCCGTGTTCGCCGGGGCGGCCTGCTTGATGCCATCCTTGATGGCGGTGAAGCCCTGCGCCGTGGTGTACTTCTCACCGCTGCGCGCAGGCCGCTGCTCGTCCAGGATGGGAATGCCTTTGAAGTCCGCCATGGGGTCTCGATTGTACTCCGCTCAGACGTTCAACGCCCGCAGCCGATCGGGCGTGCCCACATCCTCCCAGGCCCCTTCGTAGAGCTGCGCTCCGCAGCGCTGCGCCTCCATGGCACGGACCAACAACGGCTTCAAGGGAAAGATACCGTGGGTGCAGTTCGCGAACAGCGACGCGTCGTAGGCGGCGATGCCCGCAAAGGTGAACTGCCGGTCGGCCGAAGACGTCGCCCGCCCCTCGTGCAGCCCGAAATCGCCGCGCCGATGCTGCGGCGGGTTCGGCACCAGTACCAATTGCGCCTCGAAACCAGGGGCCAACGACAGCTCCTCGAAGCGAAAATCCGTGAAAATGTCGCCGTTCACCACCAGGAACGGGCCGGGGGTCAGCCGCGGCAGCGCCTGGAATATGCCCCCCGCGGTTTCGAGCGCCTGCGGGGTCTCCCGGCTGTAGTGAATCGCGACGCCGAACCGCGAGCCGTCGCCGAGGCGCTCGCTGATCTTATTCCCCAACCAGGCCAGATTGATGACGATGTCACGGATCCCGGCCCGCGCCAAACCTTCGACATGGTATTCGATCAAAGGCTTGCCACGCACCTCGAGCAGCGGCTTGGGCAGGGTGTCCGTCATCGGACGCATGCGTTCGCCACGTCCGGCCGCGAGAATCATCGCCTTGCGCGGCCGCGTGCTCACACGCCCAGACGCCGCTGGGCCGACTCGAACGCAGGCTCCACCTCGGCTGCCAGAAGCCGCGCGAATTCGGCGGTCTGCGGGTGGGCCGCCGCCGTGCCGTGCGCATAGGACAGCACGCGCGGCAGGTCTTTTAGGTACCCGCGTTTGCCGTCCCGATGGTGGAGCCTCGCGAAAATGCCCAGCACCTTGATGTGACGCTGCAGGCCCATCAGATCGAACCACCGCAGAAATTCGTCGGCATCGCCGCCCACCTGCACTCCCCTACCCATCAACTGCTCGCGGTACCCCAGGACCCAGTCGCGCACGCGTGCGGGCGGCCAGGCGATGTAACAATCCTTGAGCAGCGACACCGCATCGTAGGTGAGCGGGCCCGCCACGGCGTCCTGGAAGTCCAGAATTCCCGGATTGTCCCGCGCGGTGAGCAGCAGATTGCGCGAGTGGTAATCGCGGTGCACGAAGACGACGGGCTGTGCGAGCGCGGCATCGACCAGCACGTCGAAAAGCCGGTCCAACATCGGTTGGAATACGCTGCCGTCGAGTCCCAGGTGCCGGCCCAGAAACCATTCCGGCATGAGTGCCATCTCGCGCAGCAACAAGGGCCGGTCGTAACGCGGCAACGAGCGGGCAGCCTGATCACCCATGGTCTGCAGGGTCACCAGCGCGCTCAGCGCATCGCCGTACAGACGATCGACGTCGCGGTCCGCACTCAGTTCGTCCAGATAATGCCGGGCACCGAGATCGGACAACAGCAGGAAACCGCGCTGCACGTCCTCCGCCAGCACACGCGGCACGTTCAGGCCGAACGACGCCAGAGTGCGTGCCACGCTGACGAACGGCCGAACATCCTCCTGTGCGGGCGGCGCGTCCATGATGATGTGGGTATTGCCGTCGCAGAGCAGGCGGAAATAACGGCGGAAGCTCGCGTCCGCCGAGGCGGGCTCGATGCGCCCGCCGGCGAATCCGAGCTCCTCGATCACCCAATGGGTCAGCTCCCGCAGGCGGGAATCGCTTGCATACTCCATACCCATGCTTGACCATTCACGCACCGCAAATGCGGAGCACAAGTATACCGATTAAGGCGATCGACTTTGCCCAGCGCTTCTCATGTTCGAGCCGCATTCGCTGTTTTCGCATGCCTGGCGACCGTCTCTGCAGCACACGCCGGGGACATGTGCCCGGCCCCGCCCAAACACTCGACGGTGCCGCTGGTCAAGGACGTCACCACCGACGACCATCGCATCTACATCGACAGCGACGCCGCGATGGCCGACGCCGAGGGACATGCCGTGGTGAACGGGCACGTCAAGGTCAGTCAGGACGCACGCACGGTGGCGGCGGACTCGATGAACTACGACTACAAGACCGGCAAGCTGGCGGTGAAGGGCGCCGTGGATTTCGAGGATCCGAAAGTGCGCATCAAGAGCGACACCGGCACGTACGACACGGCGGGCGGCGCAGCCTTCGACCAGGCGAACTTCGAGATTTTCGAGCGCCGCGGACGCGGTTTCGCCAGCCAGCTGGAGGTCCACCCCGATGGCAAGATCGCGCTCGACATGGTGCGCTACACCACCTGCCCGGTGGGCAACGAGGACTGGATGCTGCAGGCGTCCTCGATCAACCTGGACACCGAAAAGCAGGAGGGGGTGGCGCGCGACGTTCTGATGCGCTTCAAGAACGTGCCGGTGTTCTACACGCCCTATATTTCGTTTCCGCTCGGCGACGAGCGCAAGAGCGGCGTGTTGTTTCCGAGTTTCGGACACTCCGGCAGCGACGGCTACCAGATCCAGGTTCCCTATTATTTCAACCTGGCGCCAAATTACGATCTGACGCTGACGCCCGGTTATCTGTCGGCGCGCGGCGTGCAGCTCGGCGCCGAATTGCGTTTCCTCACCGCGGCCTCGCACGGCTCGGTGGAGGGCAGCTACCTGCCGGGCGACTCGAAATTCCATGGCGACCGCAGCTATCTGCACGTCACCGACACCACCGACCTGCAGCAGGGTTTGCGCTTCGATGCCGACATCGCGAGCGTGAGCGACGTGTCGTATTTCGAGGACTTCGCGGTCGGCTCCGAGGAGACGAGCGTGACCTATCTCGAACGGCGTGCCGAGGTGCTGTATTACGATGACTTCTGGCGCATCCGTGGCCAGCTGCAGAACTTTCAAACCATCGACAACCTGGTCGACTCCACCAATCGGCCCTATTCGCGGGTGCCACGGGTCCAGGCCGAGGGCCTGTTCCCGGTGCTGAACAGCGACCTGGAGTTCGCACTGAACGGCGAGGCCACCAATTTTCTACGGGAAACGGGGCCCACGGGGGTGCGCGTGAACGTGTCCCCGGAGATCCGCTGGTCGCAGCGCGGCAGCGGCTATTTCTTCGAGCCCGCGGTGGGCTATGACTTCACCCAGTATGATTTGAAGAACGCCGCCGTCGGTCAACCGGGTACCCCCTCGCGTTCGCTTCCCTATGCGCGTCTGGACACCGGCCTGATCTTCGAGCGCAATGCCGGCTCCCAGGGGCAGCGCACCCAGACCCTGGAGCCGCGTCTGGTGTACAGCTACGTGCCTTACCGCAATCAGGACGAGTTGCCGATCTTCGACAGCGGACTTCCGGATCTGAATCTCACCGAACTGTTCCGCACCAATCGCTTCGTCGGCGGGGATCGGATCGGCGACGCCGACCAGCTGAGCATGGGGCTGACGACCCGGCTGTTCGACCATGTCACGGGTGCGCAGTATCTGGCGGCAACCATCGGGCAGATCCGCTATTTCTCCGTGCCGCGGGTGTCGTTGCCGGAATACGTCACCCAGCAGGACAGCCAGGTCGCGACCCTCCTGCCGGCGGTCAACTCCTTGGCGCTGCCCGGGCAATATTACAATTCGCGCGGTCAATACCTGTATGCCGCCGCCGGCCAGACTTACTCGGTGACCCCGAGTCGCTACGCCCAGGTGGAGCCCGGCCAGACCAACGGCGCCTTTCCTGCGTCCGACATCGTCGCCGACGTCGCTCTGACCGCGTACAAGAACGTGAACGTCAATCTGGATTACCAGTTGAACCCCTATACGTCGAGAACCGACAAGTCCGAGGTGGGCGTTCAGTACCATCCCGGCCATGACCGGGTGATCAACCTGGGCTACCGGTTCCAGTCTGGCATCCTGAAACAATACGACGGCTCCTTCGCCTGGCCCATCGCCGAGCATTGGAATACCGTCGGACGCTGGGTCTATTCGCTCCAGGACCACCAAACCATCGAACAGATCGCCGGTTTCGAGTACAAGAGCTGCTGTTACCGCATCCAAATGGTGCAGCGCCGCTATGTCAGCAACCGCACGGGGGGACTGGACACCTCGATTGCATTACAATTGGAACTGACCGGCTTAAGTTCTGTCGGAAAACCTGCCAATGTGCTGTTGGAAAGAGAGATCAGCGGCTATTCGGCGCGCGATCCCGCCGAGGCGGCCCGTGACTCCGGCGTCCCATGAATTCACGTCAAGACTACCTATGCATAAATCTGCGGCTTTTTTGTTGTGTCTCGGCGGTGCCCTGGCCGTCCCGACGCTGTATGCACAGACGCGCGACATCGGCGTTCACGGCGAAATGCTCGACCGCATCGCCGCCGTGGTCAACGACGGTCTCGTGTTGAAGAGCGAGCTCGACGCCCAGATCGACTCGGTGACCAAACGGCTGCAGGAGCAGAAGGTCGAACTCCCCTCCCAGAGCGTGCTGCGCCAGCAGGTGCTGGACCGCCTGATTCTGCAGGAGATCCAGGCGCAGCGCGCCAAACGCGTGGGCTTGACGATCTCCGACGAACAGTTGAACGGTGCGCTGCAGGAAATTGCCCAGCGCAACAAGATTCCGTTCGATCAGCTGCCCACGGCATTGGAGGCCCAGGGCGTGGATTACAAGCAGTACCGCGAGTCCATGCGCAAGGAGCTGACCTTGAGCACGTTGCGCCAGCGTGACGTCATCGCCCACATCACCGTGACGCCGCACGAACTCGACCAGTTCATCACGAGGCAGGCGTCCGCCGCGGCCAACGACGAATTCAACGTCTCGCACATCTTGTTGTCGCTGCCCGAAGCGGCCACGCCGCAGCAACTCGAGGACATCTCCCGCAAAGCTCAGGATCTCGCCGGGCGGGCGACCAAGGGCGAGGACTTCGGCCAGCTCGCCATTGCCAATTCGAACAGCCAGACCGCCCTGGACGGTGGCAGCCTGGGATGGCGCAAGGGGGCACAGCTCCCGCAGTTCATCCTGGATCTGGTCACCAAGATGAAGCCCGGCGACGTGAGCGCGCCGGTGCGTACCCCCAGCGGATTTCATGTTGTGAAACTCAACGAGCGGCGTGGCGGCGAGTCGCAGGTCATCGTCAACCAGGTACACGTGAGGCATATCCTGCTGAAGCCGAACGAACTCAACGACGATGAGACCGTGCGCCAGAAATTGAGCAAACTGCGCGACCGCATCAACAAGGGCGAGTCTTTCGCGGGCATCGCGTCGGCCACCTCCGAAGATCCCGGCTCCGCGCCGGACGGCGGCGATCTGGGCTGGAGCGGCCCGGGCACCTTCGTCCCCGAATTCGACAAATCCATCGCCGATCTCAAGGTGAACGACATCAGCGAGCCGTTCAAGACTCGCTATGGCTGGCACATCGTGCAGATGCTGGGCACCCGCACCTACGACAGTACGGACGACGTGCGCCGGCAGCGCGCGTTCGCCGCCATCCGCGAGAGCAAGGCGGACGAAGAGACGGAGCTGTGGTTGCGGCGCCTGCGCGACGAGGCTTTCGTCGAAATCAAGATGTAGTGGACGCCGCGCGGATCATCATCACGTCCGGCGAGCCTGCGGGCATCGGGCCGGACGGATGTGTGATGCTCGCCACGCAGGCCTGGGCTGCGGACCTGGTCGTGGCGGGCGATGCCGGGCTGCTCGCCCAGACCGCGGCCGCCCTTGGGCTGCCGCTGCGCCTGGTTCCGTACGACTCCGCAGCACCGTGTTCGGCGCACGTCGGCGGGGTCCTCAAGGTGTTGCACATTCCAACCGCCCGCCCCGTGCGCGCCGGCAAGCTCGACGTCGACAACGGCCCGTACGTCATCGAGATGCTGGACCGCGCCTGCGACGGCTGCATGGGCGGTGAGTTCGCCGCGATGGTGACCGCTCCCGTGCAGAAGAGCACGCTCATGGAGTCGGGCTACGCGTTCACGGGACACACCGAGTATCTGGCGGCGCGAACCGGCGCGGCGCTGCCGGTCATGCTGCTGTTGAGCGGGAGCCTGCGCGTGGCGCTGGTCACCACGCATCTGGCTCTGCAGGACGTGCCGCAGGCGATCACGCGCGAACGGCTGCTCGCCACGTTGCGCATCGTGCACGGCGATCTGGAGCGTCATTTTGGTTTCACCGCCCCGCGTATCGCAGTCCTGGGTCTCAATCCCCATGCCGGCGAGTCCGGACACCTCGGCCGCGAAGAAGTCGACGTGATAGAGCCCGTGCTCGAGCAGCTGCGCGCCGAAGGCCTGCGGGTGAGCGGTCCGGTCCCCGCCGACACCGCTTTCACACCGCACTTTCTCGCCACCGCCGACGTCGTCGTCGCGATGTATCACGATCAGGGGCTGCCGGTGCTCAAGCACGTGGGGTTTGGTAACGCCGTCAATGTCACCCTCGGCCTGCCCATCCTGCGCACCAGCGTCGATCACGGCACGGCACTCTCGTTGGCACGCACGGGCAGGGCGGACGTGGGAAGCTTGCGCGCCGCGGTCGAACTCGCCGTGACGTTGAGCGGCGGGCGTCACGGCAGGCTGGACACCGCTGCCGCCAAAGATTTCGCACTCTAGGGCGCGCGGCGTGGTCGTTCAAGGTCCACCGGCGCGCCGGCGGTTCGGTCAGCACTTCCTGCACGATCCGGCGGTCATCCGCCGCATCGTCGACGTGATCAATCCGCTGCCGGATGAACGCGTCGTTGAGGTCGGGCCGGGCCGGGGCGCGCTGACCTGGAAGCTACTGGAACGCTCCGGCTCCCTCGATGTGATCGAGATTGACCGCGATCTGGCACAACTGCTCGCGAACGACGTGCGTGCGGGACAGCGGCTGCGGGTACATGTCGAGAACGTCCTCCATACCGACTTCGACCGGCTGCGGGGTGCGGGCTCGGCGTTGCGCATCGTAGGCAACCTGCCGTACAACATCTCGACGCCGCTGCTGTTCCATTTGTTGAAACACCGCGGCGGGATCGCCGACATGCATTTCATGCTGCAGAAAGAGGTGGTGGATCGCATGGCGGCCGAGCCGGGCGGCAAGGAATACGGACGGCTGACCGTCATGCTGGCGGCGTATGCCGAAGTCGACGGACTGTTCGACGTGGGCCCCGGCGCTTTTCAACCCCGGCCGAAGGTCTGGTCGGCCATCGTGCGGCTGCGTCCCACGCCGTTGCCGCGCTTCGAGATCGGTGACGAGGGCATGCTGCGCACGGTGGTGACCGCCGCGTTCTCTCACCGCCGCAAAACGTTGCGGAACGGCTTGAAGACTCTGCTGAGCGGAACGGACATCGAAGCCTGCGGCATCGATCCGCAATGCCGGCCCGAGACACTGGCACCGGCGCAATTCGGCCGGCTCGCCGTCTGCTTAAGCGAACGCCGCCGCGCCACGCCACTCCGCTATACTTGAACGATGCGCGACCACTCGCAAGTTTCGAGCTGATTCCGATGCAAACAGCCGAGCCGACCTCGAGAATTCGTGTCGATGTCGAAACCGCCTACATCGAGGAGCAATCCGACCCGCGCGACAAGCGGTTTGTATTCTCCTACACCATCACCATCCGCAACGAGGGCAGACTGCCGGCGCGCCTGATGACCCGCCACTGGATCATCACGGATGCCAACGGCAACGTGAAGGAAACCCGCGGCGATGGCGTGGTGGGCGAGCAGCCCTATTTGAAACCGGGGCAGGGGTTCCGCTACTCCAGCGGAGCGGTCATCGAGACTCCCGTGGGTACCATGCAGGGCAGCTACCAGATGGTGGGCGACGATGGCCAGCATTTCGACGCACCCATCGCCCCGTTCCGGCTCGCCATTCCCGGTGTGTTGAACTAAGCGCAGCACGCAGATGGCGCTCTACGCGATCGGTGACATTCAAGGCTGCGATGCCGAGCTGGGCCGGCTGTTGGCGGCGATCGAGTTTTCTCCGTCCCGTGACCGGGTCTGGTTCGTGGGCGATCTCGTCAATCGAGGGCCGGAGTCGCTGCAGGCATTGCGCCGGATCCGCGCACTGGGCGAAGCGGCCGTGGTGGTGCTGGGAAATCATGATCTGCATCTGCTCGCGGTCGCCGCGGGCTGCGCCCGGCAGCGGAAGGACGACACGCTCGCCGAAATTTTGGCGGCGCCGGACCGCGAAGAACTGCTGCGATGGCTGATCACGCGGCCGCTGCTTCATGAGCAGGGCGATCTGTGCCTGGTGCATGCGGGCCTGCCGCCGCAATGGGATATCGCACTGGCGCGCCGCTGCGCACGCGAATTCGAGCAGGCACTGCAGGCAGGTCCCCGGGAGGTTTTCGAGCAGATGTACGGTGACGAACCGGATCTGTGGGACGAGGGGCTGGCGGGGGCCGGGCGTCTGCGTTACATCGGCAACTGCCTCACCCGGCTGCGCTATCTGCATCCCGAAGGCCGCCTCGCGCTGCGGGCCAAAGGGTCGCCCGGAAGAACGCAGGGCAACGCGCTGATACCCTGGTTCGAGGCACCGCATGCCAAGTGGCACGGCACGCGCGTCGTGTTCGGCCATTGGTCGACGCTGGGTTTCATCGCCAATGACACCATGGTGGCGCTCGATAGTGGATGCGTATGGGGAGGTTCGCTCACCGCGTTGCGGCTGGACGGTGGCGGCCGCCTGCCGGTCCAGATCAAATGCGCGGGCGCCCTCGCGCCGCAGTGAAATGCGCTCAGCGAACGGCGCCTGCCGCGTCGTCCCCGGACAGTGCTCTCAAGATTTCACCCTGCACCAGGAAGCGGCTGCCGTTCTGGTACGCCACACAGGCGATATCCTGTTTCAAACCGCGGGTCGCGAGCCGCGGCAGGATCTGGCGGACGAACTCCTCCACCAGCTCGCAATCGTTGATGTCCATGTTACGGAAGGCATCGTTGCGGATCGCAAACGCTTCGAAGCGGGCGGCGGTGTGCAGGTCGTTGCGCGCGGCCGAGGTCCCCGTGCCCGCAACGGCGGGTGCAAAAAACTGAATCCCGAGGTGGGTTGTCGCGGCCCCCGCCGCAGACCGGCCCGTGCCGGCGCAGGCGGAACTCATTCTCAGATCCCGACGCACGCCCAGATCGAGCAGCATGGCACGCACCTTTTCGCGCAGCCCCTGGCAGGAGTACTGCGACGTTCGACCGGCGTAGGTGAACTGTACGCGATGCTCGCGCCAGACGGCCACGACGGATCCGCTCCCGACCCCATGCGCAGTCACCGTGACGAGCACCGCAACGAGGCACACGCCGGCGCGCGCCGCGACGAATCGCATGGCAAACTTCATGGAAGAGTCAGACCGCGGCCTGCGCGGCGAAGTTTCACACCCCCGGTATAATGTGACATGACATCGCCGCCCTTCAATCTGCATCGCTGGATCGACGCGAACCGCCATCTGCTCGAACCGCCGGTGGGCAACAAGCTGCTGTTCGAGGACAGCCAGATCATCGTCATGGCGGTGGGCGGACCCAACGCGCGAAAGGACTTCCACCACGACCCGTACGAGGAGTTCTTCTACCAGCTGGAAGGCGACATGGTGCTGAAGACCGTGCAGGAGGGCGGGCAGGTCGATGTGCCCATCTGCGCCGGCGAGGTATTTCTGCTGCCCGCGCATGTTCCGCATTCACCCAGGCGCCCCGCGGGCAGCATCGGCATCGTGATCGAGCGTCGGCGTGCTCCCGAAGAACTGGATGGATTTTCCTGGTACTGCGAGCATTGCGGCAACCAGCTGTTCCTGACGCGCGTCGCGGTCCATGACATCGGCACGCAGTTGCCGGGCATCTTCGCCCGCTTTTTCTCCAGCCTGGAACACCGCACCTGCAGCGCCTGCGGCACCGTCATGCAGGCACCCGCCTGAACGGTCCTACGGATCGGAAGGTCGGGGTGGGACCGACCGCCCTCCCGGCACGCCTGCAGCAGGTCGCGACGGCGTGCGATGCGCAGGATGCCCTGGCAGCCTTCGCCGAAGAGTTTCATCATCCCCGCGATGCGGGCGGCGCTCGGCTCACCTATCTGTGCGGTCACTCGCTGGGGCTGCAGCCGACGTCGGCGGCGGCGTATGTCGAACAAGAACTCGAGGATTGGCGTGACCTGGGCGTCGCCGGTCATCACCGCGCCCGGCGACCGTGGATCGGCTATCACGAAGCGCTCGCAGCGCCGCTCGCCGCCCTGGTCGGTGCCGCCGAGAGCGAGGTGGTCGCGATGAATTCGCTGACCGTCAATCTGCATCTGATGATGGTCAGTTTCTTCCGGCCGGACTCTTTGCGGAATCGCATCTTGATCGAGCGGTCGGCCTTTCCTTCCGACCGCTACGCGGTGCTGTCACATCTGCAGATGCATGGCCTCGATCCGGCGCGGCATCTGCTCGAACTCGCACCGCGGGCGGGCGAGCGCTGTCTGCGTACCGCGGACGTGATCGCCGCGATCGAGCGCGAGGGTCCGGGGCTCGCGCTGGTGCTGTTGCCGGGCGTGCAGTATCTGACGGGGCAGTCTCTCGAACTGGCTCCCTTGATCGTGGCCGCCCGCGCTGCGGGAGCCCACGTCGGCCTGGACCTCGCGCATGCAGTGGGCAACACACTTCTGCATCTGCACGACTGGAACGTCGACTTCGCCGTGTGGTGCAGCTACAAATATTTGAATGCGGGTCCGGGCGCCATCGGCGGTTGTTTCGTGCACGAGCGACACGGGCGGGACACGGCGCAGCTCAGGCTCGCCGGCTGGTGGGGACAGCGCAAGGCGGTGCGCTTCGACATGGGACCCGTTTTCGAGCCCATCGAGGGCGCGGAGGGATGGCAGATCAGCAATCCCCCCGTGCTGTCCACCGCACCGCTGCTCGCCTCCCTGGCGCTGTTCGTGCGCGCGGACCTGCGCCGGCTGCGCGAGAAGTCGGTGGCGCTGACCGGCTTCCTGCAGGACTCGATAGATGCATTACCGACGGGATTGATCGAGGTCATCACCCCCGCGCCGTCGGCGGAGCGCGGCTGCCAGTTGAGTCTGCGGCTCCTGCGCCCGGCGCACGCCGCGAAACGTTGTCATGAGGTGCTGACGGCCGCCGGCGTGATCGGCGACTGGCGGGAGCCCGATATTTTGCGGCTCGCCCCGACGCCTCTCTATAATTCTTTTGGCGATGTGGCGAAGGCGGTGAGCGTGCTCGCCGACGCACTCGCATGAATCGCAGGATCAACCTGATCGGCGCCGGTCCGACCGGAGCGCTGCTCGCCGTCCTCCTCAAACGCCGCGGCATGGAAGTCACGCTGTACGAAAGTCGTGCAGACCCCCGCGCGACGCCGGGCACAGCCGGTCGATCCATCAACCTCGCCCTCGCCGAGCGAGGCATCCATGCACTCAAGGTGGCCGGCGTGTTCGAGTCCATCGTCGGCATGATGATGCCGATGCGGGGTCGGTTCGTGCATCCGCGCGACGGTGCGGGCTCGCTGCAGCCCTATGGCCGGCAGGACGACGAGGTGATCCACTCCATCTCCCGGCACCGCCTCAATCAGGCGTTGCTGGACGTCGCGATCCAAGAGCACGGCATCGATGTGCGCTTCGAACACCGGGTGGAGGGAATCGATTGCGGGCAGGGCACCGCGTCGATTCGCAATCTGCGTGAGGGGACGTCGTTCAGCGTCGCGCTCGATCCTCTGGTCGCCGCCGACGGCGCCGGCTCAGTGCTGAGGCGTGGTTTGAGCGCGGCAGGAATCGTCGAGGCACGGGAGAGTGAACTCGACCACGGTTACAAGGAACTGAGCATCCCCGGTCCCGCGCCACACGGCGGACGGGCGACACCCCCGCATGCTCTGGCATCGGATGCGCTGCACATATGGCCGCGGGGTGATTACATGCTGATCGCGCTCCCGAACGCCGACGGCAGTTTCACCGCGACGTTGTTCCTGCCAAAGCACGGCGCCGTGAGCTTCGATGCGTTGCAAGGCCCCGCTGCGATCGACCGCTTCTTGAGCACGAACTTCGCCGACGTGCGTGCCGCGATGCCCGACTGTGTCGAGCAGTTCCAGGCCCATCCCACGGGCCTGCTCGGCACGGTGCACGCCCAGCCCTGGGCGGCGCACGGGACACTGCTGATCGGCGACGCCGCGCATGCGATCGTGCCATTTCACGGCCAGGGCATGAATTGTTGTTTCGAAGACTGTGTGGTGTTCGATCGATGCCTGGCCCGACATGCGGACTGGCATCGCGCATGCACGGAATTTTTCCAGCTGCGCAAGGCAGACACCGACGCCATCGCCGCCATGGCACTCGAAAATTATCTGGAGATGCGTGAGCGGGTCGTCGATCCGAAATTCCTATTACAGCAAGCCGTGGCCCGGGAATTGGAACAACGCTTCCCGCAGCGCTTCATCCCACGCTATTCCATGGTCACTTTCCGTCATGACATCGCCTACCGCACGGCTTTCGAACGCGGCAAGATTCAAAGCCGGCTGCTCAGCGAGCTCACACGGCAGGCCGATGGCTTGAACGACGTCGACTTCGAACGCGCGCGGCGGGAAATCTTTCTCAGCCTGCCGGTCCTGCCTGCGGCCGCTCCAGCACGATGAAGCTGTAATCGTAACGATGGGTCTGGTCGGCGCCATGGCGTCGCCTCGAGGTCTCCCTCCAGGCCGGACCGCGCCACTCCGAAAAAAAAGCATCGCCGTCCACGGCTGCGTGCACCAGGGTAAGGTGAATCCTGTTCACGTACGGCAGGCACTGGCGGTAAATCTCCGCGCCGCCGATGACCATGAGGGCGGCGGAGCCGCCGGCGGCCATCCTTGCCGCTTCGATATTGCGGACGAGCGTGCACCCGTCCGCGCAAAAACTCGCCGAGCGGCTCAACACTACGTTGGTCCGTCCCGGCAGCGCCCTGCCGATGGATTGATGCGTCTTACGACCCATCAACACGGTCCGTCCCCACGTCAAGGACTTGAAATGCTTCAAGTCCGAAGGTAGGCGCCAGGGCAGTTCCCCGCCCCGGCCAATCACATCATTCTCGGCCGCTGCCACCACTATTTCCACCGGGGTCCTGGAATCCACCGCTACAGCGCGGATTTATACCCCGGCGGTGGCCAGGCCGCAAACCCGGTACGTTAGAACTGGGCGGCGAGTGTCGCCTTCGGCGCTTCGACCGGAACGGCGGACAGCGCGGTCACCGTGCCACGGATGTCCGTGGAGCACTGTGCACGGGCAATCGAGACGCCCGTCTTCGGGTCATGCGCTTCCAAAAAGAAGGTGTATTCGCTCGGGAAGAAGCTGACGGCCGACGAGGCGAAACGGTCACCTCGGTAAGCCACCTTGAAGGCGGGCGCGGTGGCGCCGGGGCTGGCAAGGCTGGTGGCAAACGCTTTCGCGCAAGCGGCCAGCGACACCTTCTCGGGCGACGCGGCACTGGCGAGAGCGGGTGCAAGGACGACGACGGTTACGGCGGCGAGTGCGAATTTGCGAAAGATCATGGTGCGATTCCTCGATGACTACAATACCAACGTCCCAGGATCAAGATACGCAGCACACCACGCGCCTACAAACGAGAAAATTTGGCCGTTTAACAGAATTTTTTCATGTGGGACGGACGTCACACTTTTTAAGCGACGCGGCACTCGCTCAATATCCAACGGGTCAGCTCCTGCAGATCGTCGCGCTCGCGGTCTTCGGGCCGATGCAGAAGGACATAGCTTTCATTGGTAGTCAGCTCGGCTTCGAACAACTTCACCAGGCCGCCGGCGACGAAACGGTCGGCGCTCAACCGCGTGGGCACGAGCGCGACACCCACCCCCTGCTCGGCCGCCAACACCACCGCGGACATCGTATCGAGCCGCACCAGACGATTCGGCTTGATGGGATTGATGCCGAGGCCCATGGCCCAGCGCTCCCATGCATCGCGCCGCTCCTCGTGCAGAAGCAGCGTCTTGCCGTTCAGATCCGCATAGGCGTCGATGGGATTTTCGAGCAGGAACTCGGGTGAGCAGGCGGCAATGAAGGTCTGCGCGAACAATTCGTGCACCGTGAGCCCGTCCCAGGGGCCGGAGCCCACGACGATCGACAGATCCGCCTCGGGCGGATGCGTCTTGGGCGCGGCGAAGGTGGTCTCGATGCGGATGTCGGTCTCCTCGCGCGCCTGAGAGAACGACGACAGCCGCGGCAACAACAACTCGTTGGCGAAGAACGGCGGCACGTTCAGGCGGATGATGGTGCGGCCGTAGCGCACCTGCAGCTGCTCGGTCACCGACTCCAGCTTCGCGAAGATGTCGTTGATGTGCTCCAGATAGTGCGCACCCGCGTCGGTCAGCGCCAGGGTACGTACGCCACGCTCGAACAAGGCGACACCGAGCTGCTCTTCCAGTGCCTTGATCTGATGGCTGACGGCCGAAGGTGTGACGAAGAGTTCCTCGGCCGCACCCTTGAAGCTCTGCAGCTTGGCCGCGACCTGGAAGGTCTTCAGAAATTTGAGCGACGGCAAGCGCATAAGTACGACCGATACGAATGAAGAGACGGGGTGCTGACGACGAGCACGGCAGCACGCGGGTATAATATACCACCTGCTCGAGGCAACATTCGTGCCAGCCATTTCAACCCTGCCAACGGCGGTGTTCGATGCGTCTTCGTGTTTTCCGCCTTTTCTGTGTGCGTTGCATCGATGAGTCCGCACGAAACTAGCGCAAAGACGCGCGTGCATGTCATCACCGGCAGCTTCGGTGCGGGCAAGACCACGACCATCCGCAGTCTCATGGCAAACAAGCCCGCAGCCGAAATGTGGGTGGTCATTCTCAACGAATTCACGGATGCCGGTCTGGACGCGCTCAACGTGGCGCAATCGGCGCATGGCATGTACGACGTACGGCTGGTCGCGGGCGGCTGCCTGTGCTGCGTGGGAGAACTCGAGTTCGGCAGGCAGATCCGTGACATCTTGAGGAACCTCGCTCCGGCTCGCCTGCTCATCGAACCGAGTGGCGCAGCGCATGCGGCGGACATCGTCGACGAGCTTGCCGTGTACGAAGCCCAGGGCGCCTTGCAGCTCGACAGCGTGATCTGCCTGATCGACCCCTTCGACGCCGAACGTATCCTCGCGCAACGAGACGGCAACGAATGGGCACAGATTCAATCCGCCGACGTGCTGCTGTTGTCGAAGGCCGATCTGGCGCAGGCGACGGCACGGCATGCCTTCGCCGATATTGCCGCCGCGCAATTTCCGACGAAGCGGTTCGTCGGCGACATGTCCCACGGGCAGCTGCCGGGCATCGCACTGCAACCCTACTCTCGCTCCGCACGCTTCTCCCTGGTGCCCCAACCGGTGGCGGAAATGGTCTCCAGCACGACGCCGTTTACGGTGTCCGGCCTCACCGGCACCGAGACCCAGGGCGCCCGGCTCGGATTTTCGGCCGTCAGCTGGATATTACCGCGCGAACTTACCTTTCCCCGGGTCGTACTCGAGCCACGACTGCGATGGATGGTGGACGCGTACCCGGACGTGTTGCGCCGCTTCAAAGCTGTGTTTCGCACGGGACCCGGTCCCTCCTGGATGGTGCAGAGCCAGGGTCGCGGCCTGGCACAGGAAGACAGCGCTTATCGCCGAGACAGCCGTATCGAGATCGTACTGAACAGCGCGCCCACCGACGCCTACCTGGAACAATGGCGCAGCCTGCTGCGCGATTCATGAGCGGGTTCGAAACCACCCGGTGACGCTGAGACGCGCACGCCGCGTCGTCAACACGCTGTGTTCGCGACCCTCGGTGATAAAACACACCAACCTTCCGCCGAGCGGCGCCACGTCACGATGGCTGCCATCCGCATCGAACAATCTGAGTTCGCCGCCGGCCTCACCGTCCCAGACGTCGTTGAGATACAGGACGAAGGACACCCCGCGCCGTCGGCCGCCCGGCGATTGGTCCACGTGCCGGGCATAGGCCGCTCCCGCCGGGTACCACGCGTAATGCATTTCCACGTCGAACAATCCCAGGTAGGTCGCACGGTTCAGCGTCAGCCGTAATGCTTCGACGGCGTGCGTGAACATCCGTTCCGGCGCTGCCAGCGGCTCGCTCCACCAGCACGTCGAGTCGCCGCGGATGTCCGCGCGGCGCTGCGGGGACCGCGGGCTGCCGATCCTCGCCTCCGCGAATTCCCCGCGTGCGAGGCGCGACGCAGCGCACTCCTGCAGGGCAGCGGTGTGGTCAGGCGCGAGAAACTCATCCCAGACCGCGACGCCGTACCGGCAGAATTCATCGGCAAGCTGATTGCCGTCGAGAGCGTCCATCGGGGCATCCACGGGCCTCAGCCCACGGCGCGGGCGCCCGTCTTTTTCACCGCCTTGCTGCGCCCGCCACGGCGCGCCGCAGATTTGGTCACGGTCTTG
>CAZZVN010000003.1:21140-110604 GCA_964657625.1 uncultured Steroidobacteraceae bacterium
CTTGCGGGTCGCTTTGCGTGCCGTCCTGCCGGTCGCCTTGCGCCCGCCGCCGCGCGCGGCAGCCTGCTTTTTCGTTCCCTTGCTCTTCGCTCCCTTGCCGGCAGTCTTGCGCGGCTTCTTTGCGGCGGCGAGCATGCTGCCCCGGCATTTCTCGGCACCGCAGAGGCAGGCGAACACTTCGTCGACGTTGGGCGCGTCCTCGGGATCACGCTGGATCTGATAGTCGTACGCCAGTTCGTCGCCCGGTTGGATGGTGCGGATGGCCTCGATGTAGATACGCTTGTCCATCGTCGTGCTTTCGCAGTTGGGATCGCAACCGTGGTTGATGTACCGGGCTTCGTTGCCGCCGACGCCCCCGTCTATCACCGTTTTCGCATCGACCGTGAACAGAAACGTGTGGTTGTCGTTCGGGTCCTTGTTTTCATAGCGCGAGTCCGCCTCCTCGTGAGTCACGCGATCGCCGAGGTATTCGATGACCGTGGTGCCCTTGCGGATTCGGCGCGTGGCGAACACACCGTAACCGTGAATCGGCGAGTGGCGTACTTCGATCAGGGTGTTACGGCGCGGAGACTTCGTCATGGCATCCTCATACGGCGATCGGCGCTTTGATCGCCGGGTGATGGTGATAATCCTGTATTTCGATGTCGTCGAATGAATAGTCGAACAGGCTGGGCGGTCTGCGCCGCAACACCAGCCGCGGCAGGGGAAAGGGATCCCGGGCGAGCTGCAGGTCCGCCTGCGCCAGGTGGTTCAGGTACAGGTGGCAGTCGCCTCCCGTCCAGATGAACTCATCTGCCTGCAGGCCGCATTGCTGCGCCACCATGCAGGTAAGCAGCGCATAGGACGCGATATTGAAGGGCACACCGAGCAGCGCATCGGCGCTGCGCTGGTAGAGCTGGCACGAGAGCCTCCCGTTCACCACGTAGAACTGGAACAAGGCGTGGCAGGGCAGCAGTGCCATCTCCTCCAGTTCGCCGACGTTCCAGGCACTGACGACCAGCCGCCGCGAATCCGGATGCGTCTTGATCTGCTCGAGGACATGCGACAATTGATCGATGGATTTGCCGCCGGCCGCCCCCCAGCTGCGCCACTGCTTCCCGTAGACGGGTCCCAGCTCTCCTTTCGCGTCCGCCCACTCGTCCCAGATGCTGACCCCGTTGGCGCGCAGATAACCGACGTTGGTGTCGCCGCGCAGAAACCACAGCAGTTCGTGGACGATCGATTTCAAATGCAGCTTCTTGGTCGTCACCAGCGGAAAACCTGCGGCGAGGTCGAAGCGCATCTGATAGCCGAACACGCTGAGCGTACCGGTTCCCGTCCGGTCGTCTTTGCGGGTTCCCGACCGCCGTAGATGACGCAGGAAATCCAGATACTGCCGCATTCCTGGAAGCCTAGATTCCGACGGTGCCGAAAACCAGATTCCCGCTCGGCTGATGACGGCGGTAGGCATAGAACATGACCACCGCGCCGATGAGGATCATGGGGGTGGTCAGCAGCATGCCCATCGTCAGCCAGCTTCCCACCAGATAGCCGATGTTGGCGTCCGGCAACCGCACCCATTCCACCGCGAAGCGGCCGCAACCGTACAGGATCAGGAACAGACCGGTGGGTGCGAGCCGCGGCCGCGGCTTGCTGGTGAACAGCCACAGGACCACGAACAACACGAAACCCTCCAGACCTGCTTCGTAGAGTTGCGAGGGATGGCGCGACACCACGGCTCCGTCGGCATTCAGGACGCCGAAGCCCCATGGCAGATCGGTGGGCTTGCCCCACAATTCCCCGTTGATGAAATTCCCGATCCGCCCCGCCATCAAGCCAACGCCCGGCAGCGGCGCCACGAAGTCGAGTACGTCGGGGATTTTTTTCCCCTTGACCCGCGCAAACACCATCGCGGCGACCAGCACGCCGGTGAGTCCGCCGTGGAAGGACATGCCGCCGTCCCAGATGTGAAAGACGTTCGACCAGCTTTCCGCCATCACGTCTCGACCGTAGAAGATGCACCATCCCAGGCGGCCGCCGACGATGACGCCGATCGAACAATAGAAAATCAAGTCATCGATGTCCAGGGCCGTCCAGGTCGACTGCGGACGGCGGGCGCGGTAGCGGGCGAGCCACCACGCAGCGATGAAGCCGATGAGATACATGATGCCGTACCAGTGCACGCGCAGCGGCCCGAAGCCGAACACGGGTCCGACGGAGATGGCGATGGGATCGATGTTCGGATACGTAAGCATGCGTCTACTTTAGACCGTCGCTCACGCGACAGAAATAGGCTTTGAGATACCGCGTCTCCGGAATCGCCGGATGTACCGGATGATCGGGGGCCTGCCCGCCCGCCTCCACGATCTGCACCAGCTTGTTGGTGGCGCGTGCGGCCCGGGCGATGGCATCCTGCAGGTCCTCCGCGCTCACATGGTACGAACAGGAGCAGGACACGAGGATGCCGTCGTTATTCAAGACCTGCAGGGCAAGCTGATTCAAGCGTTTGTAAGCGGCCAGCGCCTTCGGCAGATCCTTGCGCCGCTTGGCGAACGCGGGCGGATCCACGATCACCACATCGAACAGCATACCCTCCGCGGCCAGCGCCTCGAGCACGTCGAACGCATCGCCCTTGCGCACCGCGATCTCGACCCGGTTGCGAGAGCCGTTGTCGACGGCGAGTTCCAGGGCGGCCGCCGAGCTGTCGACGCACAGCACGGCCGCGGCGCCGCTGCGGGCCGCGCGCACGCCCCAGGCGCCGACGTAGCTGAACACATCGAGCACCCGGGCGCCGGGGCGGATGTATTTGACCAATGCGCGCCGGTTGGCCGCCTGGTCGAAAAACCAGCCGGTCTTCTGCCCCTCTGCGAGAGGAACGCCGAACTCCAAACCGTCCTCGACGACCATCCCCTGTCCGAGCCCGTCGCCCACTCCCGCCTCGACGTAACTCGGCAGCCCCTCGAGTTCGCGGGCCCCCCCGTCGTTCTTGAAGAGCACGGCTTCGCAGCCCAGCACGTCGAGCAGCGCCGCCTGGATCACAGGCCGCAGCGCTTCCATCCCGGCCGTGCCGAGCTGCACCACGCAGCGGCTGCCGTAGCGGTCGATGATCAACCCGGGCAGCGCGTCGGATTCGCCGTAGACGAGCCGGTAATAGGGATGGGCATACAGACGTTCCCGCAACGCCAAGGCCGTGCGGATGCGCGCGGCGAACCAGACGATGTCCGGCATCTGCCAGGTGCCGAGCAGGCGGGCGCTGATGAGTGATTTCGGATTGACGTAGGCCAGTCCGAGCGCCTTGTCGTTGTGGGCGAGCACCCGCACCAGTTCGCCGGGTGCGAAGCGCGTCAACGGGGTCTGCTGGGTGTCGACCTCGTTGCTGAACACCCAGAGATGTCCCGCATGCAGGCGGCGATCTTCGTTGCGTTTCAAACGCAGCGTGCGCAATTCCGCAGCGACGTTGGTTTCAGACATGAGAGGCACTTCGGTTATAGTGCTGGCATTCTAGCTGACCCCGGCCCTCGAAATGCAGCGCAATCGTCTCGCCGCGGAAACCAGCCCCTATCTGCAACAACATGCGGACAACCCCGTCGACTGGTACCCCTGGGGGGATGAGGCGTTCGCCACGGCAGCCGCGGAAAACAAGCCCATCCTGCTGTCGGTGGGCTACTCGGCATGCCATTGGTGCCATGTGATGGCACACGAATCCTTTGCAGATCCTGCGACCGCGGCACTCATGAATGAGTTGTTCGTCAACCTCAAAGTAGACCGGGAAGAGCGGCCGGATCTGGACAAGATCTATCAAGCGGCGCACTCGCTGATAACGCAGGGGCCGGGCGGCTGGCCGTTGACCCTGTTTCTTTCGCCGGAAGATCGGCAGCCGTTCTTCGGCGGTACCTACTTCCCGAAACACGCCCGTGGCGGCTTGCCGCCCTTTACCGACATCCTGCGACGCGTCGCGGACTACTTCCGCGCGCACCCCGCCGAGATCCGCGCACAAGCCACGCAGCTTGCGCTGGCACTCGACAGACTCACCCCGACGAGGCGGTCTGCAACCGGCTCGGATGACGTGCTCGACACCCTCCCGCTGGATCGTGCCCGCAGCGCTCTCGAACTCGCGTTCGAGCCTGTGTTCGGTGGCTTCGGCGCCGCGCCGAAATTTCCTCAGCCCGCGGGCATCGAGCGCTGCCTGCGTCATTGGTTCGCGACCTCGCGCGCGGTGGATCCCGACCTCAAGTCGCTCTACATGGCCACCCTGACGCTCACCCGCATGGCCGAAGGCGGCATCTACGACCAGCTCGGCGGCGGGTTTTCAAGGTATTCGACGGATGCCTATTGGATGATCCCGCACTTCGAGAAGATGCTGTCCGACAACGGGCAGCTGCTCTGTGTGTATGCGCAGGCTGCGCTTGCCACGGGTGAAGATCTGTTTGCCCGCGTCGCCGCCGAGACGGCGGCGTGGGCGTTGCGGGAGATGCGCTCGCCCGAAGGTGCTTTTTATTCGAGCCTCGATGCGGATTCCGCCGGAGGCGAAGGCAGGTTTTACGTCTGGGACCGTGCGCAGGTGAAAGCTCTGCTGCCCCCGGACGAGTATGCCGCCCTCGCGCATCGTTACGGATTGGACCGGGAGCCGAATTTCGCCGGCACGTGGCATCTGCATGCGTTCGAACCCGCCGGGGATGACGCGGCGGTCCGGTTGATCGACGCCGCGCGTGCCCGGCTGCATGCCGCGCGCGCCCTGCGGGTCCGTCCCGACCGAGACGAGAAAATTCTCACGGCCTGGAATGCATTGATGATCAAAGGGCTGGCCGTCGCCGGACGCGTGCTGAAGCGGCCCGACTTGATCGATGCCGCGATCACCGCGGTGGACTTCATCCGGGACAGGCTGTGGCGCGACGGCCGCCTGCTCGCGTCCTGCAAGGACGGACGTGCGTACCTGCCCGCCTATCTCGACGATCATGCATTTCTCGTCGATGCACTGCTCGAACTGATGCAGTCTCGCTGGCGTACGCAGGATTTCGATTTTGCACGGTTGCTGATCGAGGTGATGCTCGACAAATTCGAGGATGCCGACGCAGGCGGCTTTTTCTTCACGGCATCGGATCACGAAAAACTCATCCATCGCAGCAAGACCTTCGGCGATGAATCGCTGCCCGCCGGCAATGGAGTTGCCGCATCCGTGCTGTGCCGACTCGGTTACCTCGCCGGCGAGATGCGCTATGTCGATGCCGCCGAGCGCACGCTCACGGCGGCCGGGCCGATCGCGGATCACCCGCAGGCCCATATGAGCATCATTGGTGCGTTGGAGGACTTTTTGACGTCCTCGCAGATCGTCGTCATCCGGGGCGCCCCCGACTTTGCCGCCGACTGGGCGCGACAGTTAGGTGCCGTATACGCCCCCGCACGCATGATTTTTGCCATTCCCGACGACGCTGAACCGCTGCCCCACGCGTTGGCGGCCAAGCGTTCCGGGTCCGGTATCCTGGCGTACGTATGCCACGGCATGACCTGCTCGCCCGCCATTACGGACCTGCCGTCGCTTGTCCGTCGCCTGGCGGGGGGGTCACTCAAGGTTCAATAATGCTGCACGGTGAAAGTGCAGAAAATAAGGGTAATGCACTAATATCGCGCAGTTCGCAGTCGGGAGCGCTTGGCCGACCAGGGCGAGAGGGCGAATCAGGCGCTCCGGCGACTCTGGGGGCAGCAAAAGACGCGTCCCGCAACGTCGTCACCCAGAGCCGTGGCATGGCTATTGCATGATCATTTTCTGCCAGATACTTCGTGCATCGTTGATTTCAGACCAACGCAGAAGCGTTATTGCGGCCTCATGACCCAACCCGTTTTTGCAAAACAGAGTTTGTTGATAGCCGCCTTGGCCGGCGTGCAGGCGATCCTGCCCGGCATCGTGGCCGTCATTGCGTTTTACGCCACCATCATCTCATCCGGCAGCGCGTTCGATCCTGCATCCTCGACCGTGGTGATCGTCACCGTGCTGTGCCTGGTTTTGGTTCAACCGCCCGGTGACGTCAACTCGCAGATGACGGCGCCGCGCACGTCGGTGGTGCTCGACGTCACGTTCAGATGGCTGCTGCTCCTGACGATATTACTCGCCATCGGATACGTCACGAAGTCGCTCCAGGCATTTCCCCGCCGTCTGTTTTTGATCTGGGCAGCCGCCACACCGGTGGCGCTCATCGGCGCCGCCCTCGCCATGCAGGAGGCCATCCGCTACTTTTTGCGTGGTGCGTTCGACACCCGCAGCGTGATCGTCGTCGGTTACAACAACAGCAGCCTGCAGCTGGCGAGACGCCTCCGCAGCAATCCGGGCAATCTCCTCGAGGTCGTCGGATTCTTCGACGACAGGAACAGCGAGCGGCTCGCCCTGGCGCCCGACGCCAGACTGCTCGGCACGCTGAGTGATCTCGGCGAATACGTCAGGGTGAATCGCACGGCCGTCATCTTCGTGGCGTTGCCGATACGCCACGTGCAGCGCGTGATGAATCTGCTCGACGATCTACGCGACACCACGGCGTCCGTGTACTACGTTCCGGACGTCTTCGTGTTCGATCTGATCCAGGCACGCTCGGGCGAGGTGCACGGCATCCCTGTGGTCGCCATGTGCGAAACGCCGTTCTACGGGTACCGGGGAGTCACCAAACGTTTGATAGACATCGCCCTCTCCGTGGTGATGCTCGTGCTGCTGGTGCCCGTGCTCGCCTTGATCTCGGTCATGGTCAAGGTTTCCTCACCGGGCCCGGTCATTTTCAGACAGCGCAGATACGGGCTCGACGGCGTCGAAATTTCGATCTACAAATTCCGCACCATGCGGGTGACCGAGGACGGTGCCACGATCCGGCAGGCGTCGCGCGCCGACGCCCGCATCACACCGGTCGGCCGCCTGCTGCGCCGCACGTCCCTGGACGAACTGCCACAGCTCATCAACGTGCTGCAGGGACGCATGAGCCTGGTCGGTCCCAGGCCGCATGCCGTGGCCCACAACGAGGAGTATCGCAAACTCATCAAGGGCTACATGGTGCGGCACAAGGTATTGCCGGGCATCACCGGCCTGGCTCAGATCAACGGCTGTCGGGGGGAGACGGCGGAACTCAAGGACATGGAAGCACGGGTCAGCTTCGATCTGGATTATCTGCGGCACTGGTCGACGATGCTGGACTTCAAGATCATCTTTCTGACGATCTTCAAGGTGTTTCGCGGCGACAACGCCTATTGAACCGGCGCGGTGACTCCATGATCAACCAGGAGCCCGGTGTCACGGTGGTCGTGCCCACCTATCAGGAGGTCGAGAATATCCGCGAGCTGGCAGCGCGATTGCAGGGCGTCCGCGACTCCAGCCGCTACCCGCTCGAAGTGCTGCTCATGGATGACGACAGCCGGGATGGAAGCCGGGAACTGGTCGAGGCCCTCGATCTCCCCTGGTTGAAATTGATCACCCGGACACGCGACCGGGGCCTGAGCCACGCGGTATTGGACGGCATCGCAATGACGAACGCAGGCGTCATCGTCGTCATGGACGCGGACCTCAGTCATCCACCGGAAAAAATCCCCGAACTGATCGCAGCGCTGGAACAAGGTCATGAAATCGCGGTCGGGTCGCGTTTCGTGGAGGGGGGATCCACGGCGGACAACTGGGGACCGTTGCGCTGGCTCAACAGCCGGATCGCCACCCTGCTGGCGCTTCCGTTGACGACCCTGAGCGATCCGATGAGCGGTTTCTTCGCGATGCGCGGATCCACGTTCCACGCGGGGCGCGACTTCAACCCCGTGGGATATAAGATTCTGCTCGAACTGATCATCAAATGTCGCTGTCAGCGGGTGGTCGACATTCCGATTCATTTCGACAACCGCCGTTTCGGCACGAGCAAGCTCTCGTTCGTCGAGCAGTTGAAATATATCCAGCACCTGCGCCGGCTGTACATCTATAGATACGGCACGTTGTCGCACCTGCTGCAATTTCTGATCGTGGGGATCTCCGGGCTCGCCGTCAATCTCTGCGCGTTGACGGTTCTGCTGGGGTGGGGCTTGACCCAGCGAGCGGCGGTCATCATCGCCATCGGTATTTCCATGCTTTGGAATTTCGTGCTCAACCGCCGTTTCAGCTTTTCCTACGCACGCGACCGGTCGATCGTGCACCAGTTCTTCGGCTTCGTCGCCGCGTGCGCGGTGGGTGCGGTGGTCAACTACTTCACGACGCTCCGATTGTGGGACATGACGCCTTACAAACAGCTGCCCGCATTGGCCGGGATCTTGGCGGGGACCTTCTTCAACTTCGTCGCGAGCCGATTCGTGATTTTCCGCGCCAAGCATGTCAAACCTTCCAGGTCGGGCGGTTGAACGCACCGTGTGCGCCGCAGGCTTCAGTCCCCTGCGGGCGTCAGTCGGGCCGCGATGCGACGGCGCAAGTCGCCATGTATCGCGTCCGAATAAGGCGCGGCGAGTTCCCAATCGAGCGACCAGGGGTGGGCACCGCCGGAGGCGGCGAGCTCATCCGTACGACGTGGGAAAACATGCGCATGCAGCGCGGGCTCGACGTTGCCGAACATCGCGTAGTTGATGCGTACCGCGCCGGTGCTCGCCAGCACCGCATCTCCCAGCCGAGCCATGTCCGCCAAGAATTGCCCGCGCTCCCCAGCCTGCAGCGCATTCAAATCGGGTACCACCGGATCCGGCAACAACAGACAGTAACCGGCGAACACCTGCCTGCGGCCCATGACCGCCCACCCGGAACGTAATCGGGCGATGAGCGCCGGTTCTTCACCCGAGCGACACTGCTCCACCAGTCGATGTATCGCGGTGGGCGGCGGCCGGACGTCCATCACGAATCCCCCACGGCGCCACGCACCTCGGCCGCTTGGACGGGCGCACTCGCGTTGCCGAAATGGGTCCGCAGGTAGGTGAACAAGGCTGCGGCATCGTCGGCTTTCAACCAGCCGAACTGCGGCATCACGCTGGCATAGCGACCGGGCGGCAGGTTGGGCGGCCGTTGACCTTTGATGACCCACAGAGCGAGCGCCTGCGGGCTGCCCGTCACGACCGGCGAGGCGTGCAGGCTCGGATATACACCAGGCACGCCGCCACCGTCCTGTTGATGACACGCGGTGCAATTTCCATCGTAAATTCGTGCGCCTGTGCCCGCCACTGCGGATGCAGAACCCGCCGACGGCACGGCATCGTCGGCGGAACAGCCTGCGAGGCCGGCGAGGCCGGCGGCGAGCAGCCATGCAGCTATATTCATGGCGGGAGCCTAACAAATGCCGCGGGAGATATTTCATGATCCGCGCCGCGAAGCGGCGCACGCCGCCCATGACACTGGACCAGCTCCGCCGCTACGCCGTCGCCCGCTCGCTGTTTGAGCCGACCACGCTCGGTCGCGCGATTTCAAAACTCGGTTTCGTGCAGGCCGATCCGATCCGGGCGCCGGCACGCGCTCAGGATCTGACGCTGCGTCACCGGGTGCTTGGCTACCGCGCGGGCGATCTCGAGCGACGCTACCCACACCTGGACGTGGAGGAGGATTTTTTCGTCAATTACGGGTTCCTGCCCCGGGCGACACAACAGCTGATGCATCCGCGCGTACCACGCGTGGCCTGGACACCGGCACGTCGACGCAGGGCACAGACCGTGTTGGAGTTCGTCATTGCGCGCGGCACGGTGCACCCCCGGGCGGTGGACGCCCACTTCGCGCACGGCAAGGTGAGCAACTGGTTTGGCGGATCGTCGAACGCCACCACGCAGTTGCTCGACGAGATGCATTACCGCGGCCTGCTGCGTGTGGCGCGCCGCGACGGCGGCACTCGCGTCTACGGCGCGCGCGCCCAGACCTTCGAACCCCCCGACCGGCCCACCGCCGACGAGCGTTTCGACTCGCTCATCGACGTGATCGTGCGCAAATACGCGCCGCTGCCGGCGGCGAGCCTCGGACAACTTGTGAGCCTGCTGGTGCGCGGTGTGCCGCAGTGGGCCCGACAGCGGGCGGCCGCACTGGCACGCGCCCGGCTGCGCCATGCAGGCGGCATCATCGCCGGAACGCATTGGTACTGGCCGCCCGATGAATCCCCGGCCGCGCGGCGCTGGCAGCATGACGACCGCGTACGCCTCTTGACGCCGTTCGATCCCATCGTATGGGACCGCCGACGCTTCGCCATGCTCTGGGACTGGGCCTATCGTTTCGAAGCGTACACGCCCACCGCCAGGCGCGTCCGCGGATACTATGCCCTGCCAATGTTATGGGGCGACCGGGTGATCGGCTGGGGCAACCTGAGTACGGCGGCGGGCACCCTCGAAGCGTCGTTCGGCTATGCCGCGGGCAGCGCACCGGAAGGCTCCGGCTTCAACGCCGGTCTCGCCGCCGAAATCGACAGTCTGCGCCACTTTCTCGAGCCTCGCGTCTGAGCAGGCTCAGCCCCGCCAGGTCCGGAACGCGCCCGTGTCCAGATGGACGAAGTCCGAGTTGCGGTAATAACCCACCCCGCCGCGGACGAGCTGTCGGGCGTGCGCGGCCAACGTGGCGCTGTCGACCGTCGCGAGCCGAACATCCATGGCGCGGCCCTGCAGATGCAGGCTGTGGCGGGCCACACCGTCGCTGCGTTCCCGCAATTGCTCATTGGTCTGCGGGGAACGATAGCCAGAGATCACCCCGTAGACCGGCTCGACCTCGAGTTGCCGTGCAACGTCGTACACATAGTCCAGCAGCCGCGGATCGATCACGTGACGCTCGCCGTTACGGTGATCGCGCAGCAGCGTCTGCAAGGCGGTCAGCGCGGCGGGCACATAGTCACCGTTGCGAAAATATTCCGTGTCCAGATGCTCGTCCGTATGCAGATTGTGCAGGACGAGGCGCCGTGCGCCGTCCGTCGACGACACCCGGCCCGCGAGCGCCGCGGCCGCAGGCAGCAGCGCCAGGACCGCACCACCGCGCAGCAGCGTACGCCGGGTGTACGTCATCGCCGGCCACGCTCTTGGTATACCCGGCCTCGATCGAGGGCCAGCACGGTCGCCCGCGGGAAGAAATTGAATTCGGATGCGGACGCCCACGTGTAGGCCCCCATGACCCTGCCGACCACCTTGTCGCCCACGTCGAGCCGGGGCAGCGCGAGGTCTTCGGCGATCACGTCGATGCTGTCGCACGTCGGCCCGGCCAGCACCGACGGAAAAGTCGGGCCGCCGTCCACCAGCGCTTCGACGGGATAACGGGCGTGATCGTACATTTGACCGCTGTAACTGCCGTATAGACCGTCATCCAGGTAGTACCACCACTGCCCGTCGCGCAGCGCGCGTCCCATCACCGAGGATACCGTCACGGCGGCAGGTGCCGCGATGTAGCGGCCCGGCTCGGCGATGATCCGAACGCCGGGCGGCAGCGAGTCGAGCGCCTTGCGTATCGGCGCGCAGTATTCCTCGATGGGCATGGAACCCCAAGAGTAATCCACCGGAAAGCCGCCTCCGATGTCGAGCAGGGTCAGCGGATGACCCTGCTCTGCCGCGGCTGCGATGAGATCCCGACAGACGTTGACGGCCTCGACATGCATGCCAGGCCCGGCGGACTGGGAGCCGACGTGAAACGAAAGACCCTCGATCTTGACGCGCAGTTCGGCCGCCAAGCTCAGCAGCGGCGCGACTGCGGCCGGCATGCAGCCGAATTTCCGGGACAAATCACAGACCGCGTCGGGGCTGCGGAAGGACACGCGTATCAACAAGGAGGCTCGATTGCGAAACTTGACGAACTTGCGCAATTCGTCGGGATTGTCCACCACGAAACGGGTGACCCCGAAGCTCAGCGCGGTACGGATGTCACCGTCGCGTTTGATCGGATGGGTGTGGATGCAGCGGTCCGCGGCAACTCCCAGGCGACGCACCAGATCGACTTCACCGTTGGTGGCGAGGTCGAAAAAAGCGCCCTCGTCCTTCAGCGCGTTGATGACCGACGCGTGAGGCAGCGGCTTCAACGCATAGTGGAGATCGACGCCGGGCAGTGCAGCCGCGAGCCGCCGATACTGCAGGCGCACGCGTTCGGCGTCGATGACGAACAACGGCGAACCGTACCGGGCCACCAGATGCTGGAGGGAATCGCGTGCGAAGGGATCGGCCTGCGGAGCCAGTTCCAATTCCTCGCCGACGGGCGCTTTAGGCAAACGAGACGTTCTGGCCACACCAATCTCCGCGACAAAAGTCCTAGCCGGCGCTCAATTCCAGCGGATCGACCTCGATGCCGGCTGCGCTCGCGCGCTGCAGACGATCCAGTATCGCCGCCCAACGCTCGTCCTTGGGCAGCTCCTGCACCAAGATCCTGACACCACCCACCCGATCGAGCGTACGCAGGTGGTTATACAGGTTGTGTGCGTACGTATCGGGTTTCTTCCCAGCGTTGATCCAGGTCATGTGGCGCTGGGTCTGCAGCGGCGGACGCATGGCGAGCACCGCCACCTTCTCCTGCCGGGCGACGAACTCGCCCGCATAAGTCTCCAGATTTTCCGAGGAGACGATGGCGAGCGGCGTGGCCGGAGCATAGTGGACGGTCTGGTCGCCGGAGCTGCGCGGCACGGCGCCACCCACCGCCATTTCGCCGACCACGGCCTCGAGCTGCGACCGCGTGATGAAACCGGGGCGCAGCAGCCGCACGGCGTCGTCCAGACACGAAACGATGGTGGATTCGAGCCCGATCGGAGATTCCCCGCCGTCGAGCAGCACGCCCACCGCATCCCCCAGTTCGTCCCGCACATGCTCGGGTTTGGTGGGACTGAGGCGGCCATACCGGTTGGCCGAAGGGGCCGCGATGCCGCCGCCGAACGCCGTCAACAATTGTTGCGCGATGGGGTGCGAAGGGATGCGGATTCCGATGCTTTCCTGGCCGCCTGTGACGATGTCGTTGACGTTGTCGGCCTTCGGCAGGATCAACGTCAGAGGACCGGGCCAGAAACGCGCCGCCAGACGTTCCGCCAACGGTGGGATGTTCGACACCCAACGATGCAGATAACGTGGGTTGTCCAGGTGAACGATGACCGGATGGTCGGCGGGGCGGCCCTTGACGGCAAAAATTTTGCGCACGGCGGCCGGATCCGCGGCATTCGCACCGAGGCCGTAGACCGTCTCGGTAGGGAATACCACTAGTTCACCCGCGCGCAGCGCCGCGACGGCCTCTTCTATTTCAGTCTGAGTAGCTCGTACCACCCCCTCATGATATCAAGACTCGCAACGATGCAACGGGTGCTTGAGGCACGAAGCCGGGCAACTGTGGCCCAGTGCCGTTTTTTCCGACCGCCTAGAGAGCTCGTTCGAGGAATACCAGATCGAGCCAACGCCCGAACTTGAAACCCACCTCGTGAAGATGACCCACGACCACGAAGCCCACGTTCTGGTGCAGGCGGATCGAAGCGAGGTTTTCGGCATCGACACCGGCGATCATGACGTGTTTGTGCAGCCGCCTCGCGCGTTCCACGAGCTCCAGCAACAGTGCCCGGCCGATGCCCCGCCCCCGTAGATCGGAGCGGACGTGCACGCTGTGTTCGACGCTGTGACCGTAACAGGGCCAGGGGCGGAATTCGCCGAGGGTGCCGAACCCGGCGATGCCGCTCGCATCGCGCGCCACCACGAGCGGAAAGCCCTGGGAGTGCTTCGCGGCGAACCAGGCATCGCCACGCTCCGCCGAGAATTCCACCTCGGAATAAACCGCGGTCGAATTGCGGATGACCTCATTGTAGATACCCAGCACCTCGGGCAGATCCTGACGGGTGGCATCCTCCAGAGTGAAAGCCGGCATCGACGCTACCGCTGCGGCACGGCCGGGTCGGGAGGGTCCAACATCGTCCGCGTCCAGCCGTCACCCTGACGCGTGAGCTCGTAGGCCGGCCAGTAATGCTTGTCCAGTTTCAACGTGATCACGTCCGCCTGGCCGTTCCAACTGACGGTCTTCAGCCGCAACGAAGCACGATCGGGTTTTCCGCGCACGACCTTGATGAAGGCGTCCAGGTCGGGCGTCGATTGCCCGTCGACCTCCATGATGCGACGGCCGGCATACAGTCCGTAATGCGTCGCGGGCGAGCCGTAGAAGAAGAATGAGACGAACACGCCGTTCGGCGCGATGCCGCGTTGCGCCGCCATGGCCCGATGCGGAGCCTGCAGCGTGGCGCCGGCCCAGATCAACACGCGATCGATGTCGCGCCCGCTCAACGCCACGGTCTCGAGCGGCAGGGTTTTTGCGGCGCCGTCCCGCCACACCGTCACGGCCACCTCGGGCTTTTGCACGGCACGCTCCACGTCGCGGAACCGGTTGACCACCTGGCCGTCGATGGCGAGCAGCAGATCACCCGGTTCGAGCACGGCGGCCGCCGGCGCTCCCGCCACCAGCCGGTCGACGCTCAGCACCTGTCGGCGCTGGGCATCGTGCTTCTCGAAACGCCGCACCCAGTCGTCGGGCAATCCGAGTTTGCGTGCGCCGGCGAGTGACGCCGCCTGGAACTCCGCCTCGAACGAATACAACGGACGGTTGCTCTCGACGACCGCGATCATCTCCTCGACGAGATCAGCCGGAATGCCCCGGTTGAGCTGTTCGAGGTCATGTTGCGTTTCGAAGGCAAAGCTCGACCACAATGCGAGCACGTCGCCCTTGTCGTTCGCCACCACCCCGTCCACGTCGGCGGGCGCGTTGACCAGGCTCACTGCCTCCAGATTGCTGTCGCGAAACCGCAGGGTGCGCGACAGCGGGAAGGAGACGGGATCCACGCCGGCAACCTGTGTTTTTTGCGACAGAATTTTCGAATCCGGGCGCTCGCCCACCACCCACACATCGTCGCCCGGACTCAGTTCCCTGGTGGCGAAGGTGGCCGGGCGCACGGGCGTATCGCCGATGGAGCGAGGGTCGTAGGACACCATCGCCAGATTGTGGAGCGGATGGATGAACTCCACCTTGCCGGGGACTTCGACGGTGCCGTTGAACGTGATGCGCACATCGCCCATCGCGAGTGGTACCGTGTTTCGATCGATCACCACCAGACCCCGCGCAGCATCGACCACGACCCCGGTGCCGTGATAGTTCTTCTCGGTGACCCCGGATACCGAGTAGGGCATGTCGAAGGTCACCACCACCAACGAGGGCGCCAGGCGATCGATGCGCGGGTCACCGGTCTTGGCGAATTGAGTCGCGGCGGGCGGCGCCGTCTGTGGCGGGGGCCCGGCGGCGATGTCAGCGCACGGCCAGGTTCCCGCCACGTCATCGCGCTTGCATTGACGGGCGGGGAACCAACGACGGTCGATGCGAACCACCTTGAGCTGGGCCGCATGCGGGTCTTCCAGCGTGACGTAGCGCACGGGCGCTTTCGCCCCGTCCGCAAGCACGGCGAGCGCCGCCACGAAGTCCGCCAGCGAACCCATTTTCTTGCCGTCGAACGCTGTGATCAGCGCCCCGTGCGGGATCCCCGCGCTGCCGAACACGTAGCCGGGATTGGCGACGTAGACTCCCTGGACGGGCAGGTTGTAATGTCGGGCCTGCTGATAGGACAGGGTATGCACCACGGCTTCGCCGAACTCCAGGTATTCGTCGGCCGTGATGGCGGCGAGCGACGTCACGGCCAGGGAGTGCTGCAAAACTTCGCTGCCGCGCTGAACCTCCACTTTGATTTGCTGCCCGACGTGCGCATCGAGCACGTCTTCCAGAGAAAAGAATTCCGGCACGGGTTTGCCGTCGATGGCCACCAGGATATCGCCGGGAGCCAGCACACCGTCGGCCGTCGATCCCGGCAGCACGTCGTCGACGACCAACATCCCGGTCAGCCTGGGATACGCTGCGCGCATCCGCGCCTCCGTACCGGCGTCGAGACCGAGGCGCCGCAGCTCGTCGTAGGGGGTGTACTTGAATACGGTTTCCAAGGTGCCGCGTGGCACCGGCATGCCCGCATCGATGTATTTGAGCGCACGCACCACCGCCGGCAGCGGCAGATAGAAGCTGGACGCGGCGCCGGTCGCCCCGCCTGCATTGAGCGCGACGACCCGGCCGTCGATGTCGATGACCGGAGAACCCGACGACCCGCCCGACGTGCCCGACGCGGCCTGGTAATAAAACGTGTTGAAGTCGTTGTACTTGCCGTAGCCGTATTCCGGCGCCTCCCGATCCAACCTTGCAAGGGTCCCCGCGAGAATGGACAGTTGCTCGCCCGCATCGTTGCCTACCACGCGGATCTCACGCCCGATGACGGCGCCGGCTGGATAGAGGGGTAGTTCGGCGGGTTTGATGAACTTGAGCTTTGCCGGATCGTAGTGGTAGATGCCAAAGTCGTGCACTGGATCGCGGTATACGGGGTAGAGCTGCACTTCCTCGCGATTCAAGAAGATGGCTTGCGCGGTGACCGGACCGGGCGTCACGACGTGGCGGTTGGTCAGGATCAGACCGCGCCGCGCGTCGATGACGAAGCCCGTCGCCTGAGCGCTGCTGTTCCACTCGGTATCGAACGCCCGGGTGCTGTCGATTTGAATGGTCACGACGCCGCTGGCGATGCGCTCGAGCGTTTGCGCCCAGCTCGCCGGACTCGCCGGAATGCCGGGGGCCGACCCGGCCATGGGCGCGGCACCGACGGCGCGCGAAAGCACATAAAGCGTCAAAAAAAGCGCTGATCGGTACATGCCAATCCTTGTTGGAGTTTTTCAGTGTCGGTGGTCGGACAAGACAAGCAGCCAGACGGTTCCTAACAGGATGAAGCTGAGCATGACCGCAGCCGAGCCCATGTCCTTCGCCATGCCGGCCAGGGGATGGCGTTCCATGCCCGACCTGTCGACCGTGGCCTCCAGCGCACTGTTGATGGTTTCTACCACCAGGATGAGCAGCACCGGGGTCAGCAGCAGCGCACGCTCGACGCCCGAATGGCCGAGATAGACGCCTAGTGGCGCCAGCACCGCCGACAGGACGACTTCCTGTCTGAACGCAGCTTCCTCCCGCCACGCATGCCGGAAGCCTTGCAAGGAATAACCGAAGGCACGGAAAACGCGCGTGAATCCCCTCGGTTTGACTCTTTCCGTCATTCGCGCCGATATTGTAAGCGCTAGACTCGATGATATGAACCGCCCGGTAGCCGCCGCCTTGCTTTTGCTGACCCTCGGGAACTTGCATCCACGCCACGCACACGGCGCGCCGAGTGTCGCCGAGGCCCCTGCCGGCGTCGCCGAGTTGAATGCACTGTACGAGGATATATGGCAGCGCTGGCTGCGCGAGGATCCCACGCTCGCCACCTCGACGGGCGACACCCGCTACGACGACCGCTGGCCGGACCTTTCGCTGCCGGCCATCGCACGCGCCGCCGCCGCCGACCGGGCCGCCCTCGTGTCGCTGAACCGCGTCGACGCCTCCGGTCTGCCGACCGCGGATCGTCTCAACTACGACATCGCGAAACTCGAACTGGAACGCAGGGTCGCCGGCGCGCGGTTCAAGCCCTACGTCTATGCCATCAGCCACCTGGGCAGCCTGCAAAGTGCCGGCAGCCTGCAAACCGCGAGCGAACTCGCCGAGATCACCCCGTTCGCGACGATCAAAGACTACGAGAACTGGGTGGCACGCTTGCGCTCGTTCGGCTCCTACACCGATCAGGTCACGGCGTTGCTCACCCTCGGCATCCGCGAGAAGCGCACTCAGCCGCGGGTGATCATGGAGCGTGTGGTATCGCAACTCGTCGCGCAGCGGGTGGCCGGCGCGGAAGATAGTCCGTTCTTCGCCCCCTTCCGGCATTTTCCGGACTCTATATCTTCCGCCGAGCGCACACGGCTCGCACAGGCGGGACGCGACGCCATCGCCTCCACGGTGCTGCCGTCCTTCGAGCGATTCGAACGGTTTTTCCATGAGCGGTATCTGCCCGCCTGCCGGAGCACGATCGGTATCGCCGATACGCCGGACGGCGCAGCGTTCTACCGGGAACTGATCGCTTATCACACCACCACGGAGCTCACCGCGGAGAAGATTCATGCGCTCGGCCTGGCCGAGGTCGGACGCATCCACGGCGAGATGGACCGGATCATGGACAGGGTCGGGTTCAAGGGCAGTTTCCAGGAGTTTTCCCGCTACCTGCGCACCGATGCGCGGTTCTTTTACAAGGACCCGGACGAGCTGCTGCGTGGCTACATGGTGATCGCCAAGCGCATCGACCCGAACCTCGTGACGCTGTTCGGCAAACTGCCGCGCACGCCCTATGGCGTACGGCCGGTGCCGGAGACCAGCGCGCCCAACACCACCACCGCGTACTACCAGCCCTTGTCCAGCGACGGCTCGCGGCCCGGCTATTACTACGTGAACCTCTACAAACCGGAAGCGCGGCCAAAGTGGGAGATGGAGGTGCTGACGCTGCACGAGTCGGTGCCGGGCCATCACCTGCAGCTCGCATTGCAATACGAGAATTCGTCCGGCGTGCCCATGCTCAGACGTATGAGCGATTTCACGGCCTACGTCGAGGGATGGGGGTTGTATGCCGAAAGTTTGGGCGATCGCCTCGGCCTTTACACCGATCCGTATCAGCAATTCGGGCAGCTGACTTACGACATGTGGCGCGCCGTGCGGCTGGTCGTCGATACCGGCATCCATGCGCAGGGCTGGACCCGCCAGCAGGCCATCGATTATTTTGCGCTGAACGCCCCGAAGAGCGAACTCGACATCCACAATGAGATCGACCGCTACATCGCCTGGCCCGGCCAGGCCCTGGCCTACAAGATCGGCCAGCTGAAGATTACCGAACTGCGCAGCGAGTCCATGCGCGCGCTGGGTGACGGCTTCGACATACGCGAGTTTCACGACACCGTGCTGTCGACGGGAGCGGTCCCGCTGTCGGTGCTGGAACGCACGGTGCGAGACTGGGTGGCCGCGAAAAAAGGCGCCGCCACGAAGACTGCCGCCGCCACGACGCCCTAGCCGCCGCGCCGCGCCGGCCGCCACGCCGTCCTGCAGCCGCGCCGCGCTGGCCGCCTCAGCCACCCGACTTTTTTGCCGGCCACCCTTGTTTGATCAACTCGCCGACGATGACATCGCGGTGGTCGCCTTGAATTTCGATGACACCCGCGCGCACCGTGCCACCGGAACCACAACGTTTCTTCAAGGACGTGGCAAGTGCCTCGACGTCGCCCGGCGCGAGCGGCAGCCCCGTCACCGTCGTCACCCCCTTTCCGGCACGGCCCTTCGTTTCGCGCCCCACGCGGATGGTGCCGGGCTTCGTCACGCCGGGGGCTCCTTTCGGGCACACGCACTCCCTGACGGCCCGGCGGCAGTTCGGGCAGAGGCTGCCGATCCCTGTTGAGTAGACGATTCGCGACGCCATGCCGGATTATCGCAATTATTGGCCGACAACGGCGCGTGCGACCTGGAACCGGACACGCCGGGCCGTCGCGCCTTCCGGATGGTAGAATGAAGCATGAACCGTAGAAACTCCCTGGGCGTCAAGGTGGGCGACGTGATGGTCGGTGGCGGAGCCCCCATCGTCGTCCAATCCATGACCAACACCGACACGGCCGACATCGAGGGCACCCTCGCTCAGATCAAGGCGCTGGCACGTGCCGGCTCGGAACTCGTGCGTGTGACCGTCAACAACGACGAGTCGGCTGCCGCGGTGCCGCACATCCGCGAACGGCTCGATCGTCAGGGCATCCGCACTCCGATCGTCGGCGATTTCCACTTCAACGGTCACAAGCTGCTGAAGGCTCATCCGGATTGTGCGAGGGCGCTTGGCAAGCTGCGGATCAATCCGGGTAACGTGGGCCGCGGCTCCAAACGCGATCCTCAATTCGCAGAGATGATCGAGGCGGCCTGTTCGTATGGGAAACCGGTGCGCATCGGCGTCAACTGGGGCAGTCTCGATCAGGAACTGCTCACCCGCATGATGGATGAAAACTCGAAGAAGACCGTCCCGCTGCCGGCCATCGACGTGATGCGCGAGGCCATCGTGGTTTCGGCGCTGGACAGCGCGAAACGCGCCGAGGAGCTGGGATTGGGGGCGGACAGGATTGTGATCAGCGCCAAGGTCAGCGGTGTGCAGGATTTGATCGCCGTCTACCGCAACCTTGCCGCGCGTTGCAGCTATCCCTTGCATCTCGGTCTCACCGAGGCGGGCATGGGCAGCAAGGGTATCGTCGCCTCCACCGCCGCCATGGGGGTGCTTTTGCAGGAGGGCATCGGCGACACGATACGCGTGTCGTTGACGCCGGAGCCGAACGGCGACCGGACCCAGGAAGTGATCGTTGCGCAGGAAATATTGCAGACCATGGGTTTGCGCGCGTTCACTCCCATGGTGATCGCGTGCCCGGGCTGTGGGCGCACCACCAGCACCTACTTCCAGGAACTCGCGCAGAAGATTCAGGGCCACATCCGCCATCGCATGCCCGAGTGGCGCAAGCAACGCGTGGGCGTCGAAGACATGACCGTGGCCGTGATGGGGTGCGTCGTCAACGGGCCTGGCGAGAGCAAGCACGCCAACATCGGCATCAGCCTGCCGGGTACCGGCGAGCACCCGGTGGCGCCGGTCTACGAAGACGGCGCGAAGACGGTGACCCTCAAGGGCGAGCGGATCGCGGAGGAATTCCAAGAACTCGTGGAACTCTATATAGAGCGTACCTACCTGAGGACATCCGCATGAGCGATCTGCGCGGCAAGAAATGCGTACCCTGTGAAGGCGGCGTGCCGCCGCTCACCGCGGCCGAAGTGGCCGCCCTGAAGCCGCAGTTGCATCCGGACTGGCGGGTGGCGGACGACGCGAAAAGCCTGACGCGGGTGTGGAAATTCAAGGACTTCTACCGCACCATGAGTTTCGTCAACGCGCTGGCCCACGTCGCGAATCTCGAGGATCATCATCCGGACCTCGAGGTGGGCTACGACCAGTGCAAGGTGACCTTCGCCACTCATTCCATCGGCGGTCTCTCGCAGAACGATTTCATCTGCGCCGCGAAGGCCGACCAGCTGTCGGGCTGAGTCAGCGTTCGACCAGGGCCGGCAGGTCGCCCTCCAGGCCAAGCGCCCGCCGCGCCAGCTCGCGCTTCAGAGCCGGCATCCGGTTCACCATGCCGAGTCCTGCGCGTCGCAGCGTAGAGAGCGCAGGATTGCTGCTCGAGAACAGACGCTGCAATCCATCGAGGGCCGCGGACGTCAGCTGATTCTCGCTGCGACGCCACCGTTCGTAACGGCGTAGCGCCCGATGATCACCGAAAGCGTCATCTACGCCGGCCGTCGACGCACCCGTCCCGCGCGCGGTGACTCCCGTCTGCGCACGGGTTCCGCCCAACACCTCGCACAGTGCCGCGCAGTCCAGCAGTCCCAGGTTGAGGCCCTGCCCGGCGAGCGGATGCACCACGTGCGCGGCATCGCCGACCAGCACCGCCCGCCGCCGTACGTAGTCGACCGCACTTTGCAGCTTGAGCGGATAACTCGCCACCGCACCGGCAAGCTCACAACGGCCGAGCACGCCGCCGCTCGCGGCGGTGACCGCAACGCCAAATTCGTGCGCATCGAGTGCCTGCAACTCCCGCGCCTGTTGAGCACCGACGCTCCAGACGATGGACGAGCGAGCGTCCGGCAGGGGGAGCAAGGCCAGCGGCCCGGAGGGCAGGAAACGCTGGTACGCCGTGTTGCGATGATCGCGTTCGGTCCGCACGTGCGCCACCAACGCGTCCTGCTGGTAGGAGTGGCCGCTGGTTTCGATGCCGAGCAGGCCGCGGACCTTCGACTCGGGGCCGTCCGCTGCGATCAGCAATCGAGCAGAGAGCTCCCGGCCGTCCTGCAGACGGATTCGGACGCCGTCTTCCTCGTCGACGAGTTCATGCACCGCACCCTCGATGAACACCGCGCCGGCCGCCAGCGCGGCGCGTGCGCAGTGGACCTGCAAGGCGTGTCCTTCCACGATGTGACCCAGGTCGGGCTCACCGATCCATGCGCAGTCGAAAGTCAGTGCGTCCGCGCCCCCCGGCTCGCCGCGCGCATCCCACACGCACATGCGCTCGTAGGCGTGACGCCGCGAAACGGGGATCCCCGCCCACGCCCCGGCGGCCTGCAGCACCCGCTGCGATGCGCGGCTCATGGCGAAGACGCGCAGATCCCAATCCGCGCCCGCCACCATGTCGGGCGCACGATCCGCGACCAGCGCGACCCTGCCGGGGCGGGACACCTGCAGGGCGATCGACAATGACGCCATGACGGTGCCGACCACGCCTGCACCGATCACGACGACGTCGAAATCGCGGCTCATGGTCCAGGTCCTGCACCGCGTGCGTCCACCGTTGCCAGCGCACCGTTGCCGCCGAGTGCCACGCCCCGCGCCAGTTTTGGCACGCGTCCGGCGGCGCCCGTGCTGAGGCGCGACAAGGCCGCCTTCGCGGGCGGCAGCAGATCGAACGCCAGCAACCCCAGATTGCGCAAACGCTGCACCGACGCGAGGGGGTTCGAAAAAATCCGCACCAACCCGTCGGTGAACGCGATGATGCCGCCGCGATCCGCCGCGCGCCACGCATCGTATTGCGAGAGAAGGCCGGCATCGCCCACGTCACCCCCGCCCGCCCGCCACCGCTCCACCACCAGTTCGGCGAGACACGCGACGTCGCGCAGCCCGAGATTGAAGCCCATGCCGGCCACCGGATGCAGCGCCTGCGCCGCGTTGCCGATGATGACGCAGCGGCCGCTGCTGGTACGGCGCGCCTGCGACAACGAGAGCGGATAGGGCACCCGCCGCCCGACTTTGAGGAAACGCCCCAGGCGAAAGCCGAACCGGCGCTGCAGTTCTGCGAGAAAGTCGGCATCCGACCAGCCCAGCGCGGCCTCGGCCAGCGCAGGGCTCAAGGTGAGCACGAGGGTGCAGCGACCGTCCGCCAGCGGCAGCAGTGCCAGAGGACCGCTCGCGGTAAAACGCTCGTACGCCACGTACTCGTGAAATCGCTGCGGCAATACCGTCGTGATCACCGCGGTCTGTTGGTAATCACGCACCTCCGCCTCGACGCCCATGGCCTGGCGGACGCTCGAATGGATGCCGTCGGCCGCGACGACCAACCGCGCGGCGATCCGGGAACTCACCCCGGCCTGAAGGAGTTCCAATTCCATGCCATCCGGCAGGGAATCAACGCGTGACACTTCTGCGGGACAGAAAATGCGTACCTCCGATTGGACGGTCAACCGCGACCAGAGCGCAGCACCCAGACTGCGGTTCGCCACCACGTAGCCGAGCGCGTCGAGGCCCTGTTGCGCGGCATCGATGCGTGCGAAGCCGAACCGGCCTTGATCCGAGACGTGGATCTTGCGTATCGGCGCGGCGTTTGCAGCGACAGCCGGCCACACCTGCAAGGTTTCGAACACGCGACGGCTGGCATTCGACAGCGCGGTGGTCCGTTCGTCGAAACTCGGCTGCATCGCGGCATCGAAGCTCACCGCTTCGATCACGGCGATGCGTAACCCCGAGCCCGCGAGTGCCACGGCGAGACTCGCGCCGACCATGCCGCCACCCACGATGGCGATGTCATAGGAATCCGTCACGCGGCCTGCATGAGGCCTTCGATGGCCTCCACCGTCTTTTCCAGCGATGCGGTGAGTACTTCCGGGGCCGTTCCGGTCACGAGCACGTCGTCTTCGATGCGGATGCCGATGTTCCAAAACTCCTTGGCGATGCGCGGCGAGGGGCGGATGTAGATGCCCGGCTCGACGGTGAGCGTCATTCCCGGCTCGAGCACGCGCCATTCCCCGCCGACCCGGTAATCGCCGACATCGTGCACGTCGATCCCGAGCCAATGACCGGTTCGATGCCCGAAATAGGGCAGGTAAGCCCGCTCCTTGATCAGCCGCGACAGCGGCCCCTTGAGCAATCCGAGCTTTTTAAGTCCCTGGGTGACGATGCGCACGGCCGCCTCGTGTGGCTGGTTCCAATGATTGCCGGGACGCACCGTGTCGATGGCCGCCGCCTGCGCATCGAGTACCACCTCGTACACCGCGCGCTGGGCCGGGGTGAAACGGCCGCTCACCGGAAACGTTCGCGTGATGTCCGATGCGTAGTAATCATGCTCGCACCCCGCATCGAGCAGCAGCAGATCACCTTCGCACAGCCGCTGATCGTTGTTACGGTAGTGCATCACGCAGGAGTTTGCGCCGCTGCCGACGATGGGAGTGTAGGAGATGTCGGCGTTATGCGAGCGGAATTCGTGCAACAGCTCGGCCATGACCTCGAATTCCATGCGTCCGGGCCGTGCGAAACGCATGGCGCGCCGATGGGCGCCCACGGCGATCTGGGCCGCGCGACGCAGGCTCGCCTGTTCGGGTCGGCTCTTGTACAGCCGCATGTCGTCGAGCACGTGGCGCAGTGCCACCAACTCCTGCGCCGCCGGGCCGCCCCGCCGCGGCGCGGCGGAGCGGCCCAGCCAGCCAAGGACCCGGGCGTCGAAGTCGGGATGATCGCCCAGGGAATAGAACACCTGCGACCGCTGCTCCAGCAGGCCCGGCAGGATTTCATCGAGGTCCGCGATGGGAAATGCGTCGTCCGCCGCGTATCGTTCCACCGCTCCCTCGGTGCCCGCCCGGGGTCCGTCCCACGCTTCGCGTGCCGCATCGCGTTCGCGAACGAACAGCAGGTACTCGGCCTGCCTGCGGCCGGGCATGAGGACGGCGACGGCCTCCGGTTCGGCGAACCCGCTGAGGTAGTAAAAATGGCTGTCCTGACGGTAGGCGTACTCGATGTCGCCGTTGCGATGTCGAACCGGCGCCGCAGGCAGGATGGCGATCGCGTCCTTGCCGATGATGCGCATGAACTGCCGCCGGCGCCGCGCGAATTCCCTGCGATCCATGGACGGTATCAGTGCAGCCGTTGCTGCGGTGTGGGATACACGTGGCGTCGCAGGGGCAGCAGTTCCTCGAACACCACCTGGGCGGCCACCCGGATGAACTCGACGAGTTCGGCGTACGCCTGCTCGTTCGACTCGTCGGCATCGGCATCGTCGCCGGTGGCGCGGGAGATCTCGGTGAAGTCGCGAACGATCTCGCCCACGTCACCGTTCAGTGCTTCCAGATCGGAAATGTGACCCGTGCCGAGGCCGTACAGGAAACCCGTGCACCACAGCGCCAGCGCATTCGCACGGCCGTTCAAGGGTTGTTCATCCTCGGGCAGCAGCGGCTCGAACTCCATGCCCTGTTCACCGAACGACGTGGCAGTGGCCGTGAACACGCGCTCGATCATGGCGGACGATTCCTCGGACAGCGCGGCACCGTCCGGCAGAATCTCGTTGACCCAGTCGTGCATCTTGTACGGTGACATGGAGCACAGCGCACCGCACAAAGAACCATGGGCTTCTGCGGCATCGGCCATGCTCCCCGCGCCCGCCAGTACGTCCTCGAAATCTTTGAAGCGAATGTCCGCCAGCATGAATCGGATGATACCGCACACCTTCCGGCACCGCCTTTGCATTGCGGAATCGGCCGCTCTATATTGCGCACCATGAACGACAGCAACACGAAGTCCCGCGTGGAAATCGAGCTCAAGCAGCTGGAAAAACGCCTCGAAGACCTCATTTCCAGCGTGGCGCAGATGAAGGAGGAAAATCGGGCACTGCGGCAGCGTCAAGAAACGCTGACAGCAGAACGCGCCGGTTTGCTGCAGAAGAACGAGCAGGTGCGCGGCAGGGTCGAGGCCATGATCGGACGGCTGAAATCCATGGAACAGGCATGAACGAGGGTCAGGCACGGGTGAGCGTGCGCATCCTGGAAAAGGATTATCTCATCACCTGTCCCATTGAAGAGCGATCCGACTTGCTTGATTCCGCTGAGTTCCTGCACTCGAAGATGCGCGAGATTCGCGACACGGGCAAGGTGGTCGGCCTGGACCGCATCGCCGTCATCGCCGCCCTGAACATGGCCAGTGAGCTGCTGCGGTTCCGCAAGCGCGACACGGAGGCAGAATCCGACGTGGGTGGCCGCTTGCGTATCCTGCGCGAGCGCGTAGAGTCGGTGATGGAGAAGGGCCGGCAGCCCGAGCTGTAGGAACCTTCGGATCGTTTTCGAATGGTCTTGTCTGGTCAAAGTTTGGCGCTGCCTGCGGTGTTCGATGCGGATCGGGTTACCTCCTGACCCTAATTTGTAAACCCCAGGGACCATTGCTTGTGGGCACTGGTGTGCAAGTCCGCCTCGAGCGGAAAGCCTTAAGTGTCGCAGTTGGTCCCACCTGTTGCTCAGGTCGGGAGCAACGGTCCAAAACGGCATATGCGGGTGGCGCCATCTCCTCTGCATGAAATCGGTACTTCGCAAAGAGCTGCGCGACAGACGCCGTGCTTTGGGAGCGGCAGAGCATCGGCGCCTGTCACGCAAAGCGGTCGACGTCATCACCCGCCTCGGTGCCTTCAAGGCGTTTGCACGGGTGGCGCTCTACCTCCCCTTCGACTGCGAGACGGCCACGGCCGCGTTGCTGCATGCTGCAAGACGTCGTGGGGTGCGCGTGTTCGTGCCGGTGATCACCCACATGCGGCACCGACGCCTGGCGTTTCATGCGCTGTCAGGCCCCGTCCTACGCGGTACGTTCGGAATTTCCATTCCTCATCGCAAGGGCCGCGTCGTCGGCTGCCGTTGGTTCAATCTCGTCGTCGTACCCGTGGTCGGAGTCGACGACGCCGGCCGCCGTCTCGGCATGGGTGGCGGATACTACGACCGCGCCTTCGCGTTCAGGCGCTGCCGAACCCGATGGCACGGCCCGCGGCTGGTGGGGCTCGCATTCGATTGCCAACGCACCCGCAGCGTCCACGCCGATCCCTGGGATCTGCAGCTGGATGCCGTCGCGACGGAGTCGGGGCTGCAGAACTTTCCTCGAGGTCTTCCATGAACACGTCATCCTCCGGACATTGGCTGCTCAAGTCGGAACCGGGCACCTTCAGCATCGACGATCTTGCCGCATGCTCCGGCGGCACCACGACATGGGACGGAGTGCGCAACTTCCAGGCCCGAAACATGCTCAGAGACTCGATGAAGAAAGGTGATACGGCCTTTTTTTATCATTCGAGCTGCCCGGTTCCGGGGATTGCCGGCATCGTGGACATCGTCAAGGCCGGCTATCCGGACTCGAGCGCTTTCGATCCGAAGCATGACCACTACGATGGCGGCAGCAGGCGCGATGACCCGCGTTGGTACTGCGTTGACGTGAAACTCAGACGCAAGTTCGCGAAACTCATCCCCTTGGAAGAACTGCGTCGACACGCTCGCGATGAGCTTTCGGAATTCTTGATATTGAAGAGAGGGAATCGTCTGTCGGTGACACCGGTGTCGAGCGACGAGTGGAATTTCGTTCTCTCGTTAGAGTGAGATCGATCACATCGCTAGCACATTGTCATGCGTGTTGGGTGACGTATTGCTTGTAAATTAGTTTTTCGTGTATATACTCGGTCCCCGGACTAACCCGATAACGGAGTTTCTATCATGGCAGCGAAAGCAAAGAAGGCGAAGAAGAAGGTAGCGAAGAAAAAGGCCGCTAAGAAAAAGTAAGCCTTCGAAAGTAATCAACTGTGCCGGCGAAAGCCGGCACAGTTGTTTCTGGAGTACGAAAATCCTTTCACCGACGGAAAAAAAACGTCGCGCCGCCGAGGCCGCGACCGCCTATATAGAAGAAGGCATGATCCTGGGAGTCGGCACCGGCTCCACGGTCAATGAACTCATCGGCGTCCTGAAAGACCGTAAAATACCGCTCGCGGGGGCCGTCTCCAGTTCTCATCTCACCTCGGCCGCCCTGCGTGCCGTCGGCATCGCGGAACTGGACCTCAATTTTTCGGGGGGCCTCGACCTGTATATAGACGGCGCCGACGAGGCGACCGCCGAGGGTCACCTGATCAAGGGCGGCGGCGGTGCCCTGACGCGCGAGAAGGTCATCGCCGCCGCCTCGAAGCTGTTCGTGTGCATCATCGACGATTCGAAATTGGTGAAGCGGCTGGGCGCCTTTCCGCTCCCCGTCGAAGTGATACCCATGGCACGATCCTACGTGGCGCGTGAACTCGTGAAGCTCGGCGGTCAGCCGGTGTTGCGCGAGGCGGTGCTGACCGACAACGGCAACGTGATCTTGGACGTCCATAACCTGACCCTGGACGGACCGGCGGCCTTCGAAACGGCGGTCAATCAGATAGCCGGCGTGGTCACGGTCGGGTTGTTCGCACTGCGACCGGCCGATGTCGTGATGATGGCCGGCGATGGCGGCGTCGAGACGCGCGATCTGCGTCGAGCACCCGCCGAGCGGCGCGGCTCGTGACGGGGCGCGGGTCCGTGAGGTAACCGAGTTCCTATATTTCCAGACGGGTGCCGATTTCGATGACGCGGCTCGGCGGCAAACCGTAGTAATCCGCAATGACCTGCGCGCCGCGCGCCATGGTCATGAACGCCTTGCGCCGCAGCGGCGGCAGTTCGGAGCGCTGCCCGGCCAGCAGCTCCTCCCGGCTCAGAAAAAACGTGGTGCGTTCCGGTTCGTATGGAACACCGTACGCCTCGGCATCGCGCAGGATCTCCAGGATGTTCGGCTTCTCCATGAAGCCCACCTGCGCGACCACTCGCACGATGCCCTCGCAAACCGGGGTCACGGTCAGGCGCTTGGCCTCCGCGATGCGCGGCAGTTCGCGGGTCACGACGGTCAACAGTACGACCCGCTCGTGGATCACCCGGTTGAATTTGATGTTGTTGAGCAACGCACGCGGGATCCCCGAGGCCTTGGCGTCGAGAAAGATCGCCGTGCCGGCAACGCGCACCGGTGGCTCGCGCTTCAGATCGTCCAGGAAATCGCGCACCGGCTTCTGTTCGCGTAACAGGCGCGCCAGCACCGACGCCCGGCCGGTCTGCCAGGTTTGCATCAGCCAGTAGATGATCAAACCCGACGTGAGCGGCAGCCAGCCTCCGTCCTGCAGCTTGGTGAGGTTCGCGAGCAGGAAGGCGATGTCGACGATGAACAGCAACGACAGACCCATGCGCAGCGCGCGGCTTTCGCGGCCCTTGCGTGATTTGATGAGGCTCAAGGTGAGCGGGGTCACGATGGTCATGGCACCCGAGACCGCCAGGCCATACGCGCCCGCGAGCGCTGCCGACGTGCCGAAGCCGATGACCAGCGACAGCGAGGCCATCATCAACAGCCAGTTCATGGCCGGCACGTAAATCTGACCGGCGTGTTCCGCCGACGAATGCAGCACCCGGAAGCGCGGCAGCAGCCCGAGGCTGACGGCCTGCGTGGTCACCGAGAACACACCTGAAATCACGGCCTGCGATCCGATCAGGGAGGCCGCCGTCGCGAGCACGAGCAGCGGCCAGAGCGACCACGCCGGCGCCATCAGATAGAACGGATTGCTGACGGCCGCCGGATTCTCCATGAGCATCGCGCCCTGGCCAAAGTAGTTGAGCACCAGAGCGGGCATGACGACCACCATCCAGGCGGCACGGATCGGCGACTTTCCAAAATGTCCCATGTCGGCATAGAGCGCTTCGCCGCCGGTGACGGTCAGGAAGACCCCGGCAAGCACGGCGAGCGCGCCCACCTTGTGCTCCAGGAACAACCGCGCACCCCGCGACGGATCGAGCGCAAGCAGCACGCGAGGCTCGTGGACGATCCAGCTGGCTCCCATCACCGCCAGCACCGCGAACCAGGTCAACATGACGGGACCGAACACCCTGGCGACGGATTCCGTGCCCTGGCGTTGGATGATGAAGAACCCGATCAACACGAGGACGGTGATGGGCAGCGCCGGAATTTGTGCCGCCGGCGCCGCCACCTGCAACCCTTCCACCGCGCTCAGCACCGTGATCGCGGGCGTGATCGCACCGTCGGCAAAGAACAATGCCGCTCCCAGGATGCCGAGCGTGCCGTAGATTTTCCGCCGCGGGCTCGCGCGCTCGGTGTTGACCACCAGGGCGGTCAGGGCAAGCACCCCGCCCTCGCCCTTGTTGTCGGCGTTCAGCACCACCCCGACGTACTTGAGCAGGATGACCACCACGAGCGACCAAAAAATCAGCGAGAGAATGCCGAAGATGTGATCAGGGGTCACCGCGATCTGCGGGCCCGTGAAGCATGCCGCAAGCGCATACAAAGGACTCGTGCCGATGTCGCCGAAGACCACGCCGAGCGCGGCGAGCGCCATTGGCGCCAGTCGTCCACTCGAGATACGTTGCCCCGACATCGTTACCCGCGTCGATTTAAGAGAAGGGCCCACCGTCGTGGGCCCTGTTTGGCTGGGGGACTAGGATTCGAACCTAGGTAAACGGTGTCAGAGACCGTTGTCCTACCACTAGACGATCCCCCAAAACCGATTGACCGAAACGCGACGCCGGTCGCACCCCGCGTCGGTGCCGCCTGCGCCGTTAACGCTTCGAGAACTGGGTTCCACGGCGGGCCTTGCGACGGCCGACCTTTTTCCGCTCTACTTCGCGCGCATCTCGCGTCACGAACCCCGCCTTGCGCAACGGCGAACGCAGCGTCTCGTCATAAGCCATCAACGCCCGGGTGATTCCGTGACGGATGGCACCGGCTTGGCCGGTGATCCCGCCGCCCTCCACGTGGGCGTCCACGTCGAACTTGCCGTCCATCTGCACCGCACCGAACGGCTGCTGCACGATCATCCGGCCCGTTTCACGGCCAAAGAACTCGTCCAAGGTCCGTCCGTTGATCGACACCTTGCCCGAACCTTGTTTTAGATAGACGCGTGCACTTGAGGTCTTGCGACGTCCGGTGCCATAAAACGAATTGACGGCCGTGTTTGCCATGGATGCTTGTTTCCTGAGAACTCTAGGTAATTTCCAGCGCGGTCGGCTGCTGTGCCTGATGGGGATGCTCGTTGCCCCCGAACACATGTAATTTCTTGAACATGCGACGACCCAGGGGGCCTTTCGGCAGCATCCCCTTGATGGCAAATTCGATCGCCCGCTCCGGATGTTCCTTCAGCAGCTTGCCGAGCGCGATGCTCTTCAGGTTGCCCACGTAACCCGTGTGCTGATGATAAAACTTGTCGGTCAGCTTGGCGCCCGTCACGTGGACGTTGCCCGCATTGATCACCACGATGTGATCGCCCAAGTCCTGGTGGGGAGCATAGTTGGGTTTATGCTTGCCTTTCAGGCGATGGGCGATCTGCGAGGCCAGACGGCCCAAGGTCTTCCCGGCGGCGTCGACCACGAACCAGTCGCTGCGGGCTTCAGAGGGCTTGGTAAATACGGTATACATAACGATGCTCGAGTGTTTCGGTCTTTGACGAAAGGCGCGAAAGTGTACAGAACCGTTGCGCCGTATACCAGCCCCGTCGCGCGGCCACCCCTTCTATATAATATGGTGATCTGATGTCCGCGCGCACGTTGAGCCCACTCGATCGTTTCATAGGTGAAATAGACAAGGCAATCAGGGTCCTGGCGGCACCGGCGTACGCCTCGCGTGCGCTGCCGGCGGCCCCGGGGGGAGAACTGGTTCTCGAGGAAACGGATCGACGCGAATCGGCACGACTCATGCGGGTCAACCATGCCGGCGAAGTGGCCGCGCAGGCCTTGTACCAGGGACAGGGCCTGACCGCGCGCGATCCGGTGGTCGCCAGATCGATGCAGCGAGCCGCGGGCGAAGAGATGGATCACCTTGCGTGGTGCGAGGCGCGGCTCAAGGATCTGCAGGGGCGGCCCAGCCTGTTGAACCCTGTGTGGTATGCCGGCTCCTTCGCGATCGGGGCCGCGGCGGGAGCGATCGGCGACCGCACGAGCCTGGGATTCATCGCGGAAACCGAGAAACAGGTGGAAGCTCATCTTCGCGATCACCTGCAGCGCCTCCCTGTCGCGGATGGGCGCAGCCGGGCCGTACTCGATCAAATGACCCATGACGAAGCGACTCATGGCGCACACGCCAGTGCGTTGGGGGGTGTGCGGTTGCCGTGGTTGCTGCGGGGCGTCATGCGGGTGACGTCGCTGCTCATGACGCGCAGCTCTTATTGGCTGTAAAGACCGCTTCTCGGCTCCGAATGACGCTGCCCGGTGCTTGCGATTCACGGACTTATGTAATAAAACGTGCCCAGCACACGCGGTTTGCGCGCTTTTTTTATAGATTTAGGGAGTGACCATGGAAGAAGGCGCTAAAGCCTTAAGCGATATCCCAGCGATCAATCGTTTCTTGAGCTACTGCCGGATTCGGACAGTCCCTTCCAAGACCGTGATCATTCATGCGGGTGACCTGCCGGATATTCTGTATTACATAATCAGCGGCTCCGTCGAGGTAATGATCGAGGACGAGGATGGCAATGAAATGGTCCTGGCGTATCTGAACAAGGGCCAGTTCTTCGGTGAGATGGGCCTGTTCTACGAGCAGCCCACGCGCAGTGCCTGGGTGCGTACCCGCCAGCAGTCCGAGCTTGCGGAGATGACCTATCCTCGTTTCCGGCAGATCGCAGCCGAAAGCCCGGGTCTGATTTTCGAACTCGCCACCCAGCTCGCCACACGTCTCGACCGGACCAATCGCAAACTCGGCGATCTTGCCTTCGTCGACGTGACCGGACGGGTGGCGCACGCCATCATGGATCTGTGTGGTGAACCCGACGCCATGACCCATCCCGAAGGAATGCAGATCAAGGTGAGCCGGCAGGAGTTGTCCCGCCTGGTGGGCTGCTCGCGTGAGATGGCGGGCCGGGTGCTCAAGGTCCTCGAAGAGCAGGGGCTGCTTCGTGCCACCGGCAAGACCATCGTCGTGTTCAATGCGCGACCCAAGGTCAAGACGCGTCCGCTGATCGTCCCGGTCAAGGCCGGCGCCGGTGCGACGGCCGTCGGCAAGACCTCGAGGACGCAGGAACCGGATGACGACGATGATGACGACGACGACGACGAATGAGTCCGAGGCCGCCGCACGGCGGCCTTTTCGTTTCCAGGCACCGGCACGGCGCCGCCCTTACTCCTCCACCGCACCGGCGATAGCTGCCCCCGCGATCGCTTCACGCATCGCCCTGATCGTGCCTGCATAATCCGCGCTGCCGAAAATCGCCGACCCCGCGACGAAGGTGTCGGCGCCCGCGCGCGCGATCTGGGCAACGTTGTCCACCTTCACGCCACCGTCGATTTCGAGCCTCACGTCGCAGCCGCTGGCATCGATGCGCGCACGCGCCTCCCCCAGCTTGCGCATCACTTCGGGGATGAATTTCTGGCCGCCGAATCCCGGATTGACCGACATCAACAACACCAGGTCGATCTTGTCGAGGACATAGTCGAGCCAGCCCAATGACGTCGCCGGATTGAAGACCAGTCCCGGTTTGCACCCACAGGCCCGGATGTGTTCGATGGTGCGATCCACATGCAGCGTCGCCTCCGGATGGAAGCTGATGTTGGTCGCCCCCGCCTTGGCGAAATCGGTGACCATCGCATCGACTGGCGACACCATCAGATGCACGTCGATGGGCGCAACGATGCCGGCTTTGCGCAACGCCTCACAGACCAACGGACCTATCGTGAGATTCGGCACGTAATGGTTGTCCATGACGTCGAAATGAATCCAGTCGGCACCCGCCGCCAGCACTGCGCCGACCTCCTCGCCCAGACGCGCGAAATCGGCCGACAGAATGGAGGGCGAGATGATGGTGTTCATCGAATCATGATTGGGATTGCATCCTCGTTTGTCAACGCATGCCCCGCGCCGCCCGGATCGCCTCGTAGGCTTCCTGAATACGCTGGGTTTTCTCCTTGGCCACCTGTGCCATCGACTCGGGCAGCCCGTTCGCGACTAGCTTGTCCGGGTGATGCCGGCTCATCTGGCGGCGATACGCCTTGGTGACCTCCGGGTCGCTCGCCGTGGCCTCGATCTCGAGTTCACCGTAGCTCGCGGACAATGGCTTGTGCCCGGGTTGGCGGCCGGCCTGATGGCCGCCACGACCGCGCGCTCTCAATGCCGCCTCCATGTGCGCGAACTCGAGCCCCGACATGCCCAGTCGTTCGGCCATGCGTGCCAGTATCGAGCGCGCCGGCGGCGAGATGCCGTCGCCGGCCAATGCCGCGCGCAGCTGTAATTCCACGAAAGCACGCAGCAGATCGTGGCGCAGGCCACACGTCGCGCGCAGCATCTCCACGCTGGAATCGGCGTCGTAGGACGCGGACTTGCCCGTCTGGAAACACGCGATCGCAGCATTGATCTCGCCCGGCCCCAGACGCAACTCCTGCATCAGCCGGCGCGCAGCACCGATCTCCGCCTCCGACACACGTCCGTCCGACTTCGCCACGTGCCCCATGAATTCGAACGTCGTCCGAAAAAAAACTTCCGAGACGGATGCCTGCGCAGCCGCGTGCACCGACGCATAAGGGCCGGTTCCGGACCGGTTTCCCGCGAATCCAAATCCCCCCACGCCCTGGTCGAACATCTGCCCGATGAATGCGCCAAGCACGGCTCCCCACACGTTGTGCGTGAGTAGAAATCCGATCAATGCCCCAAAAAATTTGCCTTTCCAAGCCATTCGCGTTGACCTATGCGGTCCGCACCGCCACAATCGCCGACCTTCCACATGTCGATGGTATCAGTCAAAAGCGCGCGTACACACATGGAACAGTCTCCGCAATCCTCCACCTTGTTCGAGAGCCGGCTACGCAGCCTGAAGAAGGTCCACCAGGGCAAGGTCCGCGACATCTACGACGTCGACGCCGACCATCTGCTCATCGTCACCACGGACCGCCTGTCCGCTTTCGACGTGGTGCTGCCGGATCCGATCCCGTTCAAGGGCCGGGTGTTGACGCAAATTTCTTTGTTCTGGTTCGCGAAGACCCGTCATATCGTCGCGAATCATTTGTCCGACCTGAAACTGGAAGACGTGGTGGCCGATGCGCAGGAGCGCGCGCCGCTGGTCGGCCGCAGCATGATCGTCCGAAAATTGAACGCCCTGCCGATCGAGGCGGTGGTGCGCGGTTATCTCATCGGCTCCGGCTACAAGGATTACGTGGCGCACGGTGCCATATGCGGCATCGCATTGCCGCCCGGACTGCAGATGGCCGCACGCCTGCCGGAGCCCATCTTCACACCCGCATCCAAGGCGCCGGCCGGGCACCACGACGAGAACATCGATTTCGACGCCATCGTGAAACTGGTGGGCCGGGAGCATGCCGAGAGCATCCGGCGTATCTCCCTGGACATCTACCGGTTCGCGGCCGAGCATGCGCGTGCGCGCAACATTCTCATCGCCGACACCAAGTTCGAGTTCGGCCTCGACACGGCCGGCAATCTCGTCTTGATCGATGAGGCCTTGACGCCGGACTCGTCGCGTTTCTGGCCGATGGGATCCTACCGGCCCGGCAACAGCCCGGCGAGTTTCGACAAGCAGTTCGTACGCGATTATCTCGAGTCCCTGCACTGGGACAAGAAGCCGCCCGCGCCGCACCTGCCGGCCGACATCCTGACCCGCACCAGCGACAATTATCGGGAGGCGCTGCGTCTGCTGACGACGTAACGCCACCCTGGCGCGTGCGCCGCGGCCCGGGGGCGGTCCTTGCCACGACCCGACCGCCATGTAAGGCTCGTCGCATGCCCCCTCTGCTCGAACGCCTGGAATACGGCCTGTTCTTCAAATCGCGCACCATGACGTCGCCGTGGGGACCGATCTTGAGGCTGTTGCGTTATCCGGCCGCCATCACCCGCGACTGGCTCGCCGGCGACCTCAACGTCCGCGCGATGAGTCTCGCCTACACCACCCTCCTGTCGCTCGTACCCTTGTTGGTGTTCAGTTTTTCCATCTTGAAGGGTCTGGGCGCCCGCGCCCATCTGCGTTACATCCTGCATGAGTTTTTCCTGCCGTTGGGCGCCGCCGCCGCCGAACTCACCGACAACGTCATGCAGTTCGTCACGAACATGCGCGGCGACGTGCTCGGCTCCCTGGGGCTCGTCTTCCTGGTCTATACCGTGGTCACGACGATCCAAAAAGTGGAGGCCAGCTTCAACTTCGTCTGGCGGGTCGAACGCCCGCGAAGTTTCGTGCGCCGGTTCAGCGAGTACTTGAGTGTGATGATCGCCGGTCCGATCGTCTTCGGCGTCGCCATCGGCCTGCTGGTTTCGGTGGCGCACAGTTCGTTCGCGCATTGGCTGCATGCCGTGCCCGCGTTCGCGTCCGGCTTGGAACTGCTCGGCCGCAGCATGCCGTACGTGCTGGTCGCGGCAGTGTTCACCTTCATGTACCTGTTCGTGCCGAATACCCGCGTGAATTTTCGGGCGGCAGTCGTCGGCGGAGCGACGGCCGGCGTCATCTGGGCGCTGGTGGGCAAGGCGTTCACGGCGCTGATCCTCTACTCCTCACAGCTGATGGCCGTCTACACGGGCTTCGCCATCGTGTTGACCACACTGATCTGGGTATATCTGAGCTGGCTCATTCTGCTCATCGGCGCGCAGCTTGCTTTTTATCTTCAGTTTCCCCAGTACCTGCTGCACGGTCAGCAGCGCGTCGAAATCACCGGCAGCGCGCGCGAACAGGTGGGACTCGCCGTGATGTACCTGATCGCACGCGATTTCACGACCGGACGCAATCCGTGGACCGGTAATCATCTCGCCGCGGAACTGGACATCCCGAGCATTGCGCTGACACCCGTGCTGTCATGTCTTGAAAAACGCGGGCTGCTGGTGGCGACGGAGCAGGAACGATGGCTTCCCGCGCGCGATCCGGCCGTCATTCTGCTCGCCGATGTGCTGGATGCGGTACGTACCGCTCAGCCGGGCCGGCTCGGCATCGAGGTGCGTTCGGTGGCGCCCGTCGGCCTCGTCGTGCACGGCGTCGACTCTGCGATCCGCGCACAGTGCGGCGACCGGTCCCTCAGGGACCTGATCGCGGCGGGGTGAGACCATGCCGAGGCGACCTCGTGCGGAGTCACTCGCCGGCGATGGTCATTTCTTCGAGCAGCACCGAACCGATGCGGGTCCCCCCCCGGGTGTCGACATCGTCGCCGACCGCGACGATGTTCCGGAGCATGGAGCGCAGGTTGCCGGCGATGGTGATCTCGGCGACCGGATAGGCGAGCGCGCCGTTCTCCACCCAGAAGCCGGCCGCCCCCCGCGAGTAGTCGCCCGTGACCGTATTGACGCCCTGCCCCATGAGTTCCGTGACCAACAGTCCGGTGCCGAGCCGCTTCAGCATGCCGCCGAGGCCGCCGTCGGCGTTCGACGCCACCAGTAGATTGTGCGCACCACCGGCATTACCGGTGGTTTGCAGATTGAGCTTGCGGGCGGAGTAGCTCGACAGGATGTACCCCGTCAGTACTCCGTCGGCGATCAGCTCGCGGTCACGCGTCGCCACGCCCTCGTCGTCGAAGGGGGCGCTGCCCATGGCCTTCGGCAGGTGTGGTCGCTCGGCGATGGCAAAGCCGGGGGGAAACACCTGTTCACCCGCCGCATTCAGCAGGAACGAGGCCTGCCGGTATTGGCTGCTGCCGCGGATGGCGGCGGTGAAATGGCCGATGAGACCGCGCGCGATTTCCGGCACGAACAACACCGGCGCGCGCCGGGTGGAGAGCCGGCGCGGGTCCAGCCGCGCGATGGTGCGGCGGGCGCTCTCGCGGCCGATCGTCTCGGCATTTTCCAGCTCCCGCCAGTCGCGCGCGCTGCTGTACCAATAATCGCGTTGCATGTCCTCGCCCGTACCCGCGAGCACCACGCAGCTCAAGGTATGCGCCGTCGTCGGGTAGCCGCCGATGAAGCCGTGGGTATTGCCGTAAACGTGCAGTCCCTGATGCGTGCTGACCGAGCCACCTTCCGAATTGTTGATGCGGGCATCGAACGCCAGCGCCGCCGCCTCGCAGGACTTGGCAAGCTCGATGGCCTGGTCCGCCGTCACCGACCAGGGGAAGGCGAGATCGAGGTCGGGGGGTGCCTGGGCCATCAGCCCGGCATCCGCAAGACCCGAACAGGCGTCTTCCGCCGTAAATCTCGCGATGCTGCAGGCCTTGGCCACGGTGTCGCGCACCGTTTCCAGGGAGAAATCCGCGGTGCTGGCCGACCCCTTGCGCCGGCCGAAATACACCGTGATCCCCATGCTGCGGTCACGCTGGTGTTCCAGGGTTTCCACTTCGCCGAGTCGCACGCCGACCGAAAGACCAGTATCCTGACTGACCGCGGCTTCTGCCTGGGACGCGCCTCGCGCGCGGGCATCCTCCAGAGCGCGCTCGATGATGGACTCCAGGTCTCCCTGGGCAAGGCGTAACGGGTTGCTTTGGCCGGCGGCCATCTCTGCTCCAACTGTCTTCGAGGGTTCCGACCCCTGATTCTACCGGCCTGGGTGATAGCATGCGCAATATGACGACCGAGATCGAGCCCGATGATTCCGGGGAAACCGAGGAGCAGCGCCTCAGCAAGAGCGCCCGTAAGCGCGAGGCAGCCTCCCTGCAGGAGCTGGGGGTGCAGCTCGCCGCCCTGCCCGACCAGGAAATCAAGGCGTTGGACCTGCCGGACACGCTGTTCGTCGCCCTGCGCGACCTGCGCCGTCTGCCCTCGCATGGGGCACAGGTCCGGCAGCGCCAGTACATCGGCAAGCTGATGCGCAGCATCGATCCGACGCCCGTGCTCGCCAAGCTGGCGGAGCGCAAGCAACGGCACGATCTGGAGATTCGGCATTTTCAGCAGATCGAGCGATGGCGCGACCGGCTGCTCTCGGAACCGGCGACGGGCGTCGACGAACTCCTGCACGAATATCCACAGGCTGACCGCGGCTCCCTGACCAGGCTGCTCGACAAGGCGGAACGGGAACGTGCCGAGCAACGCTCGCCGGTGGGTGCGCGTGAATTGTTCGCCTTCCTGCGGCAACTGCTGGCGTAGGGCTTTGGTAAGCTTCGGCCGATGAACGCGTTGGTTGGAATCATCATGGGCTCGACGTCCGATTGGGAGACGATGCAGGGTGCCGTCGACACGTTGACGGCGCTGAACATTGCCCACGAGGTGCGTGTGATATCGGCCCATCGCACCCCCGACCTGTTGTTCGAGTATGCGGAATCCGCCCGCGGTCGCGGCCTCAAGGCCATCATCGCCGGCGCGGGAGGCGCCGCCCACCTGCCCGGCATGACTGCGGCGAAGACCTCGCTGCCGGTGTTGGGCGTGCCGGTGCGGTCGAAGGCGCTCAACGGCATCGACTCCTTGCTGTCGATCGCGCAGATGCCGGGCGGCATTCCCGTGGCCACGTTCGCCATCGGCTCCGCCGGCGCCAAGAACGCCGCGCTGTTCGCGGCCGCGATCCTCGCCAACGAGAACGCCGAGGTGCGCGTCGCGCTCGATGACTTCCGCGCCGCGCAGACGGCGGCGGTGCTCGCCAAACCCGATCCGCGCCAGCCTTGAGGTTCATCCACGTCGGGATAGTCGGCGCGGGCCAGTTGGGTCGCATGCTGGCCCTGGCGGGTTATGCGCTGGGAGTGCGCTGTTTGTTCCTGGACCGCAGTGCCGACTCACCGGGCGGCCAGGTCGCGCCCATCCTGGTCGGCGAACTCGAGGATCCCGCGCTGCTTGCCGAACTCGCGGGTCGAAGCGAGGTCGTCACGTTCGACTGGGAAAATATTTCCGGTGGCGCTCTCGCGCCGCTCGAATCCCTCACCACCCTGCGCCCGCCGCGCTTGGCGCTCGAGGTGTCGCAGGACCGGTTGCAGGAAAAAGCGCTGTTCACCCGTCTGAAAATCCCCGTCGCCGCGCACCGCGCAATCGATTGCCGCCAGGATCTGGTCGACGCCACGGCGCAGCTCGGGCTGCCCGGCGTGCTCAAGACGCGGCGCCTGGGCTACGACGGCAAGGGACAATGCGTCTTGCGGCGCGCGCGGGATCTCGACGAGGCCTGGCGGCAGCTCGGCGGGGCGGGTCTTATTTACGAAAAATTCCAGGATTTTTCACGCGAAGTCTCCCTCATCGGCGCCCGTTCCTCCACCGGCGACATCGCCTATTATCCGCTGTCGGCGAACAGCCATGAGGCGGGAATCCTGCGCTACAGCGTGGCTCCCTACCGCAACGAGGCGCTGGAACGAACGGCGCGCCGCTATCTGCGCCGGGTCATGGAGGCACTCGACTACGTGGGCGTCCTCACCCTCGAATTTTTCGTGGTCCACGGCCGCCTGGTCGCCAACGAGATGGCGCCGCGCGTGCACAACTCGGGGCATTGGACCATCGAGGGCTGCGTCACGAGCCAGTTCGAAAACCACGTGCGCGCCATCTGCGGGCTGCCGCTCGGCAGTACGCGGCCCCTGGGACACACCGCGATGGTCAACTTCCTGGGGTCCGTGCCGGACCGCGAACGCCTCCTGCGGATCGAAGGACTGGCCTTCCACGATTACGGCAAGGAGCCGCGTGCGGGCCGCAAACTCGGCCACTGCACGATTCTGCGAAGCCTTGCCGCAGGACGCAACCGCGCCCTGGCCGATACGCTAAAATTGGTCAAATGGACCTGATCCCGTAGACTGCCTGCGATGTATCTAGATCTATTCAAGCTCACCGAACTGCCCTTCAGGCTGAGTCCGGATCCGCAGTTTCTGTACTTGAGCAAGCAGCATGCGCGCGCCAAGGCGTACATGGAATCGACCATCTGGTTCACCGACGGCTTCGTCGTGATCACGGGCGAAATAGGCGCCGGCAAGACCACGCTCATCGAAACTTTTTTGCGCGAATTGCAAACCGACGTGGTCGTCGCGCAGATCAACCAGACGCAGCTGTCGCCGACCGCCTTTCTGCAGACCGTGCTGGTGCAGTTCGGTTTCTCACCGTTCAACATGAAGAAGCCCGAGGTGCTGGCGACGTTGAACGAGTTCTTGATGGAACAGCATGAAAGCGGCCGCAAGGTGTTGCTGATCGTCGATGAAGCGCAGAATTTGAGCGCGCGCGTCCTGGAGGAAGTCCGCATGTTGTCGGGCATCGAGACGACCAAGGACAAGGCCCTGCGCATCATTCTCGCCGGACAACCGGAGCTGAACGAGAAGCTCAATTCCCGTGAACTCATCCAGCTCGCGCAACGTGTGCGCCTGCGATTCCACCTCTCCGCGCTCACCCGCACGGAGACCGTCGCCTACATCGAGCACCGGCTCGAGGTCGCCGGCTCGCAGGGGCGGCGGATCTTTGCGGAGGCGCTGCATCCGGCGATCTACCGGTACACCGGCGGTGTGCCGCGTCTGATCAACACGCTTTGCGATACGTGCATGATGGCCGCCTTCGGCCGGGATCGCGACACGGTGACGGTGGAGGATTTCGATTCGGCGATTGCCGAGCTGCAATGGTCGGAATTCGAGTCGGGCACCAATCGTCTGCCGAAGCCCGCCGAGGAGCCGGCCGCCGCCGTCGGCCAGGGCGACGGCCAGGTGGTGGGCAAAATATTGCTCGCGAATCAGGGCAAGACCGTGGATGAGAGAACTCTCAAACCCGGCAGATTGGTCATCGGCCGCACGCCCGACAACGACATACAAATCGACAGCAAATTCATCAGCCGGCATCACTGCCAGATCGTCACCCAGCTCGATTCATGCCTGATCGAGGATCTGAACAGCACGAACGGCATCTACGTCCAGTCCAAGCGTGTGCGTCGTCACAATTTGAACGACGGCGACGTGGTGCAGATCGGGCAGCACGAGATCATGTACATCGACGAGCGCCCGCCGCGTGCGCGCGTTCAGTTCGAAGGTACCGACACCGAGGTGCTCGACAAGCTCTGAGGCGCGGCCGTCAGCGTCCGCTCAGCCGTGCCTTTTCGAACTCGTCGCCGTGCTGCCAGCTCACCGTCGCCGGCGCGACCAGCGCCTGCCAGCCCAGCGCGAAACCATACTGCGCCAGCACGGCGTTACTGGAGAAATCCATGCCCGGCAGGTATTCATCGCTCGGCTGGTGATAATGCCTGGCCGTGTACTCGTCGCGCTGCGCCTTGCCCCATTCCGGGGGATGACCCGCAAACTTCAGTGCGGTGTTGATGGAAAACGCGGGGACGCCGGCCCGTGCCAGACTGAAGTGATCGGAACGGTAGAAATGCCCGGCGCCCGGTTCCGCGTCGGGTTGTATCTCGAAACCGAACGCCTGCGATGTCCGCTCGACCACCGGATAGAACGAGGTTCGCTCCGCCCCGGTGACGTTGACGGATTCCGGCAGACCGATCGGCGGCACCGCGTCGTAGTTCAGATCGAGCGCGATCTGCGCCGCCGGGATGGGCAGATGCTTGCCGAGGTAATTCGATCCCAGCAGGCCCTTCTCCTCCGCCGTCACCGAAGCGAACAACACCGGATGCGGGGGCCGCTCGCCCGCCGTGGCAAACGCATGGGCCAGTTCCAGCAGGATGCCGCAGCCGGTGGCGTTGTCGACGGCGCCGTTGTAGATCTTGTCGCCGGTGAGCGCCGGATCGATGCCCAGATGATCGTAATGCGCGGAATACACCACGGCCTGGGCCGCGGCGCCACCCCCCGATCCGGGCAGTTCTGCCAGCACGTTGTACGACACGAATTTGCGCACCTGGCTCACGACATGCATCTTGAGCCTCAGCGGCAGCTCGCGCGCCTTGAATTTGCGGGTGCCGGCGGCGGTCATCATGGCGTCCAGCTGCAGGCCCGAAGCCTCGAACAACTGCCGTGCGACCTCGAGCTGGATCCACGACGCCGCGGCGAGTTTGGGATCGCGGTCGTTGCCCAGATAAACCTGCTCGTTGCTCCAGGAACTGCGCACCACCGGCCACCCATAACTCGCAAGGTCGGTGCGATGGATGATCAACGCGCCCACGGCGCCTTTGCGTGCCGCTTCTTCGAACTTGTAGGTCCACCGGCCGTAGTACGTCATGGCCTCGCCGCCAAAGAAGTGCGGATCGGCAGAGGGCGGCTCGTTGACGATCAAGAGCACCACCTTGCCCTTGACGTCGACGCCTTTGTAGTCATCCCATTTGAATTCGGGGGCGTCGATGCCGTAGCCGACGAAAACCACCGGCGCATCCAGGTCGACTTCGGCCGTCTGCGTCTGATTGCTGGTGACGTAGTCTTCGCCGAGCCGCAGATTCAGGGCCGCGCCATGGGCCGGTTGCACGGACATCGACGTCTCGGGCTGCGTGTGCACGCCGACGAAGTCGACCTTCTGCAGATAGGAGCCATCGTCGCCGGCAGGCTCGAGGCCGTACAGCGCGAACTGCGTCGCGATGTACTGCGCGGCGATGTCGCCGCCGCGGGTGCCTGTGCCGCGGCCTTCCAACAGATCGTCCGCCAGGAATCTCACGTGCGCCCGGATGCGCTGCGGATCGATGTCGCGCATGGCCTGAGCGATGGACGGCGGGAGGCCCAGCCGTGCCGCCGCATCCGCGGCGGGCCCCGCGGCAGACGTCGCGGCGGGCGTGGCGGCCGCCGTCGCAGTCGAGGTCACCGTCGCGCCGGCCAGCAAGACGACCGCGGCACTCAGGGCGAGCCAGGTCGGAGGGTGAAATTTCATTCGATCGACTCTCCAGATGAACGCGACAAAAATACTAACACTTCCCCGACTCGTCGCCGCGCTCGCGCCCGGCAAACGCCTCGACGATCCAGTCGATGAAGACCCGAACCCTCGGCGACAGCTGGCGGTTGCGTGGATACAGCACGGACACGGGCGTCTTCGTCAATGGAAATGCCTCGAGCACCGCAACCAAGGTGCCCCGGTCGAGATCGCCCTGCGCGTGATAACGCGGGATCTGAATGAGGCCAAGTCCCTGCCGCGCCGCAGACAGGTAGCTTTCACCGGCATTGACCGAGACGCGGGTGGGCAGCACGACGTGGCGCACCGAACCTTCCACGATGAACTCCAGGGGCAGCAGCCCGCCGGTCGCCGAGGAGCGGAAGCCCACGATCCGATGACCTGCAAGATCATCGGGATGACGCGGCACTCCGTGCCGTGCGAGATACGCCGGCGACGCCAGAGTGACCTCCTCGAGCAGCGCCACCCGGCGTCCCACCATGTCACTGTCGACCGGCGTACCGACGCGGATGACGCAGTCGAAGCCCTCGCGCACCAGGTCCACGATTCGATCGCCCTCGCTCATGTACAACTCCACGGCAGGGTAGGCCTGCAGGAACGACGGCAGCGTCGGCAGCAGGAAGTGACGGGCGAGACTGCCGTGCACGTCGACGCGCAACATCCCCTTGGGTCCGGCGCCTGCGATGGCACCCTCGGCCTCCTCCAGATCGGCAAGGATGGCGAGACACCGCTGGTAGTAGGCCGCACCGTCGAGCGTCGAGGCGACGTGCCGCGTCGTACGCTCGAGCAATTTGGCGCCCAGACGGGCTTCGAGCCGCTTGACGGCATCGGTCACGGTGGAGCGCGGCAGGCCGAGATCCTGGGCGGCGCGGGTGAAGCTGTGCTGCTCGACGACTCGCGTAAACACCCGCATGGCCTCGAACCGATCCATTTATTGTTCCCTTTTTTCGGATAATGATGGCGAATATTGAGAGATTATCCGGCCTTTTAAAAGTGGCATCCTGCGTCTGATCCCCCCCTCACCTCAAGGAGCCACCACATGCCCCACCTCACGCACAGAGCAGCCATCGTCACAGGCGCCTCGCGCGGCATCGGTGCCGCCGTGGCGCAACGCCTCGCCTCCGACGGTTTCGCCGTCATCGTCAACTATTCCGGTAAGGCATCACCCGCCGAGGAACTGGTACGTCATATAGAGTCGAAGGGCGGCGCAGCGCTCGCGGTGCAGGCCGACGTCAGCGACGCCGGTGCCGTGCGTCACTTGTTCGACGCCGCCGAGCAGGCCTTCGGCCGCGTGGACGTGCTCGTGAACAACGCCGGCATCATGAAACTGTCCGCCATTGCCGAGGCTGACCAGACCCAGGTCGACCGCCAGATCGACGTCAATTTCAAAGGCACCTTCAACACCCTGCGCGAAGCCGCAAAACGCCTGCGGGACGACGGCAGCATCATCAACCTGTCCACCAGCGTCGTTGGTTTGAAACTCGAGACGTACGGCGTCTACGCCGCCACCAAGGCCGCCGTCGAAACCCTGACGGCGATTCTGGCCAAGGAGTTGCGCGGCCGCAGGATCACCGTCAACGCGGTGGCGCCGGGTCCGACCGCCACCGACCTGTTCCTCGACGGCAAGTCCGAAGAATTGATCTCCCGTATGGCAAAGATGAACCCCCTGGAGCGCCTGGGCACCCCGGCCGACATCGCCGCGGCGATCGCCTTCCTCGCCGGTCGTGACGGCGCCTGGATCAACGGTCAGGTGCTGCGGGCGAACGGCGGGATGGTGTGATGCCCGCCCGCCGTCAGCCCGTGCCGCCCACCGTCAAGGAATCGATCCGCAGCGTCGGTTGCCCGACGCCCACGGGAACCGACTGACCTTCCTTGCCGCACGTGCCCACACCGCCGTCGAGCCTCATGTCGTTGCCCACCATGCTGACCCTGTTCAGGACGTCGGGACCGTTGCCGATCAGGGTGGCGCCCTTCACCGGCGCACCGATTTTTCCGTCCTCGATCAGGTAGGCCTCGCTCGCCGAGAAGACGAACTTGCCGGAGGTGATGTCGACCTGACCCCCGCCAAAGTTCACCGCGTACAGTCCCTTCTTGACGGAGGCGATGATCTCCTCCGGCGCCCGCGACCCCGCACGCATGTAGGTGTTGGTCATCCGCGGCAGGGTCATGTGCGCGAACGACTCACGCCGTCCGTTGCCCGTGACGGGCATGCCCATCAGACGCGCGTTCAGCTTGTCCTGAAGATAGCCGCGCAGGATGCCGTTTTCGATCAACGTCGTGCACTGCGTGGGGGTGCCCTCGTCGTCGACGTTGAGCGAGCCGCGGCGCCGGTCGAGGGTGCCATCATCGACCACCGTGATTTCGTCCGCAGCGACCTTCTGACCGATGCGGTTCGAGAAGGCGGAAGTGCCCTTGCGATTGAAGTCGCCCTCGAGGCCATGCCCGATCGCCTCGTGCAGCAAGATGCCCGGCCATCCCGACCCCAGCACCACCGGCATGGAACCCGCCGGCGCGGCGATGGCTTCCAAATTGACCAGGGCCTGGCGTACCGCTTCACGGCCGTGCTCGAACGGTTGCTCGCCGCGCAGCAGTTCGTCGAGCCCGAAGCGGCCGCCACCGCCGCTGTAGCCCTGCTCGCGGCGGCCGTCCTGCTCGACGATCACCGAAACGTTCATACGCACCAGCGGACGGACGTCCGCGGTCAACGTACCGTCGCTGGAGGCGATCAGAACAATCTCGTGCAACGCCGCCAGAGATGCCATGACCTGTTTCACGCGCGGGTCGAGCCTGCGGGTATCGGCGTCGATGCGCATCAGCCACGCCACCTTGTCCTCGTCACGGACGGTGTCGAGCGGATCGATCGGCAGATACAGACGATGCGCCGGCGGCCGCTGCCAGGCCCGCACCGACCGGCTGGCGCCGCTGCGCGCGATGGCACGCGCGGCATCCGATGCTTCGACCAGCGCCGGCAGCAACACCTCGTCGGTGTAGGCGAAGCCGGTCTTCTCGCCGCTGATGGCACGCACGCCGACGCCCTGTTCGATGCTGTGCGAACCTTCCTTGACGATGCCATCCTCCAACGACCAGGACTCCTCGCGGGAGAGCTGGAAATACAGGTCCGCATAGTCGACTCCGCGGCTCATCACGGTGCCGAGCACCGCCGACAGACGCCCCTCGTCGAGGCCGGACGGCTCGAGAATCATCCGCTCGGCCATGTCGAAGGTGGGCAGCGCGCTCATGCCGGCACCGCCATGCTCTCAGGACGACCCAGGCGCCGGTTGTCGAGCGCGGGAAAGCGTTCGCGAGTTTCAGCTTGTTTCGCAAGATCGATGTCAGCGATGACCACTCCAGCTCCCTTGGCCAGACGCGACAGCACCTGACCCCAGTAATCGACGACGAGCGTGTCGCCATAAGTCTCACGGCCGCTGCTGTGGGTTCCCCCCTGCGCGGGCGCGACCACGTAGCACAGGTTCTCGATGGCACGCGCGCGCAGCAGCGTCTCCCAATGCGCCCTGCCCGTGGGCACCGTGAAGGCCGCCGGCATGCACAACCACTCGGCGCCCCGGGCCACCAACTCGCGATACAGCTCGGGAAAGCGCATGTCGTAGCACACCGACAACCCAAGTTTGCCGAGGGGCGTGTCGGCGAGCACCACCTTGGAACCGGGGGTCACGTGCTTTGATTCCAGATACTGCTCGTTGCGGCCCGGAATGGTCACGTCAAACAGATGAATCTTGTCGTAGCGGGCCACCCGATGGCCGTCCGAATCGATCAACAACGACGCGTTCGACACGCGGGCGGGGGAATCGCCCTTGATGACCGTGGTCCCTCCCAGTATCCACAGCCGCAACTCACGGGCCGTGGCACGCAAAAAATCTTGAATCGGACCCTCGCCGTCCGCTTCGGCCACCTCGAGTTTGTCGACATCGTGCCTGCCGATGAACGAGAAATTTTCAGGCAGGCACGCGACGTCGGCGCCCAGCTCCTTCGCCTCCCGCAGCAGCACGGCGGCCGCCTTGAGATTGTCTTCGACGACATGACCCGAGGTCATCTGAATGGCGGCTACTTTACCCATTTTACTTTGGTGCCTCTGCAGTCGTTCCGGCGGCGTCTGAACTTTTGATGCGTTGCACGGTGGGGCTGCTCCACGCACCCGTGATGCGATAATACCCTCGCGCCAGGCCCTCGAGCGGCTCTTTGAACACCTGAGTGAACACCAGCACGGCTGCGCCCACCACGGGTCCGCCGGCGAAGGCGGCGAGCGGCAGTGCCGTGTCTCGCGCGGTCACCACAGCAGTTTGGTCGTAATCCCTGTTTTTCAAGCCGACCCGGCCACTGAGGCTGATTTCTACCGCCGGACCCTTGAGCACCACGTCGTCGGCATGGGCATCGCCGTCACGCACGGCGAAATGTCCCCGGACCGTGTCGAACGCAAGACCCTTGTCGGTCAGATCGCTGAAGTCCAGCGCCAGATGCCGGGGCAGCGCCGCCAGGCTCGCGAGCCCGAGGAAACGACCCGCGCCAGGATCGATCCCGGCTATCTGTCCCTTGTCCAAGGCGACGTCGACACGCCCCCGAGACTCGCTCAGGGCGGCGGCGGTCGGCGCACCCGTCCAGCTCAAATCGAAATCCACTTTGCCCGTCCTGGCCTCGATCAGCTCGGAGTACCCCAGCTGCTTGAACGCACCGCCGACGTCATCGCTCGAAATGCTGCCTTTCAGGCTTCCCAATCCGGCGTCCTTGCCACGCCATTCACCCTGCGCGTCGACCGCGAATGACGGCGACTTCACCTGCAGTGAATGCAGAGTGATGCCATCGACCGCCTTGGCGAGCGTGGCCCGCACGTCACCGAACTGCCGGTCGCCCCAGAGCATTTGGGCGGCATGAAAATTGATCGCCGGAATACCGTGCGGAGCGCCGTTCTGGGCGTCGGACACCCCCTTGCCGACGTCGGGGACGGCGCCCTGGTCGGGGCCATCGACGAATTTCAGACGCTCGAATTCCAAGGTCCATGCCGCGCCGACATCGGCCAGCGGAAGAGCCAGCGTGCCCACCACGTCCGGACCGCCGACGCCGATGCGCCAGTTGCCATCCTTCACGGCGAGATCGAGGCTGAGGTGCAGGAACGAGAGGCCCAGGTAGTCCAGTTGACTGACCTCGAACTTCGCGGCGCTCACATAGTTGGCGACCGGCTTGGCGCCCGGGTCCGGCGTATACAGCTTGAGCCACCCGGCCAGATCGAAGCGGTCGATTTTGCCGCCGGTGTTGACCTTCTGGGCATCGTTCACCACCTGTTGGGCCGAATCGCCGAAGGCGAGCGCCGCATGGCCCAGATGCGGCCCGTCCTGATCGAAATCCAGGCTGAACGCACTGCGCAGCACCGATCCGAGCGTCACCCGTAGTTGCGTCGGACCGGCGGCAGGCCACTGCACGTCGACCGAGGTGGGCAGCGGGCGGCCGGCGGGTTTCGCCAGGGGCTCGGGCAGGTTCAATTCGAAACCGGCGAGGCTCGACGTGATGCGCAACGAGCGTTCCCGGGCGGGCGCCGGACTCAGTTTCAAGATCGCACGCCAGTCGGTTTGACCGCCGATGGGCACGCGTGCCGGAAGGGCGAGGGCATCATGCAGCGACGCGCCGCTCAACACGCCCCGAAACTCCAACTGCGTGCGCGTCACCGGACGGTTGCGCGGCGCACGAGCCAGCATCTGGAAGCTGCCGCCCAGCAGTTTGCCGCGGACGTCCGCGCGCGCAACCTGGCCGTTGTCGAGGTCCGCATCGCCCTGGAGATCGGTGGCACTCAGCGCCGATCCAGGCCGTTTCATCGACAGTCCGTCGAGCTGTACGTGTACCTGGACTCGACGACGCTCGAATTCTTTGAAGGGGAAAAACAAATCCACCGTGGACTCGACGGGCCCGTGCGCCTCGACGTTGGAAAATGCGTGCTCTGCGAGCGCGTCGAGCGGCGTCGCACGCAGATACGCGAGCGCATCCTGCGCATCGCCGCGCGTATTGATCTGAATCTGCAATTCGCCCGTCTTGAAATCAGCGAACCGCGCGCTGCCGTGCGTGACCGACACCGGACCCACGCGCCCGCTGTCGATCTGCACGGTGAGCCCTTCGTTGCGAAACTCGGCCACCAGCGCCGCCTCTTCCGCGCGTGGCCAGTGCTCGCGGTAGTCCAGGGTGAGTTTCTCGATACGGCACCGCGCGAGAAACGTGCCGCTGCCGTCGCGGAACGGAAAGTGCCGGATGGGCCCCTGGATCACGACGTCCGCATGCGGCATGCGGCCGGCGACGAATGCACGATTCAACCAGGCGAGCGCAGGAGGCGAGATCAAGCCGCGCGGCAGGTACGCATGCGCCCGGGCGACGTTGCCATCGTCCACGGTTGCCGCCAGGGTCATGACCGGCGAGTCGCCGTTGAACGGCTGACGCCAGGCAAACCGGCCGTGCAGGGACGCATCGTGGGTCTTGAACTCCACCGCCGGCGTCGCCACCACCATCTGCTCGGCGTCCCGCTTCCAGTACAGCGTCGTCTTCAAGGATTGCAACTCGACCGGCTGCGAGAATTGTGCGGGCCATGCATAAATCGGCGCGGGACTGGCGAGGTCGATGCGGCCGCCGCTGTCGTCGCCGGAAACAGCGCCGGTGAGGCCCCGCAGACCCGGCAGGCGACCGACGGGGGCGAACCCCAGCTCACGGAAGCGCGCCTGCACGGTGAAGCGCCAGGGCTGTGCTGCCTCGGTGCGATTCATGTCGAGCCGCGTATCGAACCATTCACCGGTCGGCGCAAGGTCCTGGAGTCGTCGGCGCAGTTCATGCTGCGGCAGCAGACCCGCGAGCGGCAGCAACGAATCCACCCGCAGGTAGCTTGCGCTCGCATGCATATCGAGCACACCCGTCGGTGTCGCCCGCCACGACGCATCGAATTGTGACTCGGGATCCGTACCCTCGGGGCGCACGCTGCGCACGCGCCGACCGAGCAGCGTCCAACGCGCCCCCACGTGGGCGAGCGTGACGAGGCCGCTCAACTGCCGGATTTGCGAGGATGCTCCGTCCGGGAGCTGCGTCACCAGGCCGGCAACGCCGAAATCGAGCTCGGCCCGCAGCAGATCCGTCCCCTGCCCACGGACGGCGAAACGGCCACCGCCACCGCCGGCCTGCAGCGGCTGTAAATAATCGGGCAGCAACGCCCGCCAGCCGGGAAACGTCAGGTCGCGTGCATCGCCCGTGACGGTCCAGCCGAGCGTATTGGGCCCACCGTGGCCCCGGAAGGCGCCACGCGCGCCCAACCTGCCGCCGAGCGCGGCCGGCAGGTGCGCGGCGGCTGCAACGGTCAGCTCCGTGCCGGCGTGGCGTGCATCGAGGCTGAGTTCGTCCAGTTCGAGCCGCGGCAGCGCGGCGTTCCACTGCAACAGCGTCAACTTGCCGTGACGCACGGCCACGCTGCCCGCCGGCAGAGCGTCCAGCGACCACGTCGCCATGGGCGAGTCCCCGGCGCCCAGTTCGATGTCGGTACCGACGGTGAAGCGCTGACGATCCACGCGCGTGACGTCGAGCACCGGGCCGTCGAGTTCGATGCGTGGGGCGAACAGTCGGCCGCCGTGGACGAACTGCCCGGGGTCCAGTCCCACGCGCGCAGCGTCCGCACGGGCGAGCACCCGCCGGCCATCCTTGGAGCGCAATTCCAGGTGTTCGAAATACAGTTCCGGACCACGCCAGCGAAACGCGACGGACGCGCGCGCGAACTCGACGGGGTAGCCGACGCGCCGATGCAGCAATTCCTTGATGTCGGCCTGATACGCGGGCGTGCGGTCGAGTGCCAGCCCGAGCGCCAGCGACAGCAGCACGACGAGTCCTGCAGCACCCACGCATCCGTACAGCAGGAACAAGCCAGTCTTGCGCAGTGTCATTACATCAGGACGACGTCGTATTGGTCGACGTTGTAGAGAGCTTCGGTCTGCAGTCGGATGTTCTTGCCGGTGGCTGTCTCCAGCTCACCAAGCGCCGCCGACCCTTCATCCAGCAGGCGCTCGATCACGTCCTGGTGGGCGAGCACCATCAGTTGCCGGCAGTCGGATTGGCGCGCCTGACGCACGACTTCACGAAATATTTCATGGCACACCGTTTCCGCGGATTTGACGAAGCCCCTGCCCCCGCACGTGGGACAAGATTCGCACAGCAGATGTTCCAAACTTTCCCGCGTGCGCTTGCGGGTCATCTCCACCAACCCCAGGGGCGACACCGAGGAGATGTTCGTCTTCACGTGGTCCTCGTGAAGCGCGCCGTCGAGCGCCTGAATCACCTGCCGCCGGTGCGCCGGCTCCTCCATGTCGATGAAGTCGATGATGATGATGCCGCCCAGGTTGCGCAAACGCAGCTGCCGCGCAATGGCCACTGCGGCCTCCAGATTGGTCCGGACGATGGTCTCCTCGAGATTGCGGTGTCCGACGAAGGCGCCGGTGTTGACGTCGATGGTGGTCATCGCTTCGGTCTGGTCGATCATCAGCGTGCCGCCCGATTTCAGCGAGACCTTGCGGTCGAGCGCCTTCTGGATCTCCGCCTCGACAGAATGCATTTCGAACAAGGGCCGCGGGTCCTCGTACAGCTCGATGCGGGACCACGCCTCGGGCGTGAAGGTGGTGGCGAATTCCTGCATTTCCCGATGCGCCGACGCCTGGTCGACCAGCACCCGATCGACGCGGGAACTCAGCAGATCGCGCAGGATGCGCAGGTGCAGCGGCAGGTCCGCGTGCACGAGAGTCCCCGGCTGGGTGCGCAGCGCCTTGTGGCGCACCACCTGCCACAGCTTGCGCAGATAGACCATGTCGGCGCGCAACGCCTCGGCCGGTGCATCCTCCGCCGCCGTGCGCACGATGTAGCCCGCGCGCTCGTCGTGGTCCAGCCCGGCGAGCACCGCCTCCCGCAGTCGTTCCCGCTCGCTCTCCTGCTCGATGCGGGCAGACACGCCGACGCCCCGCCCCTGCGGCAGATACACGAGATGGCGCGAAGGCAGCGTAAAGTGCGTGGTGAGCCGCGCCCCCTTGCTGCCCAGCGGATCCTTCAGCACCTGGACGAGGATTTCGTTGCCCTCGCAGACCAGCGCGCGGATGTTTTCGGTGTGTGGCGACTCGGTGTCGGTCGGCGCGTGGCGCGGATCGACGATGTCGGAGGCATGCAGGAACGCGGTCCGTTCCAGGCCGATTTCGACGAATGCCGCCTGCATGCCCGGCAGCACACGCGACACGCGTCCCTTGTAGAGGTTGCTGGTGAAGCCGCGACGGCTGGCACGCTCGATGAAGACTTCCTGCAACACCCCGTTCTCGACGACCGCCGCACGCGCTTCGCGAAGGCCGGCGTTGATCAAGATTTCGGTGCTCATCGCAGTGCAGCGCCGTACAGCCAGTGCGGCATCCGTGCGTGCGCGAGCAAGGTCGCCGTCTCGTACAGTGGCAACCCCATGACGCCCGAGTAGCTCCCCTTGAGTTCCGCGACGAATACCGCCCCGTGTCCCTGGATGGCATAAGCACCCGCCTTGTCGAGCGGCTCACCGGTGTGCCAGTAGCGCTCCGCCTCCGCGGAGGCGATGTGCCGGAACGTGACCTCGCTGCGGCTCGAGCAGGATTCGATGCGCCCCGCGGACATCAGGGCAACGGCCGTGAACACCGCGTGCGTGCGGCCCGACAGCGCGCTCAGCATGCGCAACGCATCCTCGCGATCCGCGGGTTTGCCGAAGATGGCCGCGCCCAGCGACACCGTGGTATCGGCGGCAAGCACCGGCGCCCGCGGCAGATCCTGCGCGGCGAGTGCATTCCAACCGGCGAGCGCCTTGGCCCGGGCAAGCCGCACCACGTAGGCCACGGCCGCTTCGCCCGGCATCACTGCCTCGTCCACGGCCGTGTTCAGCAGGTCGAACGTCACCCCGATCTGGGCGAGAAGTTCACGACGCCTGGGCGATGCCGAGGCGAGATACAAGGTGACGGACATATGCGTCTACGCCCGATGGTAAGGATGGCCGGCGAGCAGGCTCGCGGCCCGGTAGAGTTGCTCCGCGACGACGATGCGCGCGAGCCCATGCGGGAGGGTCAGGGGTGACAAAGACCAGGTCTCGTCAGCTCGCTCTCGGCAGCCGGCGGAGAGGCCGTCCGGCCCGCCGATCAGCAGCGCGAGCGGCCGGCCCGCCTGCAGGCGTTGAGCGAGCCAGGTTCCCAGTGCGACGGTGGTCATGGAGTTGCCGGTAACTTCGAGCGCGATCACGTGATCGTCTCGACCCAGCGCGGCGAGCATCTCGGTTCCCTCACGCGCGATGGCTCGTTGCGGATCCTCGCCGGGGCGCCGCGTGGCCACCGCGATCTCTTTCAACTCCAACGCCAGGGGGGTGCGCAACCGCTTCTGGTACTCGACGAATCCGGTGTTGACCCAGTCCGGCAGCCGCCTGCCTGCGGCGATCAACCGGCATTTCATGAGGATGAGGCGCGGTCGGGACGGGATTGCGTCAGGCGCGCACTGCCGTGCGCTTGCCCGAGTTCATGTCCCACAGTTTTTCCAGTCCGTAGAACTCGCGCACGCGCGGCAGCATGACGTGCACAATCATTTCATGCAGATCGATGAGCACCCAGTCGCTGTCCTGCTGCCCCTCCACCCCATGCGGACGAAAACCGGCCGCCTTGGTCTTCTCGACGACGCGCTGCGCAACCGAACGCACGTGGCGGTCCGAGGTACCGCTGGCGATGATCATGGTATCGGCGATGTCCGTGAGTCCACGTACGTCCAAGACCTTTATTTCGAGCGCCTTCATGTCGCCCAACGCATCGACCACCACCGTCTGCAGGGACACTCTGGGCGCCGGCCTGGGCGCGGTCTTCACGGCGGTGGTGCTCGCGGCGGGCGACTTGCGCCGGGCGGTCTTTGCGGGCACTTTTGCCGGCCGCCGCCCGGCAGGCGGCGCCCCGGCGGCCGGCGCTTTCGCGGCTGCGGCCTTCGCCGGCCGTGCCCTCACGGACGGGGGCGCGCGTACGCCCGTCTTCGATGATGCTGTCTTCTTCGCTGGCACTAAGTTGTCCGTGTCTTGGAGTAACAATTCGCTTCGACCAGCAGTTTACGCACTGAGTCCGGCATGAGGAAGCGCGGATCCCGCCCCATTGCGATGGATTGACGCACCTCGGTCGACGATATTTCCAACTGCGTGACGGCGTGGATGTAGATGCAACCGGCGCGCTGCTCGTGAAGATCGTTGATTCGGCCGGTGCCGCGATCGACCAGCAACTCGCCGAGCGGGCCCATGCCGGGCGCACGCCAGCCCGGCCTGTGCGCCACCACCAGGTGCGCCAGTTGCAGCAATTCGCGCCATTGATACCATTTGGGCAGGCTCAGGAAGGCATCCATGCCCACGATCAGGCACAAACTGCGGTCCGGGTATTCATGGCGCAATTCACCAAGCGTTTCCACGGAATAGGACGGCCCCTCCTTGCGGATCTCCCGGTCGTCCACCACGAAGCCCGGCTGGCCGGCGGTGGCCGCTTCGACCATTTTGAGCCTCAACAACGCGTCGGCGAATGGTTTGTCGCGATGCGGCGGATTGCCGGCGGGCAGGAAACGAATCTCCTTGAGGCGCAGCGCCTGTTGCAGCTCGAACGCGGTGCGCAGATGTGCGTAGTGAATCGGATCGAAGGTTCCGCCGAAGATGCCCATGGGATTCATACGGCTACCCTGCCTGATTCCGCCGTAGCTTGCAAAGCGCCGGACATCGCCGCCGCGAGACCCACCACGGCGGTCCAGGCATCACCGCGCACCAAGCCTTTGACGATGCGATCGGTTTGGCCGGCCTGACGCAGCAGGCGGCCCAGCGGCATCTTGCCGACCCGCGCCAGCGCGCGCGCCGAGGGCGTGGCCGCTTGGTTCCAGGCGCTGCCACGCGCTCCGGAACGCAGACGACTGCGCTCGCTCGCCTGCCACAAGCCGCGCAGCTCACGCACCAGCGCCCACAACACCAACGTCGGCTCGACGCCCTCGCTGCGCAGGCCGAGCAAGACCTTGAGCGCCCGCTGCGCGTCGCCCGCTGCGGCCGCCTCGGCCAGTTGGAATACGTCATAACGCGCGCTGTCGCCCACCGAACCCGACACCAGCTGCACGCTGATGCACGCGCCGTCTGCGAGCAGGGCGAGCTTCTCCAGTTCCTGTTGCGCAGCGAGCAGATTGCCCTCGACGCGCTCGAGAATGAGTTGCGCGGCCTCCGGCGTCATATCCACCTGCAAACGGCGCGCGCGCGTGCGCAGCCAACCCGGCAGCGCGGCTGTCTCGACCGGCCAGACGGGCACCCACACCCCATGTTTTTCGATGCTGCGCACCCACGGCGTCTCAACGGCACGTTTGTCGAGCTTGTCCGTGATCACGAGGCACACCACGTCGGATGGGGGCCGCGCGGCGAAGTCGGCCAGCACCGCCGCGCCCTCGTCCGGTCTGCCCGTCGGCATGCGCAGCTCGAACAGCCGCCGCTCGGGGAACAGGGACAGGGATTGCGTTGCCTGGCGCAGGTCGTCCCACGCAAAGCTGCGGTCGACGAAGAACACCGAGCGATCCGCATGACCTGCCACGCGCGCCGCGGCGCGAATCGCATCGGCGGCCTCGCCGACCAGCAGGGGCTCATCGCCCGACACCAGATAGATGCCGGCGAGACCGCCCGCGAGGGCGGCCGGCAGCTGGTCGGCGTTCACTTTCAATGTAGCCGCGCCCGCGCCGCGTCGTATTCGGCACGGAGACGCTCGACGATCACCTGCACGGGCTCGACGGAGTGGATGCCGCTCACGCTCTGACCGGCGCCCCAGATGTCCTTCCATGCCTTCTGCTCAGCGGCTGCGCCGCGCGCCGCGTGCGCCGTCGTGCCGAAATTCATGGTGTCCTTGTCAGCGTGCGGCAGGGCGTCCGGATCGAGACCCGCCTTCACCACGCTTCCCCGCAGATAATTGCCGGCGATGCCGGTGAACAGGGACGTGTAGACGATGTCTTCGGCACGCGCATCAACCAGCATCTGCTTGTAGTCGTCCGCGGCGTTGGCCTCCGTGGCGGCGATGAAGCGGGTGCCGAGATATGCAAGGTCCGCGCCCAGCGCCTGCGCCGCCAGGACATCCGCGCCGCTGCTCATCGCTCCCGACAGGATGATGGCGCCACCGTAAACCTCCCGGATCTGCTTCACCAGCGCGAAAGGACTCAGCAATCCGGCGTGGCCGCCGGCGCCGGCACACACCGCGATGATGCCGTCGACGCCCTGCTGCGCGGCCTTCTCCGCATGCCGAAGGTTGATCACGTCATGAAAGACCAGCCCGCCGTAGGCGTGCACGGCACTGACGACGTCGGCCGGCGGTCGCAGGCTGGTGATGACCAGGGGCACACGATGTTTCACGCACAACGCCATGTCGTGGTCGAGTCGATCGTTGCTGGCATGCACGATCTGGTTGACCGCAAAAGGAGCGACCCGCACGCCGGGGTGGGCGCGTGCGTAAGACGCCAGCTCCTCCGTGATCTGTGCCAGCCAGTCGTCGAGCTGCGATGCCGGCCGCGCGTTCAACGCCGGAAAAGCACCGATGATGCCGGCCTTGCACTGTGCGATCACCAGCCTCGGCACCGAGATGATGAACAAGGGCGCTCCGATGACGGGAAGCCGCAGACGTTGATTCAAGTTATCCGGCAGCGACATGCGCCGATTATACTGGAATGCACTACTCACGATTCACGACGCACCGCGAGACCAGGCCATGCTTTTCGACACCTTGTCGTTCGAACGGCGCGATTCCATCGCGTACGTCACCCTGAACCGTCCGACCAAGCTCAACGCCCTGAGCCTGGGCATGGTCGATGATTTGCGCGCCGCCGCCGAGACGATCGCCGCCGACTCCCGGATGCGCGCCGTGCTGCTCACCGGCGCGGGCCGGGCGTTCTGCTCGGGCGCCGACCTCACCGGAGATTTCCTGAGCGGGGCGGGCGGCGGATTCGGCGCGAGCATCGGCGTGGGCCTGCGCGAGCATTTCAATCCCATGGTGAACGCGTGGTACGAGCTGCCGGTACCCGTGGTGGTCGCGGTCAACGGCGTCGCGGCCGGCGCCGGCGTGAGTCTGGCACTGCTAGGCGACATCGTCCTCGCAGCCCGGTCGGCGAGCTTCCTACAATTGTTCGCCCCGAAACTCGGTTTGATGCCCGATCTCGGCAGCACGTTCCATCTGGCGCGCCTGGTCGGCACGGCGCGTGCGAAAGGCCTGGCATTGCTCGGCGAGGCCCTGACGGCAGCCGACGCCGCGCAGTGGGGACTGATCTGGGCCTGCGTCGAGGATGCCGCCCTGCCCGAACAGGCGCAGCTGCTCGCCCGGCGGCTGGCTGCCGGTCCCACCCAGGCCTACAAACGCATCAAGCAGGTGTTCAACGAGCCCGACGGTCGCAGTTTGCAGGAACAGCTCGCACGCGAAGCGAGCGCCCAGGCCGAACTCGCCGACACGGAAGATTTCGGCGCGGCTCTTGCGGCCTTTCGCAGCAAGCGCGCTCCCTCGTTCACGGGTAGTTGATCCGCGAGGAGTCGCCGCGCCGCGAAGGATCGCTGCGCCTGCCGATCTGCGAGGGGGCGATCCGTATGTCGCGCGCCGTACCCTGCGCGGGGCTGGATGCCGGACCGCTCGCCGGCGCTTCGCTGGCGCAGCTGTCGCAGCCGCCGCACGAGCCTTGCGCTCTCACCGCCGCCGCCGTGCACCGTGCGGCCCACCCGCGCAGTCCGAACGACCGCGGAAAGCGACCGAGGCAGGCTCCCGCGATGCGCAACACCCGGCGCCGGACGCCGCGCGGCCCGAGTGACATGGCGGCGTAGACGGCGCTCGCCAGCAACAACACACCCACCAGTCCTTCGTCTAGCCAGTGGGTCATGACAACGCCAACGCGAGTCGATAGGTGACGAACGATGACAGGTACGCCAGCGCGAACATGTACGCGGCCATGATGAGCGGATACCGCCAAGAATTGGTTTCCCGCTTCACGGTGGCGAGCGTCGACAGGCACTGCGGCGCGAACACATACCAGGCCAGCAAAGACAACGCCGTTGGCAGGCTCCAGGAATGCGAGATCAAGGGCGTCAGGGCCCCCGTCATGTCGGAGCCGGTGGCGGACATCGCGTAGACCGTGCCCAGCGCACCCACCGCGACTTCGCGGGCGGCGAGTCCCGGGACGAGCGCCACCGAAATCTGCCAGTTGAAACCGATGGGGGCGAAGACCACCGCGAGCCATGCGCCGATGTGACCCGCGATGCTGTATTGGATGGCCGGTCCCGTCGCACCGGCCGGGGGCACCGGGTAGGAACTCAAGGCCCACAGGATCACCATCAACGCCAGGATGATGGTGCCCACCCGCGACATGAAGATCTCGACACGCTGCCACAAACCGATGCCGAGATTGCGCAGGTTAGGCCAATGGTAGGTCGGCAATTCCAGCATGAGCGACTGAAACCGGGAGCCCGCACCGCTCCATTTCAGCACCAGCGCGACGCCCATCGCGCTGGCGACACCGACCAGGTACAACGCGAACAAGACGATGCCCTGCAGCTGCAGGCCGCCCCACACATTGCGCCGCGGAATGAAGGCCCCGATGATGAGTGCATACACCGGCAGTCGCGCCGAGCAGGTCATGAGCGGTGCGATCATGATGGTCGCCAGGCGATCACGCGGATTTTGAATGGTGCGCGTGGCCATGATCCCGGGTATCGCACACGCAAAACTCGACAACAGAGGAATGAAGGCACGCCCCGACAAGCCTACGCTGCCCATGATGCGGTCGAGCAGGAATGCCGCACGCGGCAGGTAGCCGGATTCTTCCAGCACCAGGATGAAGAAGAACAGGATGATGATCTGCGGCAGGAACACCAGCACGATGCCCACGCCCGCCAGCACGCCGTCGATGAGCAGATTCTTCAAGAGGCTCGGCGGCATGTGCTCGGCGAGCAGGCTCCCGGCGCCGTCCACACCCGCTTTGATGGCGTCCATGGGGAATTGCGCCCAGGCGAATACCGCTTGAAAGATCAGGAACAGGACGAGCGCGAGGATGACGGGACCCAGCAGCGGATGCAGCACCACCGCATCGACGCGGTCGCTCATCGTGACCCCTTCGCTGCGATCGCCGCCGACCTCGACCAGGATGCGCCGGACCTCGCGCTGGTCGTGTTCTATGTCGGCGGCGCTTGGCGTCCGCCACGTCGCCGGCGCGCGGTCCCGCGACGGTGCCTGCAGGGTGTCGAGCACTTCCACCAGTGCTTTCGCGCCGGCCGACTTCACGCCGACGGTTTTCACCACGGGCACACCGAGTAGTGCCGCCAGTTTGTCGGCATGAATGAGGATGCCTTTGCGGTGGGCGATGTCGGTCATGTTCAGCGCCACCACCATGGGCAGGCCCAACCGCCTCAGGCTCAGCACCAGCCGCAGGTTTTGGCGCAGATTGGTGGCGTCGGTGACACACACCACGAAATCGAGCGCGGGTTCACCGACCCGGCGCCCCAGCAGCACGTCTGCCGTGACTTGTTCGTCGGGCGTCGCAGGGTCCAGGCTGTACGCACCCGGCAGATCGAGAATACGCACGCGACGACCGGAGGGCGTCAACAACGAGCCCTCCTTGCGCTCCACCGTCACGCCGGCGTAATTGGCCACCTTTTGGCGGCTGCCCGTCAATACGTTGAACAGCGCCGTCTTGCCACAGTTGGGATTGCCAACCAGGGCGATGAGGGGACTCGACGCGCTGGGCACGGCCTCCATCACACTACCTGAGCGACGACGGCTCCGGACACACGCGGACACATGCAGCCTCGAACAACCGCAATGCGAATGTTCCCGTACCGATACGCACCGCCAGAGGTTCACGCGACAAAAAACCGCGAGCGACGATGCGCAGCTTCTCTCCCGGCAGAAACCCGAGTTCGGCGAGACGCCGCCCGAGTTCTAGAGACGCCGCATCACCGCCACCGACCGAGAGGACTCGCGCCTCGGCGCCCGTGGCGAGATCGGCCAGCTTGATCGCACGCGCGGCGGAGGCCGTGCACGCATCGTTTGCAGCGTCGCCCTGAAGCATCGTCGGAACCGCGATGCGGCCGTCAACCTTGGAGCCCAGGTGCGTCATTTCCATGATCCCACTCTACATGAGAATCGTTCCCATTACTATTCGCAGGGCGGCAATCGCCGGCATACCCCCTGGCCGTACGGCTCATTCCTGCTAGTCTTACCTTCCCAGGACCTGGAGGCACTTGAAATGCCTACGCTTTTTGAAAAAATCATTGCCGGTGAGCTGCCCGCCACGGTGCTCCATCGGGACGACCGGGTTACGGCTTTTCAAGACATCCGCCCAGCCGCTCCCGTGCATATCTTGGTGGTGCCGAACAAGGTGATTCCCACCACGGACGACATCGCCGACGACGACGAGGGCTTGATCGGACACATGGTCATCGTGGCCCGCGATCTCGCGCGTCAGGCGGGGATTGCAAAAAGTGGCTATCGATTGATCATCAATTGCAACCCGGACAGTGGTCAGGAGGTCTACCACCTGCACATACATTTACTCGGCGGCCGATCTTTGGGACCCTTGATGCCCCGGGCAGCTTCTTAACAAAGGAAGAGTGATGACGAAGAAAAACGGCGTACCCGCCAGGCGCACCACGACGCGGGCTCCCGCCGGCAAATCCAAGGCGACGGCCCGCAGTCCGAAGGCACCGGCCGCGAGGAAGCGCGCCGCTGCCGCCAGACCGTCGGTCAGCGCGGCCAAGTCCGCGGCACGCCCCGCCGTCACGTCGCGCAGCAGCGCCAGGGTGGCCACGCCTTCTCCCGCACGCCGCGAACTGTATCCGCCAGTCGAGCCGTTCAAGCAGGGCTATCTGCGCGTGTCCGACGTGCACGAAATCTACTACGAGGAATCCGGCAATCCTGCCGGCAAACCGGCGGTATTCTTCCACGGCGGTCCGGGGGCGGGCGCCGACCGGCGCGCGCGGCAGTTCTTCGATCCGTTGCACTACCGCATCGTGGTCTTCGATCAACGCGGCTGCGGCCGCAGCCATCCCAGTGCCAGCCTCGTCGAAAACACCACCTGGCATCTGGTGTCGGACATCGAACGTCTGCGCAAGCACCTCGGCATCGAACGGTGGCTGGTGTTCGGCGGCTCCTGGGGCAGCACGCTGGCCCTCGCCTATGCAGAGGCCCACCCCGAGCGGGTGACCGAACTGGTGCTGCGCGGCATTTTTCTGCTGCGGTATTCGGAAATTCGCTGGTTCTACCAGCACGGCGCGTCGGAAATCTTTCCCGATTTCTGGGAATCGTACCGCGCCGTCATCCCCGAGGAGGAGCGCGACGATTACCTGAACGCCTACTACCAGCGCCTCACCGGCACCGATCACGTCGCGGCGCTGGCGGCAGCGCGGGCCTGGTCGGTGTGGGAGGCCTCCACCAGCTTTCTGCACGCCAATCCGGACAACATCAAGAAATGGAGCGGCGACGAATTCGCGCTCGCCATCGCGCGCATCGAATGTCATTACTTCGTGAACCGTGGTTTCCTGCGCAGCGAGACCCAGCTGCTCGATGACGTTTCGCGCATCCGTCACGTGCCCACCACCATCGTCCAGGGTCGCTACGACGTGGTCTGCCCGGCGACCAGTGCCTGGGATCTGCACCGCGTCTGGCCTGAGGCGGATTTTCGTCTGGTTCCCGACGCGGGCCACTCGGCGTTCGAGCCGGGTAACGTTCACGAACTCGTGTCCGCCACCGACCGCTACCGCAGCCGCTGAGCAACCCGGCCTCCAGCACCCTCGGCCGTTGGTTCGCCGCCGTCGGCATCCCCGAACGGGGTCCGTTGCTCGACGGCGGCACGGTATTCGTGCCAGAGTTCGGCACGGCGGACGCACAAGGGCGTTGGATCATCGAAGGGCACGGCGTGGACCCAGATATTCAGGTCGAACAGGATCCGGTCGACACGGAGTCTCGCTGAGATGCCTGAGCTCGCGTTGTTGAGCCTTGCCCGCCGCGACGATGCCCTGCAGATCGCCGAAATGTCACGCGATCTCATCGAACAGGGTCTGCCCTGGTCCTGGACGCCCGCACGGGTCCAGCACTTCATCGACGGCGCCGACTCCTCGGTGATCGTGGCGCGGCGGGAGCGGCGCGTCGCCGCGTTCGCCATCATGCATTTCGGGGATGAGATCGCACACCTGAACCTGCTCGCGGTGGCGGCGGACCACCGCCGCCAGGGACTCGCCCGTCAGCTCATGGCCTGGCTGACCGCCACCGCCATCGAGGCCGGCGTGTTCCGCATCAATCTGGAACTGCGTACGCAGAACGACACCGCGCGCACGTTCTACGAGAGCCTGGGCTTCGACCCGCTCGGCGTGGTACAGGGCTACTATCAGGGCCGGGAAGCGGCGCTGCGTATGTCGCGGTGCCTCGTGAAGAACCAGTGCTGAATACCCAGCACGGTCACCGTCACGCCCAGCACGTCGTGAAACGACGCCGCAAGATGCTGCCAGCGGTCGTCACTCAGGAAAAATAACGCAAAGCCGCTCACGTTCAGCAGACCCAGGAATGCGGTCAGGAAGCCCCCGCTCAAACGGCGCAGACCCGAAGGCCACCAGCGCAGCACGTGCCGGGCCGTCACCCAGCCGAGCAGGTACAGGGCGAACAACGCGACGACACCGTGCAGCCGCAACATCGGCCCCGCCCAGGGGTGGGCAGTCCGTCCGAACTGCGTGACGTCGGCGAAGAACTGGTCCAGCACCAGCCACGCACAGCCGGACGCCCACAGCGTCCCCAGCACGAGGTAAAGCGCCACACGCTGTCGGGAGGGCATGCGCGGCCGCGGCCCGCGAAATCCATACCGGCCCGGCACCGTGCGGCGCGGCGCGGCACCGTATTTCAGATCCCGCACGTGCCGTTCAGCCGGCGCCGTTGACGGGACGAAGTGCCGATTGCCACAGCGCCAGCAGCCAGCGCACACCCTGTGTCACGTGTTCCGATGACAACGTGGCCCCGGAAATGTTCTTGATGTCGGTGCCGAATTTCAGGGCGTCCAGATCGTGGCGCTGCGCGAACTGTTCGCGCCAGGCCGCATTGCGGATCTCGCTGCCGTGACTTTCGCGGTACGACAGGATCTCGAGGTTGCGCAGCGCCCCCGAGGTGTCGATTCCAACGGCATAGGTGATGAGGCTCTGGCGGCCGATCACTTCATCGACGAACACGTGACCGATGACGCTGCCGCCGCGGCTCGCCGCGAACACATGCACCATGCCGTGCGGGGGCTGCGTGCCCGCCCGGGTCAGGATGGCCGCCTGCTGCCCGGCAGTCTGTTGCAGCAAGATTTCCTGGAATTGATCCGCTTCCGGAAAGACTGCCTTCTGTGCCGCGTCCACGCTGAGGTAATCCGCGGCGATCGACACCGTCGCCGGCAGCAGGGCTGCGAGCATCAAACCAGGAATTTGATATCGTTGATCCACTGAGAATGATTATCATTCAGGCAAAGATCGATAGCAACATACGAACCCATGGCCGCCATTGCACCCCTTCTCGACATCACCGTACGCCTGCGGCCCGCCTTGGGGACGTTCGTGGCCGTCGAGGCGCAGGCGCCCGGCGCTGCCCGGTGCGAACGCGCCACGGCCGCCGCCTTTGCGGCCATCGCGCAGGTCGAACGGCTCATGCACCCCACCCGCGAGGGCAGCGACCTCGCCGCCCTGCGCACCCACCCGCTAGGCAGTCCTTTGCCAATCCACCCATGGACTTGGGCGGTTTTGAAGCTGTCGTGCCACATCCACCGCCTCTCGCACGGGGTGTTCGATCCGTGTCTGCCCGAGGCCGCAGGCCGGTTGACCGACGTCGAATTCGCACCGGGCGTCAGCGTCGTGCTGCGTCGACGGGTATGCCTCGATCTCGGCGGTATCGCCAAAGGATTCGCCGTCGATCGGGCGCTCGATGCGCTGCGCGCCGCCGGCTGCACGGGCGGCCTCGTCAACGCCGGCGGCGACCTGGCGGTATTCGGTGACCGGACCCAATTCATCGAGTGCCGGACGCCCGCCGGCAGCACCGTCTCCGTGCGCAACGCCGCACTTGCGACCAGCGTGGCGACCTCCCCCGGCGCTGCCGGCCACGATCGCCCGGCCGAACATCGCGGTCATTATCACGGCATCACGCGCCGTGCCGTACGCCCGGGTCATGCCATCGTTACCGCGCCCACGGCGGCCCTTGCCGACGCGCTGACCAAATGTGTCCTGGCGAACCACGACGCGGCGTCTCCAAAACTACTCGCCGCACTCGGCGCCCGCCAGATTCAATTCTGATCCACAGGAACCAGCCCATGCACCCGTCGCCTCCCTCGCGTCCGTTCGGCATCACTCAACGCCCCGTCGTTCCGATCGGCCAGGGCTCGTGGCGCACCGATGAAGCCCACGACCGCACCGCCATCGATGCGCTGCGCCGCGGTCTCGACCTCGGGTTGACGCACATCGATACCGCCGAGCTCTATGGGGCGGGAAAGTCCGAAACCCTCATCGGTCGCGCCATCGAAGGCCGGCGCGACGAGGTATTTCTGGTTTCCAAGGTGATGCCCGGCAACGCCTCTTTGCACGGCACCGTCGAGGCGTGCGAACGATCTCTGTCTCGCTTGCAGACCGACCGGCTGGATTGTTATCTGTTGCACTGGCGCGGCTCGCATCCGCTCGCCGACACGGTGGCCGCCTTCGAACGGCTGGTGCGCGATGGCAAGATACGGTCGTGGGGCGTGTCCAACTTCGATGTCGACGATCTCGAGGAAGTCCTGGCTCTGAATGGCGCGCGAGGCCCGGCCTGCAACCAGGTGCTCTACCACGTGGGTGAACGCGCCATCGAGCACGCCGTGCTGCCCTGGTGCCGGCAACACGGCACGGCCGTGGTCGCCTACACGCCGTTCGGCGAAGCAAACGCACCCTATGATCCCGACACACGGCAGGGCCGGGTGCTGCACCGTATCGCCGCTTCCCACGGCGCCACCGCACGCCAGGTCGCCCTCGCCTTTCTGTTGCGCGACCCCGCCGTGTTCGTGATCCCGAAGGCCGCCCGGATTTCTCACGTCGAAGACAACGCCCGCGCCATGGCGCTTACCCTGACCGACTCCGATCTCGCCGAGATCGACGCCGCCTTCCCGCGCGGTAGACGCCCGCGCAGCCTGCCGATGATTTGAGGGGCGGCCACCCCTCGGCTCTAGTCCTCGGCGCCCGCCACCGGCTGGAAATGTTCGACCACGGGCGGCGAATCGAAAAACGGTCCCACCTGACCGCGCCACTGCGTAAATGCCGGGCTGCCGCGGAACGTCACCGTATGCGCTTCGAGGCTGATCCACTCCACGCGCAGGGCATAACGATTGGGATGCTCCACCGAACGGCGCAGTTCGTGCGCCAGATAGCCCGGACTGCCGGCGATGCAGGCGATGGCAGCGGGGAACACCGCCTCGAATTCGGACTCTTTGCCGGGATGCACGCTGATCAATGCCGACTCGACGATCATGATTGACTCCTCACTGCGAACTCCGCAACCTGCCCACCCGAGCCATGATGGCATAGGCGCAGGGAGCCTTCTCCTACCATGTCGATCGAATACACCCTGGACCCGCAGGACATCACCTCCGCCCGGCTGATGGCCATGGGCATCCGGCCGCAGCGCGAATTCGTGCTGTTCGGGCTTGGCATGGTGGCACTGCTCGCACTGTCGGTATCGCCGTGGAGCTTTCGCCTGGTGCCGCTGTTGATCGGGCTGACCGCGTGCCTCGCGGCGTTTCGCCTCATGCAGATCGGCAAGGTGCGCGAAGCGGCCAGCCTGGCCTATCAGCGCAACCCCACGCTGCGTCAACCGACGCGGGCGACATGGGACGAGCAAGGCGTCAGCATCCAGCCGCGCAACTCGCCGTGCGAGTTCGTATCCTGGGCGGAACTTCAGCCGCTCCGGGAGGACGCTCGCATCGTGCTCTTGCGGCAGTCCACGGGGGTACTCCACGCCATCCCCAAGCGCGCGGCCGTCGACAAGACGGTGCTGGTGGCGTTGCGGCGGCTGGCGCGCAGCGCGACCCGGTAGACGCCATGCACGCTTGTTTTACCTGATGAAGCGCCCCGTCGTGGCGCTGTTGAGTGTCGCGGGTGCGCCGCTGACCGGCTGGGCGTGCGCAACCTGTGGTTGTACGCTGAGCGCCGATGCGGCCATGGGATATTCCGCCGCACCCGGATGGCGCCTGAACTTCGAATACGACTACATCCATCAGGATCAGCTGCGTGACGGCCGGCACGCCAGCGCGGGCGTGAACGACGGCGAAGAATTGGAGCGCGACACCTTCAGCGTCGGCGCGAGCTACGTTTTCTAGCGTCGGGCCGGTGCGGCCGTTATGGCCCTGGAAATCCGTCCATGTGATCATGGCCTTTTCCGGATCAGCATTGAGGGTTGCCGTGTCGGACCGTCCCAATTTTCTCATTCTCATGGCGGATCAACTCGCAGCTCGGATGCTCCCGGCGTACGGCAACGGCGTGGCCCGAACGCCGCGCATCGACGCGCTCGCCGCCGCCGGCGTCGTCTTCGAATCCTTCTATTGCAACAGCCCGCTGTGCGCGCCCTCACGCTTCTCGTGGTTGTCGGGCCGCCAGATATCCGCCATCGGCGCCTACGACAACGCCGCGGAATTCCCGGCGCAGGTGCCCACCTTTGCGCACTACCTGCGCCGCTCGGGCTACCAGACGGTGCTGAGCGGCAAGATGCACTTTTGCGGTGCCGATCAGCTGCATGGATTCGAGGAGCGGCTGACCACGGACATCTATCCCGCCGATTTTGGCTGGACTCCGGACTGGACGCGTGGCGCGGACCGCCCAAGCTGGTACCACACCATGGATTCCGTGACCGAGGCCGGGCCCTGTGCACGCACCAACCAGATGGACTTCGACGACGACGTCGTCCACCACGCACGCCAGAAGTTGTTCGACATGGCGCGGGCGCGCGACCCGCGGCCGTTCTGCATGGTGACCTCGCTGACGCATCCCCATGATCCGTACGCGATACCACGGCGCTACTGGGACCGCTACGCGGGGTGTGAGATCGACATGCCCCGCGTGCTCATCCCCGCTGCCGAACTCGATCCGCATTCGCAACGCCTGCGCCATGTGTGCGGTCTGGATCTGCACGCGGTGACGGAAGGCCAGACACATGACGCGCGGCGCGCCTATTACGGCGCGGTATCCTACGTCGACGATCAGATCGGCGTGCTGCTCGATGCGTTGGCCGAGAGCGGCGCGGCACGGCGCACCGTCGTGCTGCTGCTCGCCGATCACGGCGACATGTTGGGCGAACGGGGCCTCTGGTACAAGATGAACTTCTTCGAGCCGGCGTGCCGCATCCCTCTGATAGTGCATGCGCCGGAGCGCTTCGCCGCGCGCCGCGTGACCGGCTCCGCCTCGCTGGTGGACATCCTGCCCACCCTGTGCGAGCTGGCCGGCATGCCCGCCGCCGCATACGCGACACCCCTCGACGGCCACAGCCTCGTGCCCCAGCTCGCCGGCATCCCGGCGCGCGACGAGGTCATCGGCGAATACCTGGCCGAAGGCGCCATCGCACCCCTGCTGATGATCAAACGCGGCCGCTACAAGTTCGTGCACACCCCCGTCGATCCCGACCAGCTGTACGATCTGCAAACCGATCCCGACGAAAGACACAACCTCGCCACGTCCCGCGAGCACGCCGGTCGCATCGATGAATTCCGTGCCGAAGTCGCGCGCCGTTGGGACGTGCCGTCACTGCACGCAGCCGTGCTTGCGAGCCAGCAGCGGCGCCATCTGGTGTATGCCGCCCTGCGCGAGGGACGCTACACACCCTGGGATTTTCAACCGCCGCGCGACGCCAGCCGCCAATACGTGCGCAACGATCACGACTTGGGCGATTTCGAGGCCGGCGCAAGGCTCCCGTGAGCCCGACAGGCCGCTAGCGCTGCGCCGTTATCGCCTCGTCGGGGCCTGGAGCAGGTGCGGGTTGTGGAACAGCGGCCAACCCGTCGATCTTCGCCTCGATCTCGGCCCCGAAATAGGCCTGCGGATTCGAGGGGGTTTCGCCCTCCTTGCGTTCCCGCGCGATGATGGCGGCTTTGGCTGTTTCGAAGGCGTCCCGCAGGGACCGGGCGGCAGGCAGCGCGTCACGGTAGAAGGCTTCACCGAAGTAGGTCAGATCGCTGTCGCTGGAACAGCCGAACGAGGTCCGGTCGGCCGCCGCTGCGGTGATCAAGATGGTGCGCGGGTCGCGCAGCGGCTCGATGAAGCCGCCGGCGTAGCATGCGGAAATCATGATGACCCGCCACCTTATGCCGGAGTCGCGCAGCGCTTCGGCAAGATCTTGCGCGGAAAGATCGGCGAGCGGCAGGTCCGAATTCTCGACGGCGATGGCGGGAGCGTCCGAGCCATGCGAGGAGATCGACAGGAACAGCACGTCCCGATCCACCTGCATCCGCTCGGCGAGCGAGCGCAATGCATATCGCAGACCGGACACGCTCGCGATCGGCGCCTCGTCCAGATCACGCTCATCGTTGATCAAGGACAGACCACGACCGTCCATGGCATAGCGTTCCTGTAACACGCGCGATGCGAGCCCGATCTCCTGGGCGAACACCTTTTCCGCACCGACGCCGGCAAAGCCTACGAAGAAGGCCTGCGGCGCAGACGATGAACCGCGGTGAATGGAATCCAGGGCGGCATCGATGCGGTCGGCCTGCTCGAACAGCGTGGTTTCCTTCTGCGCCCGGACGTCCTCGCTGTCCGTCGCGCCGGCATCAACCGTATCGGCGCTGGCCGGACTCCAAACATCGGGAATCGCATTCAAGGCATCGGTCAGCCAGAGGAACGAGGCGACGAAAATCAGGCCCGATAGCGCCGCAAAACGTTGCCGGGCGCCGGTCAGCCCGTGCAGACCGCGGGCGAGATAAAGGAGCAGGAACACCGCCGCGCACCCGGCCAGCACCCAGTACTGCCCAGACGACAAATAAAACGACAGAATCCCGGTCAGCAACAAGGGCACGGGCACCAAGCCCACCGCCAGCGCGAACGCCGCGCCGAGTGTGGGCCGGGGGCTCGACACACGGCGCAACAGGCCCGCGAGCATCACCAATCCCACCCCGTACCAGGCGAGCAGCGGAATGCCGTCCGCGTAGAACCGCGGTTCGGGCTGGCGTTGCCAGCGGTCGATGGCCACCCAGGCGAGCAGCCACAGCGTGATCAACGCGAACGCTGCGTACCGGGGATCGCCGCGGGGCGCAGCCACCCGCTTCAACAGCCACAGCCGCATCAACGTGGCGAGCCAGGAACGGTCGTGCTCTGCGGGGGATTGCATCATTCCATTTTAAGCGAGGGTGCCCACCCCATGTGGGAATTCGCCGCGTGCCTGCGGCACGACTGACCCGCGGTATGATGTTTCTCCTCCGGAGATTCCGATGCTCGAAACCGATCCGCAGTCGAACGCGCCGCCGCATGGCGGCCTCAGCCGCTCCCTCGAGAGCCGCCACCTGGCGATGATCTCGATCGGCGGCATTATCGGCGCCGGTTTGTTCGTGGGCAGCAGTACGTCCATCCGTGCCGGCGGCCCGGCGAGCTTTCTGAGCTACGCCATCACCGGGCTGCTGATCTTGTTGGTCATGCGCATGCTCGGCGAAATGAGTACGGCGCTGCCGCAGGTACGCTCGTTCACGGAGTTCGCGCGTGCCGGCCTGGGCCCGGGCGCAGGATTCGTGGTGGGCTGGCTGTACTGGTATTTCTGGGTGCTGACCGTGCCGGTCGAGGCCATCGCGGGCGCCGGTATTCTGCGGGCTTGGCTTCCGCTTTCATCCCTGCAGCTCGGCATGTGTCTGATGACCGTGATGACGGTCGTCAACCTCATGTCGGCGCGGTCGTACGCGGAATTCGAGTTCTGGTTCGCGTCGATCAAGGTCGCAGCCATCCTCGCTTTCATCGTAATCGCCGCCGCGTATGCGTTTGGCTGGACCTCGCCGGGAGGCGCGACCTTTGGCAACCTGGTCGACCACGGCGGGTTCACGCCGCACGGCTGGATCGCAGTGCTGGCCGCGGTGCCCACGGTGTTCTTCGCCATGACGGGCGCCGAAATCACCACCATCGCCGCCGCAGAATCAGCCCAGCCCGGAAGGGCGGTGGCACGCATGAGCAGCGCCGTGATCGGACGCATCCTGATCTTCTACGTGATTTCATTGTTTCTGATCGTCTCGGTGGTGCCCTGGAACACCGTGCGTTCCGGACAGTCGCCTTTCACGCTGGCGCTCACCGCCATGCATGTGCCCTGGGCGGGCACGCTCATGAGCGGCATCATCCTGACCGCGGTGCTGTCGTGTTTGAATTCCGCCTTTTACGTCAGTTCCCGGGTGCTCTTCACCCTGGCCGCCCGCGGCGATGCGCCGCAGTCCCTGGTGCGCCTGAATGCGCGCCGGGTGCCGGTGCCCTCCGTGCTCATCGGCGCCGCTGCGGGATTTTTAGGAATCATCGCCGCGACGCAAGCCCCGCAGTCGGTGTTCGACTTCCTCGTCAGTTCCTCGGGTGCCGTGATCGTGTTCGTCTACATGATCACCGCGGTGGCCCAGATCGTCCTGCGGCGTCGGCGCGAGCGCGAAGCCGCGCCCCCGCCCGCGGTGCGCATGTGGCTGTTTCCCTGGCTGAGTTATGCCGCCGTCGCCGGCATGGGCGCGGTGTTGATCGCCATGGCATTCACCGACGGATTGCAGAGAGATCTCAAGTTCAGCTGCGGTACCCTGGCAGCGGCGGTGCTGGCGTACCGGATCGTGCGGTGGCGGCGGGCGATCCGCAGCTCGCGCCGCCGGTCGCCCAGAGCAGGTTTGGGCTGACCCTTTAGATTTTGCGCGTTGTCAAGCGAAAAGTTTTTAAGTAAGAGTTACAAAGAGTACGCTGCGGCACTGCGCAATTTTGGCACTATGTCTCATGCATCGCGGTGGCCCCGTGAAGCGACAGTTTAGGAGAATCTCGCGCCGGCAAGCCAGCCAACTCCCCCGTCGGTGCGATATCCCGGCGGCGTGGGCCTCATAAAGCCCACGCCGAATTTTATCCGATCCCCCCGACGCCCGTTCAGCGCTCGAATTTCGTGGACAAAATGATGGACGAGGTCGTGCGTTCCACGCCGTCCAACGCGCCGATGCGATCGATCACCTGGTCCATTTCATCCACCGAGCCGGTCGCCGCCACGGCGATGAGATCGACCTCGCCACTCACCGAATGCAGCACGCGCACCTGGGCAATGGCGCGCAACGCCGCCGTCACCGTCCGCGCATTCTTCGGACCGACCTTGATCATGACGTGGGCACGAACGGCCCCCAGTCCATGCTCGGGCGCCAACCGCACGCCGTAACCCACGATGACGCCCAGTTTTTCCAACCGTTCGATGCGGCTCTGCACGCTGGTACGCGAGCGCCCCACCAGTCGCGCCAACCGGGCGGTGGGCGCCCGGGCATTCTCCCGCAACGCAGCAATCAACTTCAGATCGATGGCATCCATGGCGGATCGTCGGTTTAGCCTGTGGAACAGCCGTTATAGGCCTTAAAAACGCCTCATTCAACCGTACCAATCGCAAGGCAGGTCCTCAACAATGCAGCGTTGCCATTGCAGGCGAAGGGTCACTTCATGAAACACGTCGTCATCGTCGGTGCGGGTAAGATCGGATCCATGATCGCGGAGCTGTTGGTGGGATCCGGCGATTACGCCGTCACCGTCGTCGACCGCTCGCAGCGGCAACTGGACCGGCTGGAAACGGCGGTGGCGGTCACCAAGGTCTGCGCCGACATCACGCAGGGCGACACCTTGCGTAAGATTCTGGTCGGCGAGTTCGCGGTGTTGAGCGCAGCCCCCTACCATGCCACCCGGCTCATCGCCGAAGCCGCCAAGGCGGCGGGTGCGCACTACCTGGATCTGACGGAGGATGTGGCGAGCACCCGAATCGTCAAGCAGCTCGCCGCGGGCGCATCGACCGCCTTCATCCCGCAATGCGGCCTGGCGCCCGGCTTCATCACCATTGTCGCGAGCGACCTGGCGTCGCGTTTCGACGAGCTCCAGGATGTGCGCATGCGCGTCGGGGCGCTGCCCAAGTTTCCCTCCAATGCATTGAATTACAACCTCACCTGGAGCACCGACGGCGTCATCAACGAGTATTGCGAACCGTGCGAGGCCATCGTCAACGGACAGCTGCGCGAGACGCAACCGCTCGAGGAACTGGAGGAGTTTTCGTTGGACGGCATCCTCTACGAGGCCTTCAACACGTCGGGGGGGTTGGGCACACTGTGCGAGACCCTCGCCGGCAGGGTGCGCAATCTCAATTACCGTACCATTCGCTATCCCGGCCACGCCGCCATCATGAAGGCGCTGTTGAACGATCTGCGGCTGCGCGACCGGCGCGAGCTGCTGAAGGACATTCTGGAGAATGCGGTGCCCGTCACCCTGCAGGATGTCGTGATCGTATTCGTCACGGTGAGCGGTCTGCGCGCCGGTCAGCTCGTCCAGGAAACCTACGCCCACAAGATCTATGCCGCCCCGCTGGGGGGCCGCGTGCGCAGCGCCATCCAGATCACCACCGCGGGCGGCATTTGCGCCGTGCTCGACCTGCTCGCCGCCGGCCACCTGCCGCAGTCCGGGCTCGTCAAGCAGGAGGAGATCGGTCTGCAGGCGTTCCTGGCCAACCGTTTCGGCCGCTGTTACGCGCAGGTCCCTGCCCTCGCCGCACACGCCGCCTGATTCCATGTTGGAAGCCGCCGACCACCATGCCCTGCTGCAGATCGTCGGCCCCGCCGGCCTGCTCGTGGCGCCCGGCGACCGACAGCCTTACGAGACGGCAGCACGCTACGGGGGCGGTATCGCGGCCGCGGTGGTACGGCCTGCGGATACGGCGCAGGTATCGGCAGTGCTGCGGTATGTGGTACGCCGCGGGCTGCCTTACACACCGCAGTCGGGCAATACCGGCCTGGTGCTCGGCTCGACGCCGGATGCCAGCGGGCGTGAACTCGTCATCTCCCTCGACCGGCTGCGTGCGCCGCCGCGCGTGGACCTGGACGACCGCACCGTTGCGGTGTCGGCGGGGACGCGTCTGTCCGCGCTGAACGCGGTGCTGGAACCGCATGGCCTGTGCCTGCCCATCGACGTGGGCAGCGATCCGATGATAGGCGGCATGGTGGCGACCAACACCGGCGGTGCCCGTTTCCTGCGCTACGGCGACATGCGGCGGCACGTGCTCGGACTCGAGGTGGTGCTGCCCGACGAGACGGGGACGGTGCTCAAACTGTCGGACGGCCTGCGCAAGGACAACGCGCACCTGGACCTGCGCCAGCTCTTCGTCGGCAGTTGCGGCGCCCTCGGGATCATTACGGCGGCGACACTCGAAGTGCACCCGCTGCCGCGCCAGACCGCCGTCGCCCTGCTGGTGCCGCGCGACGAGGCGGCGGTGTTCGAACTGCTCGGCGCATTCGAAACCGAGGCAGCGGAAACCTTGACCGCCTTCGAGGGCATGTCCGCCGCGGCCATGCGCCGGGCGCTCGCCCATGTCCCCACCCTGCGCAATCCCTTCCCCGAAGGCCTGCCGGACTACGCCATCCTGGTCGAACTGACCTCCGCCGCCGCGCCACGGCCGGGCATTCCCAGCCTCGACGACGCACTCGAATCCGTGATCACCCAGCTCGCCGAGCGCCCCACCGCGCCGCTCCGCGACGTGCGTTTCGGGGCCCCCGAGCGGCTGTGGGCGTTGCGTCATTCGCTGTCCGAAGGATTGCGCGCCGGCGGCCCCGTGGTGGGATTCGACCTGTCATTCCGCCGCGGCGAGGTGATGGCGTTCCGCCGCGCCGCGGTCGCGCGGCTGGCCACCGAGTTCCCGGATTTCGAGGTGTGCGATTTCGGCCATGTCGCCGACGGCGGCCTGCATTTCAACCTCGTGCCGCGCACAGCCGGACCGGCCGCCGAGACACGTACGGCGGCCCTGCGGCGGCGCGTGCTGGCCCTTGCAATCGAAGAATTCGGCGCCAGTTTCAGCGGCGAACACGGCATCGGGCGCGCCAATCAAGCGGCGTATGACCGCTACGTCCCGACCCCGGTACAATGCTACTCGGCTGCCATCGCCCAGATTTTTGCACGGATACCGGCGGCCGCGGTGCGCTTTGGGCCGCCGTCCGCAGGAGATGAGAAATGACCACAGACAGCCATCTGGCCCGCTTGATCAGAGCGGTCGCCGGCGATCAGGCCACCGATCAGATTTTAGATACCCTGCAGATCGACAGGACGTTCTTCCTGGCGAGCGCCGGGTCCGTATCGCGCGGCGTGTTCGCCATGGCCTTGAACGCCGTGTTGTTCCAGGACCTGCTCGGCCGGGTACCCACCGGCGCGGCTTACGTCGCGGACCGGCGCCGACAGCGGGAACGCATCACCTTCGACCATGGCGCGTTGCGCACCATTCACTTCGGCGCCGGCGTCGGCGCGACCGGTGCGTTGCCGGCCGGAATGCGTGCGTTCTCGCGCATTCTCGAACCTCTGGGCTATCACGTCGCCGGCCTCTACCCGCTGGAGAAGCTGCGCATGACGGGTCGCGGCTTCGCACATCGGGAGTTTCCGGAAAACCTGCCGCAGTTCTTCGTGAGCGAACTGCACGTGGAGCGTTTTTCCAGCGCGTTCCAAGCCGCCGCGGCGCGGGTGTTCGGAACGAGCCGCGATCCTTTGGGCGATGCCGCCCGCCACGCCCTGGCGCTGTTCGCCGAGGAGGGCCGCTGCGAAATGAAGGTCGCGGTACCCGCCTTGCGCGAGATCGTCGGCGCCTTCGGCCGCTGGCATGACACACCGCGTTGGACCGACTATCAAATCCTGCTCGCCGAATCGCCGGAGGCCGCGTGGATCGCCACCGAGGGCTCGGCGTTCAACCATGCAACCGACCGCGTGCTCGACGTCGCACTGACCGCCTGTGCGCAGCGTGCGCAAGGACGGCCCATCAAGGAAAAAGTCGAAATCTCTGCCTCGGGCACCGTTCGGCAGACCGCCTTCAAGGCAGACCCGGTGCAGCGCAAGTTCAGGGCCGCGGACGACTCCGAAATCGAAATGACCGTTCCCGGCTCCTTCTACGAGTTCATCTCGCGCGACGTGATCGTGGGTGCGGACGGTAAACGCCGCCTGGATCTGCGCTTCGACAGCAGCAACGCTCAGGGCATCTTCAAGATGACTGCTGCGCGCTGACGCAGACCGCTGCGCGCCGACCCTTCCGCCTAGCCACGTACGAACGCCGCGATGTCGGCCAGCGTCGGCGCCCGGTGGCGCGCCGGCAGACTCAACGCGGCCACGGTGTCGGCATGCCGTGTCCGTGGATACAACTTCAGGGTGACCGGCACGCCCAGCGAGCCGAGCGCGCTCGCGAGGTTGCGGGTGTTCTTGGGCCATACTGAGTCATCGGCGAGGCCATGGATGAGCAGCGTCTTCGGCGCGTCCGCGCGCACGAAGTCGATCGGCTGCGACAGCGGATAAAGGGCGGGGGGGCCGAACATGTCCTCGAGGTCCAGGTCGGTGAGGGGCAGAAAATCATAGGGCCCGGAAAGACCGATCAGGCCCGCGATCCTCGGCACCCCCGCACCGTTGGCGCGAAAATAGCGCGTATCCAACGTCACCAACGCCGCCATGTGTGCGCCCGCCGAGTGTCCCATGGTGTACAGCCGCCCGGGGTCACCGCCGAACTGCGCGGCATGCGCCGCCGCCCAATGCCCCGCCCGCGCCGCATCGGCCATGAAGCCGGCCAGCTTGACCTCGCTGTAGTGACGATAATTGGGGAGCACCGCCACGCACCCGAGACTCGCGAGCGCCGCACCGACGAAACGATAATCCAGCTTGTCGCCCTCGCTCCATCGCCCGCCATACCAAAACACGATCACGGGCATGCGCGCCCCGCCCGTGTTCTGCGGCACGTAGACGTCGAGCCGTTGCTGTGCCGCGTCGCCGTAGGCAAGGTCGGCATGACGGGTGTACGCACCGAACGCCGCAGGCACGTTCACCGCCAGGAACGCCGCCTTGGAACAGGCGGTCGCCACCAGCCCGCCTAAGCTTGCAAGCATCGTGCGACGTGTCATGCCGCCATGCTCATCGGCAGCGGCGCGCTCATCGGCAGACATGAGTGATTCCGCGGGCAGCATCGATGAGTCCGTGGGCCAGCAACCAACGCTGCGCGTCGTCGGCATCCTCCACGAACCAGGCGGCGGCGGCGCCAAGGCGAAAGCTGTACCCCCAGGCGTCCATGTCCCGGCACAGGCGCGCGCCGCCCACCCCGGACAGCTGCTCCGCCAGCAGAATCTGCAGATAGCACACGGCACCTTCCTCCTCGTCGCCGCCGCCGGCATCGGTGTCGAGCCCCGCACGCCGCTGCGGCGTCATACAGATGAAATGCGCGCCCTCGTGCAGGATGGAATGCACCGGCGTGTCCAGACGCGCATACAGCGTCGCGCCGATCAGCCCTGCTTCGCGTTCGCCCCAGAAGGAGCCCGGGATGACCTCCTCGGGCGCCACCACCGTCAGCTGCAAACCGTAACGCTCCAACAGACGTTCCAGCTGCGGACGGTCGATGCCATTGAGCAGGATCACGTCCCGCTACTTCAGACTCGTCAACCGGCGCAGGGCGATGGAAACCAGGTCGCGCGCCATTTGCGCACGCAATAAATCCGCTTCGTGTTGTTTCGCCAGCAGCTCGGTCTCGACGAAGCTGTAATCCTGCGACAGCTTGATGGTTTGCGGGGCAAGCAGCTCCTTGTCCGGGCCGTGCACCGCGAAGATGACGGTGTAGGTCAGTTCGTACTCGGTGGGAATGTTGCGCGCCGAAACGGACAAGGTACGCTGCTCGACCGTGTCGCGTGTGATCTCGATGGTCGCGGTCGAATCCGTCTTGACGCTCTGAACCCGCGCACCGGCGCTTTTCAACTGATGCTCGAATTCGCGCGAGAAGTCGGTGTAGGGATCCTTCGTCGACAGATAAGGCCGTGCCAGGATGCCGGGCAGGGTGCCGCTGCCGGCCAGGCGAAATCCACACCCGCACGCCAACACCGTCACCAGCACCGCGACGGCGGCGCGAAAACAGCGCGGCACGCCACGGCGCACGGGCCGCTCGAGGCCCGCCATCATGCGACCACGTTGACGAGTTTGCCCGGCACGACGATGACTTTGCGGATCGCCGCACCGTCCACGAACTTCCGCACGTTCGGATCGGCGAGCGCCACCTCCCGGACCGCCGCCTCGTCTGCGTCCGCGGGCACCGTGATGCGGGCGCGCAGCCGGCCGTTCACCTGCACCACCAATTCGAGCGTCGCCTGCTCCAGCGCTTTGCGGTCCACCGCCGGCCACGGCTCGTCGAGCAGCGCGGTCGCGTGGCCCAACGCACTCCAGAGCGCATGGGTTACGTGCGGAATGATGGGCGACAGGGACAGCACCGCGATCTCGAGCACCTCCTGGACCACCGCACGGTCCTGCGCAGCGGTCCGCGGCTCCTGCGAGAATTTGCCGAGCGCGTTCAACAGTTCCATCACCGCCGCGATGGCCGTGTTGAAGGTCCGCCGCCGGCCGATGTCGTCGGTCACCTTGGCGAGCGTGTGCTGCGCGAGCCGGCGCAGGGTGCGCTGCGCCTCGGTCAACGCCGCCGGGTCGAGCGCGGGCGCGTTATGCGGCGCGGGCGCGCCTTGCGCCGCCGGCGGGCTTTGGGGCGCGGGCGCGTTCGCGACATGCTCGTACACCGCCTTCCACAGCCGTTTGATGAAGCGGTAGGCACCCTGCACCCCGTCGGCCGACCACTCGAGCGTCTGCTCGGGAGGCGCCGCAAACATGGTGAACAGTCGCGCCGTGTCGGCGCCGAACTCGTCCACCAACGCCTGCGGATCGACGCCGTTGTTCTTCGACTTCGACATGGTGACGACGCCGCCTGATTCGACCTCGCGTCCGTCACTGCGCAGCACCGCCACGCGCCGCTGATCCTGCGGGTCGGTGCGCACGTCCACGTCCACCGGATTGAAGTAGTCGACACGTCCCGCGTCCGGCCGTCGGAAGAACACCTCGTTCAGCACCATGCCCTGCGTGAACAACTGCGCGAACGGCTCCTTGAAATCCACGGCGCCGAGCTCATGCACGACACGGGTCCAGAAGCGCGCATACAACAAATGCAGGATCGCGTGTTCGATGCCGCCGATGTACTGGTCCACCGGCAGCCAGTAGCCCACCCGCGCGTCGAGCATCGCCGCATCGTTGCCGCTGCAGGCGAAACGCAGGAAATACCAGGACGAATCGACGAAGGTGTCCATGGTGTCGGTTTCGCGCCGCGCGGCCCCGCCGCAACGGGGACAGGCACAGGCGAGAAATCGTTCGTCCTTCAGCAGCGGGTTGCCGCTGCCGTCGGGCACCAGATCCTCGGGCAGCCGCACCGGCAGGTCCGCATCGGGCACGGGCACCGCGCCGCACGCCGCGCAATGAATGATGGGGATGGGGCAGCCCCAATAACGCTGCCGCGATATGCCCCAGTCGCGCAGCCGCCAGGTCGTCTGCTTGGCGCCCAGACCCAGGCGGGTGAGCTGCTCGGCAATCGCATCGACCGCAGCGGCGAAGCCGAGGCCGTCGTAGGCGCCGGAGTTGACGCAGCGACCGTGCCCGCCATACCAGGGCTGCCACGCGTCCGTCGAGAAAGGTCGTCCGTCGACGTCGATCACCGGCGTGATGGCCAGACCGTATTTCTTGGCGAATTCGAAATCGCGTTCGTCGTGGGCGGGCACGCCCATCACCGCGCCTTCGCCGTAGCTCATGAGCACGTAGTTGCCCACCCACACCGGGATGGCCGCCCCGGTGAGCGGATGGCGCACGGTCGCGCCGGTGGGCATGCCTTTCTTCTCCTGCATGGCGATCTCCGCCTCGACGGCGGGTCCGCGTTTGCATTCTTCGATGAACGCGGCCAGCGCTGCATCGTCCCGGGCCGCGCGCGTGGCGAGCGGATGCTCGGCTGCCACCGCGCAGAAGGTCACGCCCATGAGCGTGTCGGCACGCGTGGTGAACGCCTGCAGCACCCCCGCATCGCCCGCATCGCCCGGGATGTCGTACGGGAAGCCGACGCGTACGCCCTCGCTTCTGCCGATCCAGTTCGCCTGCATGGCACGCACCCGCTCCGGCCAGCCCGGCATGTCCCGCAGCGATCCGAGCAGATCGTCGGCGTAGGCCGTGATCTTGAGGTAGTACATTGGAATCTCGCGCCGCTCCACCAACGCACCCGTGCGCCAGCCGCGCCCGTCGATGACCTGTTCGTTGGCGAGCACGGTCCGGTCGAGCGGATCCCAATTCACCACGCCCGTTTTCTGGTAGGCGATGCCCTTTTCCAGCATGCGCAGGAACAGCCACTGGTTCCAGCGGTAGTACTCGGGATTGCAGGTGGCGAGTTCCCGACTCCAGTCGAAGGCGAACCCCAGCGACTTGAGCTGCTTCTTCATGTACGCGATGTTGTCCGCGGTCCAGCGCGCCGGCGGCACGCCGTTCGCCATGGCGGCGTTCTCCGCGGGCAGCCCGAAGGCGTCCCACCCCATGGGCTGCAGCACGTTCCTGCCGTTCATGCGCATGAAACGACTCAGCACGTCGCCGATGGTGTAGTTGCGCACGTGCCCCATGTGCAAGCGCCCACTCGGGTACGGGAACATAGACAGACAGTAGTACTTGTCCCGCGCGGGATCTTCCCGCGCCTCGAAACACCTGTGCGAATCCCAGTAATGCTGTGCCTGCGCCTCGACGGGGGCGGGCTCGTATCGTTCTTCCATTTGACCTCCAGAATACCCGAGATGCCGAGCCGCCGGGAACTCCGTATCCTTCGCCCCCCATGAGCCGCCCGCCTTTTTTCCTTGCGTTTTTTCTGGTCACTCTGAGCGGGTGTCTGTGGTTTCTGGCCTGTACTCCCTTCGACCTGTCGGCGCTCGCCTGGGTGGCTGCGGCGCCGATGTTGCTGGCCGTGGATCGTGCACCGAGCTTGCGCCGCGCACTGCTGCTCGGCTGGTGGGCCGGCGTCGTCGAGACCGCCGGCGGGTTCTACTGGCTGATCGACACCATGCAGCGCTTCGCCGACTTCTCCTGGGGCACGGCGGCGGCCGTGTTCTTCGTGTTCTGCGCCGCGCGCGCGCTGATTTTCCTGGTCTTCACGGGCATCGTCTGCGGCATCCGGCGTCGGCGGCGCGTGCCCATGGCATTGCTCGCCCCCCCGGCCCTGGTGCTGGGCGAACTGGTGGTGCCACAGATATTTCCCTGCGGTCAATGGATCACGCAGGCGTGGCACCCGCTCGTGATCCAGATCGCCGAGCTCGCCGGACCCTGGGGGGTGAGCGCGCTGCTGATGCTGGTGAACGGCGCGCTGTACGACGTGATCGATGCGCCGCGGCGCGCACGTGTGCCGGTCGCCGCCGCCGGCCTCATCGTCGCCGCCGCCCTGGTGTTCGGCGCCGTGCGCATGCGGCAGGTGGATGCCCTCATCGCCGCCGCGCCGCACCTCAAAATTGGTCTGGTGCAGCCGAATTTCGCCTACGCCGCGGATGGCGAGTTCTCGCGCGAAGAAGCGCTGCACGAGCTCGACGCCCTGCAAAGCCAGTCGCGCCGCCTGCAAGGCCTCGGCGCGCAGCTGGTGGTCTGGAGCGAGGGCAGCTATCCGGTGGCGCTGCCGCGTGATTTTGCCGCCGATTTCGAGCCGGATTCGCTCGCCCACATCCGCCGCGGCATCACGGTGCCCGTCATCATCGGCGTGAGTACCGCCGACTCGGACCTGGACGACGCCTACAACTCAGCCCTCCTGCTCGACCGCGACGGCGTGGTCGCCGGCCGCTACGACAAGGTACGCCTCCTGGCGTTCGGCGAATACATCCCCGGCATCGAGCATTTTCCCTGGCTGCGTGATCTGCTGCCGCCCGGTGCCGGCCGCTTCAAGGCGGGTCCGGGCCCCGGCACGGTCACATTGCCGGCGGCGGTACCCCGCCCCGGGTCCGATTCGCCGGAACGATCCTGGCGGCTCGCACCCGTGATCTGCTACGAAGACCTGCTCCCTGGATTCATACGCCGCGTCGGCATGCTGCACCCCAATCTGTTGGTGAACCTCACCAGCGATCAATGGTTCGGCGCCGGCAGCGAGCCCTTCGAACACCTCGCCCTCGCCGTCTTCGCCTCGGTGGAGCTGCGCGTGAGCATGGTCCGCTCCGTCAACTCCGGGATCTCCGCACTCATCGACCCGAATGGCCGTCTGCTGCAGAAGACCTACGCCGCCGATCCCTACCGGGTGCCCCGCCCCGCCGACGGCATCGTCGTGAACGCACCGCGCATGGACGGCGGCGATACCCTATACGTACGCTTCGGCTATTGGTTCGCGTACCTGTGTGCCGCGACGCTGCTGATCATCGCGGTGGTGGTTTATCGCACAGAGGCGCAACCGCCACGGGTATGATGGGTCGTGGTATCTCGAGGATGGGGGAACTTCGTGGTCGCTCTTCTTGCTCATAAACGCCCCGCGGTTCGTACGCCGCGCCAATGGCTGGCTGCGCTGTCCTTTGTTGGCATCGTCGTGCTCCTTGCCTCGATGCCCTGGGTAATCTGGAAGCGAGGTACGCCGGGCTCGGTCTTGCACGGCGTGGCCGTGTTACCCGCCATGCTCTGGGCCGGGCACCGGGCCTGGCATGCAGCCGTGCGCGGAGGCCCGCCCGTCCATCCTTACTGGCCTTTCGCGACCCGCCGCGTCACCAGCGGCTACTTTTTGATCATAACCCTGATATCGATCTTCGCCGCGCAGCTGTATCGATAGCGCGCAGCAGACGGCAGACGATCTAGTCTTCACCGGAAAGCAAACGACGCGAGTCCCGGGAAAACGCCAGGGCCAGCACGAGAAATAACAAGCTCAATCCACCAAGCGAAGGTGAATCGATGCGGAACCTAAGGACACTGGCGGCAAGTGCCATGCAATGAAAACTGGCCCCAACACACCGCGCACGGGCAATGGATGCAACGTCGTCTTTTCGGATTTCATCGTTTACCCGCGCCATTTTCATGATGAATGGCGCATGATAACTCTCGTACTACGTCAACGACAAACAGCGATTCCAATTAGCGCCGCAAAGCTGGGGCGGCGCGAAGAGCCGCAATGTCAGCCATCCGAATCCTGGTTGAACTCAATTGTCTTCCAATGAACCACGATTCCCCCAAGAGCTGACTTCCCGCCCCTCCCCGCCCCAGCCCGGCATCGCCGCTTCGGGGATCACCACCCGCGAGGCCGCGCAGAGCCGCATCGACCAGATCGAGGTCTTCGAGCGCGAACTCGCTCAGCTGAGAGTCGATCGCGTCATCCAGTTGAGCGAACCGCAGGCGACCGCCATCGACGCATACCACCGTACTCTGATCGGCGAGTTGACCGCTAGCTACGACGCGGACACCACCGAGGGCGGGCGGCAACTATCGATGTCCATGCGTTTGATCTCTGTGATCGGTGCTTTCTTGGTGGGCTTCAGCATATTTTTTTGTTTCTATCATTTCTGGGCGGCGTTCAACCTGGTGACCCAGACCGCCCTGCTGTGTGCCGCGCCGACGTTGACGCTGGGCTTGGCTCTGGTCGTTCGAGCTCGCGACCGTACCGGTTACTTTTCCAGGTTGAGCGCGGCGCTCTGCTATGCAAGCTTCGTTCTGACGGTCGTAGTGCTTCCGCCCCTGTGGAATATCGACATGGGCAGCGTCGCCGTGCTGGCTTGCACGGTCTTCGGTTTCATTCTTGCCTACGAGATGCGGTCCCGGCTGCAGTTGTGCGCCGCCATGCTGGGCGTCGTGATTTTCGGTGCCGCGTCCATCACGACGATGGGCGGCGCGCCCTGGTGGGCCTTCGTCGAGCGGCCGGAAAATTTCTATGCCGGTGCGCTCCTGCTCTTGGTCGTTCCGCTCTTGAGGTCGCAGGAGCGGCACGCGGATTTTGCGGCGCTATACCGCCTATTTGGCACCTTCACCCTGCTCGGCACCCCAATGGTCCTCGCCTGCTGGCCCTCCTTGAGCTATTTCGAGTACGACGCGGGCACGGTGAGCGGCGGGTACAAGTGGGCTCTTCTGGCGCTTGGAGCGGCCGGCATCTATGTGGGTACGTCCCGCCGACTGCCCGAAATCAGTGTCGTGAGCAGTCTCGCGCTGTTGGTTCTGTGCGGCCTGGAGGCGTACGGCTGGCTGTTACCCAGACTGCTTCCCTACCAGTTCTTTCTCGTCATGAGCGCGCTCGCGATCGGCGCCCTGTATGTCCTCAACCTGTTACGGGGATGGGAGGCGCGGCGTACGGCCGTAGGATCGCGATGAGGCGGCCGCAACGGCTGCTGCCTATCGCGGGGTTCACGGTCGTACTGGTCGTCTGCGCAGGCATCTTGGGGGCGGCCGCTTACAATCGCAGCGGCGCACCGGAAAGTGTTCTGCGGCTGTCGGAGCGAGAGTTGGAAGTACCCACAGGCTCGGCGTCTGGCAGGCCGGAAAACACCCCGCTGACCCTGCGCCTGGTATGGCGCGTCGAGTCGTCCAACCGTTTCAGCCCGGCGACAACGGTCGCTTCCGACACCCGTGCCGCATGGATTACGCCGGCGAAGTGGGCCGAACTCGACATTCCGGTTCCGCGTCGGACGGCACAGGACACCTTTGCCTCGACGCTGCTGGTGCTGGAACTTGCCGGTGACGCCTACGCGCGCACGGTATCGCGGGCCTGTGAAGCGCAGGGCCCGGCGAAGGACGAGCGCGCCTGCGCTTTCGAAAGTAGCAAGGCCAGCCGCCTCTTCGTGATCGACGCTGGTCGCAGCCTCGCGGAACTACGAGGAAGGCATCCCGATCGTGCGCGATACGCCATCGTTCGGGGCGTCATCAAGCTCTCCCGCGACTTGAACGGCGGCGACGTCGCGGGCTACGTCGACAGCCTCTCGGTCGAGAAGGTCCAGAGCCTGGAACCTCTGCGCTCCAAAATCGATCCCGACAACGGTGAGATGGCCTGGCATCGGCTGCAGTCGTTCACTGCGGTGATCGCGTTTGGGCGCCGCCTCGAACCCTGGGACGTCCCTATCGCGGGGCGGGTGAGCGAGGCAACCAATCCGGATCGACCGTCGGCAAAAAGATCCGTCAATGCACACAGTGTTTTCTGTGGGAACGCATCGAGCTGCATCGAGTAGCGTTTTTGAAAGAAGCATACGTATACCGGCGTCATCGCCGTTTTTGATATCGTCATCAGCACTCAAGAAATCTGGAGTCGCCATGCTCGATCACATCGGATACGCCGTTACCAACCTCGATCGATCGAAAACTTTCTACTCCGCCGCACTTGCGCCGTTATCGATCACGATCGTCCAAGAGGTCACTGCCCAGCAGACGGGGAAAAATGCGCACGTGGGCTATGGCACGAACGGCAAGCCTTTTTTCTGGATCGGCACGGGAGCGTCCACCGGTTCCGTCCACGTCGCGTTCACCGCGGCGTCCCGCGCTCACGTCGATGCCTTCTACGAGGCCGCCGTGGCGGTGGGCGGGCGGGATAACGGACCGCCCGGCATTCGCGCGCACTATCATCCCCATTACTACGGGGCATTCGTCTTGGATCCCGACGGCAACAACGTCGAGGTGGTATGCCACGCATCGGCGTGAACCTCACGCCTTCGGTCTTTCCCGCGTCCTGGTCCAATCCCGCCCACGTCGACCCGGAAGAGGCGCCCACGGCCGGCCATGATCCGTCGCGACCGGCCGCCGCCAGGGTGTTCTTGGCTCCCAGAAGTCGCCGCCGACCCGCCGCGTCGTGCGAGTACACTGAGCCAAATTTCGAGGACTAGGCAGCATGCCGAGAACCCGCCAGTCGCGGATCAAGAACTACTTCGCCGAGAACCGGCTGTTCGCCGTGCGCAGCATCGTGACCGGGATCGTCGCGGCGGCGTTGCTCATGCTGGTGGGCGCCCGCCTGTTCTACCTGCAGGTGCTGCGTTACGACTATTACGCGAGGCAGTCGGTGGGCAACGGCATCCGCACCGAGCCCATTCCGCCCAGTCGCGGCTTGATCCTCGACCGGCACGGAGTCGTGCTCGCCGACAATCTGCCGGCGTTCCAGATCGAACTGATCCGCGAGCAGGTCGGCGATCTCAAGGCGCTGGACGCCACGTTCGCCACCCTGGTGCAGATCGGGCTGCTACGTCCCGACGAGGTGCCCAACATCCGGCGCACGGTGCTCGTCCACAAGGTGTACGAAAGCGTGCCCATCAAGCTGCAGCTCAACGAAGAGGAGATGGCGCTGTTCGCGGTGCACCGCTACCAATTCGCCGGGGTGGACATCCATACCCGGCTCACGCGTCACTACCCGCTCGGCGCCACCGCCGTGCATGCCATCGGCTACGTGAGCGCGATCAACGAACAGGATTTGAAGCAGATCGACAGCGCCGAGTACGCGGGCACCACCTTGATCGGCAAGCTCGGGGTCGAGGCGGCCTACGAGCCGCAGCTGCACGGCAAGCCGGGATTCAAGGAGATCCTGGTCAACGCCGCCGGCCGGCCGGTGGAAAAACAGGGCGACTATGCGCCGCCGCTCAACACGCGCGCCCCGGTGGCCGGCCTCGATCTCATCCTCGGCCTCGACGTGCGGGTGCAGAAGGTCGCCGAGGACGCGCTCGCGGGAAAACGGGGTTCCGTGGTCGCACTCGACCCGCGCACGGGCGACGTCATCGCACTCGCCAGCACGCCGGGGTTCGACCCGAACGGCTTCGTGCGCGGGCTCACCGTCCCCGAATACGCCGCGCTGCGCGACGACATCGACATTCCCCTGCTGAACCGCGCCCTGCGCGGCGCCTATCCCCCGGGCTCGACCGTCAAGCCGCTGTATGCCCTGGCCGCGCAGAAGTACGGCATCATGACGCCCGAACAGGAGTCCTTTTGCGGCGGCTTCTTCCAGCTGCCCGGCAGCGCGAACAAGTATCGAGACGACAAGAAGCATGGGTTTCTCAACATGCGCCAGGCCATCGGCCAGTCCTGCGACGTCTATTTCTACCGGGTTGCCGAACGGCTCGGCATCACCCGCATGGACGAGTTCATGAAGGCATTCGGATACGGCGCGATGACCGGCGTCGACATCCCGGGCGAGAAGCCGGGCCTCATGGGCTCACCCGACTGGAAACGGCACGTGTACAAGCGCACCGCCGACCAGGTGTGGTTTCCCGGCGAGACCATCAGCATGGGCATCGGTCAGGGGCCCATCACCGTGACTCCACTGCAGCAGGCGCACTTCGCCGCGGAGATCGCCGAGCAGGGCAGGATCATCGCGACGCCGCGGCTGGTATCCGCGATCCGCACCGCAGGCTCCGCCACCATCACGCCGCGCAGTCCGCAGCTCATGAGGCCGGTCGACATCGCCACGGCCGAGCAGTGGCGGGTGGTGTACGAGGGAATGCTCGGCACCGTGTACGGCCCCGGCGGCACCGCGTTCGCCTCGGGCGTCGGTTCGAAATACCGATTCGCAGGCAAGACCGGTACCGCCCAGGTCTACACCATCAAGCAGACCGAGAACACGCGCGCCAAAATCTCCGACGAGCGCCGCCGCGACCACGCCTGGTTCATCGCCTTCGCGCCGGCCGAGGAACCGAAGATCGCGGTGTCCGTGCTCGTGGAGAACGGGGGATTCGGTGCGGCCGCCGCCGCGCCCATCGCCCGCAAGGTCATGGACGCATTCCTGCTCGGCGCCGAAACCGAGCCCGCTACGCCAGGCCTGCCCGCGAAGCCCGCGGCGCGGGCGCCCACCGGGGAATGATCCGCGGCATGGCGGTACGGCGGCGCGGGGACGCTGCGGCGTGACGGCACGCGACGTCGCGTGAGCCGTCGCCTCGTCAGGCGTTCGGTTCGACGGCGGCCAGGCGCTCCACCTTGCCCGCTTCGATCTGCATGGGCCCCGACGCGGTCTGCACAGCGAATACCTTGCCGTCGACGCGCTGCCTGCCCTCATCGACGACGAACTCGCTCGGTCGATCCGCGGTCAGTTCCAGGATGACGGAGTCCGCCTTGATGTCGATGGGATGGGCGATGCCATCGATGCGGATCAGCACATTGCCGCTCAGGCGCATCGCCTCGACCTGATGGTCCGCATAATCGTCGAGCGACTGCGCAGAATTGGCGGAGAGCGTCTTCACGGCGCCGACCGGGATTTTGATGGTCGCCACGGCGCCGGAAGTCTGCGCTGCGATCACGAACGTTTCCGCCCGCGCGGCCGACATCATCGACACGGCGGAAAAGGCGACCAGACGGGTTGCTCTGAACATGGGGATACCTCGAGTGTTCGAGGATATTCAATCAAGGAGCCCCGCGGATCAACGTCCGAGCGGGCAAAGTTGTGCAAAGGCGGCCTTTACCTGGCGCGGTGCAGACGGCGTTTGACCGTCCCGACCAACGTCTGCAGCTCGTCGATTTTCAAGAGCATGCCGCAGCCGCCGAATGCCAGACCGCCCGCAACGATGGTTCCCAACAACACCGCCGCCTTGCGCACGAACGACTGCGTGGCCCAATCGGACAACAACCAATGCGAAGACGCCGCACACACCGCCGCCAGCGCCGCCCCGGCGATCGCCACCTTGCCCACGAGTACGGCCAGCCGGCCCGTTTCGAGTCCGCCCAGGTGGCGCCGCATGAGGGCATACAGCACCAGGAAGTTGCAGGTCGCCACGCAGCCCGTGGAGAACGCAAGACCGAGATGCCCCCAGTGCAGATGGAAGGTGAACACCCAGTTGAAGATCAGGTTCAGTGCCACCGCGAGGAAACTCACCATCATCGGCGTCTTGCGGCGGTCCAGTGCGTAGAACGCATTGACCAGCACCTTGAGGGCCGCGTACCCCGCGAGCCCCACCGCGTAGAACCGCAGGGCCCCGCCCGCCTGCGCGGCCTCTCGGGCATCGAACTTGCCGTGCTGGTACAGCACCGAGATGATGGGTTCGGCGAGCATCATGAGGCCGATGGTGGACGGCACCGTCAGCAGGAACATGAGGCGCATGGCCCGCGCGAGCTCGGCCCGGAACCCGTCCATGTGGCCCGCCACCACGAGACGCGACAACAACGGCAGCGTCACCGTGCCGAGGGCGACGCCGAACAGGCCGAGCGGCAGCTGCATGAGCCGGAACGCGATGGCCAGCCAGAAGATCGCCCCGTCGCCCAGCGTAGAGGCGAACATGGAGTTGACGAGCACGTTGAACTGCGTGGTGCTCGCGGCGATGACGGACGGTCCCATCAGCGCGAGGATGGCTTTGACCCCCGCATCGCGCCATGCAAAATCGAATCGAAACCGATAGCCCAGACCCACGAGCGGCGGCAGCTGCACGGCGAACTGCAGGGCGCCGCCGATGAGCGTGCCCAGGCTCAAGCCGATCAGCGCACTGCGCCCGAAATGCGGATCGATCCAATACCCCAGGCTCACGCCGCCGACGATCGAACCGATGTTGAAAAAGCTCGACGCCATGGCAGGCATGCCGAACACGCTCTTGGCATTCAGCATGCCCATGACCAGCGCCGCCATCGACACCAGGAGAATGAACGGAAACATGATGCGCGTGAGCTGCGTGGTGAGGGCGGCCTTGGCCGGATCGAAGCCGGGCGCCAGCAGACCCACCAGTTGCGCCGAGAACACCATGCCGGCGATGCACAGGGCGCCGAGGACCACGAGGGTCAAGGTAGCCACCTTGTTGGCGAGCCGCCAGGCCGCCTCGTCGCCGCTGCGCGCGATGGTCTTGCTGAAGGTGGTGACGAAAGCCGTCGACAGCGCCCCTTCGGCGAACAGGTCCCGCAGCAGGTTCGGAATACGAAACGCCGCGGTGAAGATGTCCATGGCGCCGCCGCCGCCGAACAAGGCCGCGCAGATCTGCTCGCGAGCGAGGCCGAGCACGCGGCTGCACATCACCGCAAGACCGATGATGCCCGCCGCCTTGGTGTTCAAGCGTTCGCTGCGCTGCCCGCCGTCGCGCGCCCCGAGGGCCGGCGGCGGCGGGGCGGTCGGGGAGGGGCCGATGCCTGGAGTCATGTGCTTCGCTGCCGGCAAAGCGACCTAGTCTACCGGAGCACCAGGTCCGACACCGCACGTCACGAGATC
>CAZZVN010000003.1:110614-147920 GCA_964657625.1 uncultured Steroidobacteraceae bacterium
CACGCCCATCGCCGCCCGTTACCCATCGCCGCTCGTCACGCCCTCACCGCCGGACCCGGCGCGGCAGCGCGCTCACTCACGCGTGGGTGTTCACCGTCGAGCCGAGCGCCTTGCTTGCGGCCGCCGCCGCACTCGACGTGGCGCCGGCACCGTTGGTGGCGTTCGCCCCCGCGGCAGAGCCCGCTCCCGTGATGGCACCCAGCGCGGCCGTGCCGCCCGGCACCTGACTCGCAAGCACCGACGCCCCGGCGCCGATGATCTTCTCGGCCGAGTCGAGCAGGCTGCTGAACAGGCCCTGCGTGGACCCGCTCGACGGATCGCTGTCGGCGGCGCCGTCGGTGGAATCAGTCTTGCTTGCGCCGTGCACGCCTTTCTTGTGACCGCCCGCATGCGCGCCCAAGGCGGACAGGCTGGTCGACACGGACGACACCGATGATATTGCAGACATGTTGTCTCCTTGAACTTTGCTGACGTCGAATCAGGCACCGCGGGCAACCGGCAAGGTCTTGCCGTCTGCCGCCACCCATGTGGCAGAACATCGCCGCCCGGCAGCCCGCCGGCCCGGCACACGCCCGTGCGTGCCCTGCCTGGGAAGCAAGCAGGTTCCGTGCCATCACCCCTCCGACCTCGAAACCGGCACCCCGCCCCTGCGCAAGCGATTCCGACGATTTCCGACAGCATTTTGTCAATTGACTAAAACCTGTCACTATTGGTCGGATGAGTGACCTCAAGGATCCGTGGCATTTCGCGCGACCCGAGCTGGCGCGGTCCTATCTGCAGGGCTTCGATCTCGGACTCACCTCGGCGCGGGGCTTGTTCGCGCGGCGGCGCATGGGCAAGAGCGAATTCCTCAAGCACGACCTGCTGCCCGCCGCACGACGCGACGGGTATCTCGCGGCCTATACCAATCTGTGGGATGCCATGGATCATCCTGGCCAGGCATTGGCCACCGCGGTCCTGCTCGCGACACGGCCGAAGGGTCTGCGCAAATTCTGGCACGATCTGAATTCGCCCATCACCAAGCTCACCGGCGGCGGCAAGCTGCCGTTCGGCATCGAAGGCTCCGTGGAGCTCGAGTTGGAGCAGAAGGAGAAGGTCGCGGTGCCCGCCATCCAGGCGGCGCTGCAGGCGGCGGACAAGAGCCGGCGAAGGCTGCTGCTGGTGATCGACGAAGCCCAGGTGCTGGCCGCCCCGGAACACCAGAAGCTCGCACACGCGCTGCGTGCCGGCCTCGATATCCGCAAGCCCGCCATCAAGGTGCTGTTCGCCGGCTCCTCCGAAGCGGCGCTGCGCGAGATGTTCTCGCGGGCCGCGGCGCCGTTCTACAACTGGGCCCCGGTCGAGCCCTTCCCCCTGCTCGGGCGCGAATTCGTTGCCGCCATGGTCCGGCAGCTGGCCACGGTGGCCAAACACCCCTTGCAGCTGGACGACGCGCTGACCGCGTACGCCGCGCTCAAGGAAACGCCGGAGTTCTTCCGCTGGTTCATCGAACGTTACGTGATGTATCAGGCCCAGGGCGCGGAGCAGGCGCTGGCCTATACCAAGACCCGCGTGCACGACACGTTGAGCTATGCACGCGGCTGGAAGGAGCTGAACCGGTCCGACCGCGCGGTGCTGCTGCTGGCGGCGCGCGGCGTCCAGGATCTGTACGGCGCGGCGGCGCTCAACCAGCTGCGCGAGCTGCTCGGCACCGCTGACGCCACTGCCAGCGTCCCGCGCACCTCGATTCGCCGGCTGACCGGTCCCAAGCTGCAGCTGATGGCCCGCATCGACCACGGTGCCTACCGCTTCGAGGATCCCGAGTTCCAGGCCTGGGTGGCGGCGCGGCGTACCGTCGATTGAATGCACCGAGTCCCGCCACGAGCCCCCGGCTCATCGCCACCCGCCCGTGGCGACCTTTAGCGGCCCTGGCGCCGGCGCCACGCCGCCCACGCCAGACAGCCCGTGCCCAGCAGCACCAGGGGGTAATTACCCCAGCGCGCGTAGGGCGTCAGTCCCCGCAACGGCTGCACCGTCGCGCGCAACACCGCCTGCTCGAACTGTGGCAGCTGCGCCGTGACCCGACCGCGCGAATCGATCACGGCGGTGATGCCGTCGTTCGCCGACCGGATCAGATAACGGCCCGCTTCGAGCGCGCGCATGCGCGATATCTGCAGATGCTGGTGCGGCGCCGTGGAGTTGCCGTACCAGGCGTTATTGGTCACGTTGATCAACAGCGTCGCCTCGCGCAGTATCGCGAGCTGGCCGCTGCCGAAGGCATCTTCGTAGCAGATGGTCAGCCCGAGCTGCTGGCCCGCGGCGCTCAGCACGGGCTGATGATCGGATCCCGGCGAGATGTCGTCGTAAGGCAGACTCAACAGCCGCATCCAGGACCGTATGAAGGACGGTACCGGAAAATACTCGCCGAACGGCACCAGATGCCGCTTGTAATACCAGCCGCCGCCCGCGTCGCTCAACACCAGGAGGCCGTTGTAGAAGCGGTTGCCCTGCGGGTGGTAATTGACGAGTCCGATCGCGAAATCGGCATCGTGCGCCCGCCCCAGCGTCTGCAGTTCGCGCAGGTAATCCTGGAGTTCGTTGGCGAGCACCGGTATCGCCGATTCGGGCCAGACGATCAGGCGCGCACCCCACGCCTGCGCCGTCAGGGAGGCATAGCGCGTCATGGTTAGATCGCGATTTTTCGCCTGCCACTTCTGATCCTGCGAGACGGCGCCCTGCACCGCAGCGATCGGCATCGCCGCCCCGGCGCCGGAGGTCCAGGAGTGGCGAGACGCCAGCCAGGGCGCGGCGCAGCCCAGGGCGATTACGCCGAGCGCCAGCACGCGTTGCCCGATGGTGGCTCCACGCCGGCAGCATGCCAGCGCGGCGACGGCGAGGTAGGCGGCCGCCGCGGTGACGCCATACACACCGAACAGCGGCGCCCAGCCCGCCAGCGGCGAATCGATGAAGGCGTAGCCGAGCGACAGCCAGGGAAAGCCGCTGAACGCCCAACCGCGCAACCATTCGATCAACACCCAGAGCACCGGCAGCACCAGCCAGTCGCGGGTGAGCCCCGCCTCGAACCAGAACCGATTGGCGAGAAAACACAGCGCCGCCAGATACGCGGCCATCGCCAGCACCAGCAGCGTCTGCAATATGAGCGTAAGCCAGACCGGCACCAGGCCGAACACGTGCAGACAGGTATACAGCCAGTAGGTGCCGAGCGCGAAAAAGCTCACGCCGAATGCGCCACCGGTCGAGGCGGCGTGCCGCGGCGGCAGACCGCGAATCAACCCGAACAATACCGCCGGCGCCACGATCCCGAGCGGCCACCAGGCGAAGGGCGCGAAGGCCAGATCGAGCGCACCCCCGGCGGCCAGTGCGACCAGCAGCCTGAACACGGTGTGTCGGCGCAACACCGCAACGCCGCCCGCGGCGTCCGCCGCCGGTACCTCAAGGTACGCAGCGGGCGCGGTCGCGCCTTCCCACTCCGTCAAAGACGGGGCTCGTCGACCGCCGGCGGTTCGATGTCCGTCGCTGTGATCACCCGCAGCAGATCGATGCGGCGCCGATCGGCCCGTATCACGCGAAATTCCAGCTCACCGATCTGGATGGTCTCGCCACGCCGCGGCAGGCGGCCGAATTCCTGCATGATCAAACCGCCTATGGTGTCGTAGTCCTCGTCCGAGAACGCGGTCATGAAAAACTCGTTGAAGTCGGCGATCGGGGTCAGGGCGTGGACGGTGAATTCCCGGTCACCCTCACGACGGATCGGCTGATCGTCCTCGACGTCGTGCTCGTCGTCGATCTCGCCCACGATCTGTTCGATCACGTCTTCGATGGTCACCAGGCCACAGACGCCGCCGTATTCGTCGACGACCATGGCGATGTGATTGTGGCTCAGGCGAAATTCCTTGAGCAGCACGTTCAGACGCTTGCTCTCGGGGACGAACACCACCGGTCGCATGTACTCACGGATTTCGAAGGGTTCGTCGTCGGAGGTTTGCAGACGCAGCAAATCTTTCGCGAGCAGGATGCCCAGGATCTGGTCGCGGTCCTCGCCGATCACAGGGAAGCGTGAATGACCCGACTCGACCACCAATCCGACCAGCGTCTTCGCGGGCTCGTCACGTTCGACGAACACCATTTGCGAGCGGGGCACCATGATGTCGCGTACCTGCATGTCGGCCACGGCCAGCACACCCTCGAGCATCACCAGGGCATCGCCGTCGAACAAGCCGCGCTCGCTCGCCTCACGCAGCGACTCGATCAGTTCGGCAAGATCGCGCGGCTCGCCGGACATCGACTGCGTGATGCGCTTGAGCCAGCGTCCGGTGCTTCCTGTGCTCTGGTCAGACATGTTTCAGAAGCATACTCGATCAATCGTACGGGTCCGAAAACCCAAGCCGATCAAGGATTTGAATCTCCCTGGCGGCCATGATCCGGGCGTCCGCGTCGGCTTCGTGGTCGAAACCCTGCAGATGCAGCACGCCGTGCACCGTCATGTGTGCCCAATGCGACTCTCGGGATTTCCCCTGCTCGCTCGCTTCCCGCGCGACGACCGGGGCGCAGATTACGAGCTCTCCCCAGTAGCTGCGCCCATCGGGGGCCGCCCCCGCCCCCGCGAACGACAGTACGTTGGTGGGTTTGTCCTTGCGTCGATAGTGCAGGTTCAGGCTGCGGCTGCGTGCCGCGCCCACCACTCGCACCGACACCACGTCGGCGTGCGCCGCAGAACCCAGGGCCGCTCGCGCCCACCTCAAGAACTGCGCCCGCCGCGGCACCCATGGCTTGCGGGCCGCATAAGTCACGTCGAGTTCCAGTCCCCCGCTCACGCGCCGGCTGCGCCCTCGTCGGGCGTCCGTGCTTCGTAAGCCTGTACGATTCTTTGTACCAGCGGATGCCGCACCACGTCACGCGAGGTGAACAAGGTGAACGCGATGCCCTGCACGCCGCGCAGGATGTGCATCACCGTACGCAGGCCGGATTGCTTGGCGCTGGGCAGGTCGATCTGGGTGATGTCGCCGGTCACCACGGCCTTCGAACCGAAGCCGATGCGGGTCAGGAACATCTTCATCTGTTCGTTGGTGGTGTTCTGAGCCTCGTCCAGGATCACGAACGAATCGTTGATGGAGCGGCCGCGCATGAAGGCGAGCGGCGCAACCTCGATCACGTTGCGCTCGATGAGCTTGGCGACGCGCTCGAAGCCCATCATTTCATAGAGTGCGTCGTACATCGGCCGCAGGTATGGGTCGACCTTCTGCGCCAGATCGCCCGGCAGAAACCCCAGACGCTCTCCCGCCTCCACCGCCGGCCGGACCAGCACGATGCGACGCACCTGCTCCGCCTGCAGCGCTTCGACCGCGCAGGCCACGGCGAGATAAGTCTTGCCGGTGCCGGCCGGTCCGATGCCGAAAGTCAGATCGTGCGTGCGTACGTTGCTCAGATATTCGGTCTGGTTGGCACCACGGGCGCGCAGCGCGCCGCGGGCGGTGCGCACTTTCAACTCATCGCCCATCGGTCCGGGCACCGCGTCCGCGCTGCCCGCATCCATGTCGAGTTCCTGCAGCGCGATGTGCACCCGCTCGGAGTCCACCGGTTCGCGCTGCGCGCGCGCGTACAGATCCTGCAGCACCGCCTCGGCGCGCTTGATGGCGGCGGGCAGACCGATGATCTGAAACCGGTTGCCGCGTCGTCGCACCTCGACCCCGAGGCGGGACTCGATCTGATGCAGGTGCTGGTCGAGCGGTCCGCACAGTTCGACCAGGCGGATGTTGTCCGCCGGTGCGAGCAGCAGGTCGCGCGTCATGGGAACCGAGCTCAAGGACGGACTTCCTGCACGAGCCGGCCCCGTAGCGAGTTCGGCATGGCCTCGGTGATGACGACGTCGGCGAAGCGGTTGAGGAGCGCGCCGGGATTCTCGGCGGGCCCGTCAAAATTGACCCAGCGGTTGTTGTCGGTGCGGCCGGCAAACTGCGCCGGATCGCGTTTGGCGGGACGTTCCACCAGAATCCTCTGCCGGGTGCCCACCATGCGCGCGGAGATGGCGCGCGCCTGAGTGTTGAGACGCTGCTGCAGGAGTTCCAGCCGATGCTGCTTGACGTCGTGCGGCACTTCGTCGGGCAAGGCAGCCGCCGGCGTGCCGGGGCGCCGGCTGTAGAGAAAACTGAAGGACTGGTCAAAGCCCACGTCGGCCACCAGATCCAGGGTGGCCATGAAATCCGCATCGGTCTCGCCGGGGAACCCGACGATCAGATCCGTCGAGATGCAGATGTCCGGCCGCACGGTTCGCAATTTCCGCAGTTTCTGTCGGTACTCAAGCACGGTGTGTCCGCGCTTCATGGCCGCCAGGATCCGGTCCGAACCGCTCTGCACCGGCAGATGCAGGAAATTGTTGAGCTTCGGTACGTTGGCATAGGCCTCGATCAGGCTGTCGTTGAATTCCAACGGATGGGACGTGGTGAAGCGTATGCGCTCAACGCCCGGCACGGCCGCCACGAAATGGATCAAGGTCGCAAGGTCCGCCCGCGCACCGCCCGGCAGCAGGCCGGCATACGCATTCACGTTCTGGCCGAGCAGGGTCACCTCGCGAACCCCCTGCGCCGCGAGCGTGCGCACCTCGTGCATCACCTGCTCGAGGGGCCGGCTGAGTTCCTCGCCCCGGGTGTAGGGCACCACGCAAAAGGTGCAGTACTTGCTGCAGCCCTCCATGATGGACACGAAGGCCGTCGCCCCGTCGGCGCGTGCCGGCGGCAGCCGGTCGAACTTTTCTATTTCCGGAAAGCTCACGTCGATCTGCGAGCGACCGGACGTTTTCAACTCCTCGAGCATCTGCGGCAGGCGGTGCAACGTCTGCGGCCCGAATACGAGATCCACGAAGGGAGCACGCGCGGCGATGCCCTCACCCTCCTGGCTGGCGACGCAACCGCCCACGCCGATGACGACGTGCGGCCGCTGCTGCTTGAACACCCGCCACTGACCGAGCAACGAGAACACTTTCTCCTGCGCCTTCTCCCGCACCGAACAGGTGTTGACCAGCAGCACGTCGGCGAGCTCGGGGTCCTCCGTCCGGGTCATCCCATGGGAGGCTTCGAGCACGTCCTGCATCTTGCGGGAGTCGTACTCGTTCATCTGGCAGCCAAAGGTTTTTATGTATAAAAGTCCGGGCATCGTCGCCATAGGCTCACGTCGAAAAGGCCGTTAAGATACTAGCTATCATGGCAATACGCGAAGTTCTGAGGATGGGTGACCCGCGCCTCTTGGAGGTCGCCGAACCCATCCGGACGTTCCGGACACCGGAATTGGAAAGCCTGTTGACCGACATGCGCGACACCATGCAGTCCCTGAACGGCGCCGGGCTCGCTGCCCCCCAGATCGGCGTCGGGCTGCGGCTGGTCATATTCGGCATGGAGGCGAACCCGCGCTACCCCGACGAGGATGCAGTGCCGTATACCGTCCTCATCAACCCGGTCCTCACCGCCGTCGACGACACCCTGGAGGAGGGCTGGGAGGGATGCCTGTCGGTGCCGGGCATGCGCGGCCTGGTGCCGCGTTACAAACATCTGCGCTATACAGGCGTCGATGCGCTCGGCGAACCCATCGACCGCACCGTGAGCGACTTCCATGCCCGGGTGGTGCAGCACGAGGTCGACCATCTGGACGGCATCTTGTACCCGCGCCGCATTCGCGATCTTACCCAGTTCGGCTTCAGCGACGCCCTGTTCCCGGGGCAGAACCTCGCGGACGATTAGACGTCCGCCCGGCCTTCCGGCGCACCCCGGTGGAGCACATCGGGCAACGCCTGACCCGACTCGGTAAAGGACAGGGACACGGAGTTCAAGCAGTGGCGTTCGCCGGTCGGTCGCGGACCGTCGGGAAAAACGTGCCCGAGATGGCTGCCGCAGCGCGCGCAGACTTCCTCCACACGCACCATGCCGTAGCTCAAATCACGGATGCGTTTGATGTGCGCCTCAGCATACGGCTTGAAGAAACTGGGCCACCCCGTGCCCGAATCGAACTTCGCATCCGAACGGAACAACGGCAGCCCGCAGAAACGGCAGGTGTATACGCCCGTTTTCTTGTTGTCGAGGAACGCCCCGCAGAAAGCCGCCTCGGTGCCATGCTCGAGCAGCACACGCCGCTCGTCGGCGCTCAGGTTCGCCGTGATGTCGCTGCGCTGGGCGTCGTTCGGGGGGGTCGTATCGAAATGGGTCATCGCGGCTCCTCGGGGCGGGTGTGTCTTCCCGCCAGAATGGGGATGCCCGGGTAGGAATTCCAGTGGGCGACCGGCGCTACTGCAGGCCGGGCCGCTCCTGAGCCGCGAAATCCGGCTGGGCCAACACCTGCCCGGTGTCGAGTATCTTGGCCTGCAGGAACGAGCCGCCATGGGTGCCGTCGCGCAGGGGATTGACCTGCAGCTCCACCTTGTCACCGGCTTTCAAGGATTTGCGGTTCCACCCCGTGCGGGTCAGGTTGCCCGGACTGGTGAGTTCCAGGGACCACACCTGGGTCTCCCCCCCGGCGTCGCCCGCCACAGGATCGGTGACCACCCACAACACGACGTGCGGATTGGTCCATTGAAACTCCTTCACGGTGCCTTTCAGCGCGACCACCTTGGTATGGTCGAACATGGCGAAGGAATGGTGCGCGAGCGCGGGCATCGAAATCGAGACACCCAGGCCGATAAGGATAGCCCCGCACTTCAACATCGTATGCCCTCCGAAATCATGGATCGAGTTCGCCGGCGCTCACTTGGCCGGATACTGCAAGGGATTGCCGCCGTCGCTCTGCGGCAACGGCACGAACACGTAATTGCCGTCCGCATCTACCTGTTCCGAGAAGCTGCCCTGTAGACACACCCCCTCGACGAGGTCGTACTTGCGGGCCCGCTGGCGGAAGTAGGCACGGGTGGTCTTCCACGGCGCACTGAGCACATGCGGCGCCGTGATCTCCAGATCGTCGTGCAGGATGTCGGGACCCGCCAGGTGAATGCGTTCGACCACGTGCACGTCGCCGTTGCCGGGCACGCCCACCGCTTCGCTCACCGCGATGTACGCCTCGGGGAGGATGCCCACGGTATCGACCACGAGGGTCTGACCCTCCCAGTGCCCGATCGAATGCCCGTGAAACGACGGATCCGGGTCCTCGGGATGCGGACGCCCGTCCGTGTAAATGCGTCGCAACCGGTTGCCATCCGACTCACCGAGCATCGTGACGCGCCCTGGCGTGAAGAGGATTTCCAGCGCGTTGTGGGAAATCAGCATCCAACTCGGCATGGATTCGGGCAGGCAGTCGACGAACAACCCCTTGGGCTTTCCCGCCTTTTCGAGTGCGACGAGTCGCGTGATCTGCGCCCGGGCCGCGTCGTTCCACGGCGGAGGATTCGAGCGCGCCTGCGCACCCTGATCTGAGATGTTCGGGTTCCACACGCCGCTCCAATCGGGCAATTTCGCGAGCGCGGACCAATCCGCCGGACGCGGAGCAGCATTGACGACCGAGTCGGCCGCCCACGCACCCGTACCCCAGAAGAAGACTCCGAGCAATGCGACCTTAACCCAGCTCATCAAAACGGAATGTCGTCGTCGAAATCTTCCTTACCACCGCCCGCCGGCGCCGGCGACTGATCGTAGTCCTCGTGCGGAGGTGGCGCATTGCCGGCGCGCGCCGCCCCGCCGCGCTCGCCGCCCATGGCGCCGCCGCCGCCGCCGCCCTTGCCGCCCAGCATCTGCATGTTGTCGCCGATGATCTCGGTGGTGTAGCGATCGTTGCCCTGCTTGTCCTGCCACTTACGCGTGCGCAGCTTGCCCTCGATGTACACCTGGGAGCCCTTGCGCAGGTATTCCGTGGCGATCTCGCCCAGTCGGCCGAACAGAGCGATGCTGTGCCACTCGGTGCGCTCCTGCATCGCCCCGGAGGCCTTGTCCTTCCAGGACTCGTTGGTCGCGATCCGGATGTTGGCCACCGTCATCCCGCTCGGCATCGAGCGGGTTTCGGGGTCCGCGCCGAGCGTTCCCACCAAAATGACCTTGTTGACACCGCGCGCCATGGCGTTCCCCTGAAAATGTCGATCAGCGTATTGTACACGGGCATGGCGCGGCGCAGATCGCGTTAGCCTCTGCAGACCTCCAGATTGACGGGCCCCCGCCCCCTCTTTCGCAGGGTCTTGACACCGGGCGTATAGTGTTCGGTTACATGCAAAATATCCGTATCCGGGGAGCCCGGACCCACAATCTGAAGAACATAGACCTCGATCTGCCGCGCGACCGGCTCATCGTGCTCACCGGCCTCTCGGGTTCCGGCAAATCCTCGCTGGCCTTCGACACGATCTACGCGGAAGGTCAGCGTCGCTACGTCGAGTCGCTATCGACCTATGCACGCCAGTTTCTGTCCATGATGGAAAAACCGGACATCGATACCATCGAGGGCCTCTCGCCGGCCATTTCCATCGAGCAGAAGTCCACCTCTCACAATCCGCGCTCCACGGTGGGCACGGTGACCGAGATCCACGATTACCTGCGCCTCCTGTACGCGCGTGCCGGCACGCCACGTTGCCCGGATCATCACATCGATCTGGCGGCGCAGACGGTGAGCCAGATGGTCGACACCGTCCTGGCGCAACCCGAAGGCACGACGCTTATGTTGCTGGCGCCAGCCATCGCGGAGCGCAAGGGCGAGCATGCGGAGCTGTTGGAAGAACTTCAGGCCGGCGGGTTCGTCCGGGCGCGCATCGATGACAGGGTGGTCGAACTGGAGCAGGCGCCCAAGCTCGACGTGCGCCGCAAACACACCGTCGAGGCCATCGTCGACCGCTTCAAGGTGCGCCCCGATCTGGCCCAGCGTCTCGCCGAGTCCTTCGAGACCGCCCTGCGCCTGGGCGATGGTGTGGCACGGGTGGCCTACATGGACGACGCCACGCGTACCGAACTCGTGTTCTCCAACAAATTCGCCTGCCCGATCTGCAATTACTCGCTGAGTGAACTCGAGCCACGGCTGTTCTCGTTCAACAATCCGATCGGTGCCTGCCCGACCTGCGACGGGCTGGGCACCCAGGATTTTTTCGATCCGCTGAAAATCGTCGCCAATCCGCATTTGTCGCTCGCCGGCGGCGCGGTGCGCGGGTGGGACCGACGCAACGCCTACTATTTCCAGCTCATCCAGTCGCTGGCCCGCCATACCAAGTTCGACATCGAGGCGCCGTTCGAATCCCTGCCTGGAAAAATCCAACACCTCGTTCTGTTCGGCAGCGACGACGAACAGATCGAATTCAAATATCTCGACGGCAAGGGCGGCACCACCCGGCGCAAACACGCCTTCGAAGGCATCGTCACGAACCTCGAGCGACGCTTCAAGGAGACCGAATCCGCCACCGTGCGCGAGGAACTGACGAAGTACCGATCTGCGCGCGCCTGCCCCGACTGCGCGGGAACACGCCTGAACCGCGCGGCCCGCAACGTGTTCGTCGACGGCAGGAGCGTGGCCGAGGTGGCGCAGCTCTCCGTGGCGCGGGCCATCGACTTCTTCTCCACCCTTACGCTCAAGGGCTGGCGCGGTGAGATCGCCGTGAAGATCGTCAAGGAAATTGGCGACCGACTGGGCTTTTTGGGTAATGTTGGGCTGGGTTACCTCACGCTGAACCGCGCCGCCGATACCTTGTCGGGCGGCGAAGCCCAGCGCATCCGTCTGGCGAGCCAGATCGGCTCCGGGCTGGTGGGGGTCATGTACATCTTGGACGAGCCTTCCATCGGCCTGCACCAGCGCGACAACCAGCGCCTGCTCGACACGCTGGTGAACCTGCGCGATCTCGGCAACACCGTGATCGTGGTCGAGCACGATGAAGACGCGATACGCCAGGCCGACTACGTGGTCGATCTGGGTCCGGGCGCCGGGGTGCACGGCGGCAGGATCGTGGCCCAGGGCACCGCGGCCGAGGTGATCGCGCATCCGGATTCCATCACCGGCCAATATTTGAGCGGCAGGCGCCGCATCGAGGTGCCGCGCAAACGCCGCTCCCCGGACCCGCAACGCATGCTGCGCATCTCGGGCGCGACCGCGAACAATCTCAAGGACGTCACCGCCGAATTCCCGCTCGGTCTCATGACCTGCGTGACGGGTGTGTCCGGGTCGGGGAAATCGACGCTGGTGAACGACACGTTGTTTCGTGCCGTGGCCACGTCTCTCAATCACGCTGCGGCCGGCACCGCCCATTTCGTCCGGATCGAAGGTCTGGATTACATCGATCGTGTCATCGAAATCGACCAGAGTCCCATCGGACGTACGCCGCGCTCGAACCCGGCGACCTACACGGGCCTGTTCGCGCCCATCCGCGAGATCTTCTGCGCCGTGCCCGAGTCGCGCGCGCGGGGTTACGAGGCGGGGCGTTTCAGCTTCAACGTCAAGGGCGGACGCTGCGAGGCATGCCAGGGCGACGGCGTGATCAAGGTGGAGATGCATTTTCTCGCGGACGTGTACGTACCGTGCGACGTCTGCCACGGCAAACGCTACAACCGCGAAACATTGGAGATCCGCTTCAAGGGCAGGAACATCCAGGAAGTGCTGGAGATGACCATCGAGGAAGCGCTGCCGTTCTTTTCGGCCATCCCCACCGTCGAGCCCAAACTGCAGACCCTGCTCGACGTGGGTCTTTCCTACGTGCGTCTCGGTCAGAGCGCCACAACGCTGTCGGGCGGTGAAGCCCAGCGGGTGAAGCTCGCGAAGGAGTTGTCCAAACGCGCCACCGGACGCACCCTATACATTCTCGACGAACCGACCACGGGCCTGCATTTCGCCGACATCGCGCAACTTCTCGCGGTGTTGCACCGGCTGCGCGACGAAGGAAACACCATCATCGTCATCGAACACAATCTCGACGTGATCAAGACGGCCGACTGGGTGGTCGATCTCGGCCCGGAGGGCGGCGACGGAGGCGGGCGCATCCTCGCGACGGGGACGCCGGAACAGATCGCCGCGAACGAATCCTCGTTCACGGGCCGTTACCTGCGCGCGACGTTGGCGCAGCAAGAACCGCCCGCCCGGCAGCCCGGGCGAACGCCGGCGCGCAGTGGCCGGACGGGGCAGCGCAAGCGCGCATGAACGAGGAGTGGCGGCACGTGCTGGCGGCGGTGCGCTTCATCGTCCACCGGCCTGCGGGTGACGACGGCGAGGCCCCACCGCACCGGGCGACTCGTTTCATGCCGTTGGGGGGCATCGTGCTCGGCGTCCTCGGCGCGATCGTTTACTGGTCGAGCGCAGCGTTATTGCCGGCGAGCCTTGCGGTCGTGCTGTCCATGATGGCGACCGCGCTCGCCACCCACGACACCCGCACGACCCGCTTCGGCGCCGTGTATTGGCTGTTCTTGTTGCTGATCAAATACAACGCCCTGATGGCGCTGACCTCCGCCAGTCTGCCGCTCGCATTGCCGCCGAACATGGGTTTGGGACTCATCATGATTGCGGCACAGGCGGCGAGCTACGCCCTGATGGTATCGGTCGTGGCCATGCGCACGGACGAGCCGGCCCGAGGACCCGGTGCCGCACTTCCTCGCGTGTCCAACAACGATCTCGGCATCGCACTCATTGTCGGCCTGGCACCGGCCGCGCTGCTCGGCATGCCCGGCCTGGTCGGGCTGGTGGCCGCCATCATGATGCGTCTGGGATGGGCCGCCTTTGCCGGGCCGCCGCACGCCGGCAAGCTGCGCGAACGTCTGGACTACACGCAGCATCTCACGGAAGCTTGCTTCTACCTCGGCGCACTCGCCAGCTGGAAATACATCTGATGAAACGCTGGCCGGCATCCCTCTTCGCGCGCACCTCGCTGGCCCTGCTGTCGCGGCTGGATGCCGAGCGCGCACACGATCTTGGCCTGGCCGGACTACGGCTGACGCGCCCCTTGTGGCCGACGCCGTCGGTGGACGCGGGTCTCGCCCTGCGCTGCTTCGGCGTGCCGTTCGCGCATCCCCTGGGGCTCGCCGCGGGCTTCGACAAGAACGGCGACAGCCTGGACGCGCTGGGCGCGCTCGGCTTCAGCCATGTCGAGTTGGGCACCGTCACGCCCCGCCCCCAGGCGGGCAACCCGAGACCCCGCCTGTTCCGCGCCGCGCACGCGCAGGCTTTGGTGAACCGCATGGGCTTCAACAATCTGGGTGTCGACCATTTGGTCGACCGGCTCGCATGCAGCCGCTATCGCGGAGTGCGCGGCATCAGCATCGGCAAGAACGCGACCACTCCCATCGAGGAGGCCGCGACGGACTACGTAACGTGCCTGCGCAAGGCCTATCTTCATGCGGACTACATCGCGGTCAACGTCTCATCGCCGAACACCGCGCGCCTGCGCGAACTGCAGGCGCGGGATGGCCTGGAAAGAATTGTCGGGGCGTTGCTGGAGGAGCGCGTCCGGCTCTCGCAAAGTCATGCGAAACACGTGCCCTTGCTGGTCAAGATCGCGCCGAACCTGGATCAAGACCAGCTGGAGGTCGTCGCCGCCACGCTCGCCGCGTCCGGTATCGACGGCGTGATCGCCACCAACACCTCCACCGACCTTGCACCGCTGGGGCCCGGCTGGCCGCAGGATCTGCGCGGCGGCCTGAGCGGCGCGCCCCTGCATCCTTTGTCCCTCGCCGTCATCCGGCAATTGCGTGCCCGGCTGGGCGCCGCTTTTCCCATCATCGGCGTTGGCGGGATCGCCGGCGCCGATCAGGCGCTGGCGACCCTGCAGGCCGGCGCCAACCTCATCCAGGTCTACACCGGCTTCGCGAACCGCGGGCAGGCGTTGGTGACGGAAATCCTCGCGGCCCTGCCCGCCTGACTACTTCTTGAGCACCGCGGTCAGCGTGATGTCCGGCACGCCGGCCAGCGCCTTCGACAACGGGCACTCCTGCTTCGCGCCCGCGGCCAGTTTCTGAAACGTCGCCTCGTCGAGGTTCGGCACCGTGGCCTCGAGATGCAGCGCGATGTGATCGATCGCGAACCCGCCGCCCTTGCTCACCAGCCGCACGCTTGCCGTCGTGTCGACCGCCGTGGTCGCGAACCCCGCGCCGTCGCACGCGAAGGAAAACGCCATCGTGAAGCACGCCGCGTGCGCCGCCGCCAGCAATTCCTCCGGATTGGTGCCCTTACGATCGTCCTCGAAACGGCTGCCGAACCCGTACGGGTATCCCTGCAGCGCCGCTGTCTCGGTGCTGATCTTGCCGGTGCCTTGCTTGCCCTGGCCCTGCCAATGCACCATCGCTTTTTTGTCCGCCATGAAGACTCCTTACCAATGGTTGATGTGACCCGCGACTATAGGCCGGTGCACGCTCAGGGGGCGTCGATCTCGTAGTTTTTTGCACGCAGTTCATCCAGCAGTCCGCCGCGTTCGAGCAGCAGATCGAGGTTCATGACGGCAATGGTGACGCCGTCGGTCTGCAGGTACTTTTCAATGCGTTCGAGCCATGCCCGGCGCAGCAGGGCGATCAGTTCGTTGGCGCCGGTGCCCGCATCGAGCGCGTCACGGCAGGCGTCGACCTGTGCAGGCTGTGGCAGGCGTTCGAGCAGCTCGACGTTGCCGTTCGACCAGGCCTCGGCGCGCTGGGTCAGCCGCGGCAGGCCCTTCTCCACCGTCACCAACGAGGCCTCGACGCAGGCATTTTCGGCCGCAGGGGGCAGCGTTTTCAACGCATCCAGCACGTCGCGCACGCCGGCGGTCCTGACCTCCTCGATGCGCACGTGCCGTTTCTCGGCGAGCATGCGTAGCGCGGCGCCGAGATCGAGACGGGTGGACAGTCCCGCCTGATGAAACGCCGCCTGCTGGAGGAATGCCGCCGCGATCAGCGGCCGGAAGCGCTCCCACTTTTTGGTATCGTCCGTGTAGCGGGCCCGCAGCATGGCGAAACGCGCGTATTGCTCCGGCGGCATCAGGTCGTGCAGACGTTTCCCGCCGCCCGCCAGCAACAAATCTCGTTCGGTGAGGAACAGCCACAGAATACGGGCGATACCGATGTCGAAGGGTTTCGCGACCAGCACCTGACTCGTTCCGGCCAGCAACGTTTCGACCTGCTTGGAACGCCACGTGATGCCCTTGGGCAGTGGCGACAGGCTGCCCAGGATCCAGACGTGGGCACCGCCTCGATGGACGTGCCACAGGCCGGGACCGGCACGTTCGCCGGTGACCACCAGTTCCTCGATGACGGGCGCCACGGCGGGCTCGGTCGTGGCGGTGGGCTCGGCCTGCGCCCCGTGCGCGCTCCAGGTGCAGAGGAGGAAGAGGGCCGCGAGCGCCACAAATCCACCCAGGTCACGTTCGTGCGCTTTGATCACTTGTACGATGCTGAGGTCCCAGCGCTGGAGTATTCAATTGGCCCCTATTATGGCATCCGGCTTGCGGGCAGGCGCTATGCTCGCCACGGCGTGCCTCGCGCGCCCCGTCGCGGCGGGCGAAAATGCCGCCACCGTGTTCAGCCCGCTGCCGACGGGCTACAGCCTCTCGTACGACAAGGATCGCTGGACCGATGCGTTTTCGGTGTTCCACATGGCGGTCGCAGACACCACGGGCGTGATCGGTTCCAGTTTTGCCGCGTCGGACGATCTTCGGTTGCGACCCCTGACGCGGCTCGACACCTCCTGGACCTCGGCCATGCCGTTCGCCACGGCGCCGCTGCGGGCCGGCGATGCGGTCAGCAGCACCGGATTTTGGAACGACCCTGCGCGGCTGGGCGGGATTCAATGGGGCACGTTGCAACCCACACCGCCCGACGTGATTGCTCCGCCTGAGATCATCGCCTCAGCCTCCGCTCCGCTCGGCCCCGAGGGGGTGGCGTCCTCCTCCCGCCAGTTCATCGAGGGCCTGCGCGCGCAGTTGCAGATCCAGGGACAGACGCTGGTCCTCCCGGGGCAGGCGCTCTATTCGTTCGAGTCCGGCCGCCTGCGCGAACAATTCGAACTGCACAGCAACGATTACGGTTCCTGGATCACCTCCGGCACGTATCGCTACGGGGTGAACGCGGCCACCACCCTCGACGGGCAGCTGGCGCAGGTCGGCGGACAGCAAAGTTTTCTGGGCATGGGCGTGCTCGAGGGCCTCGGGCCGCTCGGCCTGCTGTCGGCGCGGGTGGCGAGCAGCCGCGACCTGGACGGTACCGGGTGGGTGGCGCGAATGGGTTACGATTTCGTGCACGAACGCCTGAGCCTCGCGATCAGATCGCACGTGCAGTCGGTGGGCTTCCAGGACGTGGGCGATGTGTCGTCCCAGGCCCTGCGCCAGCGCACCTTGGCGAGTGCGCGCGTCGACTTCGGCGCGCTCGGCAGGCTTTCCCTGGCGAGCGCGACCCAGACCTACGCCGACGACAGCCGTCGCGACATCGTCGCCGTGGGCCACGCCGTGCCGTTCGGCGGCGGCGGCGTGTTGTCGACGGCGGCGGCGTACTCGCCCGGACCCTGGGGCAGTTCGGCGCTTCTGGTGTCCTTCACCTATCCGTTCGATTATCTGGGCAACGGCAGAGGCGGCGGCGCGGGTACGGTCAATTCAGCGCTGGACCGCACACTGGTCGGTGCTTTTGGGCAGACGCGAACGGCCGTCGGTGGCGCATTGCGTCAGGTGAACCCGGCGGACGCCATTAACACGGCACGATAATCCGTGCCGCGGCGCAGCGCTGCTGCCGACGCGACTGCAGGGTTCACGGTGGTATCGTAGCGCACCCAATGACACAGAGTATCCGATGGCCGAAGGAGACAGTGGCGTGACCCGCGCCGAGGCGGAAGCCGCCGTGGTGACCCTGCTCAAGTGGGCGGGCGACGATCCGTCACGGGAAGGGTTGCGCGACACACCGAAGCGGGTGGTCAAGGCTTACGCGGATTGGTTTTCGGGGTACGCGAGCGATCCCGCCGAGTATCTGCTGAGGACTTTCGAAGAGGTGGAAGGCTACGACGAAATGGTGGTGCTGCGCGACATCGCCTTCGAGTCGTTCTGCGAGCATCACATGGCACCCATCATCGGCCGCGCCCACGTCGGCTACCTGCCCAACGATCGGGTGGTGGGCATCAGCAAGCTGGCACGCGTGGTGGATGGATATGCTCGCCGCTTCCAGGTTCAGGAGAAGCTCACCGCGCAGATCGCCGCCTGTATCAACGACACGCTGCAGCCCCGCGGCGTCGGCGTGGTCGTCGACGCTGTGCATCAGTGCATGACCACCCGCGGCGTCCACAAGCTCGGCGTCTCGATGGTCACCAGCAAGATGACCGGTGCCTTCCGCGCGGACGCCAGCACCCGCGCCGAGTTTCTGCGCTTCATAGGCATCGAGGGCAGCCTGCAGCGCTGATCAGTTGCGCCGTGCCGCTCCGGGTATGCGGCTGGCCGGCACGAGCTCCACCGAAAAGCTGTAATTGTGCCGCTCGCCGGCCTGCAGCGCGCCCACCCCCACCACGTTGCGCGCGATCTTCTCGCCCTTCTCGTTGGTGATGGACACGACGACGCAATATTCGCACTGCTCACCGCGCGAGGGATGCGCGATGGACCCCTCTATCTTGACCGCGGAGAGCCCGTCGGATTGCGCCTCAGCGCCGCCCGCATTGAAGCGGAGGTGATGTTGACACCCGGGGCAGATGCTGGCGCTCTGCAAGACGGTGGCACGGCAATGCGGACACGTGCGCGTGGCGCCCAAGCCCTGTCGCGCGACGCTCATCGTCAGCTCTTGCCCACCGCCACGCCGGTCGGACCGCTCGCCGCAACTTTCAGCGATTTCTCATCGTCCCAGCCGAACTCCACGTGGCCGCGCATGCGCGCCCCCGCCGCCACCGTGATGGCGCCAGCCTTGACGTCGCCGACGATGACACCGCCCTCCATCACCTCGACGCGCTTGGCCGACTCGATGTTGCCCTGCAATTCGCCGCCGACCACCACGACTCCGGCCAGCACCTGGCCGGTAAGCTGCGCGCCGTGCTCGATGTTGAAGTTCCCGTCGATACGTACGTCGCCCTTGAAGCGGCCGGCCATCCGGACGTTTCCGCTGCCTTCTATCTTGCCCTCGATGGACAGGGTGGCGGCTATCACCGACTCGCCGCCCTCCGCCCGCTCGCGCGGCAAGGGGCGATGCACCGCCGCGGCGGGCGGGGGGGCTTCGGGGAACGGCCGCTCCTTGCGTTCCAGCGCACGATCGGGAGGCGGCGATGCCGCAGTCGCCACGGGGGCGGGCGCCGTGGGGTTGGGTGTTTCTTTCCAGAGTGCCATGACTATCTCCGCAGGTGAGGTGGTCGAAGCCTACACGCTACACCCTGAATATGTCATGGGGGCAACCGGCGAATAATGGCGACAGGGCTCGCAGATTTCACATAAATACGCCTGCGGCGCCGGTGGTTATACTGTGATCTTTGCGCAAGGATCCTCCGTGTTCCAATACATCAACCCTCTCAAACCGGACGCCATACTGGGGCTGATGGCCCGGTTCCGCACCGACGAAAGTGCGCACAAGGTCGATTTGGGGGTGGGTGTATTCCGCGATCTTTCCGGCAATACACCGGTGCTCGATTGCGTGCGCCGGGCCGAGCTCGCCGTGCTCGCGGCGCAGACCTCGAAGTCCTACGTGGCCGCCGCCGGCCGCGTCGAATTTAATGACGCCGTACAGGAGCTGGTGCTCGGCCCGGACCACGTCGCCCGTGTGGGGCACCGGGCACGCACCGTGCAGGCGCCCGGGGGCTGCGGCGCCCTGCGGGTAGGCGCGGAGCTGATACGGGCGGCGGCTCCGCAGGCAACGGTTCACGTCAGTGACCCTACCTGGGGCAATCACGTGCCCCTGCTCGGCAGCTCGGGGCTGAGACTGGCACGCTACCCTTACTACGATCCGATCGGACACACGCTGTGCTTCGAGCAGATGCTGGCCAGGCTTGGCGAGGCGCCCGCGGGCGACGTGATATTGGTGCATGCCTGCTGCCACAATCCGACCGGTGCCGACCTGACCCTGGCGCAATGGCGCGCGTTGATCGGAGTCATGCAGGAGCGCCGGCTGATCCCGTATCTAGACCTCGCGTACCAGGGTTTCGGCGAAGATCTGTCGCTCGACGTCGCAGCGGTTCGCCTGGCCGCCGAGCTGCTGCCGGAGGTGCTGATCGCGGTGTCGTTCTCGAAGAACCTGGGCCTGTATCGGGAGCGAGTGGGCGCCTTGATCGTGGTCAGCGAGACCTCGGCCCAGGCCGATGCGGTGCAGAGCCACGTGCTGCAAATCGCGCGCAGTATTTATTCCATGCCGCCCGATCATGGTGCCGCCATCGCGGTGCAGATCTTCGCGGATTCCGGCCTCAGCGCCGAATGGGTCCGGGAACTGGCGCAGATGCGGGCGAGAATTGTCGACATGCGCACGCTGCTCGCGCAGCGGCTACGTTCACGAACGGGCGACGGCGCCTTCGATTTTCTTGGCCAGCAGCGCGGCATGTTCTCCCTGCTCGGGGTGGCTGCCGCCGTGGTGCACCGTCTGCGTGAACGTCATCACATCTACATGCTGGACGACAGCCGCATGAACCTTGCGGGAATCACGCCCCACAACGTCGATTACGTGGCCGAGGCCATCGCCGCCGAACGCTGATGAAAGCACCCGCCTCGATGCGCCGCATCAACGCACGGCGGCCGTGCCGCTGGTGAAACGATGGCGCACCTCGCCGTTGCGGACGAGTTCGGTGAAACGATCGCCGCAGTAATCGGCCACCACACTGCGCCAGAACGCCACCGCCCCGCCGTTGCGCTGATATTCGACGATCTCCCAGGCCCCTGCGAAGCGGTCGAAGATCAAGCGTGCCGCATCACGGCCGATGCCGACGCGTCGGTACGGCTGACGCACGAAAAACTCGGACATGTGGTAGTCGGCGAACTGCCCGCGGGCCGTGATCAAACGGGGACGCGTGACGAGTGCGAAGCCAACGGGGTCGGCGCCGCGGGAGATCAACAGGGGATGTGAGTGATCGTTTGCGAACCAATTCGCAAAAATTTCATGTTCGCGCGGATTGTCCGAGCCGATGACCGTGAAGAATCCGGTGTTCAGATCCGACAGCGCATCGACGTACTCACCGTAGACATGCTGTATCCACTGCCGGTCTTTCTTGGCGTTTCTGCAGTCGCGGATGCTGATGAGCATCGAAACCGGTTCATGCCGTCATAAAAAGACGATGCCCGAACGGACGCCCCACCAGGTCGTCCGTCCAGGCATGTCAGACAGCGATCGAAGCGTATTACGGCTTCGGCGCAGCTGCGGCGGACGCCGCAGACGACGCTGCATCGGCGGCGGCGCTGGCAGCGGCTGCAGAATCGGCGGCAGCAGAAGCGGCCGAATCTGCCGGTGCGGCGGCCGGAGGAGGAGTCGTATCCGCAGCCGGGGCAGGAGCCTCGGTCTTGCTGCCGCAGGCACTCAAAACGAATGCAGCGACAAAGGCGCTAAGAGCAAGTTTGGTCTTCATCTATCGATACCCCAGGAATATTTGATGATAAAACGGTAAAGCCGAGCGAGTCGTCCAGGACTTCCACCCAAATGACTGGGCGGATTTTAGAGGGTTTCGGCGCACTTTCATATCACTTTCGCCAATCCGGGCGTCGTGCAACGTCCGGATGCGCCAGGGGCAGCCGCGTTGCCCTACTCGCCGCCCGACGACGGGAGCATACTTTGACGCTGTAAAGCACGCCTGAGAGGACGGATGGTGGACAAGCTCGACGAACTCTACCCCGCCCATCTGCAGGCGCTGATGCAAACCACGGATGCCTCGTTGGCCGCCACCGGCTTCGACGCGCTGGTGATTCATGCGGGACGTCCACCCCTGCAGTTTCTCGATGACCAGGACTACCCATACAAGGTCAATCCGCACTTCAAGGCCTGGGTGCCCATTCTCGACAGCCCACGATCCGTACTGGTGTACGCACCGGGAAGGCCTCTCAAGGTGCTGTTTCATCAGCCCGACGATTACTGGCACCAGGCCGCGCCTGTCCCCCAGGCCGCGTGGACACGATCGGTCGACCTGGTTCCGACCCACGATCCTGAGGCCGCCGTCGAGTGCTGGAGGAACCTGGGACGCGTGGCGTTCATCGGCGCGCAGGGAAGTTGCCGCTTCCCCGAGGGCGCTGCCGTCAATGACCCCGATCTGCTCGCCCGGCTCCATTACGACCGTGCGGTGAAGACCGCCTACGAGCTGGAATGCATGCGCAGGGCAAGCGCCCTGGCGGCGCGTGGCCACACGGCCGCATTGGCCGCCTTCAGATCGGGAGCCTCCGAGTATCAGGCGCACATGCGTTATCTGGAAGCCTGCGTCCTGCGTGAAGAGGAGCTGCCCTACAACAACATCGTTGCTTACAACACTCATGCTGCGGTGCTGCACTACCAGCATCTCGAGCGCCAAGCCCCCGCGTCGTTACGCTCTTTCCTGATCGATGCGGGTGCGTCTTACCGGGGGTATGCTGCCGACGTCACCCGTACGTATGCGGTCGCTCCGGGCCGCTTCGCCGCACTGATCGGCGCACTCGACCGGGCACAGCAGGGTCTGTGCGCCGAGATCGTCCCAGGCTGCGATTACCGTGACGTTCACCTTTCAGCACATCGCGCGTTGGGGGACGTGATGTTCGAGGCCGGTTTGACGAACATACGGGGCGAGGACGCACTGGAGTGCGGAGTCACGAGGGTCTTCTTTCCACATGGCATCGGCCACCTGCTCGGCCTGCAGGTCCATGACGTCGGCGGCGTGTCGTCGGCGCCCGGAGGCGTGGAACGGAAACGTCCGGAGGGCCATCCCTACCTGCGTTTGACGCGCATGCTCGAACCCGGGGTCGTGGTGACGGTGGAGCCCGGTCTGTATTTCATAGATTCCCTGCTCAGCACCGCGCACGCGGACGGGCGCCGACGATTCATCGACTGGAGCTTGGTGGACGAGTTACGCCCCTACGGCGGCATACGCATCGAAGACAACGTCGTGGCCACCTCCACCGCACCGGAAAACATGACCCGGGATGCATTCGACGTCATCGGCAACGCTGCTCGAGCGGCATGAAGCAGACCGCTCCGGCGGTCGCTCCCCGCGCGATCCGGATCTATGCGGCGGCTTTCTTGCGGCGTTTCGGCTCGGGGGACGCCGTCGCATCCGGGGCGGACTTCCTGGTCTTCTTCGGTGTCTTGCCGCTCGACGTCGACTCCTCCGCCTTGTCGGCCGCAACGGTGGCAAGTTCGACCAATTGCATGAGCGCCATATCCGCAGAATCGCCGGGCCGCGGTTCCATTTTCAGGATGCGCGTGTAGCCGCCGGCACGCGCCTTGAAGCGCGGTCCCAACTCCGAAAAAAGCTTCTCGACGACCGTCACGTCGCGCAACCGGGCATACGCCAGACGCCGCTTGGACAGCGAATCCACCTTCGCCAACGTGATCAAGGGCTCGACCACCCGACGCAGTTCCTTCGCCTTGGGCACCGTCGTGCGAATCGTCTCGTGACGCAGCAGCGACGTAGCCATGTTCCGCATCATCGCATGACGGTGGGACGAATTACGCGATAGCTGGCGACCGCTGTTTCTGTGACGCATTTTACTGAAACCTTACTGTTGATACCGACGCTTTAGATACTGTCGCGCTCGTCGTCCCGCCGCAGGCCCGGGGGCGGCCAGTTGTCGATACGCATGCCCAGCGTCAACCCGTGGCTCTCCAACACTTCCTTGATCTCGGTCAGGGACTTCTTGCCCAGGTTCGGCGTACGCAGCAATTCGACTTCGGTCCGCTGCACCAGGTCGCCGATGTAATGAATGTTCTCGGCCTTCAGGCAATTCGCGCTGCGCACCGTGAGCTCGAGCTCGTCCACCGGCCGCAAAAGGATGGGATCGAATTGCGTTTCGGTGGCCTTCGCCGTCGATTCATCCTGACCCTGCAGATCGACGAACACCGACAACTGATCCTTCAGGATGCCGCCCGCCCGCCGGATGGCCTCCTCCGGATCGATGGTTCCATTGGTCTCGATGTCCAGAATCAACTTGTCGAGGTCGGTGCGCTGCTCCACGCGGGCACTTTCGACGTTGTACGTGACCTTGCGCACCGGACTGAACGAGGCATCGAGCTGCAACCGGCCGATGGCACGGGTCTGCTCCTCGAACGCCATGCGTTGAGCCGCCGGGCGATAGCCGCGGCCACGCTCGACCTTCAAAGACATTGACAATTCGCCGGCCTTGGTCAGGTTCGCGATCACGAGGTCGGGATTCAAGATTTCAATGTCATGATCACCCGAGATGTCGCCGGCGGTCACCGGTCCCGGACCCTTCTTGTGCAGCCGCACTTCCGCGACGTCACGCGTGTGCATGCGAATCGCGACAGCCTTCAAGTTCAGGAGAATGTCGACCACGTCCTCCTGAACCCCCTCGATGGCGGTGTACTCGTGCAGCACACCCTCGATTTCGATCTCCGTGATGGCCGCACCCGGAAGGGAAGAAAGCAAAACCCGGCGCAGAGCGTTGCCCAGCGTGTGTCCGAAGCCCCGCTCGAACGGCTCGATCACGATGCGCGCATGACGCGGCGACACGGGCTGCACCTTGACGACCCGGGGCTTCAGAAACTCATTGATCGATCCCTGCATGGATATCACCTACGTTAACTAACTGCGGAAACGAGGCCGCACGATGCGGCATCGTTACATGCCAATGTCTTACTTCGAGTACAACTCCACCACCAGGCTCTCGTTGATGTCCGGGAGGATTTCCTGGCGATCAGGCACCGACTTGAGCACGCCCGAGAACTTCTTATCGTCCACCTCAACCCAGTCGGGAAAACCCACCTGGGCGGCGAGAGCCAACGCAGCCGCGATGCGGGTCTGCTTCTGGGCCTTTTCCCGCAGGTTGATGACATCGCCGGCCTTACACTGATAAGACGCGATGTTGACCAGCTTGCTGTTCACCAAGATGGCCTTGTGGCTCACCAGCTGACGGGCCTCGGCGCGCGTCGAGGCGAACCCCATACGGTACACCACGTTGTCCAGCCGGCATTCGAGGTACTGCAGCAACGTTTCGCCGGTCGCCCCGGGACGGCTTGCGGCTTTCTGGTAGTAGTTGCGGAACTGACGCTCGAGTACACCGTACATGCGACGCAACTTCTGCTTCTCGCGCAGCTGCGTACCGTACTCGGACAGTCGCTGCTTACGCTCGCTCTTTACGCCGCCGGGCGGAACTTCCAGCTTGCACTTGGACTCGAGGGGCTTGACGCCGCTCTTGAGGAACAGATCCGTCCCCTCGCGACGCGACAGCTTACATTTTGGACCGGTGTACTTTGCCATTACAAACCCTTGAGCAAACTTTCAGAAAAACCGCGCAGGCCGACCCCACGCCCCAGAGCAAGCACCGCGGTCAAACGCGACGCTTCTTCGGCGGACGGCAGCCGTTGTGGGGAATCGGCGTCACGTCCTCGATATTGGTAATCTTGAGACCGCAGCCGTTGAGCGCCCGGACCGCCGACTCACGACCCGGTCCGGGACCCATCACGCGCACCTCGACGTTCTTGACGCCGTGTTCCTGAGCGGCATTCCCGGCGCGCTCCGCCGCCACCTGCGCTGCGAACGGCGTCGATTTGCGGGAGCCCCGAAACCCGCATCCGCCGGACGTCGCCCAGGACAACGTATTACCCTGCCGATCGGTGATCGTGATGATGGTGTTGTTGAACGACGCATGCACGTGCGCGATCGCGTCGAGCACGTTCTTGCGGACTTTCTTGCGCGCAGGCTTACCGCCCTTGTCGTTGCCTTGCTTCTGATCTGCCATGAAAAATTCCTGTTATGCCTTGCCGACTTGCGCGTTCATCTTCACAGCCTGCTTGCGCGGGCCCTTGCGCGTGCGCGCATTCGTGCGGGTGCGCTGCCCACGCATGGGCAACCCTTTGCGATGGCGGATACCGCGATAGCAACCGAGGTCCATCAACCTCTTGATGTTCATCGACACTTCGCGACGAAGATCGCCCTCGACCGCAAATTTGGCCACCTGCGATCGGAGGGAAGCGACTTCCGGATCCGTCAGGTCCTTGACCTTCACGTTGTGCTTCACGCCGGCCGCATCGCATATGAGCGCCGCACGGCTGTTACCAACGCCGAAGATATGGGTTAACCCGATGACGACATGTTTGTTCATCGGTATATTGATGCCGGCGATACGCGCCATCTACTTCTCCACCCGCACCCAAAAAAGGCGCGTTAGTATATACAAAAAGCTCCGCACGCTCAACGCAGCGGGCCCCGTTTCAAACGTCATCAACCCTGCCGCTGCTTGTGCCGCGCATCCGACGAACAGATGATGTAGACAATGCCGCGGCGCCGCACGACTTTGCAGTTCTTGCAGATCTTCTTCACCGATGGACGAACTTTCATTTCTTACTCCCGATGCCCCGCAGGCTGGCCTTCTTCATCAGGCCCTCATATTGATGCGACATCATGTGCGAAGACGCCTGTGCGACGAAATCCATGACGCCGACGACGATGATCAGCAACGACGTGCCCCCGAACTGGAACGGAATGCTCGGGTTCACCATGCGAATGATTTCCGGCAGCAGACATACCGCCATGATGTACAGACCGCCCCACAGGGTCAGGCGGGTGAGCACCTTGTCGAGATAGTCACCGGTCTGCTGGCCCGGCCGGATGCCCGGAATGAACGCCCCGGCCTTCTTCAAGTTCTCCGCGGTGTCGCGTGCGTCGTACACCAGTGCAACGTAGAAAAACGCGAACCCGATGATCAGCACGGCGAACAGCAGGACGTGCAGCGGCTGTCCGTAATTGAGGACGGCCGCAACCTTCTGCAGCGTACGCTGGACGGCGTTGGGATTCGGTCCGCTGCCGCCGAAGAATTGCGCGATGGTGGCAGGGAACACCAACAGACTGGACGCGAAGATCGGCGGAATCACGCCGGCCATGTTGAGCTTGAACGGCAGGTGGGTGCTCTGCGCCTGCATCGTGCGACGGCCGACCTGGCGCTTGGCATAATTGACCTGAATCTTGCGCTGAGCGCGTTCGACGAACACACAGAACAACGTCACCAGCACGACCACGACCAGTATCAGGAGCACGATCAGAGGATTCATTTCGCCGGAGCGAACCATCTCGAGCGTGTTGCCGATGGCGCGCGGCAAGCCCGCGACGATCCCCGCCACGATGATCATGGTGATCCCGTTACCGATGCCGCGCTCGGTGATCTGCTCGCCCAGCCACATCACGAATATCGTGCCCGTGGTGATGGACAGCGTCGCCACAAACAGGAACTGCGGTCCCGGATTCGGCACCAGATTACCGCCGGAATTCTGGATGGCCAGAGCGGCACCGAAACCCTGAAACCCCGCCAGAAACACCGTGCCCCAGCGCGTGTATTTCATCAGCAGGCGCCGGCCGGACTCGCCATCCTTGCGGATCTGGGCCCAGGGCGGATACACCATGGAGGCCATCTGGATGATGATGGACGCCGTGATGTAGGGCATCACGTTCAGGGCAAAGATGCTGAACCGCTGCAACGCACCGCCGGAGAACATGTTGAACATGCCCAGCAGGGTTCCCTGCTGCGTCGAAAAGAACGCTGCAAAACGCGCCGCGTCGATCCCGGGCACCGGAATGAACGTGCCCACGCGATACACCACCAGAGCACCCAGCAGAAACCACAACCGCTTGCGCATCTCGGCGAAGCGGGTCATGTCTCCGAGTGCCGCGGCGGCATTGGTGCTTGAAGTAGCCACGTCGGTACCTGTTATTCCGTGAAGCTGCCGCCCGCGGACTCGACGGCGCTCTTCGCCCCCTTGGTCGCGGTGATGCACTTATCCTTGACGGCGAAAGCCCGGGTCACGGCACCCGACAGGATGATTTTCACGAGCTTCGTATACGTCGGCACCAGATTGGCGCCGATCAGACCCGCGAGAGTCACTTCGCCGCCCTCCACGCGCATCAGATCCGTCAACGTCAGCTCCGATCGCGACGCCTTCATGGCCGAGCGAAACCCGATCTTCGGCAGTCGTCGCTGCAAGGGCATCTGGCCGCCCTCGAACCCGGTCTTGTGGTAGCCGCCCTTGCGCGCACGCTGGCCTTTCACGCCACGTCCGCACGTCTTGCCCTGGCCCGCGGAAGCGCCACGGCCCACCCGCAGGTGCTTCTTCTTCGAGCCCGCGCCCGGCTTGATGGTATTTAAATGCATTAACCGCTCCGCGAAGTCGAGGAAGGCTCCGAGCCCGCCGCGGGCTCGATCTTGAGCATGTGCATCGCCGCGTTCATCATCCCGCGGTTGGCGGGCGTGTCCGCCACCACGACGGTGTGCCCGATTCGGCGCAGACCGAGGCCGCGTACCGAGCCGCGAATGCTCGCGAGCTGACCGAAGATGCTCTTCACCAATGTAACTTTGACCGACTTGTCCGTCATGACATCAACCCACAAGTTCCGCGACGGTCTTGCCGCGCTTGGCGGCGATGTCATCCGGTGTGCGCAGTTTGCCGAGTGCGTCCATCGTCGCCCGCACCACGTTGATCGGATTACGCGACCCGTAGCTCTTGGCGAGCACGTTGCGGACACCCGCGCACTCGAACACCGCGCGCATGCCACCCCCGGCGATCACGCCCGTTCCGTCGGCCGCCGGCTGCATGTACACCCGCGTGGTGCCATGCTGTCCCTTGACGGCATAGAACAGCGTATCGTTCTTCAACGACACCGTGACCAGACTCTTGCGTGCCTGCATCATCGCCTTGGAAATCGCGACCGGCACCTCACGCGCCTTGCCGTAGCCGAAGCCGACCCGGCCGGCGCCGTCACCGACGACGGTGAGCGCTGTGAACCCGAATTGCTTGCCACCCTTGACCACTTTCGCCACGCGATTGACCGCGACCAGCTTTTCGAGCAGATCGTCGCCGGACGCCGGTTTTTCTGTTCTTGCCATAATGCCTCAGACCTTAAAATTAGAACTCGAGACCCGCTTCGCGAGCAGCCTCGGCCAACGCCTTGACGCGGCCGTGATACATGAAACCGGAACGGTCGAAGGCGACCTTGCTGATTCCCTTCGCCTTGGCGCGTTCGGCAATCGCGCGCCCCACGGCCTTGGCGGCCTCGATGTTGCCGGTGATCTTCAATTCTCCGCGTACGTCTTTCTGCAGCGTCGATGCCGCCACCAGAACTTTGTCGCCCTCGGCGGCGAAGATCTGGGCGTAGATGTGCTGGGGCGTGCGATGCACGGAAAGACGAAGAGCCGCAAGCTCTTTGATCTTCACCCGCCCGCGTCGCGCCCGGCGAAGCCGCGTGTCTTGTTTGGTCAGTTTCATGTGCTTACTTCTTCTTCGCCTCTTTCAGCGAGATCTTTTCGTCGGAGTACTTCACGCCCTTGCCCTTGTAAGGCTCGGGCGGCCGGAAGCTGCGAATCTCGGCGGCGGTCTGACCGATACGCTGGAGATCGATGCCCTTGACCAGGATCTCCGTCTGGGTGGGCGTCTCGATCGTGATCCCTTCCGGAATCGCATAATTGATCAAATGGGAGTAGCCGAGGGTCAGGGTGAGATTCTTCGCCTGGACGGCGGCACGATAGCCCACCCCGACGAGTTCGAGCTTCCGCTCGTATCCCTTGCTGACACCCAACACCATGTTGGCCAGATGCGCGCGGGTCGAACCCGCGATCGCACTCATGCCCTCACCGATGCTGCTCGCCTCCACTTCCAGATGCTTCTCCAATTGGACCACCTTGATGCCGCTCTTGAGCGGCAGCGTCAGCGAGCCCTTGGTGCCCTTGACCGTGACCGCTTCGGCGTCGATCGTGACGGTCACGCCCTGGGGGATATCCACCGGCTTCTTTGCTACTCGAGACATATTTGAACCCTTGAATTGAGACCGCCGGTCTTACTGAACGACGAAGAGAACTTCGCCGCCGGTACCCGCGGCCCTTGCCTGTTTGTCGGACATGATGCCCTGCGGGGTCGAAACCACCGCCACGCCGAGCCCGCCCAACACCTTCGGCAGCTCGTCCTTGCCGCGATAGATGCGTAAGCCCGGACGGCTGATGCGCTCGATGCGGTCGATGACGGGTCGACCATCGTGGTACTTGAGCTGGATGGACAACGTGCTCTTAACCCCCGCCTCGACGACGTAATCGCCGATGTATCCTTCCTCTTTCAACACCTTCAGGATCGCCAGCTTGAGCTTCGAAGCACCCATGCCCACGGTGGGCTTGCCCGCCGACTGTGCGTTACGGATACGGGTCAGAAGATCGGCAATCGGATCAGTCATGCTCATTGTGCGTGCCTCACCAGCTGGCCTTCGACAGGCCGGGTATTTCGCCACGATTGGCCGCTTCACGAAGTTTGGTGCGCGCCAGTCCGAACTTGCGGTACACGCCGCGCGAACGTCCGGTGATGGCGCACCGATTGCGCTGCCGTGAGACAGCGGCGTCCCGCGGCTGCTGCTGCAGCTCGGTCTGAGCGGCTACGCGCTCCTCGGCGCCGGTCTTCGGATCGCGGATCAGCTCCTTGAGCTCGGCGCGCCTGGAGGCAAACTTCTTCGCGACCTTGAGACGGCGCTTTTCGCGCATGAGCATGTTTGTTTTTGCCATGGGGCGATAACCTACTTACGAAACGGAAAGTTGAAGGCTTCCAACAGCGCGCGCCCATGCTGGTCGTCGGCCGCCGACGTGGAAATGGTGATGTCCATGCCACGAATTTGATCGATCTGGTCGTACTGGATTTCAGGAAAAATGATCTGTTCCTTGACGCCCAGACTGTAGTTGCCGCGGCCATCGAACGAACGCGTGTTGATGCCCCGGAAATCGCGTATGCGCGGGATGGCGATGCTGACCAGACGGTCGAGAAACTCGTACATGCGGTCGCCGCGCAGGGTGACCTTGCAGCCGATGGCCTGATCTTCCCGAACCTTGAAGGTGGCCACCGACTTCTTGGCCTTCGTGATGGCGGGTTTCTGCCCCGTGATCTTTGCCATGTCGGCGGTGGCGGCGTCCATGACCTTCTTGTCGGCCACCGCCTCGCCCACCCCCATGTTGACCGTGATCTTGAGGATTCGCGGCACCTGCATGGTGTTCTTCAGTTCGAGCTTGGCCTTGAGCGCCGGCACGATCGTGTCCGTGTATATCTTTTTGAGTCTTGCTGCCATGTCCTGTACTCGCTTAGCGGGCGCCTTATTTGGCGTCGACCATTTCTTTGTTCGACTTGAAAACACGCACCTTGCGGCCGTCTTCGAGGGATTTGAAACCCACGCGATCCCCTTTCTGCGTCGCCGGATTGAACAACAGCACGTTCGAGACGTGCAAGGGCGCCTCACGCTCGATGATGCCGCCCTGCACACCCATCTGCGGATTTGGACGCTGATGCTTCTTCGACATGTTGAGGCCTTCGACGCGCACGCGATCGTCCGCGAGCACTTCGATGACGGCCCCGCGGCGTCCCTTGTCCCGACCGGTGATCAACACCACCGTGTCGCCTTTGCGAATCTTTTTCATACCCATTCCTGCCGATTAGAGGACTTCAGGCGCCAACGAGATGATCTTCATGAACTGAACGTTGCGCAGCTCACGGGTCACGGGTCCAAAGATGCGCGTACCGATGGGCTCCAGCTTGTTGGTCAACAACACCGCGGCGTTCGTGTCGAAGCGGATCAGGGAGCCGTCGGCGCGTCGTACCCCGCTCTTGGTCCGCACCACCACGGCGTCGTACACCTCGCCCTTCTTGACCTTGCCGCGCGGGATGGCGTCCTTCACGCTCACCTTGATTACATCACCCACGGCTGCATACCGACGCTTGGACCCGCCGAGCACCTTGATGCACATGCAGCGCTTGGCGCCACTGTTGTCGGCAACGGTCAACATCGTTCGAAGCTGAATCATGTCGGTCCTTTATACGGCTCGCGCGCGTTCGACGACGCGCACCAGCATCCACGATTTACGACGCGACATCGGACGACAGGGCTTGATGGCGACCAGATCGCCTTCCTTCGCCTCGTTGTTCGCATCGTGGGCCAACACCTTGGTGGTGCGGCGGATGTACTTGCCGTACATGGGATGCTTGACCAGCCGTTCGATCGAAACGGCGATGGTCTTGTCCATCTTGTTGCTCACGACCTTGCCGAACCCCAGGCGCTCCGGAGCCGCCTTGGTGTGTGCGGCCGGCGACGCCTGGGCGCCTTCGGTCTCGGGAGTGCCCGACGCATCCGCTGTAGTCGACATCAATTCTTACCTCCGCCGGCCCGTGACTGGGCAAGCACCGTCTTCACGCGCGCAATGTTCTTGCGCACCTTTGCAAATTGATCCGGCTTAGCGGCCTGGCCGGTGGCCCGCGCCATGCGCAGATTGAACTGTTCGCGGCGCAGCTTCAGAAGCTCCTCACCGAGTTCGGTCGCCGCCTTGCCGACTAATTCTTTCGCCTTCATGCTCGTCCCCTCACGTCCGCACCTGGCGTTTCACGAACGCCGTGGACACCGAGAGCTTCGCGGATGCCAGCCGGAAAGCCTCCCGCGCAATGACTTCGCTCATGCCCTCGATTTCGAACAACACCTTTCCCGGAAGCACTTTCGCCACCCAGTACTCCACGTTGCCCTTACCCGAACCCATGCGCACTTCCAGCGGCTTTTGCGTGATGGGCACGTCCGGAAACACGCGTATCCAGATGCGTCCTCCACGCTTCACGTAACGAGAGATCGCGCGACGGGCCGCCTCGATCTCGCGCGCCGTCATGCGGCATCGGTCGGTGGCCTTCAGCCCGTATTCGCCGAACGCCACGAAGTTGCCCCGCTGCGCGCTGCCCGAAATCTTGCCCTTGAACTGTTTGCGGAATTTGGTCCGCTTCGGCTGCATCATTTGTCGTTACCTTCCATTCAACCGGCGGCCGGCGCAGGGGCAGCCGTATCCGCGGGCTTGGCGGTCGGCGCTTCGGCTTCGACCTCCGGCGCCTCGACCTCCGGTTCGTCGAACACCTCGCCCTTGAAGATCCACACCTTGATGCCGATCACCCCGTAGGTGGTCTGGGCCTCCGCCAGGCCATAGTCGATGTCCGCCCGGAAGGTGTGCAGCGGCACGCGGCCCTCACGATTGGTTTCGGTGCGGGCGATCTCCGAGCCGTTCAACCGGCCGGAGATACGCACCTTGATGCCCAACGCACCGGACCGCATGGTGTTGGTGACCGCCCGCTTCATGGCACGACGGAACATGACCCGCTTCTCGAGCTGCTGCGAGATGCCTTCCGCGACCAGCTTGGCATCGAGCTCGGGCTTGCGGATCTCGGCGATGTTCAGCCGCACGTCCTGCATGGTCATGCTCAGAATCTTCGCCACCGCAGTGCGAAGTTTCTCGATGTCCTCACCCTTCTTGCCGATCACGATTCCAGGCCGGGCGGTGTGGATGGTGATGTTCGCACGACGCGCCGCGCGTTCGATGTGAATACGGCTCACCGAGGCATCCGCCAGCCGCTTCATGAGGAACTGCCGCACCAGGAAATCGGTGTGGATGTTCGAAGCGAACGTCTTCGACCCGGCATACCACTTGGACGACCACTCGCGCGTGATGCCGAGCCGGATGCCGATCGGATTTACTTTTTGACCCATTAGGCGTCTCGCTTGCCGTCTGACACTTGAACCAGAATGTGACTGTTGCGCTTGGCGATACGCACGCCACGACCCTTGGCGCGTGCGTGAAACCGTTTCAGCATCGGTGCCGGATCCACCTCGATCCGCGTCACCTTCAAATCGTCGACATCCGCATTGAAATTGTTGTACGCATTGGCGATGGCCGAATCCAACACCTTGAGGACGATCTTGGCGCCTTTCTTCGGCATGAACTTGAGCGTGGTGACCGCCAGCGTAGCTGACTTCCCGCGGATCGTGTCCACCACCAGCCGGCACTTCTGCGGCGAGATGCGCGCGTAGCGGAGAATTGCTTTGGTTTCCATGGGCTACTCCGCCGACGACACTTTTTTGTCACCCGAATGCGCCTTGAAGGTCCGGGTGGGGGCAAATTCGCCGAGCTTGTGTCCGACCATGTTCTCGGACACGAGCACGGGAACGTGCAGGCGGCCGTTGTGAACGGCAATCGTCAGGCCGACCATGTCGGGAATCACCATGGAACGACGCGACCAGGTCTTGATCGGACGTCGATCATTCTTTTGACTGGCCGTCTGCACCTTCTTGGCGAGGTGCAAATCAACGAACGGGCCTTTCTTGAGCGAACGAGGCACTGATATATCTCCAGTCTTAGAGTCGTTTGTTCTTGCGACGCTGCACGATCATGCCGTCGGTACGCTTGTTGGCCCGGGTCTTCTTGCCCTTGGTCTGCAGGCCCCACGGACTCACCGGGTGAGGATTACCCTGGCCGGATTTGCCTTCGCCGCCACCGTGCGGGTGATCGACGGGGTTCATGACGACACCGCGGACGGTCGGACGCACACCCAGCCAGCGCACCGCGCCCGCCTTGCCGAACACGCGCAGGTTGTGTTCGTCGTTGCCCACCTCACCGATCGTTGCTCGACAATCCACGTGGATTCGACGCATCTCGCCGGACTTCAGCCGCACGCTGGCATAGACGCCCTCGCGTGCCGCGAACTGCGCTGACGTGCCGGCACTGCGCGCGAGCTGGCCGCCCTTGCCGGCCTTCAATTCGATGTTGTGCACGGTGCTGCCCACCGGAATGTGGCGGAATGTGAGGGCGTTGCCTGGTTTGATCGGTGCATCGGCGCCGGAACGGATTTCGTCACCCGCCTTGACGCCCTTCGGGGCGAGGATGTACCGACGCTCACCGTCCTTGTACAACACAAGCGCCAGATGCGAAGTACGGTTCGGATCGTATTCGAGGCGCTCGACGACGCCGGGAATGCCGTCCTTGTCGCGCTTGAAATCGACGATCCGATAGCGCTGCTTGTGGCCGCCACCGATATGACGCGTGGTCTGCCGGCCCGAGTGGTTGCGGGCGCCGGTACGGTTCTTCTTGGTGGTCAACGACTGCAGCGGCCCGCCCTTGTGCAGGTGCGAACGATCAACTTTGACCACGAAGCGCGCGCCCGGCGAGGTCGGCTTCATTTTGATGAGTGCCATGGCCTGTCCTTAAGTAGCGGAGCCGGTGAAATCGATCGACTGGCCGGCGACCAGGCGTACATACGCCTTCTTGTAGCCGTTGCGCTTGCCGGCCACGTTCTTGAAACGACGCGTCTTGCCCGGCTTGTTGAGCAAATTGACGCCTTCGACCTTCACCTCGAACATCAATTCGACCGCCTGCCTGACTTCCGCCTTGGACGCGTCATCGCGCACGCGAAACACGTACTGATTGGCCTTCTCGGTGACGGAGGCACTTTTTTCGGACACGTGCGGCTGGATCAGCACGGTCATCAAACGTTCTTTATTCATTCGCGCCTCCGAGACGCTGGTCGAGCAGCTTCAATGCCCCGACGGTCGCCACGATCTTGTCGTGCTTGATGAGGCTGAGCGGATCGAGCGAGGACACCGCGAGCACGTCCACGTACGGCACGTTGCCGGCCGCCAGGAACAACTTCTCTTCGTAGGCTTCGACGAGGATCAACGCACGGCTCAGACCGAACTCGGCCAGCTTGCCGACGAGCAGCTTGGTCTTCGGCGCGGCGAGTTCGAGCGATTCCACCAATACCAGCCGGTCCTGACGCACCAGCTCGGACACCATGCACTGCATGGCGGCGCGATACATCTTACGGTTGACCTTCTGCGAAAAATCCCGCGGACGGGCTGCGAACGCGCGACCGCCGCCCACCCAGATGGGGCTTCGTATCGAACCGGCGCGGGCCTGACCCGTGCCTTTCTGGCTCCAGGGCTTCCTGCCACCGCCGCGCACTTCCGCGCGAGTCTTCTGTGCCTTGGTGCCGGCGCGGCCAGCGGCCATGTAGGCGGTGACCACCTGGTGCACCAATGCCTCGTTGTACTTGCGGCCGAAGGCGGCGTCCGACACCTCGAGCTCGCCCGGCTGGCTCGAGTATTTGAGCTGAACTTTCATGGCATTTACTTCTTGGCTTTGGACGCCGCGCCGCCCTTGGCGGCGACCGGGGCTTTGTTCGGCATGAGTTTCTGACGACGAGCCTGGCCGGTGGCCTTCACCGACGGCCGCACGACCACCTGGCCGCCTTCAGCGCCCGGCACCGCACCGCTGATCAACAGCAGATTACGGACCAGGTCGATTTCCACGATGCGAAGATTTTCGATGGTTCGGACCCGGACGCCCATGTGACCGGACATCCGCTTACCCTTGAATACGCGGCCGGGGGTCTGGCGCTGACCGATCGAACCGGGAGCGCGGTGCGACACCGAGTTACCGTGCGTCTTCATGCCACCGGCGAAATTATGCCGCTTCATGGTGCCCGCGAAACCCTTGCCCACCGTGGTGCCGGTGACATCGACCACCTGGCCGACGGCGAACATGTCCACCTTGAGCTCGCCGCCCGCCGCCAGGGAGGCGCCGTCGTCTTTGTTCAACCGGAATTCTTTCGAGGCGTAACCGGCGGCAACGTTCGCCTTGGCAAAATGGCCGGCCAACGCCTTGGGCACCCGTGACGGTCGCCGCGTGCCGATGGTGATTTGCACTGCGCGATAACCATCGACCTCGGGGCTCTTCATCTGGGAGATGCGGTTAGGCAACGCCTCGACCACCGTGACGGGAACGGTGACGCCGGCGTCGGTGAATACGCGGGTCATGCCGCATTTGCGGCCAACCAGACCAATGGTCATTGTCGAATCCTCGTACTGCGCGCGCTGCGATTGGCACGCGCAAAAGTTGCAATCAGTCGGCGGTTTGGATGCTCGAGACCCCAGGTCCCTCGAGCCCTTCGGCTCCCGGGAAACTGGCGTCGGCGCCCACGCACTCCGACCTCTAAAATTGGACGGCGAATTATATAGGTTTACGCGCCGCGTGCAAGTCTTGCCATGCGCTTCGCGCAACCGTCAACGGGGTCGCGGCGACCCCGAACGACAGGCGCCCGCGTTCGCGGGCAGAGGGGAAACCTTCAATTCAACTTGATTTGGACGTCCACGCCGGCCGGCAGCTCCAGTTTCATCAACGCGTCCACCGTTTTGTCGGTCGGATTCAAGATATCCATCAGACGCTTGTGGGTGCGTATTTCGAACTGGTCACGGGCGTCCTTGTCGCCGTGCGGGGCGGTGAGCACCGTGAAACGCTCCATTTTGATGGGCAGCGGCACAGGGCCCTTGACGGTGGCGCCGGTGCGCTTCGCCGTGTCGACGATTTCCCGAGCCGACTTGTCGATCAGGCGATGATCGAACGCCTTGAGACGGATTCTGATGTTCTGATTAGCCATGTAAATTGCTCCGCAAACTGCTCATGCGCCGTCGCGCAAACCTTTTAACGGGGCCGCGACCGGCCCCGTCCTTGAAGTAAAACTTTTAAACCAACACCTTG
>CAZZVN010000004.1:0-42953 GCA_964657625.1 uncultured Steroidobacteraceae bacterium
CGTCGTTGCTGCGCGTGCTCGAGGCGGTGGCGATGTACCGGGATCCCGGCCGCTGGGAACTCATGTATCGGCTGGCATGGCGCTCCATGAACGAGACCCCGGCATTGTTGGAGGATGCCGCGGACCCGGATGTGCACCGCGCGGTGTCGATGCAGCGCGCGGTCAGGCGTGACATTCACAAGATGCATGCCTTCGTGCGGTTTCGCGAGGTGGTCGATGAGATCGGCAAGTCCTATTTCGCATGGTTCGAACCCGAACACGAAACGCTGCGCACAGGCGCGGTGTTCTTCGTGCGGCGCTTCGCCAACATGCGCTGGACCCTCGCCACGCCGGATGGCGCCGCGGTGTGGGACGAGCATCGGCTCGATGTCATCGACGCGCCTTGCGCGTCCGCCCGTCCGCGTGAGGACGACTACGAGGGATTGTGGCGCACGTATTACCGCAGCATCTGCAACGTCGCGCGCATCAATCCGTCCGCCATGCAGCGCGAGATGCCCAAGCGTTATTGGCGCCATCTGCCGGAGGCCGCCGACATCGACGCGCTGGTGCGCGACGGGGCTGCGAATTTTTCGAAGAACCAGCGTGAATCGACTCGGGAGAAAGCCAGCATGCCCAAATCGGTGAAGCGGTTGTTGGCCGAGCCCGCCACGACGGGCGAAAGCCCGCAGACCTGCCGTCGTTGCGAGCTGTGGAAACACGCCACTCAGGCGGTGACGGGCGAGGGGCCGGACCATGCCAAAATCATGCTGGTCGGGGAGCAACCCGGCGACGAGGAGGATCTGCGGGGACAGCCCTTCATCGGTCCCGCCGGGCGGGTGCTCGATCAGGCCATCGCTGCGGCGGGCCTGCAGCGTGGTGACGTGTACGTCACCAATGCAGTCAAGCACTTCAAGTGGGAGCCGCGCGGCAAGCGTCGGCTGCACAAGAAGCCGGGCACGGGCGAGATCAATGCCTGCAATGTGTGGTTGGAGCAGGAAATCACCAGGCTCGGTCCCACGGTGATCGTGGCGCTGGGCGCCACCGCTCTGCGTGCCCTGACCGGTACCACGATGTCGATCGAAGGCGCACGTCGGGAAACATTGACGCATGCCGGGGGCGCGCGGCTGGTGGCCACCTACCATCCCTCGGCCATCCTGCGTGCCGAAGGTGACCGGGTGGAGACGATGCACAGTGCCCTGATCGCCGATCTCGAGCAGGCCGGGCGGCTGGCCGCACCGCACGCCAATGCCCCGTAGCCTCATCGGCCGCCAGGTATTCAAGGGCCGCGGCGCGGTATCGAATCTCGCCGGCCGTTTCGCGACGACCACGCTCGAGGCGGTCGACGACGGTTGGTATCGCGACGAGGTTCCGGACAGCATTGCCGAGACCGTGTTGCCCGACCACGCGCGCAGCGTCATCACCACCAACGACTCGCCCGATGTGGGCTTCGACGTATCCATCAACCCGTACCGGGGCTGTGCCCACGCCTGCGTATATTGCTTTGCCCGGCCGACGCATTCCTATCTGGGTCTTTCGCCGGGCCTCGATTTCGAGACCCGGCTCTTCTACAAGTCCGATGCGGTGCGCCTCTTGGAGGCGGAGCTGTCGAAGCCGCGCTACGTGTGCAAACCCATTGCGCTCGGCATCAACACCGACGGCTACCAGCCGCTGGAGAAACGGCTCGAGGTGACGCGCGGCATTCTCGCCGTGCTGGCGCGCTGCCGGCATCCGCTCACCATCGTCACCAAGAGCGCGCTGGTGGTGCGTGACCTCGACGTGCTTGCGCAACTTGCGCGCGACCGGCTGGTGTCGGTGATGTTGAGCATCACCTCCCTCGACAACGACATCAAACGTACTCTCGAGCCGCGTACGGCGTCGCCGCAGGCGCGACTTCGGGTCATCGAACAGTTGAGCGGTGCGGGCATCCCCGTGGGGGTGATGGTGGCGCCCGTCATTCCCGCCATCACCGATCACGAGCTCGAGGACATTCTCGGCGCGGCGCGTGCCGCCGGCGCAAGCTGCGCGAGCTACGTATTGCTGCGGCTGCCGCACGAGGTGAAGGATCTGTTCCGCCAGTGGCTGGCCGAACACTACCCGGACCGCGCCAAGCATGTCATGTCGCTGATCAATCAGGCGCGCGGCGGCAAGGACTACGATGCGACATTCGGCACGCGCATGCGCGGCACCGGCGCGTACGCGGAATTGCTGCGGCACCGATTCGACCTGGCTGTGCGCAAGCTGGGATTCGACACGACCCGGGACCGGCACGCTCTCGACACGTCGTCGTTCAGGCCGCCGGAACGGGCCGGGTCGCAGCGCACGTTCGGGTTTTGATCGGCGCGGTCGATCGGGCTACCCTATGGTGCTATGACGACGTTGCTCGACCGCCGCCTTTGCGTCGCCCCCATGATGGACTGGACGGACCGCCATTGCCGTTTTTTACACCGGCTGTTCGCGCCGCATGCGTTGTTGTACACGGAGATGCTGGTGTCGGCGGCGGTGGTGCGCGGCAATGCGGCGCGCCTGCTCGAGCACGATCCTGCCGAGCACCCGGTGGCGCTGCAGCTCGGCGGCTGCGATCCGTTGGAACTCGCGGCGGCGGCGCGCATCGGCGCGGCCGCCGGTTATGCGGAGATCAATCTGAACGTGGGCTGTCCGAGCGACCGGGTGCGCAGCGGGGCCTTCGGCGCTTGCCTCATGTTGAATGCGCCGCTGGTGGCCGAGTGTGTGGCGCGCATGCGCGACGCGGTGGCGGTGCCGGTGACGGTCAAGTGCCGGATCGGAATCGACGATCGGGACGACTATGGATTTTTCGCCGAATTCGCGGAACGCGTGGTGGCGGCCGGGGTCGATGCACTCATCGTGCATGCACGGGCGGCAATCCTGGGCGGCCTGTCGCCCAAGGAGAACCGTGAGATTCCGCCGTTGAACTACGGCCACGTCCATCGCCTGAAGAGCGAGCGCCCCAACCTGCCGGTGGTCATCAACGGGGGGCTGGCCGGCGTGGACGATGTCCTGGGGCACCTGGCGCGGGGCCTCGACGGTGCGATGCTGGGTCGCGCGGCCTATCATCGGCCCGTCGTGCTCGCCGAACTCGAGAGTGCGGCGATCGACCCGCAGTGGCGGGTGCCGCAGCCGGGCGACATCATCGAACGGGTGGTGTCGTACGCACGGGCCCAGGCGCGACACGGGGTGCGCCTGCATTCGGTGACGCGGCACATGCATGGTTTGATGGCGGGTCGTGACGGGGCCCGGGCGTGGCGCCGGTTCCTCTCCGAAGTGGCCTCGCAACCCGGCGCGGCGCCTGAAACGTTGTATTCGGCGTTGCCGTTGTTGAATCAGGGTTTGGCGGCATAAACGGCTGAAGCGTGAGGTGCCGCATTAAGTATAATTTGGCCGGCTCATGGGAAAAGAGATAGAACTCGCCATCGTATTCGCCGACGTCGTCGGCAGCACCAAGCTCTATGAGCTGCTGGGCGATGCGCGCGCGCGCGACATGGTCGGGATCTGCATCGACGTGATGCGTGCGGCGACGGACCAGAACCATGGCACGGTGATCAAAACCATGGGCGATGAGGTGATGGCAACCTTTCCGACCGCCGACGATGCGCTCAATGCCGCTGCGCAGATGCAAAAGCAGATCGTCACCCATCCCCAGCTCAAGGTCGATTCACAGAGCGTGGCCATCCGCATCGGGTGCAATTTCGGACCCGTGGTGCAGGAGAACAAGGATATCTTCGGCTCGGCGGTGCATACCGCGAACCGCATGACCAGCCAGGCCAAGGCGGGTCAGATCATGACCACGGCGACGATGGTCGAGCGGCTGTCCGGCGAGTGGCGGGCGTCGGTGCGCCAGATCGACATCGCTACGTTGAAGGGCCGCAGCAGCGAGGTCGCGCTCTTCGAGGTGTTGTGGCAGACCGACGACGTCACCAGCATGGTGCCGGCCATCGCCATCACGTCACGCGAGCCCAGCAACAAGGGGTCGCGGCTGCGGCTGCGGTATCAGGGGCAGGAAGTGGTGGTGCAGGATGGTCGTGCCAGCATCACCCTGGGCCGTGCCGAGGACAACGATCTGGTCGTGAAGGGCAACCTGATCTCTCGGCTGCATGCGCGCGTAGAGTTCAACCGCAACAAGTTCATGCTCGTCGATCAAAGCACCAACGGCACCTTCGTCATCGGCAAGGAGGGGGAGGAAGCATTCGTGCGCCGTGATTCCATGCCGTTGCGCGGTGACGGCCTGATCGGCCTCGGCAAGGCGCCCGACAGCAGCTCCTCGCAGGTCATTCGCTATACCTGCGAGGAGTAGCCGGGATCCGCATCAGGCCTTGGGCGTGACGCGCTCGATGGCCTGGGCCAGCTCTGTCTTGAGCGCCGCGGGCACGCGTGCGCCGAACTCACCCAGATAGACGCCGAGCCCCTCCAGTTCCGTTTTCCACAGCGACGGGCTCACGTCGAGCAACTCGTCGAGCACGCCCGGCGCCAGTTCCAGACCGTGGGTGTCGAGGTCCGCTGCGTCGGGCAGATGTCCGATGGCCGTCTCGCGCGCCTTGGCCGTGCCCTTGCAGCGGTCGATGACCCAGCGCAACACGCGCATGTTGTCGCCGAAACCCGGCCACAGGAACTTGCCCGAAGCGTCCTGCCGGAACCAGTTGACGTGGAAAATCTGCGGCGGCGACTTGAGCTTCGCGCCCACGTTGATCCAGTGCGCCCAATAATCGGCGAAGTTGTAGCCGGCAAAAGGCTTCATGGCCATGGGGTCACGGCGCAGCACGCCCACGGCGCTGGTCGCCGCAGCCGTCGTTTCGGATGCGACCCCGGCGCCCACCAACACGCCGTGCAGCCAGTTGCGAGCCTGGTAGACCAACGGGGCGAGCGTGCGCCGGCGCCCGCCGAACACGATGGCCGAAATCGGCACGCCGCCCGGGGCGTCCGCAAGCTTGGAGTAGCTCGGATTCTGTTTCGCCGCGACCGTGAAACGTGAGTTCGGCTGCGCCGCCGGGCCGTTGGCCGGATCGTAGGGACGACCCTGCCAGTCGGTGACCGGCTTGCCTTCGGAAAGGCCCTCCCACCAGGGCTGATTGTCGGCGGTGACCGCGACGTTCGTGAAGATGGTGTCGCGCCGGATGGTGTCGTACGCATTGCGGTTGGTCTTCGGGTTGGTGCCCGGCACCACGCCGAAATATCCCGACTCCGGATTGATGGCATACAGCCGGCCGTCCTTGCCCGGATGAAGCCACGCGATGTCGTCGCCGACCGTCCAGACCTTCCAACCCTTGTAGCTCGCGGGCGGGATCAACATCGCCAGATTCGTCTTGCCGCAGGCCGAGGGAAACGCGCAGGCCAGGTAGTGGATCTCGCCCTGCGGATTCTCGATGCCGACGATCAACATGTGCTCGGCCAGCCAGCCTTCGGTGCGGGCCTGGTAGCTGGCGATGCGCAGCGCGTGACATTTCTTGCCGAGCAGTGCGTTGCCGCCGTAGCCGGAACCGAAGCTCTTGATCGACAGCTCCTCGGGGAAGTGCATGATGAAGCGGCGCTCGGGATTCAAGTCGCCCGTCGAATGCAGGCCCTTCACGAACATTCCGTCGGCGGAGATGCGCTCGAGCGCGGCGCGGCCCATGCGGGTCATCAGCTTCATGTTCAGAACCACGTACGCGCTGTCGGTGATCTCGACGCCGCAGCGGGAGAAGGGGGAGTCGATGGGGCCCATGCAGTAGGGAACCACGTACAAGGTGCGGCCCCGCATGCAGCCGGTGAACAGTGCATCCATTTTTTGATGCGCATCGGCCGGCGCCATCCAATGGTTGTTCGGACCGGCATCCTCCCGTTCCCGGGTGCAGACGAAAGTCAGATGCTCCACGCGCGCGACGTCGGAAGGGTCGGAACGGTACAGGTAACATCCGGGAAAACTCGCTTGATTGAGGGGCAGCAGCGCCTTCTCGTCGACCAAAGCTCGCTCCAAGGTCTGGAATTCGGACTCGCTGCCGTCACACCAGACGATGTGATCCGGCTGCGTCAGACGTGCAACCTCGTCGACCCATGCCGAGACATCACGATTCAGAGACGCGAGAGAAGTAACGAGTTGCGGAGCTGTGGCCATGAAGTTCCTCGGGACAGTGACTGTACTAGACTGAGGAGGATGCCAGATGGGTGACGCGCCCGCCAATCGACCCGGGCAAAGGACAACATCGCGGGCGCCATTCGTGGCGTGCGGCGTGGCCGCGATGCATCATGATCGAGTAACTATATGATTAACATCGAAAATCCGTTAATCTTGCAATATGTTCTCAAGCCTGGATCACGTCCGGCGGCGGCACTCTTATGTCTCATTTGCACCACGCAGCTCTCGAGTGGTCAAGCCACCTTGACGCCGATCGACGTGCGCACGCTCGCCGAAGTCGAGACCCGCACCCTCGAAGCGGGCCGCACCGTCGTCAAACTTGCGCCGGCGGACCGGGTCGTTCCGGGCGATCAACTGATCTATACCCTGGAGGTGAGAAACCTCGGGTCCAAAGCCATCGTCGCCGCCGTCGTCATCAAGGCCGTGCCGGAGCACATGCAGTACGTTGCCCGCTCCGCGGCGGGTCCGGGCGCCGACGTCAGCTACTCCGTGGACGGCGGCGCGCATTTCGACCGGCCCGAACGGCTCGTGGTACTCGGCAGCGACGGCGTGCCGCATGCGGCGCACGCGGCCGACTACACCCATATCCGCTGGCAGCTGAAACGGGCACTGCAGCCCGACTCGGTGGCGTACGCCCGGTTCCGCGCCGTGGTGAAATGAGGGCCAACTTAAGGGCGGCGATGAACGCGTGACGGATATCAAAGAAGTTTTCGGTCAGGCCGGTCTGCTGGCTCGCGTGCTGCCAGGGTACGCGTACCGGCCCGAGCAGGCGTCGATGGCGGGCGCGGTGGAACGCGCGCTCGACCGAGCAGAGCCGCTGATCGTCGAGGCAGGCACCGGAACCGGCAAGACCTTCGCGTATCTCGTACCCGCCTTGCTCTGCGGTCGCAACGTCATCATTTCCACGGGCACGCGTACTTTGCAAGATCAGTTGTTCCGCCGGGATCTGCCCATGCTGGCGGGCGCACTCGGCCTGCCGGTAAAGGTGGCCTTGCTCAAAGGGCGCACCAATTATCTGTGCCGGCACCGGCTGGAGCTCGCGACCCAACAAGGATCCTTGCTGGGCGGGGAACGCGGCATGGCGCGCCTGCTGGGACGTATTTCGCAATGGGCGGCGACCACGCGGTCGGGCGACCTGGCGGAACTCGCGGATCTGCCGGAACAATCGCCGGTATGGCCGCTGGTGACCTCGACGCGCGAGAACTGCCTGGGTCAGGAATGCCCGCAGTTCTTGCGCTGCCATGTCGTCGCGGCGCGTCGCGAGGCGGCGGCGGCGCAATTGGTGGTGGTCAACCATCATCTGCTGCTCGCCGACCTCGCCCTGAAAGACGAAGGATTCGGCGATCTGTTGCCGGGGGCGGAAGCCGTGATACTGGACGAGGCCCATCAGGTGCCGGACATCGCCGCCCAGTTCTTCGGCCAGACCTGGAGCGTGCGGGCACTGCAGATCCTGCTGCGCGACACGATGGTGGAACTCGCCGCCGCCGGCGTGCGCGCGCCCGAACTCGTGGCGGCGGTGGGTGCGGTCGAGGCCGCCCTCGACGAGTTGCGCTCGAATCTCGGCGGCGCCGGCCGCTATCCATGGGAGAGCCTGTCGGACGGGTTTTTCGATGATTTGTCGGAAATCGAGGCAACGCTTGCCGAGATCGCCAAACAGCTCGAGAATCTGGGGGCGGGGGCCGGTACCGCCAACTGCGCGCGGCGCGCCGTGAAGCTGGGTTCCGGTCTCGGTGAGCTGCGCGGCATGGCGGACGACACCGGCTTGCGCTGGGTCGAGGCGGCGGCGAACGGCCTGTCGCTCCATTACACCCCGTTCGAGATCGCGGACCGTCTGCGCGAGTACGTCGAGGCCCGACCGTGCGCGTGGGTGTTCACCTCCGCGACGCTCGCCATCGGCGCGGACTTTTCTCATTTCGCGCAGCGCATCGGTCTGCCCGACGCACGCACCCTGCACATCGGCAGCCCCTTCGACTACGCGTCCCAGGCACGTCTTTATCTGCCGGCTGGCATGCCCGAACCGCAGCATTCGAGTTTCCCGGCGAAATTCATCGCGGCCTGTGCGCCGTTGCTGGAGGCCTGCGGTGGCCGGGCCTTTCTGCTCTATACCAGTTATCGCGGGCTGGCGGAGGGAGTCGCCGCGCTGAAGGCGCACTTTCCCGAGCCACCGTTTCCGGTGCTGGTGCAGGGACAGGCGCCGCGCGAGACGCTGCTCGCCCGTTTTCGCGCGCTCGGCAATGCGGTCCTGCTGGCGACGGGAAGCTTCTGGGAGGGGGTCGACGTCAAAGGCGAGGCGTTGTCCATCGTCGCCATCGACAAACTGCCGTTCGCAGCCCCGGACGACCCGCTCCTCAAAGCGCGACTGGAAGGCATCCGCCGACGCGGCGGCAATCCGTTCTTCGAGTACCAACTGCCGCAGGCGGTGCTCGCTTTGAAACAAGGGGCGGGGCGGCTGATCCGGGATGTCGACGATTACGGGGTGATCGTGATCGGTGACCCGCGCATCAGGACCAAGGCCTACGGCCGGGTGTTTCTCGATGCTCTGCCGCCCTGCGCGGTGATTACGGAGGCGGGCGCAGGAGCACGATTTTTGCGCGAGCGGCTCGTCAGGGCGATCGCCTGATGCGGGTGCTGGCCATCGATACGGCCACCGAAGCATGTTCGGTGGCGGTGTCCCTGGACGGCGAACTGCACGGGACCGCCCGGGAGGTCGGCCGCGGGCATGCGGAACAGGTGCTCGGCATGGTCGATGCGTTGCTCGCGCACTGTGGCATCACGCTTGGTTCTCTGGATGGCATCGCTGCCAGCGTCGGGCCGGGTGCCTTCACGGGCGTGCGGATCAGCGTGGCCGTGGCGCAGGGCCTCGCGTTTGGCGCCGGACTGCCGGTGGTGCCGGTGAACACCCTCGAGGCCCTGGCCCTGCAGGCCCTGCGTGCGGGGACTACGCAGGTGCTGGCCTGTCTGGATGCGCGCATGGGGGAGATCTACTGGGGGTGTTTCGCGGCGCACGCGCAGCGCCTGTTGAGCGCGTTCGCTGCGCCGCAGGTGAGCTCTGCGGCGGCCGTGCGGCCGCCGTTCGCGGGCGCCTTCCAGGGTATCGGTCGCGGATTTGCGGCCTACCCGGCGCTTTGCAGCCTGCCGGGCCTGGTGCTGAGCGCGCCCGACCAGGCCGCCTTGCCAGACGCCCGCGACATGGCGCGGCTGGGCGCCGTCCGGCTGCGGGCGGGCGGGGGCGTCGATCCGGCGCAACTGCAGCCGTTGTACCTGCGCGACAAGGTGGCGCTCACGGAACAGGAGCGGGCTGCCGCCACGGCGGAGAAAGCCCTGTCTAATCCCGGATCTTCCGCCTAGTCATCGAACTGTCACAATCCCCGTCTGTAATGGTGCCACAAAAGAATCAAAGGTCTGTGATGACGGCAAAGCGCATTCTCATCGTCGAGGACGAAAAAGTGATCCGTGACATGGTCGCGTTCGGATTGCGTCGCGCCGGCTACGAGGTTCGCGAAGCGGAGGACTGCCGGGAGGCCCGGGCGCGCATCGTCGACGTACGCCCCGACCTCATGTTGGTGGACTGGATGCTGCCGGACATGAGCGGCCTGGAACTGACGCGCTCCTTGAAGCGCGCCAAGGACACGGAGGAGATTCCAGTGATCATGCTCACCGCCCGGGCCGAGGAGCAGGACAAGGTGGGGGGTCTCGAAGGCGGCGCCGACGACTACATCACCAAACCGTTCTCCCCCCGTGAATTGCTGGCGCGCATCCAGGCCGTATTGCGACGGGCCGCACCTGCGGGTGCCGACGACGTCGTGGAAGTGGAGGGGCTCAAGCTCGACGATTCCAGCCACCGCGTGAGCTCCGGCGAGCGCGAGATCGCGCTCGGACCCACGGAATATAGACTGCTGCATTTCTTCATGACCCACCCGGAGCGCGTATTCACCCGCGGCCAGCTCCTCGACCGCGTCTGGGGAGGCAATACTTACGTGGAGGAACGAACCGTCGACGTGCACATCCGGCGCCTGCGCAAGGCTCTGGAACCCTTCGTGCTGGAACGGCTGGTGCAGACCGTGCGCGGTGCCGGCTACAGGTTCTCCACCCGCGACTGCTGAGGCGATTACACTTCCAGCCCATGGCATCGATGTGGACCTTCGCGCTCGCCAGGCTTGCAGGCATCCTGCTCGCGGGACTGTGCGCCGGTCTGTTGATGGGACCCGTCTGGTTGTGGGTGCTCGGGTCTGCGTGTCTGTACCTGGGCTGGCAGCTCGTCAACCTGTATCGGCTGGACCGCTGGCTGCGCCTGCGCTCGCAGCTGGCTCCCCCGGATCTCGGCGGTATCTGGGGCGACGTGATCGGGCAGGTGGTGCGTTTGCACCGGCGCAAGCAGTATCACAAGGAACGTCTGGTGCAGTTGTACCGGGAGCTGCGCCGCTCGACCGCCGCCCTGCCGGACGGCGTGATCATCCTCAGCAGCCAGCGGGAGATCGTCTGGTTCAATCGTCAGGCGGCACGGCTGCTCGGGCTCAAACGCCCCGTGGATCTCGGCTTGCGCGTCGACAATCTCATCCGCGCGCCGGAGTTCGTGCACTATCTGCACGGCGATGACTTCGCGATGCCGCTCGTGATCAGGCCCCCCGTCCAGATCGACTCGTATTTGGCGCTGCAGGTGGTCCCGTATGGCGAGGGACAGTCCCTGCTGTTGGTGCGCGACGTCACCCGGCAGGCGCGGTTGGAGGCCACCCGCAAGGACTTCGTGGCGAACGCATCGCATGAGCTGCGCACGCCGCTCACCGTAATTTCCGGTTATCTGGACACCCTGGCGGACGATTCGAGCATCGACCCGGTGTGGGCCGGTCCCATCCGCGACATGCGCGCGCAGGCTCACCGCATGAATGCGATCATCGCCGATCTGCTGGAGTTGTCGCGCCTCGAGTCCACCGACGGCGAGGCTCCGCGCGACGCCATCGACGTACCCAGCATGCTCGAGAGGCTGCAGCGCGACGCCCTGGCGAACACCGACTGGCCGCGGCGCGTGTCGCTCGACGTCGAGTCGTCGGACGGGTTGTTCGGCGGCGAGCACGAAATCGAGTCCGCGTTCACCAACCTGCTCGTGAACGGCCTGAAGTACACGTTGTCGGAGGGCACCGTGCGCATGCGTTGGTGGACCGACGAGGACGGCGCGTACTTCTCCGTGATCGACAGCGGCATCGGCATTCCTGCCGAGCACATTCCGCGGCTGACGGAGCGGTTTTACCGCGTGGACGCGGGGCGCTCCCGCGAGCAGGGCGGTTCGGGACTCGGTCTCGCCATCGTGAAGCATGCATTGCAGCGCCATGGCGGGCGGCTCGAGGTGCAGAGCACCGAAGGCAGGGGCAGCACGTTCACCTGTCATTTTCCACCCGTCAGGATCTGGCAGGGCGCATTGCACGCGGCGGCGATCGCTTGACGTCACAAATATCGCGCACACTGTTGACGTGCATCGGCATCGGATGTAAATGATCACGCCGCGGGCGCCGCAACGGACGCATGGGGTGATGCCGGTAGCCGCTATATTGCCCTATGATCTTCCGAACCCAAGGTGAACCTCATGGAAACCGCCGATCTCACCCACCACATCTCGCGCCGCTTCAACGAGGACCTCGAGAAGGTGCGCAATCAAGTGCTGCAGATGGGGGGGTTCGTCGAACAGCAGCTGCACAAGGCCATCACCGCGTTGGTGGAGGGTGACAGCCGGCTCGGCGAGTCGGTGGCGACGGATGATTACAAGGTCAACGGCATGGAAGTGTCGATCGACGAGGAATGCAGCCGCATCCTGGCGCTGCGCGCTCCGGCGGCGGGTGATCTGCGCGTCATCGTCGCCATCATCAAGACCATCACCGATCTCGAGCGGATCGGTGACGAGGGCGAGAAGATCGGCTACATCGCCTCGCGCCTGGCCACCATGGAACGGCCGGCGGACAAGTACCGCGAAGTAAAGCATCTCGGCCGGCAGGTGGCGCAGATGGTGCACGATGCGCTCGATGCGTTTGCGCGCATGGACTCGCAGGCGGCCTTGAAGACCGCGCGGGAGGACAAGATGGTGGACGAGGAATACGAGGCCATCCACCGTCAGTGCATCACCTTCATGATGGAGGATCCGCGCACCATCCGACGGGCGCTCGAAATCATGTGGATCGTGCGTTCCCTCGAGCGGATCGGCGATCATGCCAAGAACATCTGCGAGTACGTGATTTACATGGTTCACGGCAAGGACATCCGGCACACCTCGCTCGAGGACGTCGCCCGGCAGATCGACGCGGCGCAGTCTCTCGCACGCCGCTGATGACGGCGCGTGCGGCTAATCTGCTGGGGTTTATGGCCTGTGCGGCGCTGCTGGGATACGCCTACTACGCGCAGATCGTCCTGCATCTCGAACCCTGTCCTTTGTGCATCTTTCAGCGCGTCGGGGTGTTCGCGACGGGGATCGCGTTCCTGCTCGCCGCCGCGCAGGATCCCGCGGGCTGGGGACGGCGCATCTATGCGGCGGTGATCAGCGTGTGTGCGCTGGCGACCATTGGCGTCGCGCTGCGTCATCTGTACATCCAGAGTCTTCCCCCCGGCACCATCGCCGCCTGCGGCGCCTCTCTCGACTTCATGTTGAAGGTGTTTCCGCTCACCGACGTGCTGGTCAAAGTCCTCACCGGCTCCGGCGAATGCGCGAAGGTCGAATGGCGGTTCTTCGGTCTGGCGATGCCCGCCTGGGTGCTGATCGCCGCGCTCGGGTTGTGGGGGTACGGCCTTTGGGCCAACCTACGGCGACGGCCGCCGGTGCTGCGGTTTTGACGTCGCCCACCGTCGCACTGACGCAGGAGTTGATGGCGCGAGCCTCGGTCAGCCCCGTCGACGGCGGCTGTCAGGCGCTGATGATCGAGCGGCTCGAGGCGCTCGGTTTCGAGGTGGAGAGCCTGCGTTTCGGTCCCGTGGACAATTTCTGGGCGGTGCGCGGCCGGGGCGGGCCGGTATTCTGTTTTGCCGGACATACGGACGTGGTGCCCTCGGGCCCCGTCGAGGAATGGAGTTCGGATCCCTTCGTCCCCGTGATCAGGGAGGGCACGCTGTACGGTCGGGGGGCCGCGGACATGAAGAGCGGCCTCGCCGCCATGCTGACTGCCTGCGAAGCCTTCGTCGCCGATCAACCGGATCATCGCGGCACGATCGCCTTTCTGATCACCAGCGACGAGGAGGGTCCCTCGGTCGACGGCACGCGGCGGGTGGTGGAAGTACTTCGCGAACGTGGGCAGACCATCGACTGGTGTCTGGTGGGAGAGCCTTCGAGCGAGAATTCGTTGGGCGATACCATCAAGATCGGGCGGCGCGGCAGCCTGAGCGGGCGGCTCACCGTCCATGGCATTCAGGGCCACATCGCGTATCCGCAATTTGCCGACAATCCCGTGCATGCGCTCGCTCCGGCGCTGGCCGAGCTCACCTCGCGCACCTGGGATCAGGGCAACGAGCACTTTCAGCCCACCACTTTTCAGGTATCGAATATTTCGGCGGGCACCGGTGCACCGAACGTGATCCCGGGGGAATTGAAGGCGCGTTTCAACCTGCGTTTTTCCACCGAGCAGACCATCGAGTCCCTGAAGACGACGGTAGAGGGCATTTTCCAGCGTCACCGGGTGAATTACTCGCTGGAGTGGTTCGTATCGGGCTATCCGTTTCTGACGGTACCCGGCGCCTTGTCCGATGCGGCAAGCCGCGCCGTGGAAGAGCAGTTGAACCATACGCCGAAGCTGTCGACGGGCGGCGGTACCTCGGACGGACGCTTCATCGCGCCCATGGGCGCTCAGGTGATAGAACTCGGCGTGATCAACGCAACCATCCACAAAGTCAACGAATGCGTCAGAGTCGCCGACATCGACGCTCTACACTGCATCTACTTGAGGACGCTCGAACTCTTGCTCGGGGACTGATTTCGAATACGGAAGAAGGCCCCGCGCTGCCGCGGGGCATTGATCGTTACTTGACGCTGTATCCGCGACCATCCAGGCAGGCCGCCTGCGCGCGGACGTAATCGCTGCGTTTGCCGGCCGACGTGTCGCCGGCCGACCCCTGCGTGGGATCGAACCCGGACTGGGTCGTCGCCCAGTGATGGCACTCGTACTTGTCCTTGGCCTGCTGTTCGCTCGACTGCCCGTTCTTGGGATAGGCGATCAGTTCTCCGGTCGGCGGCGTCGCGGAGCCGGTCTGCGCAGCCACTTCGGCGGGAGGGGCCACCGTCTCGTATTTGCCTACGCTTTCGTCGAAACGGTAATACACGTCGTCGGCGTAGTAGTACGGCACACCCCCCCACCAGTAGGTCGAGTAATACAGAGGCAGCGATGCGACGAACAGACCGAGACCTAGACCTCCCCATCCCCAGCCACCGCCGTAGTATCCGTATCCACCGCGATACCCGTACCCGCCGCGGTAGCCCCCATACCCCCCGTGATAGCCACCGTAGCCGTGACCGGCGAACCCCGCGTGCCCGCCGAAGCCACCATGCATGCCACCACCGAAATGGCCGCCACCGCCAGCGTGCCCGCCGCCGCCGCCATGTTGGGCAAAGGTGACGGTGGACAATGACAGCGCGGCGAGTCCGCTCAGGAGCAGAGCCGGTAATTTGATTCGATTTTGCATAACATCACCATGTCAAATCGGCGCCGATGGAATAGGCTCGGTGCTCGCCGCCGGCCGGCGCTTTTGCCGAGGCTCGTCGACGCGTTTCGATTTGGTATTATGGACTCGGAAATATCGTTTTTGTTCCGCGTGGGCAAGTGCCGTGGCGTCAGGATTTTCCTACGTTACCCGCCTTTTCAGCGAGGCGACCGGTACGGGCGCGGCGCGGCGCGCGGCGTTGACTCGGTTGCCGAATTCCCGCAGTAAATTCCTCGCCAGCGGCTGCACGCCCGTTTCGAGGCGCCGATAGGCCGCCACGAGATGCTCCCCGAACGCCGTCAGCCGGGCACCGCCGCCGCCGGCACCGCCGACGCTGAGCGCCGCCACCGGCCGGTCGAAGCTGTCGTTGAGGTCCGCCAGGAGGAGCCAGGCACGCCGATAACTCATGCCCAAATCGCGCGCCGCCTGCGACAGGGAACCGCTGCGGCCGATCTGTTCGAGCAATTCCACCTTGCCGAGGCCGACCGAACATTGCTCCGCGAAATCCACCCGGAATCGCAACGTCAAACCCGCCTTGCGGCGCGTGGCCGTGCGACCCGCCGCGCCGCTCATGGGCGCTCGGGGACCACGGTCACCTCGATGCTGGGCTGCGTCGAGCCGCTGAGCTGCAGCACCAGTCGGCGTCCGCGCAGGGGGAACACCACGATCTTGTGGGGTGCGCTGCAGCCCTCCCGGCTCTGAAAGTCCAGCGGCGGGAGCAACTGTCCGTCTGCGACCACATCGATCCACAGCGGCACGTCCACTGCGACCCGGTGGTTGCCGCGCGAGCGAGCCTGCAGGATGGCCAGTCCGCCGTAGGTATCGTCGCGGGTCATCTGCTTGCCCGGTGCCACCACGAAGGTGACCTGGGTCTGGCGCTCGAGTTCGAGACGGTAGAGGTGACCCGCGTGCATCACGGGCGCCGTCGCGTGGCGCGATCCGGCGGTGAGCGCCGTGGCCGGACCTGCGTACAGGGTGCGCTCCGGCCGCACGTTCCACTTGAAGCCGTCGCATGCGTCCTGGGCGAGGCCCTGGGTTGCAAAGCTTGCGCCGAGCAGCAGCGTACCCAGCTTGAAACGCGAGCCCGGGGTGAAGACAGGCAATGGCATCTGATCTCCGGAGCGCCGGTTACCGCCCGGCGTGCCGACGCTAGAGCATTTCGGGCACCCGGCGCAAGTTTGGGCACGCGCGCAGATCTGGCACGGAGCGCAGCTGCGCTTTCTCTCATGCCGATCCGGCATATGCAGATAGCCGGATGATACTTCCGCTGCGCGACATCGCTCGCTAGCCTGCGCTGCCGCTGTCCAGGCGGCTCAACGGGATCAGGAAGAATGATAAACATGCAGGGAAGGCGCGTTGCGCGCGAGTATTGGTGGTTTGCCCTGGCGTTGCTGGTGCTGCTCGCAGGGTCGGCGGCTCATGCCGCTGCCGACGCCACGGCGCCGGCCCCCCACAAGTCTCCCCACAAAAAACGGCCAACGGTCGAGCAGCTCGAGCAGCGTATCGAGCTGCTCGAGCAGAAGCTCGAGTCGCAGCAGGCAGCCACCGCGGCGGCCCTGCAAGCCGCCGCCCAGCAGGCGTCGGCCGCGCAACAGGCCTCGGCCGCACAGCTCGCCGCGCAGCAGGCCGCGATCGCGCAGGCGGCGACGCAGGTCGCAGCGGAACGGCAGCCAACCGTACCGCAGCCGACCGTGCGGCAGCCGATCGTGCCACAGGCCGGCGCGCGCTCGGGCGGGGCGGACCTCACCCACCCGGTGACGGAACAGCAGGCCACCGCGGCGACCGTCTCCATGCCGCAGATCTTTGCAGGTCCGGGCGGCTTCTCGTTTCAGTCGCCGGACGGCGCCGACCAGATCCGCTTCCACGGTGAGTTCGACTTCGACGGTCGTTTCTACAACGACTCCCTGACCCCCGACGGTTCGCGCAGCACCTGGCTGCTGCGCAAGGCACGTCCCATCGTCGAAGGCACCTTCGGAAATTTGTTCGATTTCCGTTTCAATCCGGATTTCGCGGGTGGTAAGACGGTGATCCAGGATGCGTTCGTCGCCGCGAGGTTCAACCCCCTGTTCGTGCTGACGGCCGGCAAGTTCAAGGAGCCGTTTGGTCTGGAACGGCTGCAATTGTCCACCAACAACCGCTTCATCGAACTCGGGCTGCCGAGCGATCTCGTGCCGAATCGTGACCTGGGAATCCAGGTCTCCGGCACCTATGCCTTCGCGACCGGCACGCTGCTCTACCAGGCAGGCTGGTTCAACGGTGTTGCGGACGGCACCAGCACCGATGCGAACACCACCCCGGATGTGGACAACAACGACGACAAGGATTGGGTGGTGCGGGTGTTCGGGCAACCCTGGAGCAGCACGGATTCCCTGCTTCGTGGGGTGGGTGCCGGCGTCGCGGTGAGCTATGTGAACCAGGTGGGCAGCGCGACGAATACGCTGCTGCCCGCGTACAAGACCGAAACGCAGCGCAATTTCTTCGCCTATGACGGTGCACGTGCGGTCGCTGGCGCCGTACCGGCGGCGGGGGCCACCTACGCGGATGGCGAGCGGCTGCGCATCTCTCCCCAGGCCTTCTACTTCCTCGGAAGTTTTGGTGCCCTCGGCGAATTCGTCAAGGAGAAGCAGGAAGTGGCGCGTACCCTCGGCGCGGGCGCGACCGCCGTTTCGCGCCGGGGCACCCTGCACCCCGAAAGCTGGCAGTTCATGACCACGTACCTGGTGACCGGCGACACCGCGACTTTCGGCACGGTCAAGCCCCTGCGGCCGTTCGTGATCGGACAGCCGGGTTGGGGTGCCTTGGAAGTCGCCGCCCGGGTGAGCGAGTTGTCGCTGGATGCGGCGACTTTCAGCACGGTCGCCGGCGGCGGGGCGAACAGCTGGTTCGCCGATCCCAGCGCCAACGCCAGCAAGGCGCTCGCCTGGACGGTGGGGCTCAACTGGTACCTGACGCAGAACGTCTCCGGGTATTTGGACTTCACGCGTACCCGTTTCGACGGCGGCGCGTTGAACGGTGCAGACCGCGCCGACGAGAGTGCCTTTTTCACCCGCATGCAGGTCGCTTTCTAGCGACCCGGTCGCCCGACCGGGTGTCGCGGCGTTTCGAGCCCGGGCGCTGCAGGGCCGCGCCCGGGCCGCGGAATCTCTTATAAAACAGCAACAAAAGCCGCCCCTGTCATAAAACGGTAACAGTAGGCGACGAACATGCCGAGCCAAGCAAGGTCGGTAGCCGGGATGGTTGGAATACAACAACCGGCATCCGACCCAGGCGTGTGGCTGCCCCGCGCCAAGTTATGTCAATCAAGAAAGGAATTTCTACCGATGCAAGCCACCAGATCCCTGATCATCGGCGCCGGACTCGGCGCGCTCATCTCGCTGAGTGCGGCCGGGGCCGCGGACGCCCAGCAATCGACGACCACCGCCGCTCCCGCCAAGCCACACAAAGCGAAGAGCGTCAAGAAAGCCAAGCGACCGAACCCGCAGAAAGTCATGCAGGAGCAGGTGCAGACGTTGCAGGGCCAGGTGGAGGCGCTGCAGCGCCGCCTGGACGCGCAAAGCTCGGCCGAGCAGCAGACCAAGGCCACGGCTGATCAGGCCGTCGCCCAGGCCGCTGCCGCCAACGTGCAGGCTGCGACGGCAACCGCCGCGACGCAGGCTATTCCGACCGAGATCAAGACCGCGGTCGATCTGGCCAAGCCGAAGACCGACAAGATCTATTACAAGGGCGTCACCGTGACCCTGGGCGGCTTCGCCGCGTTCGAATCCGTCTACCGTTCGCACAACGAAACGTCCGACATCGGTTCGACGTTCTCTGCCATCCCTTATTCGAACAACGCGGTCGGCAACACCCGCGAGCTGCGTTTCACCGCGCGGCAGAGCCGCCTCTCCGCCTTGGTGCAGGGCGATGTGGATCCTTACACACACCTCGGTTTCTACGGCGAGTTCGATTTCCAGGCTGCGGCGCAGACGGCCAATTCCACCGAGACGAACTCCTACAACCCGCGCATCCGCAACCTGTACGGCTCCATCGACTGGGACAACCCCGGAGTGCACTTGATGGCCGGTCAGAACTGGTCGCTGGTGACCTTGAACAGCAAGGGCATCACGCCGCGTAACGAGGTGTTGCCGCCGACCATCGACTCGCAATACGTGGTGGGCTACACCTGGGCGCGCCAGCCGCAGATCCGCCTCACCAAGGACTTCGACAAGACGTTCTGGATTGCCGTCTCGGCGGAAAATCCGCAGACGACCTTCTACACCGGTGCGAACGGCCTCCCGGCGGGCACCGTCGTGACCTACAACGCGCAGGGCGCGAACTCTGTGGCCTCCCCCGGAGGCGCGGTCACCAGCGGCTCGGGCTTCAGCGGCTTCAACTCGGTCAACACCCTGTCGCTCAACCACATCCCGGATGTGGTGGCCAAGGTGGCATACGAGCCCATGGTTGCCGAGCGCAACCTGCACCTCGAGGTGTACGGCTTGTACCGCAGCTTCTATGAGCGGCTGAACTACAAGAACGCCGACAAGAGCGGCACCGGCGTCGGCGCCGGCCTGATGATCCCGGTCGTACCTGCGGTGCTCGACTTCCAGGTCTCGGGCCTCGCCGGCAAGGGTATCGGTCGCTACGGCAGCGGCCAGCTCACCGACGTGACCTTCAACCAGGCGGGCGCGATCAAGCCGATCAGCGAGGTCATGGCGTTGGCGGGTCTCACGCTGCATGCGACGCCGAAGTTCGACCTCTACCTGTTCGCGGGCGAGGAGAAGGCCAGTGCCGAAGCCTACGATGCGGTGTCGGCCACCGGTGCCGTCACGGGCTACGGCTACGGCAACCCCTTGTACGTGAACACCGGCTGCCGCAGCCAGACCGCTCCGGGCGCCTGTGTCGCGAACAATCGGAAGATCGAAGAAGTGACGCTGGGCTTCTGGCACAAGCCGTACGTGGGTGCCTATGGGCGCATCCAGTACGGAGTGCAGCTCGCCTATGCACAGCGTACGGCGTTTGCGGGCACCGGCGGTTATGCGCCCATCGCCAACGAGAACATGGCGTTCGTGAGCTTCCGCTACTACCCGTTCTAACTTCTCGTTTTTTTAGACTGGAAACCAAAAGGGTTGTGCTTCACGGCGCAACCCTTTTTTACGGATGGCCGCGTCGGGCGGCCGAACACAACGGAGCAGACATGACAATGAATCTGGTCAAACGAATCGCGGTCGTCGGCATGGCCGCCTGTGCAAGCCTCGGCACGGTCGCAGCCATCGCCGCCGACATCTCGGGCGCGGGGGCCACGTTCCCGTATCCCATCTATGCCAAATGGGCCGATGCCTACAAGAAGCAGACCGGCGTCGGTCTCAACTATCAGTCCATCGGTTCCGGGGGCGGCATCAAGCAGATCAAGGCCAAGACGGTCACGTTCGGCGCGTCCGACATGCCTTTGAAACCCGATGATTTGAACGCGGCCGGGCTGGTGCAGTTCCCGATGATCATCGGCGGCGTCGTCCCCGTGGTCAACATCAAGGGCGTCGGCCCGGGCCAGCTGGTGCTGGACGGAGCGACCATCGCCGCCATCTATCTGGGGGACATCGCCAAGTGGGACGATCCCGCCATCAAGAAGCTGAACCCGAAACTGACCCTGCCGTCCACGGCGATCGCACCGGTGTATCGATCCGACGGCTCGGGCACGAACTTTCTGTTCTCTGATTACTTGTCGAAGGAGAGCCCCAAGTTTCAGTCCACCATCGGCGCCAACTCGTCGGTACAGTGGCCGACCGGCATCGGTGCCAAGGGCAACGAGGGCGTCGCCAACATGACGACCCAGACCGACGGCGCCATCGGTTATGTCGAGTACGCGTACGCCAAGCAGAACAAGATGGCCTCGACCATGCTGGTCAACAAGTCGGGCAAGGCCGTCGCGCCGAGCGCCGACAGCTTCCAGTCGGCCGCCGGCAATGCGGACTGGACGCACGCCGCGGGGTATTATCTGATCCTCACCGACCAGGCGGGCGCGCAGAGCTGGCCCATAACCGGTGCGAGCTTCATCCTGGTCTACAAGCAGCCGGCGGATGCGGCCGCGGTGGGCGAGGCGTTGAAGTTCTTCGCGTGGGCCTACCAGGACGGTGCCGCGATGGCGAGCGAACTGGACTATGTGCCCCTGCCCGCGGCGTTGATCGCTCAGGTGAAGAAGACCTGGGCGTCCGACATCACGGCCGCAGGCAAGGCCATTTACACCGGCAAGTAGGAGCAAGACTTTCACCGTGGCGATCATCGATCCGAGACACGCCGCCAAGCAGCTGCTCTACGAAAGGATCTTCCGCTCGGCCACGGCGGGCGCGGCGTTGCTGGTGCTGCTGATACTGGGCGGCGTCGCGCTCTCCCTGGTGCGAGGCGCCTGGCCCGCCTTGCACCACTTCGGATTCGCGTTCGTGACCCGGGAGATCTGGAACCCGGTCACGGACGAGTACGGCGCTCTGGCGCCCATCTATGGAACGCTGGTCACCTCCGTGATCGCCATGGTGCTTGCGGTGCCGGCGGGGTTCGGCATCGCCTTGTTCCTCACGGAGCTGTGTCCGCCGCTCCTCAAGCGACCCATCGGTGTCGCGGTCGAACTGCTCGCGGCGGTGCCCAGCATCATTTTTGGCATCTGGGGTTTGTTCGTGCTTGCTCCCGTGCTGCAACGCTACGTGCAGCCCTGGCTCATCGACCATGCCCGGCTGCTGCCTTTTCTCAGCGGGCTGTTCAAGGGTCCGCCGTTCGGGATCGGCATTCTGACGGCCGGCATCGTGCTCGCCATCATGGTGCTGCCATTCATCGCAGCCACCATGCGCGACGTGTTCGACACGGTGCCGGCGATGTTGAAGGAATCCGGATACGGCCTCGGCGCGACGACGTGGGAGGTGATCTGGAACGTGGTGGTGCCGCATTCCCGGGTGGGCGTGGTCGGCGGCGTCATGCTCGGCCTGGGCAGGGCGCTCGGTGAGACCATGGCGGTGACCTTCGTGATCGGCAATGCACACCGGATCAGTTCTTCCTTGCTGGCGCCGGGCACGACCATCTCCTCAGCCATCGCCAACGAGTTCACGGAAGCCGTCGGCGATCTGTATACGTCGTCGCTGGTGGCGCTCGGGCTGTTGTTGTTTTTGATCACCTTCACCGTGATCGCGGCGGCGCAGGCTATGTTGCGCCGCCTGGAACGGCGGGTGTCGGCATGAGCGTCCGCCGGCGGACCTACCGCAAGCTGCAGAACGGCCTGTTCCTCGGGCTCTCGGTGGTGGCCACGCTTACCGGTCTCGCCTGTCTCGCGGCCATTTTGTGGACGCTGATATCGCACGGCGTGCAGGGCATGTCCCTGCACTTGTTCACCGAGATGACGCCGCCTCCGGGCGGCGAGGGCGGTCTGCTCAACGCGCTGTACGGAAGCGCCGTCATGACGTTGCTCGGCATCCTGATCGGTTCGCCCATCGGCGTGCTGGCGGGCACCTACCTCGCGGAGTACGGGCGCGGATCGCGACTGAGCGCGCTCATCCGCTTCATCAACGACGTGCTGTTGAGCGCACCTTCCATCATCATCGGTTTGTTCGTCTACGAAATCGTCGTGATGCGCATGGGCCATTTTTCAGCCCTGGCCGGTGCGCTGGCGCTCGCCATCCTCGCCATACCCGTGACCCTGCGCACCACGGAGGACATGCTGAACCTCGTGCCCACCGGCATGAAGGATTCCTCCGCGGCGCTCGGCGCCTATCCCTGGCGCACCACGTTGAGCGTATTGTATCCGGCGGCGCGCAGCGGCATCGTCACCGGTCTGCTGCTCGCGATCGCGCGCATCAGCGGCGAGACGGCGCCGCTGTTGTTCACCGCCCTCAACAATCAATTCTGGAGCAACGACTTGAACGCACCGATGGCGAACCTGCCGGTGGTCATCTTTCAGTTCGCGTTGAGCCCCTACAAGAACTGGCAGAATCTCGCCTGGGCCGGTGCGCTCATCATCACCGTGACCATCCTGCTGCTGAGCATCTCGGCGCGCGTGGTGCTCGCTTTGCTGCAGGCGGAACGGGGATCCGGCCGATGATGTCCTCGACCAAACCACCGAAACACCTGAAGATCCGTGGGCCGTTTCCCGTGGTGGAGCGTGAGCCGGTCGACACCGGCCCGCCGAAAATCGAGGTCCGCTCCCTCAATTTCTACTACGGTGCCGTGCAGTCGTTGCGCAACGTCAATCTGGCGCTGCCCGACCGTTCGATCACCGCCTTCATCGGTCCGTCGGGATGCGGAAAGTCGACGTTGCTGCGGGTAATGAACCGCATGTACGCGCTCTATCCCCGGCAGCGTGCGGAGGGTGAAGTGCTGATCGGCGGGCGCGACATCCTGGGGCCCTCGGTGGACGTGGCCGAACTGCGTTACCGGGTCGGCATGGTGTTCCAGAAGCCGACTCCCTTTCCCATGTCGGTGTACGACAACGTCGCCTTCGGGCTGCGTCTCGCGGGCGGTGTGCGACGCGCCGACCTGGACCTTCGCATCGAGAGTGCGCTGCGCGACGCGGCGCTGTGGGACGAGGTCAAGGACAAGCTCCAGGCCGACGGCCGAAGCCTTTCCGGCGGTCAGCAACAAAGGCTGTGCATCGCGCGTGCGGTCGCCGTACAGCCCGAGGTGCTGCTCTTGGATGAGCCCACGGCGGCGCTCGATCCCATCTCCACGCTGCGTGTGGAGGAGACCCTGCAGGTGCTGCGGGAAAAATACTGCATCGTGATCGTCACGCACAATCTGCAACAGGCGGCGCGCGTCTCGAACGTGACCGGCTTCATGTACCTGGGTGAGCTGGTCGAGATCGCGCCCTCGAGCGTCATCTTCACGTCCCCCCAGCAGCGCAGAACGGACGACTACATCACGGGGCGGTTCGGCTGATGGACACCGCGGCCGCGAACGGTGCGCCGACGTCGGCGCCGGCCCGGGCACCGACGTCGCAAGCGCGCGATTCGGTTCGCAACCCCGTGATGACGGCGCGCGACGTGAACGTCTACTACGGCAGCAAACATGCCGTGCGCAACGTCGGGCTCGACATCGGCCGCAACCAGGTGCTCGCGCTCATCGGGCCGTCGGGATGCGGCAAATCGACGTTCCTGCGCTGCTTGAACCGGATGAACGACACGATCTCGGGCGCGCGCGTCGAGGGCGCCATCACCCTCGAAGGCAAGGACATCTACGACGCGAAGCAGGACGTCGCCCAGCTGCGGGCCCGCGTCGGCATCGTGTTCCAGAAACCAACGCCGTTCCCGCAGTCCATCTACGCCAACGTGGCCTACGGCCCGCGCATCCACGGCCTGACGAAGAATCGCGGTGATCTGGACGAACTGGTCAACACCAGTCTGCAACGGGCCGGCCTGTGGGAAGAGGTCAAGGATCGGTTGTCGACGCCGGGCACCAGCCTCTCCGGCGGCCAGCAGCAGCGGCTGTGCATCGCGCGCACCATCGCGGTGAACCCCGAGGTCATCTTGATGGACGAACCGACCTCGGCCCTGGACCCCATCGCCAGTGCGAAGATCGAGGACCTGATCGACGAGTTGAAGACCAACTACGCCATCGCCATCGTCACCCACAACATGCAGCAGGCGGCGCGTGTGTCGCAGCGTACCGCCTATTTTCATCTGGGCGATCTGGTCGAGGTGGGTCCCACCAACCTGATCTTCACCAACCCGCAGCAGAAGTTGACGGAAGATTACATCACGGGACGCTTCGGCTGAGCGGCACGAGGTCGGGGCCCGGTCGGTGCCGCTGGCCCGTCGGTGTTGCGCCCTCAGTCGGTGTTGCGCAATAACTCGTTGATCGACGTCTTGGCACGGGTCTGCGCATCGACGCGCTTGACGATGACGGCGCAGCCGAGTGCATACCGGCCGTTCGCCGCGGGCAGCGAGCCCGGCACGACCACGGCGCCCGCCGGCACCCGGCCGTACAACACCTCGTCGCGCTCGCGGTCGTAGATCCGCGTACTCTGACCGATGAACACGCCCATCGAAATGACGGCGCCGGCCTCGACGATGACGCCCTCCACGATTTCCGAGCGTGCCCCCACGAAACAGCCGTCCTCGATGATGGTGGGATTCGCCTGCAGGGGCTCGAGCACGCCGCCGATACCGACGCCTCCGGAGAGATGCACATTCTTGCCGATCTGGGCGCAGGAGCCGACCGTCGCCCACGTGTCCACCATGGTTCCGGAATCGACGTAGGCTCCGATGTTGACGTAGCTCGGCATCAGCACCACGTTTGCGCCGACATACGCGCCGCGGCGCACCGTGGCGGGCGCCACGACGCGCGTGCCGGCCTGCGCGAACCGGCCGGCGTCCCACCCCGAATACTTGAGTTCCACCTTGTCGTAGAAACGCAGGTCGCCCGCCGTTTGCGGCACGTTCGGCGCGATCCGGAAGGACAGCAGCACCGCCTTCTTCAGCCACCCGTGCACCTGCCACGCGCCATCGAGTTTTTCGGCCACCCGCAGCGTACCGGCGTCCAGCCGGTCGATCACCGTGTCTATCGCGCTGCGGACTTCTTCCGTGGTGTTCTGCGGTGAGAGGCTCGCGCGCAGTTCGTAGGCGTTCTCTATGACGCCCTGCAGGTAATCGTTGGTCATGCGTGCATCATATCAATGTCGCGCGTCGCGTCGCGTCGCGTCGGCCGGGGTCAAGCCCGCGAGGCGTCGCGCCGGTCGAGTGCGCGGACCAGTGCCTCGTGTACCCGGCTGCAGGCCTGATCCGGCAACGGGCAGCCGTCGGCGCCGGTGATGTAGAACACGTCCTCGGCCCGCTCGCCCACGGTCATGATCTTGGCGCCGTTGATGGCGAGCTGTTCCGCCTTGAACACCTTGCCGACTTCGGACAGTAGTCCGGGCCGGTCGGCGGCGACCAGTTCCATGATGGTGCGATTGTTGCGCGGGTCCATGCTGAAGTTCACCTGGGTCGGGGTCTTGAACATGCGCACCTGACGCGGCGCCCGGCGTGTCACCGCGAGCGGTGACTCCTCCGGCTGCTGCAGGTTGCGCCAGAGGCCGCGCTCGATCTCGCGGATCCGGGAGGAGTCGGCGATCACGGCGCCGTTGTCCTCGAGCACCACGTAGGTTTCCAGGCTGAAGCCGTTCGCGCTGGTGATGAGCCGCGCGTCCACCACGTTCAGCCCCATCTGATCGAGCACCGCGGTCGTGCGCGCGAAGCTGTGCAGACGATGCGGCGTGTACGTGAGCACGGCGGTGCCGCCGCGGTCGGTCTGCTGCCGGATGGCCACCAGCGGCGCCTCGTCGTCGCCGACCCGCGCAGCCAGCAGGCCTGTGTGCCAGGCGATTTCCTCCGGCGTGTAGCGCAGGAAATACGCCTCGGTCCACTGCGCCCAGACCTGCGTGATCTGCCGCTCGTCGATGCCCGGCATCCTCGCGCGGGCCGAGGCCTGCGTCTCGCGGATCAACTCGTCCTGGTCCGGCGGTGTCTCGAGGCCGCGCCGCAGCGCGCGCTTGGTGCGCTCGTAGAATTCTTCGAACAGGCGAGCCTTCCAGGCGTTCCAGAGTTTCGGATTGGTACCGCGCACGTCCGCCACCGTCAGCACGTACAGGTAGTCCAGATGGGCCTGGTCGCCGACGCGCTGCGCGAACTCCTGGATGATGTCCGGATCGCTGATGTCTTTTTTCTGGGAGGTGATGGAGAGGATCAGATGATTGCGCACCAGCCAGGCCACCAGCCGAGCCTCGTAGCGGCCCAGACCCTGCTCCAGGCAGAACGCCTCCGCATCCACCGCACCCAGTTCCGAATGGTCACCGCCGCGGCCCTTGGCGATGTCGTGGAACAGGGCGGCGAGATAGGCCACCTCCTGGCGCGGCAACGACTGCATGATCTGGCTCAAGGCCGGGAATTCGTCGTTAAACTTCGGCATGGCGAGACGGCGCAGGTTGCTCAGCACGAACAAGGTGTGCGCGTCCACCGTGTACGCGTGGAACAGATCATATTGCATGCGCCCGACCACTCGGCCGAAGGCCGGTATGTAGCGGCCGAGCACACCGTACAGATTCATACGGCGAAGTTCGTGGGTGACGCCGACGGGCGCCTTGAGGATTTCGATGAACAGCCGGTGGTGGCGCGGGTTCTGGCGGAATTCCTCGTCGATCAGACCCACGTGCGTGCCGATCAGCCGGATGGTCTCCGCGCGCACGCCACGCACGTCCGGATGCTGCTGCAGCAGCACGAACAGCTCGAGAAGCGCAGAGGGAAAGCGCGCGAACACCTCCGGGTGCGTCACTTCCAGATAATCGTTGCGTATCTGAAAACGCGGATTGATGGCCTGCGGCGGACCGCTCTGCGTGAGGATGGCCTCACGAAACAGCTGCAGCAGCATTTCGTTGAGCAGGCTCACGTCCATGACGGTGCGGTAGTACTTCTGCATCAGCTGCTCGACGGCGAGCGTGAAACTCGCATCTTCGTAGCCGAATAACTTGGCGAGTTTTATCTGGTAGTCGAACAGCAGCCGGTCCTCGCGCCGCCCGGTGAGCACGTGCAGCCCGAAACGCACCTTCCATAGGAAAGACTGGCCGGCCTTGAGCTTGCGCAGTTCCTCGCGGGTCAGAAAGCCGTGCGCCACCAGTTCGTCCAGCGTGTCGGTGCCGAAGTGCCGCTTGGCCACCCAACCGATGGTCTGGATGTCGCGCAGTCCGCCGGGGCTGGATTTGACGTTGGGTTCGAGGTTGTAGGCGGTGTCGAAGTAGCGGTGGTGGCGCTCGGACTGCTCCTTGCACTTGGCCTCGAAGAAATCCTGCGAGGACCAGAGCCGGTCAGGGGCCAGCGCGCGCCGCATGCCGGCGAACAGCGATTCTGGACCTGCCAGCAACCGCGCCTCGAACAAGGTGGTCGCCACGCTGATGTCGGCCAGGCTCTCCCGCTGGCAGTCGTCGATCGAGCGCACGCTGTGGCCCACCTCGAGCCCGATGTCCCACAGAAAGGTCAGGAATTTCTCGATGTCGGGCTGCCAGTCGGCCGAATCGCTCTTCGGCAGCAGCACCATGATGTCGATGTCGGAGCTCGGATGAAGCTCGCCCCGTCCATAACCGCCCACCGCCACCAGCGCGAGATCCTCGGCGAACCGGCCGGCGTGGCATACCCACGCGGCCCGCAGCGCGATGTCGACCAGCCGTGCCCGGTCGATCACCAGCAATTCGATCGCCTCGTCGGCGACGAAGCGCTCCTTCAGCAGTTCGGTGCCGCGATCGAGCACCTGACGGAACGCCAGCGGCGAGTGGCCGCCCTCGGCGAGCTCCGCCGGGGCTGCCGCGAGGTAGACCCAGTCGGCCGGCGGCTCGAGAAATTTGCCGCGTGCGCTCAAGAAGCCGCCGCGACGGACGTCTGCGCCGACACCGCCGCCGGCTGTCGCGACGCGGCGCCCAGGGTCAGCACCTCGTAGCCCACGTCGGTGACCAGGATGGTGTGCTCCCACTGCGCCGACAAGGACTGGTCCTTGGTGACCACCGTCCAGCCGTCGGGCAACAGACGGACGTCCCGGCGCCCGGCGTTGATCATGGGTTCTATGGTGAAGGTCATGCCGGCACTCAGCTCGAAACCGGTGCCCGGCTTGCCGTAATGCAATACCTGGGGATCCTCGTGGTAGATACGCCCGATACCATGGCCGCAGTACTCACGAACCACGGAGAAGTTGTTGCTTTCGGCGAATTGCTGGATGGCATCGCCGATGTCGCCCAGCCGCGCGCCCGGCCGCACCACCCGGATGCCGTGCCACATGGCCTCGTGGCAGATTTCCGTGAGCCGGCGCGCGATCACGGGCGGGGCGCCGACAAAATACATGCGGCTGGTGTCGCCGTGGAACCCGTCGCGAATGACGGTGACGTCGATGTTGACGATGTCGCCGCCCTTCAGTTTGCGGTCGCCCGGGATGCCGTGGCAGACGACGTGATTCACCGACGTGCAGATGGTCTTCGGGAAACCACGATAGTTCAAGTTCGCGGGGATCGACTGCAGCTCGCCGACGATGAAGTCGTGGCAGCGCTTGTCGAGTTCGTCGGTGGTGACGCCGGGCTGCACAAAGGGCTCGATCATGTCGAGGACGCTGGCGGCCAGCCGCCCGGCCTCGCGCATCTTCTGCTGATCGGCGGGCGATTTGATGGTCACGTTCATGGCAGGCTCTGAGCTTTGTTTCCGGTGGGGGTTCATGGTATAAAGCGCGGCTATTTTTAACAACCCCGCACGCGTGTCGTCACAATCGGCCGGGTGCCCGGCCTCAAACGCCGGGTTTCCGATTGGGATACGCGGAGGCTCAACCCAAACAGGAGATTTCTATGCCTAGCGTGTCAATGCGACAGATGCTGGAAGCCGGTGTTCATTTCGGACACCAAACGCGCTTCTGGAACCCGAAGATGGCGCCGTTCATCTTCGGCGAACGAAACAAGATCCACATCATCAATCTCGAGAAGACGCAGCCCCTCTATGCGACGGCTGCGGCATTCGTCAAGAGCGTGGCGGCGGAGGGCGGCAAGGTGCTGTTCGTCGGCACCAAGCGTTCCGCCCGCGATGCGGTGCAGAAAGAGGCCGGGCGTTGCAACATGCCCTACGTCAACCAGCGCTGGCTGGGCGGCATGCTCACCAACTTCAAGACCATCCGCCAGTCCATCAAGCGGCTGAACGAATTGGACGACATGGCGCAGAGCGGATCGCTGGACCGGCGCGGCAAAAAAGAGGCACAAATGCTGCGCCGCGAGATGGACAAATTGCTGCGCAGCCTCGGCGGTATCCGCAATATGACGGCGCTGCCGGACGCGTTGTTCGTCATCGACGTGGGTCACGAGGAGATCGCCATCGCCGAGGCGAAGAAACTCGGTATTCCCGTGGTGGCGGTGGTCGACACCAACTGTTCGCCGGACGGCATCGATTACGTCATTCCCGGCAACGACGACGCCATGCGGGCAATCCTGCTATACGCCGGCGGCGTCGCCGATTCCGTGCTGGAGGGAAAGTCTTCGCTGCCGGAGATGCCGGTCGGCGAGGACGAATTCGTCGAACTCGACGAGGAGGGAAATCCCAAGAAGCGTTCCGCCGGCGGGGCACGACGCCCGGGCGGTCCCCCGGCGCGCGGCGGTGCCGGCGGTGCCGCCGGTGGTCGCCGACCCCCGCCACGGCGCAAGCCCGTGGTTGCGGCCGCACCGGGTGCGGTTGCCGTACCCGGTGCGCCCGAAGAGGCCGAGGTGGACGAGGTCGAGGTCGACGTCCCCAACGCACCGCCGGCCGAGACGCGGCCCGCGAGCGCTCCGCGCCGCCGGCCGGTCGGGCGTAGCAGCGGCGCGCCCCGGCGCTAGACGACACCATGAACATTACCGCTGATTCAGTAAAACAGCTGCGCGAGCGCACCGGCGCCGGCATGATGGAGTGCAAGAAGGCCTTGGTGGAAACCAAGGGCGATCTCGACGCCGCCGCGGAACTCATGCGCAAGAGCGGCCTCGCCAAGGCGGACAAGAAAGCCACGCGGGTCGCCGCCGAGGGGACCGTGGCGATCGAGCGCAACGACCGTCATGCCGTTCTGGTCGAAGTGAACTGCGAGACCGATTTCGTGGCACGCGGGGATGAATTCCAGGAGTTCGCGCGCGAGGTGGCCAGAGTGGCGCTGCAGAGTGGTGCGGCCGATGTCGAGGCGCTGCTCGCCGCCGCGCATGGCGCCGGCAGCCTCGAGGATCATCGTCGTGCCCTGATCGCCAAGATCGGCGAGAACATCGCGGTGCGTCGGTTCGCACGCATCGAGGCCCCGACGGCGCTCGGCACCTATGTTCACGGCAGCCGTATCGGCAGCGTGGTCGCCCTGCAAGGTGGCGACGAAGCCCTGGCGCGGGAACTGGCGATGCACGTCGCAGCGATCAATCCGGCGTACGTCGATGCCGGAGAAGTGCCGCCGGCCGTGCTCGACAAGGAGCGTGAGATCCTGACCGAGCAGACCAAGGGCGAGAAAAAACCGCCCGACATCATCGCCAAGATGGTGGAGGGGCGTCTGCGCAAGTATCTGGCCGAGATCACGCTCATGGGACAGCCTTTCGTCAAGGACCCGGACACGACGGTGGAGAAGCTGGTCAAGAAGGCGGGCGCCCGGGTGACGGCGTTCACGCGCTTCGAAGTGGGGGCGGGCATCGAGAAGAAACAGGACGACTTCGTCGGCGAGGTCATGGCACAGGTCAAGGCCCAGGAAAAAGACCCCAAACCTCATTAGGTCGAAGGATCTCCCGGATCGCAAAGACCCCGCGCGCGCGGGGTCTTTTATAGTAGGGTACGACACCATGACGAACACCACCGCCAAGGCGCGATACCGCAGAATTTTGGTCAAACTGTCCGGCGAAGCACTGCTCGGAACGGAAGACTACGGAATAGACCCGAACATCCTGAAGCGTATCGCGGGCGAGATCCGGGAACTCACCCAGATGGGCGTACAGGTGGCCGTGGTCCTGGGCGGCGGCAATATTTTCCGCGGCGCCGGCCTGGCGCGTGCGGGAATGGACCGGGTCACCGGCGATCACATGGGCATGCTCGCCACCGTGATCAACGCGCTCGCGATGCAGGACGCGCTCGAGAGCCTCGGCGTCTATGCCCGCGTAATGTCGGCGCTGCGCATCAACGAGGTGTGCGAGGACTATATCCGCCGCCGTGCGGTACGCCACCTGGAGAAAGGGCGCGTGGTCATCTTCGGTGCCGGCACCGGCAATCCGTTTTTTACCACGGACACTGCGGCGAGCCTGCGTGCCATCGAGATCAACGCGGAGGTGTTGCTCAAGGCCACCAAGGTCAATGGCATCTACGACTCAGACCCGATGAAGAATCCCGATGCCAAGCGCTATGCCCATCTGACCTACGACAAGGTTCTCGACGACCGCCTGAACGTCATGGACGCCACCGCGATCGTGATGTGCCGGGAAAACAATCTGCCGCTGCAGGTGTTCAACCTGTTCAACACCGGCGATCTGCTGCGCATCGTTCAAGGCGAAGACGTCGGTACGACGGTCTCCGCCGAGCCATAGGAAAACTGCATGCTCGACGACATCAAGAAGGACGCGACCGTACGGATGGCGAAATGCGTCTCGACGTTCAAGGATCAGTTGAAGAAGCTCCGCACGGGGCGTGCGCACACCAGCCTGATCGAACACATCAAGGTGGACTACTACGGTTCGGAAATGCCGCTGAACCAGGTGGCGAGCGTCGCCAGCGAGGACGCACGCACGCTGACCGTGACGCCCTGGGAGAAGGCCATGGTGCCCATCATCGAGAAGGCCATCTACAAGTCCGATCTCGGTTTGACGCCGAACTCCGCCGGCACGTTGATCCGGATCGCCATGCCGGCACTGACCGAGGAGCGGCGCCGCGACATCACCAAGGTGGTGCGTTCCGAGGCCGAGGGCGCCCGTGTCGCGGTGCGCAACGTGCGCCGCGAGGTGATGAACGAACTGAAGGAAATGCTCAAGGAAAAGCTGATCGCCCAGGACGACGACCGGCGCGCCCAGGACGACGTGCAGAAGCTGACCGACAAGCACGTGGCGGAAATCGACCATGCGATGGCGGAAAAGGAAAAGGAACTGATGCAGGTCTGACCGATGCACGTCGCTATCATCATGGACGGCAACGGTCGATGGGCGCGGGCGCGCGGTCTGCCGCGGGCCGCCGGGCATCGGGCCAGCATGAAGATCGTCCGCCGTGTCGTCGAGGAGTGCACCCGGCACCAGGTGCATCAACTCACCTTGTTCGCGTTCAGCAGCGAGAACTGGCGGCGCCCGCCCGACGAGGTCGGCATGCTGATGAATCTGTTCCTGGACGCGCTGGCGCGCGAGGTCGAGGATCTGCATCGCAACCAGGTCTGTCTGCGCTTCATCGGCGACCGCGCGATGCTCGGCCGTGATCTGCTGGCTCGCATGCGCGAGGCGGAAGCGCTCACGCGGGGCAACACCGGTCTCGAGCTGTTGGTGGCCCTCGCCTATGGCGGACGCTGGGACCTGGTTCAGGCGTGCCGTTCGCTGGCGACGGATGCCGCAGCCGGGGTCCTCGCGGCGGCGGACATCGGCGAGGAGCACATCGCGGCACGCCTCGCCCTCGCCGGCGTTCCCGATCCCGATCTGCTCATCCGCACCGGCGGTGAGACGCGCATCAGTAACTTTTTGCTTTGGAATCTTGCCTACACCGAAATGTATTTCACCGACGTTCTGTGGCCCGAGTTCAGCACCGCGCACTTCGCGGCCGCCATCGAGTTCTTCGGCCGGCGCGAGCGTCGGTTCGGACTCACTTCGGCACAGGTCGCGGCGAAAGCAGATGCTTAGAGTCCGCATCGTCACCGCGATGGGATTGAGCGCGTTGCTGCTGCTCGGGCTGTTCGCGCTGCCGCCGCGCGGCGCGGTGTTCGCCTTCGCTGCGCTGCTGACGGCTGCCGCGTGGGAATGGGCGGCTTTCGGCGGCTGGGGCGCGCGGGGCGCGCGCTTCGTGTACGCCCTCGCCATGGCCCTCCTGCTCTATGCGAGCTGGTTGTGGACGGCGGATTCCCGTCACCTGCTGTACATGCTGGGCGCGGCGGCGGCATGGTGGATGGCCGCGTTCTGCTGGCTGACGTTCGCTCCCACCCGCCACGGCCGACTGCCGGTCCTGTTGTGCGGCGTGCCCGTGCTGGTGCCCGCCTTCGTCGCGCTGGCGCGCGTGCATGTCACGGCGCAGGGTCCGGCGAGCGGCGCAGAGCGGGTGCTGTGGCTCATCCTGCTGGTGGTGGCCGCCGACGTGGGGGCGTATTTCGTCGGTCGCGCATGGGGGCGGCACAAGCTCGCACCGCGCGTCAGCCCGGCCAAGACCTGGGAGGGTGCGCTCGGCGGTCTCGTGACCGTCGCCCTGGTGGCCTGGGTCGGCGCCGTGCATTTCGGTCTGCCGGTGGTGCCCGTCGTCGCCTTCGGCTGTCTCGTCGGCGCATTCAGCGTGGTCGGCGATCTGACGGAGAGCATGTTCAAACGGGCGGCGGGCCTCAAGGACAGCGGCACGCTGTTGCCGGGGCACGGCGGTCTGCTCGACCGACTCGACAGCATCACCGCAGCCGCCCCCCTGTACGCGCTCGGTTTGTTCGGCAGCGGAGTGATGAAATGAGCGCCGTCGTGGTTCCCCGGTCGGCCGTGCTCGGACCGCCGCAGGGCGTCGCGATCCTCGGCAGCACGGGCAGCATAGGCCGCAGCACGCTCAGCGTCGTGGCGCTGCACCCCGAGCGCTTTCGCGTCGCCGTGCTCGGGGCTTACGGCAGCTGGGAGTCGGTGGTTGAACAGGCCCGGCTGTTTGCCCCGGAACTGGTGGTGCTGGTCGATGCCGAGGCCGCCGCGCAGGCCCGTGCGGCGCTACGCGCGTGCGGGTCGTCCACCCGCGTCGAGGGCGGCGCCGCGGCGCTGGCGGCCGCCGTGGCCGGGGACAACGTGCAGATGGTGATGGCGGCCATCGTCGGTGCCGCGGGTCTGCTGCCCACGCTCGCGGCGGTGCGGGCGGCGAAGCGCGTGCTGCTCGCCAACAAGGAGGCGTTGGTGATGGCCGGCCGGCTGTTGATGGAGGAGGTCCAGAGCGCAGGCGCCGAGTTGATTCCCATCGACAGCGAGCACAACGCCATCTTCCAGTGCATGCCGGCAGGCTACCTGCCGGGCGACGCGGCGCGCGGCGTGACGCGTGTGATCCTGACGGCATCCGGCGGGCCTTTTCGCACCACCGCGGTCGAGCGGCTGGCGAATGTCACGCCGGACGAAGCGTGTGCACATCCGAAGTGGAAGATGGGCCGCAAGATCTCCGTCGACTCCGCGACTCTCATGAACAAGGGTCTGGAAGTCATCGAGGCCACGTTGTTGTTCGGGCTGCCCGAGACCCAGGTCGACGTGGTGGTGCACCCGCAGAGCCTCGTGCATTCATTCGTCGAATACGCGGATGGCTCGCTGCTCTCGCAGATGGGCGCGCCCGACATGCGCACGCCGATCGCGCAGGCGATGGCGTGGCCGGAGCGCATCGCCTCGGGGGTCGCCCCGCTGGATTTGAATCAGATCGGCCGCCTCGAGTTCGAACCGCCCGATCACGCCCGCTTTCCCAGCCTCGGACTCGCGCGTGCCGCGGCGCGCGCCGGCGGCACCGCACCGGCGCTGCTGAATGCGGCCAATGAGGTGGCGGTGCAGGCGTTTCTCGAAAAGCGCTTGAACTTTACCGCCATCACGACGGTCATTGACAAAGTCCTACAACGGCTTGCGGCATCCCCCGTCTTGGCTCTGGCCGATGTGCTGGAGGCGGATGCTGCGGCGAGGCGCCTGGCCAACGAGCTGATCGAGCCTGCGCATGGAGTTCTGGCATGAAAATGTTGATATTCGTCGCCGCGTTCCTCGCCGCCATCGGCATCCTGGTCGCCGTGCACGAGTTCGGCCACTACTGGGTGGCGAAGAAGCTCGGCTTCAAGGTGCTGCGTTTCAGCATCGGCTTCGGCAAGCCGCTGCTGACCCGTGTCGGGCGTGACGACGACCGCACCGAATATTGCGTGGCGGCCATTCCGCTCGGAGGCTACGTCAAGCTGCTCGACGAGCGCGAGGGCGAGGTCGATCCGAAGGAGCTGCACCGCTCCTTCACGCGCCGGCCGGTCACGCACCGTATCGCCGTGCTGCTGGCGGGGCCCGCCATGAATCTGATCTTCGCGGCGCTGTTGTATGCGGTGCTCGCCATGATCGGTGTGGACGTCATCAGGCCGGTCGTGGGCCAGGTACGCCTGGACAGTCCGGCCGCGGTGGCGGGCCTCAGGCGCGGCGACGAGATCGTGCGTGTGGGCGAGCGGCCGGTCGACGACATCGAAGCGCTGCAGATCGACCTGATCCGCCAGTTTTCCGACGACGGTGTCGTGCCCCTGCGCATCAAGCGCGACGGCGCGGAGCGCGAGCTGACCCTGCGCGTGATGAACGACCGGCGTGCGCTCACCGAACCCGGTCGACTGCTACCCGGTCTCGGCTTCGATCTGGCCATGTGGACTGCGGTCACCTCGATCCAGGCTGCGCCGGCCGAGGGCGCCGGCGCCCGTGCGGGACTGCGGGCGGGCGACAAGGTGCTCGCGGTGGACGGTCAGCCGGTGGCCAACATGGTGGATTTCGTGTCGATGGTGAGCGGCTCGCCCGGCCGCGAAATATCCATCGAAGTCGAGCGGTCCGGCGCGCGATTGCGTATCGTAGCGGCGGTGCCGAGCGTACTGGAGCAGGGCCGGCCCATCGGCAGGCTCGGCGTGACGCTGCAGGAGGGCCCGAGGAGCTGGCCGCCGGGGCTGCGCGAGACGCGACATTCGGGTCCGCTCGAAGCAGTCGTGGGCGGCGTCGAGAAGACCTGGGAGATGTCCGCGCTCACGGTGCAGATGCTCTGGCGCATCGTCACGGGCCAGGTATCCGCGAAGAACATCAGCGGACCGATCAGCATCGCGGAATTTGCCGGAATCAGTGCGTATCTCGGGCTCACCGCTTTCCTCGGGTTCCTGGCCATCATCAGCGTGAGCCTGGGCGTGTTGAATTTGATGCCGGTGCCCCTGTTGGACGGCGGCCAGGTCGTCTATCAGTTGGTGGAGGCGGTGAAGGGCAGCCCGCTGTCGGAGCGGGCGCAGAATTTCGGCCAGCAGGTGGGTATCGCGTTGTTGGTGGTGTTGATGAGCCTCGCGTTCTACAACGACATCTCCAGACATTTGAACTAATGGGAAATCATGATCTATTTCAAGTTTGATGCGCGGGAACGGGGCTTCGCGCCGTGCTCCCTTCACCGAGAGTTCATCCGGTCGTTGTCGCGTGCGGCTTGAATTGCGGCTTGTCGGCCTGGTGGCGCTAGCCATCCAGCCGGTCGTCGCCGTACACGCGCAAAGCGCGTCGGAGACCTTCACCGTCGGCGACATCCGCGTCGAAGGATTGCAGCGGATCTCGGAGGGCACGGTGTTCAACTACCTGCCCGTCAACATCGGCGATCACCTCGACGGCCAGCGCGTCGGCGAGGCGATGCGCGCCCTGTACGCCACCGGCTTCTTCCGCGACGTGGAGCTGCGCCGCGACGGCAACACCCTGCTGGTGGTGGTGATCGAACGGCCCTCCATCGCGAAGTTCGAGCTGAAGGGCAACAAGGACATCAAGACCGAGGACCTGCAGAAGAGCCTGCGCAACGTGGGTCTCGCCACCGGCAAGACCTTCGACCGTTCGGTGCTCGACGAGGTCAAGCAATACCTCACCGACCAGTACTTCAGCCGCGGCAAGTACGCGGTGAAGGTCGACACGAAGATCACCGACCTGCCCGGCAACAAGGTCGACATCATCGTCGACATCAAGGAGGGCAAGCGCGCCAAGATCGAGTCGATCAATCTGGTCGGCAACACGAAGTTCAACGAGAAAGACGTGCTCGGCGGACTGGAATTGAAGACGCCGAACTGGCTTTCCTGGTACAAGCAGGACGATCGGTATTCGCGCGAGTCGCTCACCGGCGATCTGGAGAAATTGCGCTCCTACTACATGGACCGCGGTTACGCGAATTTCCAGATCGAGTCGACGCAGGTGGCCATCGCCCCTGAAAAAGACGACATGTACATCACCGTGAACGTCAACGAGGGCGACGTCTTCAAGGTCTCCGAGATCAAGCTCGCGGGCACGATGGTGGTGCCGGAGGACCAGCTGCGCGCGCTGCTGCTGATCCACCCCGGGGACACCTTTTCGCGCAAAGCGGTGACGAGCTCCCAGGAATTGATGAGTTATCGCCTGGGTGCGGACGGCTACGCGTTTGCGAAGATCGACCCGGTGCCCACCCCGGACAACGACAAGAAGACGGTGTCCATCACCTTCTTCATCGAGCCGGGCAACCGCGTCTACGTCCGGCACATCAATTTCAACAACACCACCGCCATCAACGACGAGACCCTGCGCCGCGAGATGCGCCAGCTCGAAGGCGGGTGGTTGTCGAACTCGGCGGTGGAACGCTCCAAGGAACGCCTGCAGCGCCTGCCGTACGTGGAGAAGGTGGAGTTCGAGACCAAGCCAGTGGCGGGCAGTGCCGATCTGGTCGACGTCGACTACAACATCAAGGAAGGTCTGCCGGGCCAGTTCGGCGGCGGCATCGGCTACTCGGAGTCGCAGCGCTTCAGCCTCAACGGCAATTTCGTGCATAGCAACTTCATGGGCACCGGCGACCGCATCGCGCTCGAAATCAACGCGGGCAAGTACTCGAAGAGCTACGTGTTCTCGCAGACGGATCCTTACACCACCATCGACGGCGTGTCGCGCACGGCGTCGGTGTCCTACCGCGACATCACGCAGTTCGTCGCCGCGTCGTCGGCCTTCTCGACCAAGCAGATCACCGGTGCGTTGCAGTGGTCCTACCCCATCACCGAGTTCCAGTACCTGCAGGCCGGTGTCTCCGCCAACAAGAACACGCTGGTGGTGTCGCAGGGCTACAGCGCCCAACAGGCCGTGGACTGGGTGCGCGCGAACGGGTCGACCTTCCAGCGCGAACTCACGGACACGAACGGCGACGGTGTGCTCAACTCCCTGGACAGTCCCTACACGGTGTACGGCACCGAGTTCTACACCTACGAGCTGACCGCGGGCTGGAACCTGGACACCCGTAATCGCGCCTTGTTCGCCGATCGCGGCGAGCATCTGTCCATCTCCGGGCGATTCGCGACGCCGTTGTCCACGGTACGATACTACGCCACCAATTTTCAGTACCTCCAGTACGTGCCCATCTGGCGCAAATGGCTGCTGTCTTACAACGCGACGGTCGACTACGCGGCGCCGCTCGGTGGCACCACGTCGCTGCCGCCCTACCTCAACTATTACGCGGGCGGTCCGGACAGCGTGCGCGGGTATCGCGAAAGCCGGCTGGGTCCCAAGGACAACATCGGTTCCGGTAATCCGTACGGCGGCAACTTCCGCGTGGTCAACCGGCTGGAGATGATCTTCCCGGTTCCGGAGAAGTGGCGCAGCGCCGCCCGGGTGAGCTGGTTCTACGACATGGGCAACGTATTCCAGACCGGCGACAAGGTGAAATTCCTGGGCCAGGACGATCTGACCCCGGTCAATTACCACTTCAGTTATGCTAACCTGAAGAGATCGACCGGAATTGCGGTGCAATGGCTTGCGCCGCTCGGTCTGTTCCGTTTCTCGTACGGCATACCGTTGAATGCTTATTCGGGGGACAACGTGAAATTCAATGACGAAACGGAACGCTTTCAGTTTTCCATCGGTCAGGCGTTTTGACCGCGTAACCATTCGAGGGTTTAGCATCACTATGATTTTCAAGCGAAGCATTCCGCTTCTGGCCCTGTGTTTGTGCGGCGTCCTCGGGGCGCAGCAAGCCAGTGCGGAAATAAAAATGGGTGTCGTCAATTTCCAGAAGCTGCTCGAGGAGGCGCCACAGACCAAGACCGCCATGGCGTCTCTGGAGAACGAGTTCGCGCCGCGCCGCCGTGAACTGCTCACCATGCAGAACGATCTGAAGGCGCGTGACGAGAAGCTGCAGAAGGAAGGCGCCGTGATGGCCGAAGCCGACCGCGCCAAGGCCGAGAAGACGCTGCGCGATCAACAGCGCGAGTTCTCCCGCAAGGCGGGCGAGTTCCAGGACGACGCGTCGACGCGTCGCAACGAGGAAATCGGCAAGGTGCAGCGCTATCTCGTCACCGAAATTCAGGCGTATTCCGTGGCGCAGGGCTTCGATCTGGTGCTCGGCGAGGGCGTGTTTTATGCCAAGGGTCCGCTCGACGTGACGGCCAATGTGCTGGCGGTGCTGGCCACCAAGCCTGCGACGCTGCCGGCCACCCCTGCGGCGGCTGCCCCGAAGCCTGCGGGCGCGCCCAAGTAAAAGCGGATTACAGCCTGGGTGAGCTGGCGGTGCGGTTCGGTCTGGAACTGCGCGGCGACCCCGATTTGCGGGTGGCGAACGTGGCCACCCTGGGGCATGCCGCAGCGGGAAGTCTGAGTTTCCTCGCCAATTCGCGTTACCGCCGGCACCTGGGTGCCACCCGGGCGACGGCGGTCGTGCTGTCTGCCGAGGACGCGGCTGACTGCCCGGTGGCAGCGCTCGTCGATCCTCAGCCCTATCTGGCCTACACGCGCATCGCGGCGTTGCTGCATCCCCGATCGAGCACGGTACCGGGCATCCATCCGACGGCGGTGGTTGCCGGGGACGCGGTCATCGCCGGCTCCGCCTCGGTGGGTGCGCTATGCGTGATCGAAACGGGCGTCTCGATCGGCGAGCGCGCACAGATCGGTCCGGGATGTATCCTGTTCGCCGGCGCGCGCGTGGGTGCGGATACGCACCTGGTCGCCCGGGTCACGCTGTGCGCAGGAGCACAGCTCGGCGAGCGGTGCATCTTGCACGCCGGCGTGGTGTTGGGGGCCGACGGGTTCGGTTTTGCGCCCGATCGCGGCAGCTGGCTGAAGGTGCCGCAGGTGGGCGGTGTGCGCGTCGGCGACGACGTCGAGATCGGTGCGAACACCACGGTGGATCGCGGTGCCATCGAGGATACGGTGATCGAGCGGGGAGCCAAGCTGGACAATCAGATCCAGGTCGGTCACAACGTCGTGATAGGCGCCCACACGGCCATTGCGGCCTGCACGGGCATCTCCGGCAGCACGACCATCGGCGCGCGTTGCATGATCGGCGGCATGGTGGGATTTGCCGGACACCTGACCATTGCCGACGATGTGATGATCACGGGCTGCAGCCTGGTGAGCGCATCGATCCGGGCGCCCGGAAGTTATTCGAGCGGCATGCCGACCGTGGCCACGCCTCGCTGGCGGCGGATGGTCGCGCATCTACGACGATTTGGAGAAAAGGAGAAACCATGACGGAACCCCTGAGGATGGATATCGAGGCGATCATGCGGCAGTTGCCGCATCGTTATCCGTTCTTGCTGGTCGACCGGGTGCTCGCCTGCGAGCCGGGTAAATACATTCATGCGCTGAAGAACGTGACCTTCAACGAGCCGTTCTTCCCCGGCCACTTTCCGCACCGACCGGTGATGCCGGGCGTCATGATCATCGAGGCGCTGGCCCAGGCCGCAGGCATTCTCGCGTTCGTTACGGCGGACGTCATTCCCGATGCGGAGACGCGGTTTTATTTCGTCGCCATCGACCATGCGCGCTTTCGCAAGCCGGTGCAGCCCGGTGATCAGCTGGGCCTGAAGGTCACCTTCAAGCGGGCCTTCAAGGGCATCTGGAAATTCAACTGCATCGCCGAAGTGGACAATCTCGAGGTGGCCTCCGCGGAGATCATGGTGGCGCCCGAGACCAAGGCGGAACCGCCCAAGACCGGGCAGGGCGCGCCGGGAGACGTGGGATGATCGACCCGCGCGCGGTGATATCGCCGCAGGCGCAAATCGCGGCGGATGTCGAGATCGGCCCTTTCGCCGTCATCGGCGCCGACGTCGCGATCGGACCGGGTTGCCGGATAGGCCCGCACGTGGTGATCAACGGGCATACGCGCCTCGGCGCCGGCAACAAGGTGTATCAGTTCGCCTCCCTGGGCGATGCACCCCAGGACAAGAAGTACCGCGACGAACCCACGCATCTGGAGATCGGCGACCGCAACGTCATCCGGGAGTGCGTCACCGTCAACCGCGGCACCGCGCACGGCAAGGGTGTCACCCGCATCGGCAACGACAATCTGCTCATGGCCTACTCGCACGTGGCCCATGACTGCCAGCTCGGCAACGAGATCGTGCTGTCGAACGTGGCGACGCTCGGCGGCCACGTCGAGATCGGCGATTACGCGATCCTGGGCGGTCTGTCCGCCGTCCATCAGTTCACCAAGGTGGGCGCCTACTGCTTCATCGCCAACAATGCCGCCGTGACGCGTGACGTGCCGCCCTACGTGATGGCCGTGGGCCAGCCGGCCGAGCCGCACAGCGTGAACTCGGTGGGTCTGAAACGGCGCGGCTTCACCGATGAGCAGATCCGCAATGTGCGGCGCGCCTACCGCGTGCTGTATCGATCCAAGCTCAAGCTGAAGGCGGCCCTCGAGGAACTCGAGAAAGCGGCGGCCGGTCAGGAGGAACTCCGTCCCTTCATAGAATTCATCAAGCACAGCTCGCGCAGCATCGTCCGGTAGGGACCCATGATTCCGGTGCCGCTGCGGGTGGGTCTGGTGGCCGGCGAGGCCTCGGGCGATACGCTCGGGGCCGATCTGATCCTGGCGTTACGGCGTCTCGCGCCGGGTGCCCGGTTCTTCGGCATCGCAGGCCCGAAGATGCAGCGGGCCGGGTGCGAGGCGTGGGAGCCGTCCGAAGCGCTGGCCGTGATGGGGCTGTTCGAGATACTGAGCGAGCTGCCACGGCTGTTCAAATTGCGCGCCCGTGTCCGCGCGCGGCTGCTGGAGGCACGGCCCGACGTGTTCGTCGGCATCGACGCGCCCGAGTTCAATCTGCGCTTGAGTGCGGATCTGCGGGCGGCGGGCATTCCCGCCGTGCAGTACGTCAGTCCCCAGGTCTGGGCATGGCGTCAACGCCGCGTGCAGAGCATCCACGAATCGGTGGATCTGATTCTCTGCCTGCTGCCCTTCGAGAAGAAATTCTACGACCACCAGGGCATGCCCGCCGAGTTCGTCGGCCACCCCCTCGCGGACGCGATCCCTCTGCGCTCGGATCGGGGGGCTGCCCGCGCCTCCTTGAATCTCGATGCCGGCTCGACGGTGATTGCGCTGCTGCCCGGCAGCCGGCGTGGCGAGGTGAGCCGCCTCGCGGTTGATTTCGCGAAGACGCTGCGTTGGCTGGCCGACCACCGTGCCGGCATGCGTTTCATCGCTCCCATGGCCTCGCCGGCGGCCCGGGCGCTGTTCGGGCAGGCGCTGCAGCAGCACGCACCGCAGGTGCCGGTGCTGCTGCTCGACGGTCAGGCCCAAACGGCGCTGACGGCGGCCGATGTCGTGCTGGTCGCCTCCGGCACCGCGAGCCTCGAGGCGGCGCTGTGCAAACGGCCGATGGTGGTCGTGTACCGGCTGGGGGCGCTGACGGCCTGGCTGCTCCGGCGTCTGAAACTGGTCAAGTCCCAGTTCTTCGCGCAACCAAATCTGCTTGCGGATCGGCGTGTCGTCGGCGAATATTTTCAAGGTGACATCGTTCCCGAGACGATCGGCGCGGAGCTGTTGATGTGGCTGGACGACGCGCCGCGCCGCGAGCGCGTGCGCATCCGCTTCAACGAACT